>NZ_JBHSMM010000002.1:0-628234 GCF_042655685.1 Rhodanobacter ginsenosidimutans | reverse complement strand
GGTACGCAGGGTCATGGATGTGGTTTCCTTCCAGGGCATGAAGTGGCACCTCGACCGCGTCAGAAATCAGCAGCGAGGTGTAACCCATGTCCTGGCACATCTGTTACCTGTGTCTCCGGTCCATACACCACGCAAGAGAAAAGTGACTCGAGCGCCGCAGGCGATCGAAAGCCTTTGATCTGCTCGACCAACAAGAAGCGTCGCGACTGAAGTCGCTCCTACAAACATCAAGCGCATCGGGGCTGAAGGCGCTCCCACAGGGTGTGTTCCAGGCAAGCCCGTCTGTACTCGTTGCACGACGTGCCGCGAAATCCCGGTCTTTATCAAATCCCCCAACCCGCGTAACGAATTTTGCCGAAAGCGGGGCAGCGGAGCGGGTACGGCCTATTTGTATGATAAATAGACAGGCATTCCGATGTGCGCCTGGTGGCGCGCATCCGTAGCAGCGTTGGGGGATGCCGTGCGAATTTCCAGAATTGCCCTGTTCAGCCTGGCCTTGGCCCTTGTCGCCACGGTGGCCACGGTCGATGCCGCCGAGAGGGTTGCGCTTGACCGCCATGGTGCGTGGGTAAGCGTCGAGGCGTATGGCCCGAACGTCGTCCACGTGACGATTGCCGCCGACAAGGCGCAGGTGCTGGCGGCGCCCGGTTACGGGATTCTTGCCGACCACGCCGACAGCTCGACCTTCAAGCAAACCCGTGATGCCAGTGGCGACACCTTCGCGTCCGCCGCGTTGACCCTGCATGTGGACGCGCCACCGCCGCCGCGCGCGCCGGCGATCACCGATCGCTATTTCGCGCCGCAGCTGGCGTCGGTGAGCCTGCAGGTGAAGAACGCCAGCGGCGTGACGGTCGTCGACCTGACCGGTTGGGAGATGTCGCCGCATGAGGTGGCAGGCGAGGCCACCTATCAGGTGGGCGCCACCTTCAAGGCGCCCGCCGATGAGCACTATTACGGCATGGGCCAGAACCAGGAGAGCCTGGGGCCGCTCGACCTGCGCGGCCGCGTGATCGACTGCAAGCACTGGTACGACGCGCCCAGCGGCGAAACCGTATGCGTGCCCTTCATGGTTTCGTCGAAGGGCTACGGCATCATCTGGGACAACCCGTCGGAGACGCGCTTCGTGGCCGGCATCAACGGTCACACCCGGTTCCAGTCGAAGGTGGGTGAGCGCGTCAGCTTCTTCGTCATCACCGGCGACACGCCGGAGCAGATCTACTCGGCTTACGCGCGGGTGACCGGCAAGACGCCGATCCCGCCCAAGGCGGCGTTCGGCCTGATCCAGTCCAAGGCGCGCTACAGCAGCCAGGACGAGATCCTGCGCGTGGCACGGACCTATCGCGAGAAAAACTATCCGCTCGACGTGATGGTGCTCGACTGGTTCTACTGGACGCGCATGGGCCAGATGGACATCAACCCGGCGGAGTTCCCCGACCCCGATGGCATGAACCGACAACTGCACGCGATGGGCATGAAATCCATCGTGTCGGTGTGGCCGCGCTTCGAGCGTTCCAGCCGCTATTTCAAGGAGCTCGACACCAAGGGCTATTTCCTGAAGGACAAGAACGGCAAGACGGTTGACGGCCTGCCGTTCCGTTCCGATCGCGCCGGTGCGCTGATCGACGCGACCAACCCGGCCGCGCGCCAGTGGTTTTGGACGCACATGCGCGACAACATCCTGTCGCACGGCTTCGACTACCCGTGGCTGGACGAAACCGAGCCCGACCTGGTGCCGGACGGCTATTTCTTCTCGATCGGCTCCGGCGACCGCTACCACAACGTGTTCCCGCTGCTGCACGTGGAAAGCGTGGCCAAGGGCATGCGTGCCTGGAAACCGGACGAGCGCGTGCTGATTCTTTCCCGCGCGGCGTACCTGGGTTCACAGCGCACCGGCGCGCTGTTCTGGTCGTCGGATGTCGACCCGAGCTGGGAAGCGCTGCGCCGCCAGATTCCCACCGGCCTCAACATGACCGCGTCGGGCATTGCCTATTGGGGCAACGACATCGGCGGCTGGCAATGGCTGCCGCAGACTACCAGCGCCACCAAAAATCCGTTGCTCGATCCCTCCGACGCACGCGACGTGGTGGGGCAGAACAACGACTACCCCGAACTGCTGACGCGCTGGTTCGAGTACGGCACTTTCCTGCCCACGCTGCGCATCCACGGCAGCCGCAAGCACACGGAAATCTGGGCGTTCGGCCATGAGGCTGAGGCGGTCATGGCGAAGTACGACAAGCTTCGCTATCGCCTGATCCCGTACATCTACAGCCTGGCCAAGAAGACCTACGACACCGGCGCGCCGTTCATGCGACCGCTGTGGATGGATTTTCCGGACGACCCCAACGTCGCCGACATCGGCACGCAATACATGTTCGGCCCCGCGTTCCTGGTGGCACCGATCACCGAGCAGGGCCAGACCGAAAAAGACGTCTATTTGCCTGCCGGCAGCGACTGGTACAACTTCTGGACCAACGAAAAGCTGGCCGGCGGACGCTGGGTGAAAGTGGCCGCACCCATCGACCAGATTCCCGTGTTCGTGCGCGCCGGTTCGATCGTGCCCTTGGGTTCGGACGTCCAGTCCACCGCTTCGAAGCAATCGATCAGCGAGATTCGCGTCTACCCCGGCAGCGACGCCGAGTTCGCGCTGTATGACGACGACGGCACTTCGTACGCGTATCAAAAAGGGCAGGGCACCACCACGGCACTGCACTGGGACAACGCATCGCAAAGCTTGCGCGCTACCGGCGGCGATGCGGCGTTCGGCAGGAAGGTCGCGGGCCTGGCGAGGGTGATGGGCAAATAGTTGGCGTGACGTTGTGTCGCCGTCTTCGCCCTCGTGCGGCGCAACGCATACGACGGTCGGTCGATCACCCCCGGCTCGCAAAGCATTCGGATCGCCGTGTTTCGCGGGGATTTCGTGCGGGCCAATGCGGTGGATTCACCTTGTGTTTTGCGGCGGATGCAAATGAAGAAACGTCACTCGAATCGCTGATTTCGTAATTGCACCCGTGTTGCGCTCCCTCCAGCATGCGTGCGCTGCCAGTGCACCGAATGTTCTTCAGTGAGCACCAGGGGACGGGCAGGGCGCTGACGCAACCCGGAGATGTACGCCAGGTTGGTGCCATCGCCATCGGCGACATGCATGCGCAGATCACTGCCGCAGCAATCCAAATTCTTCGGGAAGAAATATCAGATGAACAGGCAAGACAGCGACAAATCCAGGCGGTTCGACGCGGTGCCATTGCGCCGCAGCGGCCTTTCGATGGCCATCGCGATGAGCGTGGCGATGTTCTCCATGCCGGCGGCGGTGTGGGCGCAACAGGCCGACACGACCACCGGCGCGACCACCGACCAGACCGCACCGCAGCAGACGCAGAAGCACGCGGCCAAACAGGAAACCACCAGTCTCAGTGCAGTCACCGTCACCGGCGTGCGCGCCAGCATGGCGTCGGCGATCTCGATCAAGCAGAACGCGGATCAGATCGTCGATTCGATCGTGGCCGAGGACATCGGCAAACTGCCCGACAGCAACGTGGCCGAGGCACTGCAGCGCATCACCGGCATCCAGATCGATCGCAACTACGGCGAGGGCAGCACCATCGCCATCCGCGGCCTGACCCAGGTGCGCACCGAGATCAACGGCCGTGACGCCTTCACCGCCAACGGTGGGCGCGCGTTGAGCTTCGAGGACGTGCCGTCCGAACTGCTGGCCGGTATCGACGTGTACAAGAACCCGTCCGCGGAAATCATCGAGGGCGGCCTCGGTGGCACGGTGAACCTGCGCACGCACAAGCCGTTCGATTTCGAGGGCCAGAAGATCGCGGTCACCGGTGAATACGACTACGGCGACCTGATCAAGGATGGCCACCCCTCGGCCTCCGCGCTGTACAGCAACCGCTGGGATACCGACGCCGGCGAGTTCGGCCTGCTGGTGGACGTGGCCTACCAGAAGCATTCGTTCCGCCAGGACGTGATCAGCACCGAGCCGTTCTACACCATCCACGCCGGCGCCACCGACCCGGCGACGGGTGAGGTTTATCCGGAAGCGGATTACCCCGGCTTCGAAGGCCGCACGCTGCAGGTGCCGCATGGCGGCGGCGTCGGCGAGACGCTGGGACAGCGCCGTCGACTGGGTACGTCCGTCGCGCTGCAATGGCGTCCGAATGCCGACGTCGAGTTGTACGCGCAGGCGCTGCGTTCGGATTACAAGTTCCAGTGGAACGATTACTCGTACTTCGCTTATACCGGCACCAGCGGGATGATTCCCGATCCGACGAAGCCGTTCGAGTTCGGTCCGAGTGGCGACTTCATCAGCGGTACGTTCAACGGTACCGGTGGTGTGAATGCCGATGGCGCCCCTGATCCATCCGTCGCGCCAACGGCCGGCGTCAGCGTCGACTCCAACAGCAGCCTCACCACGCGCCACTCGGTCACCACCGACTTCTCGTGGGGCGGTTCGTGGAACGCCACCAACAACCTCACCTTGAAGACCGATTTCCAGTACATCAAGGCCAAGACCGACACGTTCCGCTACATCCTCAACACCCACACCACCACGCCGTATTTCTATCAGGACATCGGTGGCCACACGCCGGTGTTGGGCGTGGACAACGCGTACGTGACCAATCCGGCCAACTCGGCCTTCAACTTCCTGCTCGATAACCGGGCCAGGAGCCGCGGGCGCGAATTCGCCTGGCGTGCCGATGGCGAGTATTCGTTCGGCGGCGATTTCCTGCAGTCGATCAAGTTCGGCGTGCGCACCACCGATCGCAAGGCGGAAACCGAGGACTCCGGCTACCGTTTCGTATGGATCGGCCAGCCGCTGTCCAACTTCGACAACTCCACCTGGGTGCAGCGTTCGTTCGCCGATTTCTTCCATGGCGACGCCGACGTGATCGGCTCGTTCCTGGCGCCGAACCCGTCGTTGCTGTACGACTACGATGCCTCGCGCACCATGTTCGGCATGGCCGACCCGCTGACCTATCCGGCCACCGGCACCAACAAGCAGGGCGAGAAAACCTACGCCGCCTACGCCCTGATCAACTTCGGTACGCAGCTGGGTTCCATCCCCGTCGACGGCAATGTCGGCGTGCGCGCGGTGCGCACGAATGTCAGCACGCACGGCGTGATGACCGACTCGACCGGCGCGGTGCTGCCGCTCAGCGTCGACAACTCGTACAACTCCTACCTGCCCAGCCTCAACGTCACGGTCCACCTCACCGACACCTTGCAGTGGCGCTTCGCCGCGTCGAAGGGCTTGTCGCGGCCGAGCTTCGACCAGCTCAATCCGATGCTGACCCTGAGCACGCCGAATGCGGACACGGGCGCGAATGCCTATACCGGCAACGCCGGCGGCAATCCCTACCTGAAGCCCATGACGGCCAAGCAGTACGACACGTCGCTGGAGTGGTACATCGCGCCGAACCAGATGCTTTACGGCGCGCTGTTCTACAAGGCGGTGGACGGCTTCGTGCAGAGCACCTCGGTCAACGAGCCGCATGTGGACCAGTTGGGCGCAACGCATGATTACAACGTCACCCGCCTGGTCAATGGCGACAACGGCGTGATCAAGGGTGCGGAGATGGGTTACCAGACCTTCTTCGACTTCCTGCCCGAGCCTTTCGACGGACTGGGCATTCAGGCCAACTACACCTACGTCTACAGCAAGGCGCCCAGCCCGGATGCGATGGACACCGACGGCAACCCGTTGCAGGTGCCGTTGGAAGGTCTGTCGAAGAACAGCTACAACCTCGTGGCGATGTACGAGAAGGGCCCGATTTCCGCCCGCGTTGCCTACAACTGGCGCAGCCAGTGGGTGGTCACCACGCGCGGCAACGGTACTGGTGACCTGCCGATCTACGACAAGGCTTATGGCCAGGTCGACGCGTCGGTCACGTATCACTTCTCGGACCTGTTCTCGCTGACCGCCGCGGCAGTCAACCTGACCAACACCAAGCGCGCCACGATCTTCGGCATGGATACGCGACCGCGTGATGTGCAGATCAACGACCGCATGTTCAGCCTGAAGGCGCAGTTCAGTTTCTGATCCGTTGCTCCACGGTGTCGGCAATCCGTACCCCTTCCCGGGTTGTCGGCACCTTTTTCTACAGGACGCGATGATGAGCCAGTACCGACCCGATCGTCCTTCCACCCTGCTGTCGCGCCTTCGGCGTGTTGCCTGCCTGCTGGCTTGCGGTCTGTTGTTGCCGCTCGCCGCCGTCGCGCAGGACGTGCACTACGACTGGCAAAGCGTGCGTATCGGTGGTGGCGGTTATGTCAGTGGCCTGGTTTTTCATCCCGCCGAAAAAGGCTTGTATTACGCGCGCACCGACGTTGGTGGCGCGTATCGCTGGGACGATGCAGCGAAAAAATGGATACCGCTGACCGACTGGTTGGGCGCCGACGACGCCAACCTCACCGGGATCGAAAGCATGGCGGTGGACCCGCACGACACCGGCTGGATCTATCTGGCCGCCGGCACCTATACGACCGAGGCTGCCGGCAACGGCGCGATTTTGCGCTCGCACGATCGCGGCGCCACCTTCCAGCGCGTCGACCTGCCGTTCAAATTGGGCGGCAATGAACTGGCCCGCGGCAATGGCGAGCGACTCGCCGTCGACCCGCACGATGGCCGCATCCTTTTCTTCGGCTCGCGCGATGCGGGCCTGTGGCGCAGCGACGATCACGCGGCGCACTGGGCGCGCGTCGACGCGTTTCCCGCGGTGGCAACCTCGTTCGCCTCCACTGCAAAAAACCAGTGGCGACGCCAGCCGATCGGCATCGTGTTCGTGGTGTTCGAGCCGGCCAGCGGCAAAACCGGCCAGCCCACGCCGGTGCTGTATGCGGGCGTTTCCACCCGCGAAACCAGCCTGTTCCGCTCCACCGACGGCGGCAAAAGCTGGCAGGCGGTGCCGGGTCAGCCGATCGGCTTGCGACCCACGCACATGCGCCGCAGCCCCGACGGCAGTTACTACCTGACCTACGGCGACGAGCCCGGCCCGGACGACATGAACGACGGCGCGGTGTGGAAATTCACCCCCGCCGATGGCCGCTGGGCCGACATCACGCCGATCCCGCGCAACGGCAAACCCAGCGGTTTCGGCTGGGGCGACATCACCGTGGACGCGCACGATCCGCGCATCCTGATGGCCAGCACGTTCTGCCACTACACGCCGTACGACGAGATCTACCGCAGCACCGACGGCGGCCAGCACTGGCAGCCGGTGTTTCCACGCTCGACCTTCGATCATTCGAATGCACGCTGGACCGCCGACCATCACCCGCACTGGATGAGCAGCCTGGTGATCGATCCGTTCGATCCCGACCACGTGATGTTCGTCACCGGCTACGGCGTCTGGGCCTCGCGCAACATGCGCGCGTTCGACCACGGCGGCACGGTGGACTGGTGGTTCCAGGACACCAACCTGGAGGAAACCGTGCCGCTGGGGTTGGCCAGCCCGGCCGAGGGCGCGCACCTGCTGAGCGCGGTGGGCGACCTTGATGGTTTCCGCCATGACGACCTCGACGTGGCGCCGCTGCAGCTCACCTCGCCGCCGCGCTATGCCAACGGCTACAGCATCGACGTGGCCGGCAACGTACCGCGGGTGGTGGTGCGCACGGGTCGCATCCGCGGGCCGGTCGACGCGGTGCGCGCCGCGTATTCGCTGGATGGCGCCAAAAGCTGGCACGCGTTTGCCAGCGAGCCGGGCGGCAAGGGCGAAGGCACGGTGGCCGTGGCCGCCGATGGTCGCAGCGCGTTGTGGTTTCCGCTGGACGCGGGCAACGCGTATGTCACGCGCGACTGGGGCAAGCATTGGCAGGCGGCAGCGGGTTTGCCGAAGGCGGCACGGGTGCTGGCCGATCGTGTCGACCCGCAGCGTTTCTATGCGCAGGACATCGTCACCGGCACGCTGTTCGCCAGCCACGATGGCGGGCTGCATTTCAGCGCGATCGATGGTGCGTTCGGTGATGCGGTGAAGCAGCAGTACCAGGCGCCGCGCCGGCCCACCAACGCGGTGGTCTATGCGGTGCCGGGGCAGGCGGGCGAGCTGGTGGCGGTCAGCGCGCGCGGTGGCGTGATCCATGGTCGTGACGACGGGCATTTGCTGCGACAGAGCCATGGCATCGACAGCGCGGTGTCGCTTGGCTTCGGCAAGGCCGCGCCCGGGCGCAGCGAATCCACCCTGTTCCTCGCCGGTGCCATCGCGGGGCAGCGCGGACTGTTCCGTTCGATCGACGGCGGCGCGCAGTGGCAGCGCATCAATGACGACACGCACCAGTACGGCGAGGTGGGTTACGTCACCGGCGACCCGCGTGTGTTCGGTCGCGTGTATTTTGCTACCGGTGGCCGCGGTATCTTCCGCGGCGATCCGAAGGGGGAACAACCATGAATCCAGCCGCCTTTTCTCGATCGTGGTGCGCGACGCGACGGCTGCTGCTGGCGTGCGTGTTGATGGGCGTGGCTGCCGTGGCGCAGGCGCAGACCATCCGCTACGACGCCACCACGCGGGTATTCCGCATCGATACCGATGCGGTGACCTACGCGTTCGGCGTCAACGAGAACGATCAGTTGCAGACGCTGTACTGGGGCGCGCGGCTGTCGACGGGTGACGCATTGCCCGCGGCGCATACCAACGAGGGCAATGTCTCGTTCGATCCGCCGACCAGCACCAGCCTGCAGGAATACGCCGGCTGGGGCGGCTCCATGTACGTGGAGCCGGACCTGAAACTGCGCTACGCCGATGGCAATCGCGATCTGGTGCTGCATTACGTGTCGCACCGGATCGAGGGCGACACGCTGGACGTGCACCTGCGCGACATCCGCCAGCCGCTGGATGTGACGCTGCACTATGTGGTCGACCCGGCCACCGGCATCATCGGCCGCTCGGCGCTGATCGAGAACCACACCAAGCAGGTGGTGACGATTGACAGCGTGGCCGCGGCCAGCTGGAACCTGCCTGCCGCCGAGGACTATTCGCTGCGTTACCTCACCGGCCGCTGGGCTGGCGAATGGCAGCTGCAGACCCGCGCGATCACGCCCGGCAACACCGTGCTGGAAAGCCGGCGCGGTTCCACCGGCCACGAGAACAACCCGTGGTTCGCGATCGAGCGTGGCGGCGACTGGGCCGAGGATCACGGTGACGTGTGGTTCGGCGCGCTGGCCTGGAGCGGCTCCTGGCGCATCACCGTGGAGCAGGGCGTGCTGCATCAGGTACGGGTCACAGGCGGCTTCAACCCGTTCGATTTCGCCTGGCCGCTGGCGCCGGGCGAATCCCTGAGCACACCGGTTTTCTACGCCGGCTACACCAGCGGCGGCATCGGCGAGGCATCGCGCCTGCTGCACCGGTTCGAGCTGGCGCAGATCGTGCCCCAGCATCCGAAACCGCGGCTACGCCCGGTGCTGTACAACTCGTGGGAAGCCACCAACTTCGCCGTCGACCAGGCCGGCCAGGAGCATCTGGCCGAGCTGGCCGCCAGCATCGGGGTAGAGCGTTTCGTGATGGACGACGGCTGGTTCGGCGCCCGCAACGACGACCATGCCGGGCTGGGCGACTGGGTGGTCAACCCGAAGAAATTCCCGCACGGGCTGAAGCCGCTGATCGACAAGGTGCACGCGCTGAAGATGGATTTCGGCCTGTGGGTCGAGCCCGAGATGGTCAACCCGGACAGCGACCTGTACCGCGCGCATCCCGATTGGGTACTGAATTTCACCGACCGCCCGCGCAGCGAGGGGCGCAACCAGCTGGTGCTGAACCTGGCGCGGCAGGACGTGCGCGACCACGTGTTCAAGGTGCTGGACGACCTGCTCAGCCACAACGACATCGCGTTCCTGAAGTGGGATTACAACCGCAACTGGTCCGAGCCGGGCTGGCCGCAGGTGGCGCCCGACCAGCAGCAGAAGATCTACGTCGACTACGTGCGCAACCTGTACGGCATCCTGGCCGAGCTGCGCAAGCGCCATCCGAATGTGGAGATCGAGTCGTGCTCGGGCGGCGGCGGCCGCGTCGACCTGGGCATCCTGGGCCACACCGATGAGGTATGGACGTCCGACAACACCGACCCGTTCGATCGCCTGTCGATCCAGGACGGTTTCAGCTATGCCTACGCGCCGGCCGTGATGATGGCCTGGGTCACGGATTCGCCGAACTGGGTGAACAACCGCCGCACCTCGCTGGATTACCGCTTCCTGTCCTCGATGCAGGGTTCGCTGGGCATCGGCGCGAACCTGCTGCACTGGACCGCGAAGGACTTTGCTGTCGCGAAAAAATATGTGGCCGAGTACAAGGCAATCCGTGCCAGCGTGCAGCAGGGCAAGCTGTACCGGTTGCTGTCGCCGCGTGACGACAGCCCGCATGCAGCTACTGAGTCGGTTTCACAGGACGGCAAGCAAGCCGTGCTGTTCGCCTTCCTGCATGCCAGCCAGATGAAGTACCCGTATCCGCGTGTACGCCTGCAGGGGCTCGACCCCGATGCGCGCTATCGTTGGCGTTCGCTGCATGGCGCGCCGGTGGCGGGCACGCTGGCCGAAGCCAGCGGCGCCTACTGGATGAATCACGGCATCGACCTAGCCCTGAAGGGTGATTACCAGGCCGCCGCCATCGTGTTCGATCGGGTCGGGGGTAAACGATGAATAGCCGTCTGAATCACATGGCGTGGCTTGCGCTGTTGTGCAGCCCGCTGGCCTGCGCCGCGACGGCGCCGGCGGCCTCGCTGGACGTCCCGTTGCTGTTTACCGACGGCGCGGTACTGCAGCGCGACCAGCCGCTGAACGTGTGGGGCTGGGCTGAGCCGGGCAGCGTGGTGCAGGTGGCCTTCGACGGCACATCGACGCAAGCCACCGCCAGCGCGAAGGGCGAATGGAAGGCCACCTTGCCAGCCCATGGCGCGGGTGGTCCGTATACCTTGACGATCGCCGACGGCGCGCAGAAAAAAGTGGCACGCGACGTGATGGTGGGCGACGTGTGGCTCTGTTCGGGCCAGTCGAACATGGAATTCAAGCTGTCGCAGGCGCAGAACGCCAAGGCGGAGATCGCCCGCGCCAACGATGCCGGCATCCGCGGTTTCACCGTGCCCAAGTCATGGTCGGGCGAGCCGTCCGAGCATCTCGCCGGTGGCAGCTGGCAGCACGCCACGCCGCAGACGGCGGGCGACTTTTCCGCCGTGTGCTGGTTCTTCGCGCGCGACATCCGCAAGCGCACCGGCGTGCCCATCGGCATGATCCACAGCAGCTGGGGCGGCAGCCGCATCGAGGCGTGGATGGATGCGGCCAGCACTGGCGTGTCGCCGTCGGTGGTGAGCGCGCAGGCCGCCGGCCTGGCGGCGGAGGATCGACGCAAGACGCAGGTCACGTGGAAGCGGCTCGAGGCCGGGGCCGGAGCGAAAGGTCCGGTGATGGACGCCAGCGGCGAACCATCATGGGCTGCGGCGACGCTGGATACCGGCGATTGGGCATCCATGGCGGTGCCCGCGTACTGGGAAAAGGCCGGTTATTTCGGCATGGACGGCGTGGCTTGGTATCGCACCAGCTTCACCCTCGATGCGGCTGAAGCCGCGCATGGCGTGCAGCTGGGCCTGGGCAAGTTCGACGACACCGCGCAGGCATGGGTCAACGGCAAGCGCGTTACCGCGGAAAGCGACGAATGGAACGTCGCCCGCGTCTACCACGTGGCACCGGCGCTGCTGCATGCGGGGCGCAACACCATCGCGTTGCAGGTCACCGATGAAGGCGGTTACGGCGGCATCTATGGCGACGCCGACATGCTCTACGTGCAGGCGCAAGGCGGCAAGCGCCACCCGCTGGCCGGCGACTGGCAGTTCCGCCCGGTACCGGCGACGGTGACCATCACCACGCTGGACGACAAGAACCAGCTGGCCACGCTGCTCTACAACAAGATGATCCACCCGCTGATCCGCTACCCGCTGCGCGGCGTGCTGTGGTACCAGGGCGAGGCGAACGCCGGCCCCGGCGATGCGAGCCGTTATCGCGACCAGTTCGCCACCATGATCAAGGCGTGGCGCGCGGACTGGCAGCAACCGCGGCTGCCGTTCCTGTGGGTGCAACTGGCCAACTGGATTTCCGGCCAGGACACCGCGCAATCGAGTCCGTGGGCACAACTGCGCGCCTCGCAATCGGCTGCGTTGAGCCTGCCGGCCACGGGGCAGGCGGTGACCATCGACATCGGCAATCCCGACGACATCCACCCGGTCGACAAGCAGGACGTCGGCCATCGGCTGGCGCTGGCGGCGCGGCACGTGGTGTACGGCGACACGCTGGTGTATGCCGGGCCGCGCTACACCGCGATCCGCATCGATGGCCCGCGCGCCATCCTCTCGTTCGACACGCAAGGCAGCACGCTGGCCGCGCGCGGCGGCAAGCTGGGCGGCTTTCAGGTGGCCGGCGCCGATCGCCAGTTCCACCCCGCCCAGGCACTCATCGAGGGCGACACCGTGGTGGTATCCAGCGCCGACGTCAGCGTGCCGATCGCCGTGCGCTACGGCTGGAGCGACAACCCGGTGCACGCCACCCTGATCAATCGCGACGGCCTGCCGGCCTCGCCCTTTGAAACCCGACCCTGGTGAAACCATGATCATTTCCGCACGCCGATCCCTTCGTCACCTGCTGCTGCCGCTGCTCTGCATGGGCGTGGCCACGCTGGGCCTCGCCAGCCCGGTGCAGGCGGCGTCCACGCCGTTGCCGCGCGTGGTCACCGCCGATGGCCGCCACCAGCTGCAGGTGGATGGCAAGCCGTACCTGATCCTCGGCGCACAGGTGAACAACTCCAGCGGCTGGCCGCAGATGCTGCCGGCGGTGTGGCCGGCGATCGAGGCGCTGCACGCCAACACGGTGCAGGTGCCGATCGGCTGGGGCCAGGTGGAACCGACCCGGGGCCAGTTCGATTTCAGCTTCCTCGACACGCTGGTGACGCAGGCGCGCGAGCACGATGTGCGGCTGGTGCTGCTGTGGTTCGCCACCTGGAAAAACAACGGCCCGAACTACGCGCCCTCGTGGGTGAAGCTGGACAACAAGCGCTACCCGCGCGTGGTGAAGAAGGACGGCTCCACGCTGGGCTCGCTGTCGCCGCTGGGCACCGCCACGCTGGAGGCCGATCGCAACGCCTTCGTGGCGCTGATGAAGCACCTGCGCCAGATCGATGGCGACCGCCACACGGTGATCATGGTGCAGGTGGAAAACGAGTCGGGCACCTACGGCAGTGATCGCGATTACTCGGCCGCGGGCGACAAGCTGCTGCAGTCACCGGTGCCCGCCGCGGTGCTGAAGAAGACCGGCAAATCGGCCGGCAGCTGGAGCCAGGTGTTCGGCAAGGATGCGGCGGAATACTCCTACGCCTGGGCCATCGCGCACTACATCGAGCAAGTGGCGGCCGCGGGCAAGGCCGTCTACAACCTGCCGATGTACGCCAACGCGGCGCTGCGTGATCCGTTCAACCCCGGTCCGCCCGGCGGCTATTCCAGCGGTGGCCCCACCGACAACGTGATCGATATCTGGCGCGCCGCTGCGCCCTCGCTGGCTTTCGTGTCACCCGACATCTACATGCGCGAGTACAAGAAATACACCACCGTGCTCGATCGCTACAGCCGCCCCCACAACGCGTTGTTCGTGGCCGAGACCGGCAACGACACGGCCTATGCGCGCTACGTGTTCGCCACGCTGGGCCACCAGGGCATCGGCTTCTCGCCGTTCGGCATGGATTACACCAAGTACTCCAACTGGCCGCTGGGCGCCAAGGCGATCACGCCGGAAACCATCCAGCCGTTCGCCGCCAACTACGAGCTGCTGGCGCCGCTGGCCGGGCTGATCGCCAAGCAGAGTTTCGAGGGCAAGGTGTGGGGTGCTTCCGAGCCGGATGACACCCACGAGGAAGCCCTGGACCTGGGCGACTGGCGCGTGCAGGTGAGCTACGGCCGGCCGCAGTTCGGCATGGACCCGCCCAAGGGCAACGAGCAGAAGCTGGGCGGCGTGGTGATCGTGCAACTGGCCGACAACGAATACCTGGTGGCCGGCTATCACGCGCGGGTGAACTTCATGCCGCCCAAGGGCCACGACGGCCAGCATTTCCTGCTGGAAAAAGTGCAGGAAGGCCGCTACGACGAAAACGGCCAGTGGCATTTCATCCGCGAATGGAACGGCGACCAGACCGACTACGGCCTCAACCTCACCAGCCAGCCGCAGGTGTTGCGGGTGAAGTTGGCGACGTATTGAGCCCTGATCCGATGTCGCTTCCTGACATGCTGCCTAGCCCTCCACCGTTCGCGCTGAGCGTAGCCCGCGCAGCGGGCGGAGTCGAAGCGCCGCCAAGCGCGAGCAATCCATCGCCGGCGTGCCCTTCGACTCCGGCCTTCGGCCTACGCTCAGGGCGAACGGATTGAAGTCACCCACCACTCTCAACCGATTCACCGATTGGAGACTGACATGTACCGCATTCCCCTGAACCCGCTGGTCGGATGCCTGCTGATCGGACTCCTGTCCGGCTGCAGCAGCAACGCCGCGCCATCCGCTGACAGCAGCGCCGCATCGACCAAGGCCGCGTTCCAGCAGATCGCCGACGGCGTCATCGTGGACGTGGGCGCCGACGAGAAAGTGCGATTGCAGGTGGTGGACGATTCGATCATCCACGTCACCGCCGTACCCACCGGCGGCTTCGACCTGCCCAAGAGCCTGATGGCGCTGAAGACCGGTGGCGACAAGCAGTTCACCGTCGCCACCGATGCCGGCCACGTGCTGCTGAAAACGCCCAAGGTCACTGCTGAAGTGGCGACAAAAACCGGTGCGGTGCGCTTCCTCGACGCCAGCGGCAAGGTGATCCTGGCCGAGCAGCCGGACGGGCGCAGCTTCACGCCGGTGAAGGTGGACGGCAAGCCGTTCTACGCCGTGCGCCAGGAATTCGCCTCGCCCGACGACGAAGCGTTCTACGGTCTGGGCCAGCACCAGAAGGGCACGATGAACTACAAGGGCAAGGACGTGGAGCTGGCCCAGCACAACATCGACATCGCCATTCCGTTCGTGGTCTCCAGCCGCAACTACGGCGTGCTGTGGGACAACAACTCGATCACCCGTTTCGGCGACCCGCGCCCGTACCAGATGATCGACAAGCAGCTGAAGGTGTTCGACGCGGACGGCAGACCCGGCGGCCTCACCGCCAACTATTACGTGGACGGCAAGCTCAAGCTCAGCCGGGTCGAATCGCAGATCAATTACGAATACAACAAGGATCTGAAGAACTGGCCCAAGTCGCTGCAAGGTGTCGATTTCCAGGGCAACCCCCTCCCCGGCGGACCGGGTCAGACGGTGGAATGGAAAGGTTCGCTGGGCTCCGACGTGGCTGGCCTGCACAAGTTCCGGCTGTACGCCAGCGGCTATTTCAAGCTGTACATCGACGACAAGCTGGTGCTGGATGACTGGCGCCAGAACTGGAACCCCTGGTACCGCGACTTCACCGTGGCAATGAAACCCGGCGAGAAACACGCCATCCGCCTCGACTGGACGCCGCAATCGGGCTACATCGCGCTCGATCACCTGGACCCGCTGCCCGCTGCCGAGCAGAGCGAGCTGTCGCTGTTCTCCGAGCTGGGCCACGCGATCAATTACTACTTCATCGGCGGCGACAACCTCGACGACGTGATCGCCGGCTACCGCGACGTCACCGGCAAGGCGGTGATGCTGCCGCGCTGGGCGTATGGCTTCTGGCAGAGCCGCGAGCACTATGCCTCCAGCGATGATCTGATCAGCACGGTGAAGGAATATCGCAAGCTGGGCCTGCCGCTCGACAACATCGTGCAGGACTGGTTCTACTGGAAAGAGGACGCCTGGGGCTCGCAGCAGTTCGACCCCGCGCGCTATCCCGACCCGCAGAAACTGGTCGACACGCTGCACGGCCTGCATGCGCACTTCATGATCTCGGTGTGGCCGAAGTTCTACCCCACCACGGCCAATTACAAGGAGCTCGACGCCAAGGGCTACATGTACAAGCGCAATGTCGAGCTGGGCCAGAAGGACTGGGTCGGCAAGGGTTACCTCAACTCGTTCTACGACCCGTACAGCGAAGAGGCACGCGCGATCTACTGGCGCCAGATCAACGACAACCTGGGCAAGCTGGGCATGGACGCGTGGTGGATGGACGCCACCGAGCCGGACATCCAGTCCAACATCAGCATCGACGAGCGCAAGCTGCGCATGGGCCCGACCGCACAGGGGCCGGGTGCCGCGTTCTTCAACTCGTACCCGTTGATGACCACCACCGCGGTGTACCAGGGCAGCCGCAAGTCGTACCCGGACCAGCGCGTGTTCATCCTCACCCGCTCGGCGTTTGCCGGTCAGCAGCGCAACGGCGCGGCCAGTTGGAGCGGCGACGTGGTGTCGCGCTGGAGCAACCTGCTCGACCAGATTTCCGCAGGCGTCAACTTCTCGCTGTCGGGCATCCCCAACTGGACCACCGACATTGGCGGCTTCGCGCTGGAGCCGCGCTACGAAAAGCCGAACGCGAAGGATCTGCAGGAATGGCGCGAACTCAACGTGCGCTGGTTCCAGTTCGGCGCGTTCAGCCCGCTGTTCCGCTCGCACGGCCAGGCGCCGCTGCGTGAGATCTACAACATCGCCCCGGTCGGTTCGGACGTCTACAACACGCTGGCCTGGTACGACAAGCTGCGCTATCGCCTGATGCCGTACATCTACACGCTGGCGGCCGATACGTATTTCAAGGACGGCACCATCATGCGTGGCCTGGTGATGGATTTCCCGAATGATGCCAAGGTGCGCGAGATCAACGACGAGTACCTGTTCGGTCCGTCGTTCCTGGTGGCGCCCGTCACCGAATACCAGGCGCGTAGCCGCGACGTCTACCTGCCCCAGGGCAGCAACTGGTACGACTTCTACACGGGTAAACAGTACGAGGGTGGCCAGACGATCAAGGCGGAGGCGCCGCTGGATCGGATGCCGTTGTTCGTGCGCGCCGGCGCCATCGTGCCGGTGGGCCCGGCCATCCAGTACACCAACGAGAAGCCCGACGCGCCGATCACGCTGTTCGTCTACACCGGCGCCAACGGCACGTTCTCGATGTACAAGGACCAGGGCACCACTTACGACTACGAGCACGGCGCGTTCGCCCGCGTGCCGTTCAGCTATGACGAGGCCAGTGCTACGCTGACCATCGGCAAGCGCGAAGGCAGCTATCCGGGCATGCCCGCGCAGCGCACGTTCAACATCCGCTGGATATCCGGCCCCACGCCCACCGCCACCGATTTCGAGGCGAAGGCGGCGCAGAGCGTGAACTACGACGGCACCGCCATCACCGTACACAAGGACGCGTCGAAACAATGAACGAAAGTACGCCACGGCCGCGCTTGATCGGCCTCGACTGGGGCACCACCGGCCTGCGCGCCTACCTGATGGGCGAGGGTGGCCGCGTGCTGGAATCCCGCGAGCGTCCGTGGGGCATCCAGCACCTGCCTGTCGGCGGTTTCGATGCGGCACTGGACGGCATCGTGGCCGACTGGCCCGACCTGCCGGTGCTGGCCTCCGGCATGGTCGGCAGCCGTGGTGGCTGGCGTGAAGTGCCCTACGTGGAGCTGCCCGCCACCATCGACGCGGTGGTGGTGGCGCTGGGTTCCGTCGACAGCGTCAGCGGCCGTCGCGTGCATCTGGTGCCGGGTCTGCGCAATACGGTCGTCGCCGACGTGATGCGCGGCGAGGAGACGGAGATCTTCGGCGCGCTTGCCCTGCAGCCGGTGCTGGCGGGACGCTCGGCGCTGTTGCTGCCGGGCACCCACAGCAAATGGGTCAACGTGCTGCACGGGCGCGTGGTGGATTTCGCCACGGCGATGACCGGCGAGCTGTACACGGCGCTGCGTCACCACAGCATTCTGGGTGCGGGCCTCGGCGAGGACGACACGCCGTTCGACCAGGACGCCTTTCTGCGTGGCGCGCAAAGCGCGCGCGACAGCGGCGCGGCGGGTGCGCTGAGCCGGCTGTTTTCCAGCCGCGTGCTGGTGCTCACCGGCGAGCTGGCATTGCCGGCCGTACCCGATTACCTCTCCGGCCTGCTGATCGGCGAGGAGTTGCGCAGCGCGATCGCCGCCGGCCGCGTCAACACCTCCACCCCGCTGCAACTTATCGGCAACCCCGCCCTGTGCCGGCGCTACGCGGTGGCCGCCTCCTGCTTCGAACTGGGCATGGCGTTGCCGCCGCGCGGCGCCGCCGCGCTGGGTCTGTGGCAGATCGCGCGCGCCGCGGGGTTGATGCCGCCGTACGTCGAGTCTAGCCAGGCAGGCTGGTCGTGAAAGCTGTTCCTTCTCCCGCTTGCGGGAGAAGGTGCCCGAAGGGCGGAAGAGGGCGCGCGCACCGCACGCGCGATAGAAGAAACCCCCAGCACGTGGCTTTCTTCGCAAGTTTGGAGTGATCACATGCTCATACCCAACCCGCCCGCGCGCCGCCGTGGCAAGGCGCGCGTCTACTTGATGCTGGCGGTCGTCGCCGTCGTGCTTGGCTTGTTTTCCGGTGCGTCGCTCGCCGCCCAGAACCTGCAGCTGCACTACGACGCGCCGGCCAACACCTTCAACGAAGCGCTGCCGCTGGGCAACGGGCGCATGGGGGTGATGGTCTATGGCGGCGTGCAGCAAGCGCGCTATTCGCTCAGCGAAATCACCATGTTTTCCGGCTCGCGCTACGACGGCGCCGATCGCAAGGATGCGGTGAACTACCTGCCGAAGATCCGCCAATTGCTGCTGGAAGGCCGCAACGTCGACGCCGAGCAACTGACCAACCAGCACTTCACCTGGAGCGGCGAGGGCGCCAACGCGCACTACGGCACCTATCAGGGCTTGGGCACGCTGACACTGGATTTCGCCGCGAACGCGGCACCGGTCAGCGATTACCGCCGCCGCCTGGACATCCTCAGCGCCACCAGCGAAGTGCGCTACACGCAAGACGGCGTGCGCTACCGGCGCGAGATGTTCGTCAGCGCACCCGACCAGGTGATGGTGCTGCACCTCAACGCCGATCGTACCGGTGCCTTGAACTTCGTGGCGAAGCTCGATCGTGCCGAACGCGCCACGGTTGAGGGTGACGGCGCGAATGGCCTGCTGATGCACGGCGAACTGGACAGCGGTGGCAGCGGCAAGGGCCTGACTTTCGCGGCGCGGGTGCGGGTGATCGCACCCGGCGCCAGCGTGCATGCGGATGCGCACGGCATACGCGTCGAACACGGCACCGACGTCACCGTGCTGATCAGCGAAGCCACCGACTACGACGGTTTCGCCGGACGCCACACGGCCGATCCCGTCGCCGCCAGCGCCACCGATCTGCAGCGGGTGGCGAATCGCTCCGTGGCGCAACTACATGCGGTGCACGTGGCCGATTTCCGTTCATGGTTCGACCGCTTCTCGCTGCAACTGGGCAGCGTCGACAGCGCGCGCGAAGCGATGTCCACGCGGGCGCGGCTCGATGCCTACGGCGATGGTGGCGACCCCGGTTTCGCCGCGCTGTATTTCCAATACGCGCGCTACCTGCTGATTTCCTCGTCTCGCCCCGGCGGGTTGCCCGCCAACCTGCAGGGACTGTGGGCCGAAGGCACCAGCACGCCGTGGAATGGCGACTACCACACCAACGTCAACATCGAGATGAACTACTGGCCGGCCGAACCCACCGGCCTGGGCGAGCTGGTGCAGCCGCTGTTCGCGCTGACCGCCTCGCTGCAACAGCCCGGCGCCAAAACCGCGCAGCGCTATTACGGCGCGCGCGGCTGGGTGGTGCACACGCTGACCAACCTGTGGGGCTTCACCGCGCCCGGCGCCGAGGCCAGCTGGGGCGTGTGGCAGGGCGCGCCCGCGTGGCTGGGCTTCCACATCTGGGATCACTACCGCTACACCGGCGACCGCGATTTCCTGCGCCGCTACTACCCCGTACTGCGCGGCGCCGCGCAGTTCTACGCCGACGTGCTGATCGAAGAGCCAAGCCATCACTGGCTGGTGACTGCACCCTCCAGCTCGCCGGAAAACACCGTCTACATGGACGACGGCCGCAAGGCCGCGATCGTGATGGGCCCGACGATGGACGAGCAGCTGATCCGCTTCCTGTTCGGCGCGGTGATCGAGGCCTCACAGGATCTGCATGTCGACACTGATTTCCGCCGCGAGCTGGAAACCAAACGGGCGCGACTGGCGCCGATCCAGATCAGCCTCGACGGTCGCATCCAGGAATACCTGAAACCCTATCGCGAGGTGGAGGTGCACCACCGCCACGTATCGCACCTGTGGGGCCTGTTCCCCGGCAACCAGATCGACCTCGCCGAAACCCCAAAACTTGCCGCCGCGGCAGCGCGCTCGCTGGACGTGCGCGGCGACGACTCCACCGGCTGGTCGGAAGCCTACAAGGTGAACCTGTGGGCGCACCTGGGCGACGGCAACCGCGCGCTGCACCTGCTGGATGTGTTGTTCAAGCCGGCGTCGCGCGACACGCGGCTGGGCCACGAATGGGCCGGCACCTACCCGAACCTGTTCAACGCCGGCCCACCGTTCCAGATCGACGGCAACTTCGGAGCCACCTCGGGCATGGTGGAAATGCTGATGCAAAGCGAGCCCGGCCAGCTCGACCTGCTACCCGCCTTGCCCGATGCGTGGTCGCAAGGCGAAGTGCGCGGCCTGCACGCGCGCGGCGGTTTCGTGATCGACATGCGCTGGGCGAAAGGCAAGCTGGTCGAAGCCAGCGTGCGCTCACTGCGTGGTGGCGATTGCGTGGTGCGCTATGGCAAGCGGCAAGTGTCGCTGTCGACGAAAGCCGGCCAGACCTACAAGCTTCATCCCGCCGATTTCCTGTAGGCCCGCGACTCCTGTAGGAGCGACTTCAGTCGCGACCGGGCTACGAGGCACACCCGGGTCGCGGCTGAAGCCGCTCCTACATGGGATGTCGGGAATCAGGCGCGCCCGTAAACATCGTCAAACCGCACGATGTCGTCTTCGCCCAGATAACTTCCCGACTGCACCTCGATCAACTCCAGCGGCAGCTTGCCGGGATTGCGCAATCGATGCTTGCTGCCCAGCGGAATATAGGTGCTCTGGTTTTCGCCCAGCAGAAACACCTTGTCGTCGCAAGTGACCTCGGCCGTGCCGGAAACCACGATCCAGTGTTCGGCGCGGTGGTGGTGTTTCTGCAGGCTGAGGCTGGCGCCGGGCTTGACCACGATGCGCTTCACCTGGAAGCGTTCGCCTTCCTCCAGCGAGTCGTACTTGCCCCACGGACGATGCACCACGCGGTGCAGCGAATGCTCGCTGCGACCGGCGGCCTTCAACTTCTCGACGATCTTCTTCACATCCTGCGCGGCATCGCGATGCGCCACCAGGGTGGCATCCGGCGTGGTCACCACGATCAGATCGTCCACACCGACGGTGGCCAGAAGGTGGCGGTCATGCGAGCGCAACAGCGAGTTGCGGGTATCGATCGCCAGCGTGTCGCCGTCGTGGGCATTGCCTTGCGCATCGTGCACCGAGGTCTGCCACAGCGCCGACCACGAACCGATGTCGCTCCACGCGCAGCTGACCGGGATCACCGCCGCGCGGCGGGTTTTTTCCATTACCGCGTAATCGATTGAATCGTCCGGCACGCGAGCAAACGCATCACGGTCGACACGCACGAAATCCAGATCGACCGAGGCCTTCGCATGCGCCTCGCGCACCGCGGCCAGCATCGCCGGCGCATGCGCCGCCAGTTCTTCCAGGTAGCGCGACGCCTTGAACAGGAACATGCCCGAGTTCCAGTCGTAGCCGCCGTCGTCAACATAGGATTTCGCGGTGGCGAGATCCGGTTTCTCGACGAACTGATCCACGTGGTAACCGTCGCCGACCGCCTCGCCATGGCGGATGTAGCCGAAGCCGGTTTCCGGCCGGTCGGGGCGGATGCCGAACGTCACCAGCCAACCTTGCCGGGCCAGTGGCAACGCCTTTTCCACCGCCGCGGCAAACGCGGCGGTGTCGCCGATGAGATGGTCGGCCGGCAGCACCAGCAACACCGCGTCGGCATCGCGATCGATCGCCTGCAGCGCGCCCAGCGCAATCGCCGGCGCGGTGTTGCGTGCCAGTGGCTCCAGCACGATGGTGGCGTCGTCGATGCCGGCTTCCAGCAACTGGTCGGCGGCAAGGAAGCGGTGGTCGTCGCTGGCCACCACGATCGGCGCCGCCACTTGCGGCAACTGCCGCGTGCGCGCGATCGCCTGCTGAAACAGCGTGCCTTGGCCGGCCAGGGCCAGGAATTGCTTGGGCAGGTTCTTGCGCGACACCGGCCAAAGCCGGGTACCGCTGCCGCCGCTGAGAATGAGGGGAATCAACATTCGGTGATCATAATGCCAACCCGGGCTGGCGCACCGCCTGTAGGAGCGACTTCAGTCGCGATGCTCCTGCCCTGAGGTCCGGCACAAGAGCATCGCGGCTGAAGCCGCTCCCACAGTCTTGCGGTGGGGCTTCACCCGCGCGCGGAGCGGGCCATTTCGCCGACCACATTACCCAGGCCATCGCGCCAGTCCGGCAACGTCAGGCCGAACCGCGTCTGCAGCAGTGTGTTGTCCAGCACCGACCATGCGGGCCGCGGGGCAGGGGTGGGGAATTCGCCACTGGCGATTGGCAGCACGTGCGGCGCGCGTGGCAGCAAGCCATGCGCCACGGCCTGTTCGAAAATCGCGGTGGCAAAGCCGTGCCAGGTGGTCGCGCCGCTGGCCACGAGGTGGTGCGTGCCGCGCAGCGTCTGGCGCTCGGTCGCGCTGGCCGGCTGCCAGCGTGCCAGCGCCGCCAGCGTGGCATTGACGATCAGGCCGGTATCGGTGGGCGCGCCATGCTGGTCGGCCACCACCCGCAACTCGTCGCGCTCCGCACCCAGACGCAGCATGGTGCGCAGGAAGTTGTGGCCATGCGCGGCGTACACCCACGCCGTGCGGAAGATCAGGTGATCGGTACCGCTGCGGCGCAGCGCTTCCTCGCCGGCCAGCTTGCTGCGGCCGTACGCGTTTACCGGCGCCGTCGGCGCATCCACCGCATAAGGCTGGGCCTGGCTGCCGTCGAAAACGTAGTCGGTGGAATAGTGGATTACCAGCGCGCCGTGGGCGGCGGCCCATTGCCCGAGCACGCCGACCGCCTCGCCATTGACGCGGGTGGCCAGCGCTTCTTCCTGCTCGGCGCGATCGACCGCGGTATAGGCGGCGGCGTTGACGATCACGTCCGGCTGCACGCGATCCAGCAGGGCGGGCAGCGATTCGGGCATCGACAGGTCGGCCACTTCGCCAGTGCCGCCGGCGGTCAACACACCGTCGCGGCTGGCGGAGACCAGATCGGTGCGAGCAGCCAGGGCCCCATGATCGAGGAAGGTACGGCCGAGCTGGCCGTTGGCACCCAGCAGCAGAGCCCTCACGGAGCGTAGACCGGTAGCCGCTCGGGTGGCACATCTTCGAGCAGCGGGGTCTTGCCGTCCTTGTCCGACAGCAGCGGCGTGCTGACCGGCCAGTCGATACCCAGCGCCGCATCGTTCCAGCGGATGCCGGCATCCGCCTTCGGTTCATACAGCGCGGTGCACTGATAGCTGAAGGTGGCGAACTCGGACAACACGCAGAAGCCGTGGGCAAAGCCTTCCGGCACCCAGAAATGACGGTGGTTCTCGGCGGTCAGCAGCACGCCCGCCGATTTGCCGAAATTGGGCGAGCCGCGGCGGATGTCCACCGCCACGTCGTACACCTCGCCCTCAAGCACGCTGACCAGCTTGCCCTGCGGATTCGGCCACTGGTAATGCAGCCCGCGCAACACGCCCTTGGCGGAACGCGAGACGTTGGATTGCACGAAACGGCGGTCGACGCCGGCGTCGCGGTACTTTGCCTCGTTGTAGCTCTCGTAGAAAAAGCCGCGGGCATCGCCGAACACCTGCGGTTCGAGGACAAGTGCGCCGGGCAGGGAGGTTTCGATCACTTTCATCGTGCCAGGCCCTGCGTCGGCAATTGCTGCAGGTATTGGCCGTAACCGGTCTTGGCCAGCGGTGCGGCCAGCGCCAGCAATTGATCGGTGTGGATCCAGCCGTTGAGATAGGCGATCTCCTCGGGGCAGCACACCTTGAGTCCTTGCCGATTCTCGATCGTCTGGATGTAGTTGCCCGCTTCCATCAGCGACTCGTGCGTGCCGGTATCGAGCCAGGCGAAGCCGCGGCCCAGTTGCTCCAGGTGCAGCGAGTTGTCGTCGAGGTAGCAGCGGTTGAGGTCGGTGATTTCCAGCTCGCCGCGCGGCGAGGGTTTCAGCGCCGCAGCGTAGTCGCAGACGCGCTCGTCGTAGAAATACAGGCCGGTCACCGCGTAGTGCGATTTCGGCTGGGCCGGCTTCTCCACCAGCCCGATCACCTTGCCGGCGGCATCGAACTCGGCCACCCCGTAGCGCTCCGGGTCCTTTACCCAATAACCGAACACCGTGGCGCCACGCTCGCGCGTCGCGGCGTGCTTGAGGCGGTCAGTAAAGCCGTGGCCATAGAAAATGTTGTCGCCCAGCACCAGGCAGCTCGGCTTGCCGTCGATGAAATCACGGCCGATGGTAAAGGCCTGGGCCAGCCCGTCCGGCGAGGGTTGCACGGCATAGCGAATGTCGATGCCCCACTGCGAACCGTCGCCGAGCAGGCGCTGGAACATTTCCTGCTCGTGCGGCGTGTTGATCACCAGCACTTCGCGAATACCGGCCAGCATCAGCGTGGCCAGCGGGTAGTAGATCATCGGCTTGTCGTACACCGGCAGCAGCTGCTTGCTGGTTGCGCGGGTGATCGGATGCAGCCGGGTACCGGAGCCGCCGGCCAGGATGATGCCTTTGGTGGTCGTCATGATCCGAGCCGCTCCATGCGATAGCTGCCGTCGAGCACGCGCTGGCTCCACGACTGGTTGGCGAGATACCAGTCCACCGTCTGCGCGATGCCGGTTTCGAAGGTTTGCGAGGGCCGCCAGCCCAGTTCGCCCTGCAGCTTGCTGGAGTCGATCGCATAGCGGCGATCGTGTCCGGGACGATCCTTCACATAGGTGATCAGCGATTCGCGCGCGCGCCCGTCGGCCAGCGGCTGGCGCGCGTCGAGCAGGGCGCAGATGGCTTTCACCACCTGGATGTTCTCGCGCTCGGCATTGCCGCCCACGTTGTAGGTTTCACCGACCCGGCCGGCGTCGAGAACGCGGCGGATGGCGCTGCAGTGATCGCCCACGAACAGCCAGTCGCGGATGTTCTTTCCGTCGCCGTACACCGGCAAGGCCTCACCGGCCAGCGCCTTCTGGATGATCAGCGGGATGAGCTTCTCGGGAAACTGGTATGGCCCGTAATTGTTCGAGCAGTTGGTGGTCAGCACCGGCAACCCGTAGGTGTGGTGGAACGCACGTACCAGGTGGTCGGAGGCCGCCTTGGAGGCGGAGTAGGGCGAGTTGGGCGCGTAAGCGGTCTGCTCGGTGAACTTGCCCTCGGCGCCCAGCGAGCCATAGACCTCGTCGGTCGACACGTGCAGGAAACGGAACGCGTCGCGCACCCCGTCGTCGAGGCCGCGCCAGTAGTCGCGGGCGGCTTCCAGCAAGGCCAGCGTGCCCACCACATTGGTCTGCACGAACTCGGCCGGGCCATCGATGGACCGGTCCACATGAGATTCGGCCGCAAAGTTGACGATGGCGTCGGGACGGTGTTCGGCCAGCAGTTTCGCCACCAGCTCCCGGTCACCAATGTCGCCCTGCACGAACACGTGGCGGGCGTTGCCGTCCAGCGAGGCCAGCGTGTCCGGGTTGCCGGCGTAGGTGAGCTTGTCCAGGTTGACGACGCGCAGGCCATCGGCGATGGCCTGCAGCACGAAGTTGGCGCCAATGAACCCGGCGCCGCCGGTGACAAGTAAGGTGGTGATCCTTGCGGATGAAGAAGTCATCAATACGTCCATGGTTCGACGGTGGATACGGCGACTTGCTTGCCGAGGGGATGGCAAATGATGCCTTTTCCCGCCTCGTCAACCAAGCGCGAAGGGTTGGGCGGCTTGGAACGGCGTTGAAAAGAGCGCAATTTTGCCGCCCCCTGGATGAACGTCGCGCATCCACACCAACCAGAACTACCCCCATAAGAAGGTAAGATGGCGGACTTCACAATGACGGGACCCGCCCCGCGGGTTGTTGAGGTCGATGAAAACTGGCACGAAGCAAAACGGACACGGCATGGGGACCCGGGCGATTCATGCCGGGCAGCACCCGGATCCTTCCACTGGCGCCATCATGACGCCGATCTACGCCACCTCGACCTACGTGCAGCAAAGCCCCGGCAAGCACAAGGGCTATGAGTACTCACGTTCGCAAAATCCGACCCGGATGGCCTACGAGCGCTGTGTGGCCGACCTCGAGGGCGGCGTAGCCGGCTTCGCGTTTGCATCCGGCCTGGCCGCGGCATCCACCGTGCTGGACCTGCTCGACTCGGGCAGCCACGTGATCGCGATGGACGACCTGTATGGCGGCAGCTATCGGTTGTTCGAGAAGGTGCGCCGCCGTTCGGCCGGGCTGGACTTCAGCTTCGTCGACCTGAACGACACCGCGGCGATGAAAGCCGCCCTGCAGCCAAACACGCGGATGATCTGGGCCGAGACGCCCACCAATCCCATGCTGAAGCTGGTCGACCTGGCCAAGGTGGCCGCATTCGCCAAGAAGCACGGTCTGATTCTGGTGGTCGACAATACGTTCTGCTCACCGATGGTCCAGCGCCCGCTGGAATACGGGGCGGACCTGGTGCTGCATTCAGCCACCAAGTACATCAATGGTCACTCCGACATGGTTGGCGGCATCGTGGTTGCCGGCAACAAGGATCTGGCCCAGCAGATGGGCTTTCTGCAGAATTCGGTGGGCGCCATCGCCGGTCCATTCGATGCTTTCCTGGCCATGCGTGGCCTGAAAACCCTCCACCTGCGCATGAAGGCGCACTGCGCCAGCGCGCTGGAGTTGGCGAAGTGGCTGGAAAAACACCCCGCGGTGGAGCGGGTGATCTATCCGGGCCTGAAGAGCCACCCGCAACACGCGCTGGCCAAGCGCCAGATGCACGGTTTCGGCGGCATCATCACCATCGAGGTCAAGGGCGGCCTGAGGAAGGCCAGGCGCATGCTGGAACGCTGCGAACTGTTTTCCCTGGCCGAATCCCTCGGTGGCGTCGAGAGCCTGATCGAGCATCCGGCAATCATGACCCACGCCTCGGTACCGGCCGCCAACCGCAAGCGGCTGGGCATCAGTGACGGGCTGATACGTCTGTCGGTGGGGGTGGAGGATATTGCTGATTTGCGCGCAGAGCTGGAGTACGCGCTGCGATGAGTTCGGCACCACAGCTGGGGCGCAGCGACGCCACGACGTTGCAGGATCGTCGGCGTTGGGAAAGCCCCTTTGCGTCGCTGATCCGTAATAAATCATTGGCTTGGGAACTCAGCAAGCGCGAGGTGCTGGGGCGTTACCGCGGTGCCAGTTTCGGATTGGCGTGGTCGGTCATCAGCCCCTTCATGATGTTGTGTGTCTATGCTTTTGCGTTCGGCACGGTAATGAAAAGTCGTTGGCCGCAAGAGGCGGGCGGGGACCATTCTTACGCGGTAATCCTGTTCGTCGGATTGATCGTCCACGGTTTCTTTGGCGAATGTGCGTCGCGTGCCACCACTCTTGTAGTGGGTAACCCCAACTTCGTGAAGCGGGTGGTATTCCCCCTCGACGTATTGCCATGGCCGATGATGTTTTCGGCGCTGTTCCACGCACTCATGAATGTCATTGTGCTCGCACTGCTCATGTTGGCCTTGGAACATCGGTTGCATCCGACGCTGCTGCTGCTGCCTCTGATCTTCATTCCGCTGCTGCTGTTGACGATGGGCTTGTGCTGGTTCCTGGCGTCGGTCGGTGTCTATTTTCGTGATATCAGCCAGGTAATGCCGGTATTTGTGACGGCCATGTTGTTTCTGTCGTCGGCAATCATTCCGGTCAGCATCCTGCCGCAGAATCTGCAGACGCTGTTTCATCTCAATCCGCTGACGTTCTTCATCGACGAGGCCCGTATGGTGGTGCTCATGGGCGAGTGGCCTAACTGGGGGGCGCTCGCGTTCGCGACGGTGGGTGGACTATTGGTGGCGTGGCTCGGGCATGCCTGGTTCGTGACGACGCAACGGGGGTTTGCCGATGTCCTCTGAGCCAGTCATTGAAGTGCGGGGCATGGGCAAGGTTTATCCGATATATAACAAGCCGCATCACCGACTGATGCAGATGCTGGTGGGTGGAAATCGACGCTGGTATCGCGAGTTCGAAGCCCTGCGCGACATCAATTTCACTGTTCAGCGCGGTGAGACGGTGGGCATTGTCGGTCGCAACGGCTCGGGCAAATCGACCTTGCTGCAGATTATTTGCGGCACTTTGGCGCCGTCGACCGGCGACGTTCGCGTGCGGGGGCGGGTTGCCGCATTGCTGGAACTTGGTGCGGGCTTCAATCCCGAGTTCACTGGCCGCGAAAACGTATATCTGAACGGGTCTGTGTTGGGCTTGTCGCGCAGCGAGATCGACAAGCGTTTTGACGAGATCACGGCATTTGCCGACATTGGTGATTTCATCGACCAACCCGTCAAGAACTACTCAAGCGGCATGGCCATGAGGTTGGCGTTTTCCGTGATGGCCCATGTCGATGCAGACATCCTGATTATCGATGAGGCGCTTGCGGTGGGTGATGCGTTCTTTACGCAGAAATGCATGCGTTACCTGCGCGAATTCAAGACGAAGGGCACCTTGCTTTTCGTCAGTCACGACAGTTCGGCAGTAACCGGGTTATGCGAGCGCGCCGTCTGGCTGGATCATGGGACGCAACAAGCGTGCGGTACGGCCAAGGAAGTGGTGCATGCGTATCTGGAGGCGTTCATGGCCGAGCGTCAGGGCGGAGCCTTGCGGCGCGAGACGGTTGGGGCTGCCAAACGAGTGCTGCCACCGCGACGCAAGGATGCCCGTCAGGAGCTGATTGACCGCTCCTCGCTTCGCAACGATATTCATATTTCACCGTTCCATCCTGAAGCCGGGAGCTTTGGCGAACTGAAGGCGCGCGTGACTGACGTGGCCATTCTTGACGAGAACGATGCGCAGTTGGCCTGGGTTGTTGGTGGTGAAAGTGTGGTGTTGGAGCTCACCGCCGAAGCGGATGAGCCGCTGGACAGTGTGATCGTGGGTTTCTATGTGAAAGACAGGCTCGGCCAGCTGCTGTTCGGCGACAACACCTATCTCAGTTATCTGGATGAAGGTTTTTCGGTGGCCGCCGGGGAAACCTTTCGTGCTCGATTCCACTTCGACATGCCACGCCTCCAGGCGGGCGATTATTTCATTACAGCCGGAGTCGCCGAGGGTAGCCAGGACGACCATGTCATCCAGAGCTGGGTTCATGAGGCTTTGATGTTCAAATCGCAGGGCACCCAGGCTCCCGCAGGCATTATTGGCCTGCCTATGCACGACATTACCCTTGACCGTGAATGATTTCATGAAACCATTTCGCCTTGACGATCATCCGGTCGCTTTTCTGCGGCCGCGGCTTTCGTTTCCATTCGCCTGGGCTGGACATATCCCGTTTGCGTATTTGCTGATCGACTTGCTGCGTCCACGCAGCCTGGTCGAGCTGGGTACCGATTCCGGCAATTCGTATCTGGCCTTCTGCCAGGCGATT
This sequence comes from Rhodanobacter ginsenosidimutans, assembly GCF_042655685.1. Lineage (NCBI taxonomy): Bacteria > Pseudomonadati > Pseudomonadota > Gammaproteobacteria > Lysobacterales > Rhodanobacteraceae > Rhodanobacter > Rhodanobacter ginsenosidimutans. The sequence continues at coordinate 598,552 of NZ_JBHSMM010000002.1, read as the reverse complement.
CGTCACCTGGGTGCAGAAACCCATTGCACCGCAATCGATTCGTGGGAAGGCGATGCACATGCGCGAAAATACGCGGACGATGTGTATCTTGGCCTGAAGGCATATCACGACCCGCTGTATGGAAGTTTTTCGTATTTGAAGCGCGCGTTCTTCGAAGACGCAGTGGCTGATTTTGCTGATGGAAGTATCGATCTGCTTCATATTGATGGATTGCATTCCTATGAAGCCGTGCGGAATGATTTCGAGACCTGGCTCCCGAAGCTGAGCGACCGCGCCGTCGTGCTTTTTCATGACACCCAGGTGCGCGATCGCGGGTTCGGTGTTTACCGTCTGATCGAGGAGCTGGCCGAACACTACCCGACGTTCGACTTTGCCCACAGCAATGGATTGGGCGTAGTGCAGGTCGGCGCGCACGCGCCTGAGGAATTCAAGGCTTTCATGCAGGCTGCGCAGGCCGAACCCGAACGCATGCGTGAATGCTTCAGCCAGTTGGGTCAGACCATTGTCCATGCGGACGGTGGGGCGCCAACGCGCGTGGAGGTCACCACACCGGATCTGGTCTGCAGCCTTTTCTACCGGCAACGCGACGGACACTTCAGCGAAGAGCGGTTGCTCAGCGCGAAGCTTGATGTCACCACGGGCAAACGGGCGATCGAATTTCTGTTGCCATCGGGCGTGCGCCCGGACTTTATCCGGCTGGACCCAGGCGAAGCACCCGGCGTGTTTCGCCTGGGCGCGATCCGTCTGGCTATCGAAGGCGACGCTTCGCATGAGGTGGCGATGCCGGATATCCATGCCCGGCTGGGTTTTCTGCATTGCGACGTTTGCCCGGCGGAGGTGGCCAGCGAGCTGCGCATCGTCTCGCTTGAACGCGATCCCTACGTGGAGATCGAGATTGGCGATCTCGTGGCTGACCTGCCGTCGGCTGGCGCGCTGACCCTTCGTCTGGAGTTGACGATTGAGGTCGTGCTCAACGAGCCCGCTGCGTGGGAGTTGACTGCAACGCAGGCCAAGGCGTTAGGCGAGATCCGGCAAGCGGCTGCGGGGCAAATCGCCTTGCGTACCGTGGGTCGAAGCGTGGAACGGCTGGATCATGCCCAGCGGCACATGGCGCAGACCCTGGATGAGCGAATCATGCAGGGAGAGGCTGAATTGCAACGGCGGCTGAGCGCCATTGATCAGCATCTGACCGCTGTTGTCGGCCCTTTGCGACAAGGCTTGGCGGCACTGCAGAAACGTACGAACGATATCGATCAGCATGTGATTGTTGCTGTAGAGCCGCTGCTACAAGGGCTGGCCCGCCAGGAGGCGGTCTTGCGCAGCCTGCTTCAGCGGCGCAGTTTGCTGTCGCGGTTGCGCCTGCGGTTTTCGCGAACCGAGTTCCGGTTGATGCCCCTGCAGCACCTGGGTGCACTGGACCCCGCGGACAGGCGCTGGCAAGTGACGGGCAACGATCCGATGTTTGCCTGCGGGAGTGACAATTTTCCGCTTGCGCCGGGCTGGTACATGGTCAGTCTGGACATGCAGCAGCATGATGGCAGCCCCGTGCAGGCAGTGCTGTACCCGGACTACGGCCCCGGCGTACCGTCGGATATGCAAGGCATCAATCTGTCGTTCGTCAAACCGGGCCAGTCATCACATCGTGGTCTTGTGTGTTTTACCCATCCTCTGCATGGCTTGCGATTCGATCCGGCCACGTCTCCCTGTCAGTTGTCCGTGCGCCGACTCATCATCAAGCGTGTGAGCAAGTTGCGGGCGGGGTTGGCGTTGTTGCAGGCAACCCGAATTTCCACCAGTCAGCCGGGCGGGAAAGGGATCAGCCCGCGCATGGTGCTCAACAAGTTTCGTTCGGTCGGCTTCCGCGGCATGTGGAAGGCGCTCTACGCGTCATATACACGACCCGTCGGCATTGCGAATACGTATGACGCATGGTTGGAGAACTACGACAGCGTCACGCCACAGGCTGTCGAGCAGGCGCGTTCACTGAGTGCTGCCTGGGAATTCCAGCCGCTGGTTTCGGTTCTCGTGCCTGTTTACAACACCGAAGAGAAGTGGCTGCGCCGTTGCATCGAGAGTGTCCAGGCCCAGGCCTATCCGCATTGGGAGCTGTGTCTGGCGGACGACGCCTCCCCGGCATCGCATGTCATCCGGATATTGAATGAATATGCCGCAAAAGATGGCCGGATCCGGGTCGTGCGGCGCCCTCAGAATGGACATATCTCGGCCACCTCCAACAGCGCCCTGGCTTTAGCAACCGGCGAGTACGTTGCGCTGCTCGATCACGATGACGAGCTTCATCCGTTGGCCCTGTTCGAAGTGGTCAAGGCGTTGCAGTCTCATCGCTCGTGGAAGCTTGTCTACAGCGACGAAGACAAGATCGATCAGGATGGGCGACGTTACGACCCATACATGAAGCCGGACTGGAACTACGATCTGCTGCTTTCACAGAATTGCATCAGTCATCTCGGCATATACCAGCGCCAGCTCATGCTCGACGTGGGCGGTTTTCGTGAAGGTTACGAAGGTAGCCAGGACTGGGACCTTGCCCTGCGTTGTATCGAGCGGCTGACGCCGGCAGACATCGGGCATATCCCCCGCGTGCTCTACCACTGGCGTGCGATTCCGGGCTCCACCGCCGTGGCCGTTGACGAGAAGAGCTACGCGCGCACGGCCGGCATGAAGGCCATCGCCGAGCACCTTGAGCGTGTGAACGCCAACGCCGAGGTGAAGGAAATCGATGGGCGACCCGGAAATTTCCGTGTCAGTTACGCCTTGCCTGCACCGTCCCCAAAAATCAGCCTGATCATTCCAACTCGCGACGGGCTTCACTTGCTCCAGCGTTGCATCGATTCGATTCTCACGCTGACCACCTACGACAACTACGAAATCATCATCGTCGACAACCAGTCGAGTGATCCCGCCACGTTGCAGTACTTGCGCGACGTCGTGGCCGATCCTCGGGTGAGCGTGCTTGCGTACGATAAGCCGTTCAACTACTCGGCGCTGAACAATTACGCGGTTCGGCAGACCCGCGGTGAGCTTGTCGGGCTGGTCAACAACGACATCGAGGCGATTTCTCCTGATTGGCTGCAGGAGATGGCTGGGCATGCCATGAGGCCGGAGATCGGAGCCGTTGGCGCGATGCTGTACTACCCCAACGGCACCATCCAGCATGCCGGCGTCGTGCTTGGCGTGCATGGCGTGGCGGCACATGCGTACTGCGGCAAGCCACGTGGTTACCCCGGACAGATGGGGCGAGCCAGACTTGTCCAGAACATGAGCGCGGTGACCGCTGCTTGTCTGCTTATCCGGCGTGCGGTATTCGACGAAGTGAACGGCCTGGACGAGTCCTTGCAGGTGGCGTTCAACGATATTGACTTCTGCCTGCGCGTACAACAGCGGGGCTATCGCAATTTGTGGACCCCTTTTGCGGAGCTGTATCACCACGAATCGGCCACTCGCGGCTACGAAGATTCACCTGAAAAGAAGGCCCGCTTTGCGAGTGAGGTCGAATCGATGCAGCAGAAATGGCCGCGTGAACTGTCCGCTGATCCGGTTTACAGTCATAACCTTGCGCTAACGGGGACACCGTTCGAATTGGCGTTCCCCCCACGATCCATATCCACCAGCCAGGATCAAGTTCGGTAGCGGAAGCCGGCTTTCCCATGGCGCTGATCGCGCGTTGTTCCAATAAGCTGACCGGATGATTTACCGGGTATGGCGGGGAGTTCAAGTTGGTTGGGGCCGCTCACGAAAGACCTCCAGCTGATGGTATCGATCTTCAACTTCCTTCCGCGGCGCACCTCAACGGGCGCCATCAAATCCAGCGCCAAACAGTTTCTGACGACGGCGGGAGTAGTTATGGATCGTAGAGAAAAACTTCTGTGCGACATTGATGTTGCAGGGCGTGTTGGGGTGGAAATTGGCGCGCTCTGCAGGCCTCTCGTCACACGTCAGGATGGTCGTGTGTTCTATGTCGATCATGCCGATACCGCGACATTGCGTGAGAAATACCGAGTTGATCCCGATGTGGATCTGGATGCGCTGGTTGATGTCGACGCGGTGTGGGGAGAGCGGCCATTGGCCGAGGCGCTGGAAGAGCGCGTCGATTACGTAGTGGCATCCCACGTGGTCGAACATGTGCCCGATCTCATTTCATGGCTCGGTGAGCTGGCGTCCATTTTGAGGCCGGGTGGTGAGATACGGCTGGCAATTCCGGATCGGCGCTTCACGTTCGACTATCTGCGCAGGGAAACGCGATTGAACGATGTGGTCTATGCGCACATGATGCGCGCGCGCACGCCTTTGCCCCACATCGTGCTCGATTATGTGTTGAACGTAGTCAAGGTCGATGGAGGTGCAGCGTGGAGGGGCGCGTTGCAGGCCGAGACGCTTGAGCGTCACCATTCTCTGGCGCATGCCATGGCCTGCGCGGCACAGGCCATGGATGGCATCTACCACGACGTGCATTGTTGGGTTTTTACCCCATCCACCTTTGCCGATCTCATGGTCGATCTCGCGAGCCACGGGCTAGCCGTTTTTGAATGCACGCAATTTTTCGATACCGCATCAATGACCATCGAGTTCTTTGTTGGCCTAAGGCCCACGGCTGATCGAGATGCCGCAGTAATGAGCTGGAAGGCTATGCGAAAGGCTTGTGCCAAATAGGCGTGTTATTTGGTCAGCGCCCAACTTCAGTCAGTCAGGGCACCAAGGTCGCCCGCTTTGCTGCGACCGGCACGACACTCGCGCTGATCGCGAACGAGAGGAGTCAGGCCGCTATAACTTCCATATGCAGGGTGTTGCTGTCGAATCTGGAACGCCCCATCGGTGACGGATATAGTGCTTTAAAGCGCTCGCCCAAAGCTACCGGCGGAGGGCTCTTGCCGTTTCAATGGTCGTCTCCTCTAGCAATGACCGAGGGTGATTAGCGAACGTGCGAAGCGGTGCTTTGGCGAGCGGGTCACAAGATTGTGATCCTTCGTTTAGTTCATGAACTATTGGGGAACAAAAGATGCTGAAGTATCGGCCGGAGATCGACGGCCTGCGCGCGATTGCGGTATTGCTGGTCGTGATCTTCCACGCCGCGCCGGAGTTGGCGCCCGGCGGCTACGTCGGTGTCGACATATTTTTTGTCATCTCCGGCTTTCTGATTACCGGGATCATCTGGGAGGCGCTGGAGGCGAAGAAATTCTCTCTCGGATGGTTTTACAGCAGGCGAGTCAAGCGCATATTTCCTGCATTGTTCCTGGTTCTGCTGTTCGTGTGCGTGGTCGGCTGGTTCATGCTTCTTCCAGATGAATACGAACGTCTAGGCGAACACGTCACGGGCGGTGCCGCTTTCGTCTCGAACCTGTTGTTGTGGAGGGAGGCGGGTTACTTCGACGTCGTCGCAGAAACGAAACCTTTGCTGCATTTGTGGTCGCTGGGTATCGAAGAGCAGTTTTATATCGTATGGCCATTAGGCCTCTATGTACTGCACAGGCTGCGCCTGAACTTATATCCCGCGTTGCTAGTGGTCATCCTTCTCTCGTTTGCATTGAACGTGTACCAAGTTGGTAGTGATCCGGTAGCGGCTTTTTACTCGCCATTTGCCCGATTCTGGGAACTGGCACTCGGCGGCTTGCTGGCATGTCATGGCATGAAGCAGGCGGACGCGGTCACTTCGCGTGGGCTTGCTGAAGCCAAGGCATGGCTCGGGTTGCTATTGATCGCTGGTGCGGTCGTTCTGTTGAGGAAGGACAGCCAATTCCCCGGCTGGTGGGCTTTGATGCCGACTTTCGGCGCAGCACTGTTGATTTCGGCGGGATCGCAGTCCTGGATTTGCCGCAACGTGCTTTCGCTGCGCGGCATGGTGTTGGTGGGATTGATCAGCTATCCGCTCTATCTTTGGCATTGGCCGCTACTCGTTTTTTCGCGCATACACGAAAGTGGCCAACCATCCGTCGGCATTCGCTTATTCGCGGTGTTGTCGAGCGCCGTACTGGCATGGCTGACCTATCGTTTTGTCGAGAAGCCCATCCGCTTCGGTGCGGGAAGGAATAGCGTTTCGAGGGTCGTATTGGTTTGCGTGCCGCTCGCATTGATCCTTGTCGCCGGGATCGTGATCCATCTCAATAGAGGCTTCTCCTCCCGTTTTCCTAATGAAATACAAGCGTTGGCGAGCTTCAAATACGATCCGTCCATTCCATATCGGTCGCGTAGTTGTTTTCTGTTGGCTGTCCAGCCGGCATCCAGCTTGGCAACCTGCGCCGATGGGCCGAAGAGTGCGCCGAAGGACACAATGTTGTTATGGGGCGATTCGTATGCGGCGGCCCTGTACCCCGGATACAAGTATGTGCTGGCGGGTAAGAGCCGGCTTTTGCAAGTTACTGCCGTGGGTTGCCCACCAGCGGTCGGGTTTACTCCTGGTGGCCGGCGCTGCGAAGACATTGTCAATGAAGTCATGCGCCGGGTCGCTGCCGAAAAGGTGGGTCACGTGGTGATCGCTGCACGGTGGTCGGGTCAAGGCTGGCCTGGTATTGCACCGGAGGTTACTGCCGCGATTGCGGAGCTCCGCAAGCTGGGCGTGCAGCGTATTGATCTTGTCGGCCAATTGCCTGAGTGGAGCGATACCCTGCCGACCAGCCTGTTCGAGGCTTACCAGCGAGACAAGCAGTTCCACCAACGTATGACGTTCGGTTTGGCTGGCGGCGGCGAGGAGCTTGATGCCTCACTTAGGAAGTTTTCGGAGCAAGTCGGTGTCAATTACTTGTCCCCGCGCCAGGTTCTATGCAACAAGCAGGGCTGCCTTACCATGATCGGTGGTCGACTTGACGCGCTCACCAGTTTCGACCGTGGTCATTTAACCGTGCCGGCGTCGGAGTTCGTGGTCCAGCAGTTTGTGCGGTAAGTATTTCTCTGCGGTGCGCTGTATTTCGTGCGGTATCGCCCGCAGGTTCCCTTTTGCCGACCGTCACTAGCATTCGAAGCATTCCATGAATGGTGACAGGTCCGAGGGGACACCTGATCTGCAACAATCACGCATGCCGCCAACGACCGGTCGTTACAGATGGGGGCGTTGGCATGCATTCGAAGACAGAGAGGCCCAATGAATTCCATTTCCTGGTCAGGTATGCGTTTAGGCGCAAAGCTCTTGCCGATATTGGGCTACCTTGCTCTTGCGGTCACCGTGATCGGCACCAACCCCTTCGCGGGGGAGACCGTTGGGCCCTTCGACCTGCTCGTGGCACAAGCTGGCTGGACGGTGCCCGATGAGCCGGTGACAGTGCGGAGCCGGGAGCGCTCGGATGTGCTCGATAGCCTGCTACCGAGTTGGGTCTACCAACGGGATGAAATCCGCAAGGGGCATTTATCCGCCTGGAATCCGCTTCCGGCAGGAGGGCGGCCCGGCATTCAAGATCTCTCAAACGCGGAGTTGACTCCCGCGTTTGCAATATTTTCCATGGCGCCGAATGCGGCACTCGGCTTCTATCTGGCAACGCTTTTCAATCTGGCCATGGCGGGTTGGGGGGCTCATCTCTGGTTACGCCGTCGAGCAGCCCTGCTGCCGTCGATCTTCGGTGCCGTCACCATCATGCTTTGTGGCTTTCATACAGCATGGCTGTACTGGCCACATACCCTGACCTCCATCTGGATATGTTGGCTGCTTTGGTCGATTGACCGTTGGTGGAAGACCCCAAGTTATGGGCGTTTCATATTGATGGTGGGTTTCAGCGGCCTGCTTCTGCTTGGTGGGTTTCCATTCGTTGTCTTGCTCGGCGCGGGAAGCGCGGCGCTTTATCTTCTCTGCTTGTGTGTCGTGGACAAACAGCCCCGTGCGCTCATGCGCGTCGTTGGATTCGGCGTGGCCTGGATCGTGGCGATGTTGCTCTGCGCCATACCGCTCATTTCATTTCTTACCTGGTTCGCCGGATTTGACGTCAGCTATCGTTCCGGTGGTAGTTCGCTGCACTTGCCCGACGATGCCAGGTTTTTGCTGCCCCATTTCGCGAAGCTGATGCCACGCGTCGAATCCACCATGTATGTAGGTCTGCTTGGACTCGTGCTTGGCTTATTGGCGTTCGGTTTCATATTGTGGCGACGCGGTAAGGTCAGCGTCCTCGGGCTCTATTCACTGTTGCTGGGGGCTGTGGCAGCAACACTGGTGTTTGAAATTATTCCGGCTCCCTATCTGAGCTGGGTGCCCGGCTTGGCACACAATCCTTGGTCCCGAAGCATCATTATTCTCGATATTGCGTTGGCTGTTGCTTCGGCGTTTCTCCTCAATGAAATGTTGACGAGAATACGGTGGAAGCTTCTCGTTCAGTCCATATTCGTTTCCTTGATTGCTTACCAGGCAGTGGATCTGGCGTCACTCTTTCGACAGTTCAACGGTCCTGTCCCGGTAACCTTTTTTTATCCTGAAAATACGTTGCTGACGAAAATAAATAAAAACATCCGGCCATTCCAAAGTGTAATAACGGACAGGAATTTTCTGATATCGGGAACGCTTGGCTACTATGGCATCCCGGAGTGGTTCGCACATGCCTTCAAGAGCACCGCAATAAAATCGGTGCTGGATAGGGTTATTGACGATCCATTTACCACGCCAACAGCGACTCTCGTAATGGCGAAAGACATACGGATGAATAGTCCGGCCATGTCCGCGTTGGGGGTGCGCTATGTATTGGGTGGCGCTGAAGTGGCGTTTGCTGGCCTGCGACCCAACTTTGGTCAGGACGTAGAGATTCCCGTGCACAAACCGCTTCCGCCCATGCCGGGCCACGAATGGGTGCAGTCGCTCAATCTGGTCAGCAGCTATCATCCACAGGCGATGCTGGTACGTCTGGCTACTTATTCGAGGGCGGACCTGGTTGGCGAGGTTGTGATGACCTTGTACAGGGACGGTGAGGCTGAACCGATAGCTCGTAGTGTTGTTGATGCATCAACAGTGTTGGATAACCACATGGCGGTTTTCCAGCTTCCAAAGACACTTGTCCTTGCACCGGGGAATTATCGGTTCATATTTTCCTATCAACATGCGGGCGCCACAGACCGTATCACTGCGTGGTATACGCCAGCGGCCGCAGAAAATTGCTCGCTGCGGGTGGATGGCAATCCAATATCAGGTTGTATCGAGTTTGACCTGGCTGCGCCCCGCGATGACGCCGGGACATTCGTGCCGGTTGCCTCGGACAACGGCATGCACCTGATGGAAAATACCAACGTCCCGTCCGGGCCCTATTTTCTGCCAACGCTAAGTGCGTGGCCAGGTCGCGAGAGCTCAAATGAGGTGCGACTGCTCGGTCGAGACGAAACGGATTTCACATTGGAATACCTCGGCACCAGTCCCGGCTTTGTCGTGGTGCCAATGAACTTTCCGAAGAAAGACTGGCTGGTTCGCATGGATGGCACCGAAGTCTTTCCCGAATGGTATCTCGATGGATTACCAGCATTCTCCGTGAATGGGCCGACCACGCTGGAATTCAGCTATCGCCCGAATTCACTACGCTATGGCACCTGGATATCCCTGATCACTCTGTTGGGACTTTTGTCGGGGTGGGCTTTTTTTGCAAGGCGTCGCAGGGGGGCGTCTCCGAACACCAACGTTTGATCGGGTTATGGTGTGGAATCGTTTTGACGCGAATCACGCTTGAGTTCGAGTTGCCTGACGCGGAGAAGAATGCGCTCCGAGAGCTTTCGATTGGTGGCAATCAGGTCGCCGATCAAACCCATCATGTACAAAAGCATGCCTAGCGTGATGCATAGCGAGGCAAGAATCACCGATTGGATATGGCCCGCACCGCTACCGTCGAAGTAGTGGTACAGAAAACGTCCGCCCGCGGCCAATCCGATCAGCCAGAAAACCGAGCCAACATAGAAAAACAGTGCAAGCGGCCGATAGATCACGAATACGCGAAGAATCGTCACCAACGAGCGCTTCACGTAGCTGGATATGCTTTTGACCAACCGTGACGGCCGAAGGTCGCCGTTGGTACGGATTGGAACAGAGAGAATGGTCAGGTTGCTCTGGCCGGCCTGAATGATTGTTTCCAGGGTGTAGGTATAGGCGTTGAACACATTCAGGCGCAGCGCCGCTTCGCGCGACATGGCGCGGAAGCCGCTGGGAGCGTCGGCAACGTCGGTCTTGCTCGCTACCCGCACCGCCCAACTGCCGAGGCGCTGCAGTTTCTTCTTGATCCAGGAAAAGTGCTCCGTGTCGTCGATCGGCCGCGTACCGATGACAATGTCCGCCTCATGCGCCAATACCGGTGCAGTGAGCTTGGGGATGTCGGCGCCGCAGTATTGATTGTCTGCATCAGTGTTGACGATGACATCGGCGCCCAACCGCAGGCACGCATCGAGTCCGGACATGAAGCCAACCGCCAGGCCGCGGTTCACCGGATGGCGCACCACATGGTGAACGCCGTTCTGGCGTGCGACCTCCGCCGTGTTGTCGGTCGAGCCGTCGTCGATGATCAGCCATTCCACCGTGTCGAAGCCAGCGACTTCACGAGGCAGATCAGCCAGTGCGATAGCCAGTGTCTCTGACTCATTGAGGCATGGGATCTGGATGATGAGTTTCATGGGTTCACCTTGGTGCTTGAGTGTCGTTCGGTTCGAAACAGGTTCTGCATAGTTCTGTTGTTGGATGGCGTGCTCTTCGCGCCTCCCGTAGTTCTCTGCCTGCCGCTGATCGTCTTGTGATATTGCGGCGGTTGCTGGGCAACCGGCGAGTCTGGTCCTGGTAATTGATCCTTCGCCTCAAGCGGACTTGGACGAATGGGTTTTCCGGTTATGCATGCAGTTCCGTGATTCGATTAGTTGCCGGCTCGGCGCAGCATGAACACGCTGCCCAACGCAAAGTTCAACAGATCACCCAGTGTGGTGGCGATGCGCAACGTCACCACGACTAGTACTACGTCGACAGGTGCCATGACGCCGCTTAGCCAGGCACTGAGCAGGGCTTCACGGATGCCCAATCCCGCCGGTGCACCTGGTGCGACAAAGCCAAGTATCCAACTGCTCGCAAATGCGCCTACGAAAAACAGTACGCCAGGAACCTGCGAAGTCGGATCGGCCAGTGTGTGCGCGACCAGCCACAGGCCGGCTCCGATCATCACGAAGCTGCTGGCATAAAGCGCATAGCAGGCGACGACCGTAGTGGGGTCGAGGTGAAGGCGCGTGAGTCCGGATTCTTCCTCCGGGCGTTGACCTCCCCTCAGGCGGCCCAACAAGACAGCGAAACGTGGCGCCAGCCACAGGGCTGCCACTGCAAAGGCGGTGACGGCCGCCAGCAGTGGCAGCCGATATTCGGTGATTCTCCACGTCAGCAGGGCTGCGGGTGGCGACCACAGGAGCGTAAGAGCGCCGATGTGTGCGCTTGCGACGAGCGCCAGCAGCAGTTCGTAAGCTACGGAAAAGACAGCTGCGGGGAGCTGCACGTTGGCCCCTCGTGCGAGCGCGATACGGCCAATATGCTGAGCCACGTTACCTGGAAGGTATTTGCCGAATTGCGTCGTAGCGAGAATGGGGAGCAGGCGGCCGAACCTGGCTTGCTGATTCATGGATCGAAGCAGCAGTGTCCAGGCAATCGCCGTCGTAATGATGGACGAAGCGTAGAGCAGTGTCAGGGAGGCTCCCGCAAGCATCACCTTGCCATCGAGCAGGGCGGATAAATCCTTGCCGGCAAGCGCCTGATGGGCGTACAGCACGAAATACGCGCCGGCCGCGAGCGCCAGCAGAATACCGAGGGCCTTGAAGATGTGTTTCATCATCGGGTGCGTTGCTGCCGACTCGCATGAGATCGAGCCGCAACAGGAGCGCCCGCGATTGGACAATCGGTAACACGATGCTCAGTGGGTCGCACGGCGGAAGTGCTCCCATGTTTGCCTGATCCCGGCTTCCAGCGATGTTCCGTGTTGCCACCCGTATGCCTGTGCCGCCAAGGTGGGATCCATGGCGATGCATGAGGCATCAACCACCCGTCCAGGTTCGTAACTGCGTTGCAGAGGCTGGCCGGCAACTGATTCCATGATGCCAAAGAGTTCGTTGAGGCTGACGCTTGTTCCACTGCAGGCGTTGAAGGTACGCACCCCTGCCGGCATCGGGTTGGTCAGCACAAGTGCGCACAGCTCGACCAGGTCATCAATGTAGACGTAGTCGCGTTGTGCGGATCCGTCGCCCCACACATGCAGTGTCTCGCCGCGCAACATCGTGCCGAACGCTGCAGGGATCACACCGAATCCCTTGCGTTCCGGCTGGCCTGGGCCATAGACATTGGATGGGCGCAGGATGGTCGCCTTGCCGCCAGACTGGCTGCACCAGGCCGCGATGAATGTCTCGGAGGCCAGCTTGGTTGCGCCATGGTAAGAGCGCGGCTGAAGCCGCGCCGATTCGCTGGACGGCTGCGTGGTCGTATCGGCGTACAGCGATCCTCCTGAAGACATGTACAGCAAGTCGACCTGCGGATGCTCGTGGAGAGCCTGTAACAAGGCGGCAGTGAGATGGAGGTTGGTCTCGACCTCATGCAATGGTCGTGCGGCAGAGGTACCGGGCGTGGACGTCGTCGCCAGATGCACGACGGCCCGACTGCGTTGAAGCAGCAAGTCGAGTTGTTCGGGCTCGCGTAAGTCGCCGATCACCTGCTCGATCAGCGCATGGTGGGGGACGTCGCCGCTTCGGCTTACCGCGATCACCGGTATCCCTCGTTCCGCCAAGGATCGGGTGAGGTTGCGGCCAATGAACCCGCTGGCCCCGAGAACCAGAATGGAATCAGCCACCGTGCATCTCTCCGCGCAGGCGGTTGTAAACCCGGATATAGCGTTGCGCGCAGTCGTCCCATGTACCCAATTCGTCGTTCACTCGACGACGAGCGGCTTCTCCGAATTGCTGATTGGTCGCGGCATCCTCCAGGCGTGCCAACGCATCGCCATAGCTTTGCGTTGAGTCGCACAACAAGCCGGTTTCCCCATCGATGACCACCGTGGCGTGCGCAGGCATCCGCGATGCGATGATCGGCATACCCGCAGCCATCGCTTCCAGCATGACCTGGGGGCGCCCTTCCGCATGGCGGCTCAGCGTGATGAGTCCGCAGGCTTGCGGAAACCATTCCCTGGCGAGCTGTTCCGGCGCGGCCGGACCGTGATAGTGCACCCACGACGGCACGTCGATGGCCTGTTCCATGGGACCAAAGAGGTGTAGTTCCCGCGACCCATCTTCAAAGAGTGATCGGGACCATTCGAACAGGGGCCCCATTTTTTCCGCCGTGAGTCGGGCGACGACCAACCACCGTTTCGGGCTCTGGTCCAAAGGCTTGCGCTGGATTGCGTACCAGACCGGATCAATGCCGAACGAGATCGGCTGGATCTCGGCAATATCGCCAAAGGCCTGCTGCAATGGTTCGCACATCCATTCGGCATTGGGACAGATGGCTACCCGTCTGTGGCGCATCACGCGTCTCAACAGCGGCCGCATGAATGGAAGCCCGAGCAAACGGAGATCATTGCCTAGAACAGTGATCAGTGCGGGCTTCCCATCGCGCGGCAACGGCAGGGCCGATTGCAACCAGTTGATGTGGTAGACATCGACATCGCGCTGCCGCCTGTATGCCGCGGCCAGTATCCGCAACAAGCGAACGGGCGAAAGCAGGGCGCGCACGCCGCCGCTGCGCATCATGTGCGAGATGCCGCCGAGATCGACGAGCTTGCCCAGCCAATCACTGTCCGACGGCGTGGTCGCTTTCGCAACACCTTCTGGCAATTCGCCGGGGGGCGCCCATACGCTCAGCTCGATCGAAGGGGCGCGAGCAAGACCGAACACCATGTTCCTGATGAACACGCCGCGGTATCCGGCTGCATCGCGCGGATACATGGTGCTGACGAAAAAAACCTTCATGTTGCGGGCCCATCGCCAGTTGACGGTTCCGCGCCCTTGCGGAGTTCCAGAAAATGCCCGGTGGCAATGTTTTTCCAGTCCGGCCATAGCTGCGACATCAACCAGGTCACCGCATTGGTAAGAACGATCGCCAGCAATGCGATGGGTAACAGAAGAATTTTCAGAACCCCCTTCTTGGCATCCACGCCACCTGCGATAGCGAGACACATGATCAAGCCGGCGGCGCGGATCGCATGTCCGGATCGGTGCAGCGAAACGACTTCCAAAGACGCACGTGCCGCATCGCGGCGCAGACCGAATTCCGTAAATCGCTGGAAGTCGAAAGGCTCGTTGTGCAGAGGGTATAGAAACGGCATGGAGATCCAGGCCCGGCCACCGGGCCTGAGCACGCGCGCGATTTCCTTCAGCGCAAGCGCCGGATCGGGGACGTGCTCAATGACTTCAAGGCAGACCACGCCATCGACGCATTGGTCGGCGATGGGAAGAGTACAGGCGTCGGCAAAAATATCCGGGCGGGCATCGTAGAACTCGTTACCGGTTGCCGGATAATCCAAGGCAATGTAATTGACTGCCTTCGGCAGATGGGCCGCAATCCACCGGTCGGCGGCGCCTATATCGAGAATTACGCCTGTGGCGCTGGTCAGACCTTGTGGTACCTGACGTTTACCCAATAGCCACTGGGGGTGAATGGGGGTGCGCCTGAGTATCCGTGCGCATTCATGTAGCAAGCCCATCAGAGGATCTCCTTTGGGAGGTCCGCTGCGGCGCCTGCCCGAACTGGCACGGTAAGGACACGCAAAGAAGTTGATCCTCGCGGTACGAGACCGTGTTGCTCCATTGATAATTCCCGAACCTGGATGGAATGAGCGCTAATGCTAAACCATCACCCGGCCCGAGGCGTGACCGGCCGCCTGGAGTGCTGAAGCGGCCTCGACCGCTCAGCCTAACGCCACTTCCAGCTCCGGAATGATCTTGAACAAATCCCCCACCAACCCGAAGTCCGCCACCTCGAAGATCGGCGCCTCACCATCCTTGTTGATCGCCACGATGGTGCCGGCGTCCTTGATGCCGGTGAGGTGCTGGATAGCGCCGGAGATGCCGATGGCCATGTACAGCTCGGGGGCGATGATCTTGCCGGTCTGGCCGACCTGCATTTCGTTGGGGCAGTAGCCGGCGTCGACGGCGGCACGCGAGGCGCCGACGGCAGCGCCGATCTTGTCCGCGAATTTGTAGATGATGTCGAAGTTTTCCGTCGAGCCGACACCACGGCCACCAGAGACAACTTTGGCGGCGCTTTGCAGGTCGGGGCGGTCGCTGCTGCCCTGGTTCAGTTTCACGAAGCGGGTGTGGGTGGGCAGCGGAACGTCGATGGTCAGTGCTTCGACCGGCGCGGCATTGGCGCCCGAGGCGGCGGCCGACCACGAGGCGGTGCGGATGGTGGCGACCACGGTGTGATTGGCATCGGCCTCGACGGTGATGATGGCGTTGCCGGCGTAGATGGGACGCTTGAACGTGTGCGCTGCCTCGACGGTCATCACGTCGCTGACTTGGGCCACACCCAGCAGCGCAGCCACGCGCGGGGCGATGTCCTTGCCGAACGTGGTGGAAGGCGCGAACACATAGCTGTAGCCGTCGGCGGCCTTGGCGATCTGCGGTGCCAATACAGCAGCCAGCGGATGCGCGTTTTCCGGTTTGGTGACGGTCAGCACGCGGCTCACGCCTTCGATCTTTGCAGCTTCCGCGGCGATGGCGTCGGGGGCGTCGGACAGCACCAGCACGTCGATGGCATCGCCCTTGATGGCGGCGGCAGCGCTGACGGCGCGCGCGGTGGATGAGTTCAGCTTGCCGCCGAGGTGTTCGGCGATGACGAGAATCTTGCTCATGGCAGGATGTTCCTTGATGGCGATCCTGTAGGAGGGACTTCAGTCCCGACGCTCTTGGGTTGTGGCGAATCAAAAGCGTCGCGGCTGAAGCCGCTCCTACAGGTTCAGGCGAGGGGGTTACAGCAGGCCTTTCTGCTTCAGTGCGGCGACCAGTTCGGCGGCGTCCTTCACCATCACGCCCTTGCTGCGTTTGGCGGGCGCGGCGTAATGCGTGGTTTTCAGGTGGTCGTGCGCCTCAACGCCGAGTGAGCCGAATTCGATTACGTCGATCGGCTTGGACTTGGCCTTCATGATGTCGGGCAGCTTGATGAAGCGCGGCTCGTTGAGGCGCAGGTCGGTGGTGATCACGGCGGGCAGGTCGGCCTCGATCACTTCCAGGCCGGCGTCGACTTCGCGCGTTACCGTGGCCTTGCCGTCGGCGATCTCCACCTTGCCGGCAAACGTGGCCTGCGGGCGATCCCACAGGGCCGCCAGCATCTGGCCGGTCTGGTTGGCGTCGTCGTCGATGGCCTGCTTGCCCAGGATCACCAGGCCAGGCTGCTCTTTCTCGATCAGCTTCAGGAAGACGCGAGCGGCGGTCAGCGGCTGCACCGCGTCTTCGGTGGTCACGTGGATGGCGCGGTTGGCGCCCATCGCCAGGCCATTGCGCAGGTGGGCGGTGAGGTTGGCCGGGCCGATGCCGACCACGATCACTTCCTCGGCCACGCCTTTCTCGCGCAGGCGCAGGGCTTCTTCCAGCGCGATGTCGTCGAACGGGTTGGCGGACAGCTTGACGCCATCGGTCACCACACCACTGCCGTCGGGTTTGACCTGGATGCGCACGTTGTAATCCACGACGCGCTTGTAGCCGACCAGAATTTTCATCGGAGATTCCTACTTCGTTGGCTGCCCCTGTCGGGACGCGTGAACACCCATTCTAACCGGCATCAAACCGTCGTACGAAATGAATCCGCGGGGACTTCCGTGGCTGTGGGGGAATCAGCCGCTGCGCTGCGCGTACGGGTAGGTGGTCGCCCTGCCTTCTTCCAGGCCAATCAGCGAGGCAATGCTCCTGGTGGCAAATC
This sequence comes from Rhodanobacter ginsenosidimutans, assembly GCF_042655685.1. Classification (NCBI taxonomy): domain Bacteria; kingdom Pseudomonadati; phylum Pseudomonadota; class Gammaproteobacteria; order Lysobacterales; family Rhodanobacteraceae; genus Rhodanobacter; species Rhodanobacter ginsenosidimutans. Next base: position 581,727 of record NZ_JBHSMM010000002.1, on the reverse strand, counting down.
CGCTTTCGGAGGCGGCGAGGTTGAACGTGCGCTCCACCGCGTGCGCTAGGGTGCCGTCGCGCTGGGCCGCCTCGGCTTCGAAATCCAGCACGTCGAGATGGGCGTCGAGCAACAGCCGTAGTGCAGCGGGGCGCAACCAGAACATGGTGCCAGCCACGAAACTGCCGTACCCGGCTTCGGGTATCGGTATGCCGGCGCGGCGACAGAGGTAATCCACGTTGGCCCGGTTCTGGCCCCAGTAGTGGTCCAGCGGCTGCAGGTGGCCCTCGGCGTGGACAATGCCCAGGGCTGGATCGTCGGCAAACGCGGAGAGAATGCGGCCGACCCGCTCAGGCGCCAGCAGCTTGCCGAGCAGGTCGGTGCGCCACGCGTCGCCGTTTTCGCGATGGGTCGAGCGCTTGCTGTGCAGTTTCAGCACCACGTCCACGCCTTCGTCGAGCAGGCGGTTGGCGACGTGAAGGAAGGGCAGGATGTCGCGCCCGCGGTTCTCGAAGACCTCGATCTCCGCATCGATGCCGAGCTGCGCGGCGCGCTCGCGAACTTGCTGCTCGCGTTCGTGGGCAGTGGTGATGACGATGCGCCAGTCGACGTGGCTGGCGCGCAAGGCGGCGGCCAGTTCGTCCAGCAAGTCCGGATACCAGATGTGGAGCACGGCGCAGGGTCGTGTCTCCGTGGCCGGCACCGGGCGCAGCGCCGTGCGGGTGGCGTCGAGCCAGGCGTGGCCGAGCCGGGTATCCGGTTCCAGTACGGCGCCTTCCGCCCATTCGTTCCACGCGTTGACGAAGACCATCGGCTGCGTGGGAAACCGTCGCTGCGCAGTGTCGACAGCGTGGCGCAACCAGTCGCGATAGCCGCGTGGCGAGGCGTGCGCGAACACGCGGCCGCGGCCGCTGCCGCGCGGTTCGTTGTCCCAGCCCGGATTGACTGCGGGATAGCGCGGATAGGCGGGATCGGCTTGCGCGACGGATTGCCGCACCAGTTCGCGCCAGTCGTGTACGTCACCGCTGTAGTCGGGATTGAGCAGGTGCTGGCGCGCGGTGATGGGCGAGGGCGAGATGTTGTTGGGCGGGAATTCGACCGCGGCATCGAAGCCGATGTCGCGCGGATCGACGCGGTCGAAACTCTGCACGTAGGCGAGCCGGATCTCGCCGATACCGTGGCTGCGGCACCACTCGCGCCAACGTTCCGCCGTCTTGCGCGGCTCCGGCAGCAGGCCGGGCCGGTAGATCAGCAGCAGCGGCTGGCCATCCACGCGCAGGTAGCGTGGGTCGGCGAGATAGGGCGCGATGTATTCGATGAAGGCGAGGTCGTCGTCGGCGCTGTGCTGCTGGCCGATCAGGATGTCGTCGGCGCGGCCATCCCAGCGTCGCGACCAGTTTTCGTTGGCCCAGCACAGGCACAGCGGCAGGTCGAGCGATGGGTCGGCCAGCCATTGCCGCAGCGGTTGTTCGAGCAGGGTCTTGCCGGCGAACCAGTAGAAATAGCTGCAGAACGCGCCGACGCCGTACTCGCGCGCCAGTTGCATCTGCCGGCGCATCGCGTCGGGCAGGCGCAGGTCGTAGAAACCCAGCTCGCCGGGCAGGCGCGGTTGCGCGTGGCCTTCGAATTGCGGCAGCGCCCGAGTCACGTTATGCCATTCGGTGAAGCCAGCGCCCCACCACGCGTCGTTCTCCGGGATCGGATGGAACTGCGGCAGGTAGAACGCCACCACGGTGGCGGGCAGCGGTGCGGGCAGGGTGCCGACGCGATGGGGCATGTAACCGATCGCGCGTCCCGCGGCGTGACGACGAGGCCGACGCGCGGCCAGCGACGCATCGGCGATCTGTCCACGCGGCCCTTGCGGCACCAGTTCGGCATGCCGTTCCAGGAAACGCTGGCGCAGCCGGTCACGTGTGGCGACAGGCATCGGGGTCAGCCGAAAACCCGTGCGCAGCACGGTGAACAGATAGCGTTTGGCAAGGTCGCGGGGTGACATGACGGCCTATCGGGAGTGATGCCGGAGCATCGCGGTTGAGGTGGCCGGGGTCAATCCAGCACGCGATGCAGGGCGGCGTCGGCGGCGTCGGCGGAGAAGTGCTGGCGCACGTTGTCCAGCCCTTGTTCGGACAATTGCCGCCACAGCGCTTCGTCGTGCGCGAGCCGTTGCACGGCGTCGGCGAAGGCGGCGGCATCGTCAGCCACCAGCACGTTGGTGCCGTCGCCCAGCTGCATGCCTTCCACGGCGATGGTGGTGGCGATCACCGGCAGGCCGTGGCTCATCGACAGGTTGATCTTGCCCTTGACGCCGGCGCCGAAACGCAGCGGTGCCAGCGAAGCCAGGCAGCTGTCCATCCACGGTGTCAGGTCGGCGACGCGCCCGTGCAGTTCGAGGCCGGGTGTGTCGAGCTCGCGTCGCGCGGTATCCGGCATGTCGCCGAAAACGTGCAGGCGGATGTCGGGCATGGCCTGGCGCAGTCGCGGCAGGATCTCGCTGGCGATCCAGCGGATGGCGTCGCTGTTGGGCGGGTGGCCGTAACCGCCGATGAAAAGCAGGTCGGCGCGCCCGGCGAAAGGCTGCCCGCAACCGTGAACCGGGTGGATGTTGGACAGCAGCTCGACCTGCGCCTGCGGCACCAGCTCTGCCAGCAGCGCCTTCTCGTGCGGGCTGACCACGAAGCTGACATCACTGCGCGCGATCAGGGCGAGCTCGCTGCGCTGCGAGGCGGCGGCCTGGTGCGCCAGCATGCTGCTGCCGCCGTGTTCGGCCGCGCGCTGCTCGCGCAGAAAATGCAGATCCACGGTGTCGAACAGCAACTTCGCTTTCGGCGCATCGCGACGCACCAGCTCCGCATACTGGCCGGCCACGGTGTGCCGACACAGGATCACGGCGTGCAGTTCGTGGCCATGCCGGCGCAGCCAGGCGGGCACGCTCTCCAGCGAGGTTTCACAGCCGAGTTCGCCGAGGGCGGCGATTTCACGGCTGCTTGCGCGGCCGTCGTCGGGAATGAAGCTGGTGCTCCAGCCTTGCGCGTCCAGCAGTTGCAGGATCGCGTGCAGGCGCAACGACCCGGAATCGCGGGTGGGCTCCGGTGTCATCGAATCCACCACCAGCACGCGACCGCGCTTGCGCCAGCGGATCGCGCGCTCCAGCGCGGTGCCGGCGGGTGGCTGCGCTGCCAGGTCGGTCGCCCACTTGTCGATGAACTTCGCCTGGTTGATCGACTGGTACCGCTTCATGCCGCTGCCGAGGTCGGTGCCCGCACTGATGCCTTCGCAGTGGATCACCAGGCTGGCGGGTTCGTAATACACGCGCAGGCCGATGTGGCGCACGGCGAAGGCGAGATCGGTGTCTTCGTAGTAAGCCGGTGCGTAGCGCGCGTCGAAGCCGCCGAGGCGCTGGAACACCTCGCGCCGGATCATCAATGAGGCACCGGAGACATAGTCGGTCTCACGACGGTAGCGGAATGCCGATGCATCGCGCGGCTCGAAACGGCCGGTGGTCCAGCAACTGCCGTCGGCGAACACCAGGCCGCCGGCTTCCTGCAGGCGGCCATCGGGGTAGACCAGCCGGCTGCCGGCGATACCGCAATCCGCGCGCTCGGCGAAGCAACGCAGCAGCGCATCCAGCCAGTCCGGCGTGACCTGCGTGTCGTTGTTGAGGAACAGCAGGAATTCGCCGCGCGCCTGCGCCGCGCCCGCGTTGCTGCTGCCGATGAAGCCGAGATTCGTCCGGTTGCGCAGCAGCTGTACGCCATCGATCTGCGCCAGTGTGGTGGCGCTGTCGTCGGGAGAGGCGTCGTCGACCACGATGACTTCGAAGGGCGCCTGTGCGCCGTGGCGCGCCAGCGAGCGCAGGCAGGCCAGGGTATAGGCGAGCTTGCCGTGGACCGGAATGATCACCGATACCTGCGGCTGGTTGCTGACCGGCAGGGCGAAGGGGGTGAACGGTTCGTCCAGCGGCAGCAGTGCCAGTGCCTCATCGCGCTCGGGGCGTGACTCGAATTCCTGGCGCATGCGCGCCAGCGTGCCGCGTATGCCGCGCAGCGCGAAGCTGCCGCGCGTGCGCTGCAGCAGGTACCCGAGGCGTTTTAGTCGCCATGACAATTGGCCGATCAGCGGATTGCCCTCGGCCACTCAGAGATTCTGGTAATTCGGCCCCGAACCACCCTCGGGCGTGACCCAGGTGATGATCTCGTACGGGTCCTTGATGTCGCAGGTCTTGCAGTGCACGCAGTTGGCTGAGTTGATCTGCAGGCGCTTGCCGTGTGGCTGGGTTTCGTCGGCCACCATCTCGTAGACGTTGGCCGGGCAGAAGCGGGTGCAGGGGTTGTCGTATTCCTCGACGCACTTGGTCGCGCAGATGTCGGTGTCGGCCACGTGCAGGTGGATGGGCTGGTCTTCGTCGTGTTCGGTGGCGGCGAAGTAGACGCTGGCCAGGCGGTCGCGCGGGGGCAGGGTGCGTTGCACGTAGTCGCGCTCGGGCTCGTCGTATTCGCCGAGCTTGTGCAGCGATGACCAGTCCGCCTTGTTCTTCAGCGTCCACGGCGAGGCGCCGCCGGTGACGGTTTCCCATGCCGCATTGGCCATGCCGAACCACAGGCCTTTCTTGAAGCCGGGCTTCACGTTGCGCACTTTTTTCAGTTCGGCCATCACGTCCGAGGCGCGCAGGCGCGCGTCGAAACCGCGGACGTCGAGCGTCTCGGCCACGTGTTCGGCGGCCAGCATGCCGCTCTTGATGGCCTGGTGCGTGCCCTTGATCTTGGGCACGTTGAGCAGGCCGGCGGTATCGCCGATCAATAGCGCGCCGGGCATTTCCACCTTGGGCAGGGACTGGAAGCCGCCGGTGGCCATCGCGCGCGCGCCGGCGGAGAGGATGCTGCCGCCTTCCAGCAGGGGCTTGATCAGCGGGTGGTGCTTCCATTGCTGGAACGCTTCCCACGGCTTGTATTCGGGGTCGCTGTAGTCGAGGCCGCTGACGTAACCCAGCGCGATGCGGTCGCCATCGAGGTGGTAGATGAAGCCGCCGCCATAGGTGCGCGTGTCGGCCGGCCAGCCGAAGCTGTGCACGATCTTGCCGGGCGTGGCGCGGCCGGCGGGTACCTGCCACAGCTCCTTGATGCCGATGGAATAGCCCTGCGGGTCGCTGTCCGCATCCAGCTTGAAGCGCTTGACGAGCTGCTTGGTGAGGCTGCCGCGCGCGCCCTCGGCCAGTACGGTGACCTTGGCCTTGATGTCGATGCCTTCGGTGTAGCCGGGCTTGTGCGTGCCGTCCTTGGCCACGCCCATGTCACCGATGCGCACGCCGGCGACCGAGCCATCCTCATTGTAGATGTTGTCGGCGGCGGCGAAGCCGGGGAAAACGTCGACACCCAGCGCCTCGGCCTGCGGCGCCAGCCAGGCGCACAGCGCGCCCAGCGACACGATGAAGTTGCCGTGGTTGTGCATGCCCGGCGGCAGCGGCAGCTTGCGCGCGCCGGTCTTGCTGAGCAGGAAAAACTGGTCCTCACCGGCCGGGATGCAGATCGGCGGCGGGTTTTCGCGCCAGCCCGGCAGCAGCGCATCCAGCGGCTGCGGCTCGATCACGGCGCCGGACAGGATGTGCGCGCCGATGGTCGAGGCCTTCTCGATCACGCAGACGTTGACGTCGGGCTTGAGCTGCTTCAGCCGGATGGCAAACGACAGCCCGGCCGGCCCCGCGCCGACCACGACAACGTCGTATTCCATGGTTTCGCGTTCGCTCATCGCGGACTCCGGCAGCAGGTAGGAAGGGCGGCATGGCGCCAAGGATGCGCGATACCACTGCGTATTGTCAGGTTTCGCGTGCTGCGCGGCAACGCAGGCGGAAACATGCGACCGTTGGCGGCGTCGTGATATGCGTGTGAAGACGCACCGGCGCTTGCAATCGACTTGCGTTCAATGGCGATAATCAGGGCACGATCCGAAGGGAATGCTCATGAATCAAACGCCACCGATCGCCGATTTCGAACTGCGCCGCGCCAGTCTGTGTCAATTGCTGCACTGGCTGGCCGTCGGCAGGGTCCAGCCGCAGGCGCTGGCCGATGCCTACCTGAGCGCGATCGAGCGGATCGACCCGCAACTCAACAGTTACGTGGATGTGCGCGCCGGTTTGCTGCACGACCAGGCGCAAATGGCGGATCGCCGCCGCCGCGACGGCGTGATCGGCCGGCTCGACGGGATTCCGCTGGCGGTGAAAGACAACTTCGACGTTGCTGGCTGGCCGACCCGGGCGGGCCTGCCCGATCGCAACACGCCGGTACAGGACGATGCCCATGTCACCGCCCGGTTGCGCGCGGCCGGCGCCTTGCTGATCGGCAAGACCAATATGGATGAAGGCGCGCTGGGCGCCGCCACCGACAACCCGCATTTTGGCGCCACCCACAATCCGCACCGGCACGGTTACACCGCGGGCGGTTCGTCCGGCGGCGCGGCGGCTGCTGTGGCGGCGGGGCTGGCGGTGGCTGCGGTGGCGTCGGACAGCCTGGGGTCGGTGCGTATCCCGGCCAGTTATTGCGGCGTCTACGGGCTCAAGCCCACCCATGGCGAAATCTCCGCCCGCGGTATGGTGACGGCCGCGCGCCGGCTCGATGCGGTCGGCCTGCTGGCGCGTAGCGCCGACGACCTCACCGTGCTGCTGCAGGTGCTGGCCGGCTACGACGCCGACGATGCACGCTCGCGCCGCCGCCGGGTGGCGTTCGCCTTGCCGGACTGGGAGCCGGGCCACCTGCGCGTGGGCCTGCTGCCGAACCTGGCCGCAGTGGGCGTGGAGCCCGAGGTGATCGAGGTCTTCGAGGCGGCGATGGCGAAACTGCCGCACGCGCTCAGCGACCGTCGCACCGTCGATTTCGCCGACTGGAATTTCAGCCGCACCCGCCGCGCCGGCCTGCTATTGATGGAGGCCGAGATGCTGGGCACGTTCGCCAGCGACCTGGCCCATACCGACAAGCCGGTATCCGCGCGCTTCCGCGGCATGCTCGACTTTGCCGCGAAGAAGAGTGCCGCCGACTACGCCATCGCCGACCGCGTGCTCGATGCCGCCACGTTGAAGATGCGCCGCCTGTTCGCCCAGGTCGACGTGCTGGTGCTGCCCACCACGCCACAGGGTGCTTTCCCGCTGGATGGCCCGGTACCCGATTCCCAGGCCGATCTCACCAGTTTTGCCAGCCTGGCCGGCTGCCCGGCCGTGAGCCTGCCGATGGGCCATCTGCCCAACGGGCTGCCGGTGGGTTTGCAACTGGTAGGCGCCAGGGGTTCGGATCTGCGGCTGCTGGAACTGGCATCCGTGTGCGCGGCTACGCTGGATACGGCGCCGACGTACCCGGTGATTGCCTAGCGTTGGCGGGCGGTGGCCCTTCGGCTCCGCTGCGCTACGCTCAGGGCGATCGGTTCAGGGGGCTTGTGTTCGGCGGAGTTGGCCGGGGTCCCGTCCAACCGGTCACCCCGAGCGTAGGCCGCAGGCCGGAGTCGAAAGGCGCCCCCGTGGCGGCTGTCCATATGGCCGCGTGTTATTAAGATATGAAAAGACGTCTGGACGTCTATTCATGAAATTGGCCTAAGATGAGTGCCCCGGGACGCGTATCAGTTGGGTCTGTTGGCGTGTTTCCCGATGCCACCCGATGTCGAGCTTCCCACTGATGACCATCCCCGCAGCACCGCGTACGCACCTCGATGACCTCGAGGCGGAAAGCATCCACATTTTTCGCGAGGTGATGGCCAGCTTCCAGAAGCCGGTCATGCTGTATTCGATCGGCAAGGATTCGTCGGTATTGCTGCATCTGCTGCGCAAGGCCTTCTATCCGGGCAAGTCGCCGATCCCGCTGCTGCACGTGGATACCACCTGGAAGTTCCGCGAGATGATCGCTTTCCGCAACGAGGTGGCGGCAGCAGGTGATGTAGACGTGCTGGTGCATATCAATGAGGAAGGCGTGCGCCAGGGCATTTCCCCGCTGACGCATGGCGCCACCGTGCATACCGATGTGATGAAAACCCAGGCGTTGAAGCAGGCACTGGACAAGTACGGCTTCGATGCGGCCATCGGCGGGGCGCGGCGCGATGAGGAAAAGTCGCGCGCGAAGGAGCGCGTCTTCTCGTTCCGCAACGCGCAGCATCGCTGGGACCCGAAGAACCAGCGTCCCGAGTTGTGGCACACCTACAACACGCATATCCGCAAGGGCGAAAGCGTGCGGGTGTTCCCGATGTCCAACTGGACCGAAATGGATGTGTGGCTGTACATCCAGCGCGAGAACATCCCGGTGGTGCCGCTGTATTTCGCCAAGCCGCGGCCGATTGTCGAGCGCGATGGTGCGTTGATCATGGTCGACGACGAGCGCTTCACCCTGCGCGAGGGTGAAACCGTGCAGATGCGGGAGGTGCGCTTCCGCACGCTGGGCTGTTACCCGCTGACCGGGGCGGTGGAATCCTCCGCCACCACGCTGGAAAGCATCATCGAGGAGATGGCCACCTCGCGCAGTTCCGAGCGACAGGGGCGGGTGATTGACCAGGACCCCACCGCCTCGATGGAACGCAAGAAGCAGGAGGGTTATTTCTGATGAATGCACAACCTGACATCGTCGTCGATACGGCCGCCGTGGCCGCGGCCACGGCTTCCAAGAGCCTGCTGCGTTTCATCACCTGCGGCAGCGTGGACGACGGCAAGAGCACCTTGCTGGGTCGCCTGCTGTATGACGCCGGCATGCTGTCGGACGACCAGCTCGACACCCTGGCGCGCGAAAGCAAGCGCCAGCGCGGTGACGGCAGCGACGTACTGGACTTCTCCCTGCTCACCGACGGCCTGGATGCCGAGCGCCAGCAGGGCATCACCATCGACGTGGCGTACCGCTACTTCCACACCGCGCGGCGCAGCCTGATCGTGGCCGATTGCCCCGGACACGAGCAGTACACCCGCAACATGGCCACCGGCGCCTCCAATGCCGAGCTGGCCGTGGTGCTGGTCGATGCGCGCAAGGGCCTGCTGCCGCAGACGCGCCGTCACACTTATATATGTGGCCTGCTGGGCATCCGCCACGTGGTGCTGGCGGTGAACAAGATGGATCTGGTCGATTACGACCAGGCCACCTACGAAACCATCGCCACCCAGTACCGGCAACTGGCGCAGGACCTGGGCATCACCGATGTGCATTGCCTGCCGGTGGCGGCGCTTACCGGTGACAACGTGGGCAGCCGTTCGCCGCGCATGCCGTGGTACCAGGGCGAAAGCCTGCTGGAAGTGCTGGAAACGGTCGACGTGGCGGCGGTGCGTGCCGACGATTTCCGCATGCCGGTGCAATGGGTCAATCGCCCGGATCAATCGTTTCGCGGTTACGCCGGCACCATCAGTGGTGGCCGCGTTTCGTGCGGTGACGAGATCGTGGTGCAGCCGGGCGTGCAGCGTGCGCGCATCGATCGCATCGTCACCGCCGATGGTGATCTGGACAGCGCCGTCGAAGGGCAGGCAGTCACGCTTTGCTTCGACCGCGAGATCGACGCCAGCCGCGGCGACGTGATCGCCGATGCGCTGCGCCCGGCACCGGTGGCCGACCAGTTCACCTGCCACCTGCTGTGGATGGGCGACACCACCCTGCTGCCCAACCGCACCTACTGGATGAAGATCGGCACCCGCACCGTCAATGCGCGGGTGATGTCGATCAAGCACAAGGTGGATGTGAACAGCCAGGCCAAGCTGGCTGCGCGCCACCTGGATCTCAACGAGGTGGGCTATTGCACGGTGGGTCTGGACGACGCTATCGCTTTCGAGGCCTATACCGCCAACCGCACGCTGGGCGGCTTCATCCTGATCGATCGGCAGACCAACGCCACGGTCGCCTGCGGCATGCTGGATTTCGCGCTGGACCGTTCGTCCAACGTGCATTGGCAGCACATGGATATCGACAAATCCGTGCGTGGCTCCAGCAAGGGCCAGCAGCCGACGTGCCTGTGGTTCACCGGCTTGTCCGGCGCTGGCAAATCCACCATCGCGAACCTGGTGGAGCGGCGCTTGCACGTGCTCGGCTATCACACCTACCTGCTGGATGGCGACAACGTGCGCCACGGCATCAACAAGGACCTGGGCTTCACCCCGGAGGCCCGCGTGGAGAACATCCGCCGCGTGGCCGAGGTGGCGCACCTGATGGTGGACGCCGGATTGATCGTGCTGGTCAGCGTGATCTCGCCGTACCAGAGCGAGCGCCGCTCGGCACGCGAACTGTTCGACACCGGCGAATTCCTGGAAGTGTTCGTGGACACCACGCTGGCCGAATGCGAAGCGCGCGATCCGAAGGGCCTCTACCAGAAGGCGCGTGCGGGCGAGATCCGCAACTTCACCGGTATCGACTCGCCGTACGAAAAACCCGAGGCGCCGGATATCCACCTGGTCACGGCCGGCCAACGCGCCGAGGAGCTGGCCGAGCAGGTCACCCGGCAGCTGCTGGCGCGGCTGAACGCTCCCGTCCTCGACTGATCCGCCATCCTTTTGTAGGAGCGACTTCAGTCGCGACGCTTCTGCTCTGAGCTCCAGAGAAAGAGCGTCGCGACTGAAGTCGCTCCTACAGTTGAAGCGTCGCGCGTCGGATAATCACGCCATGACGATGACCGGATGGCAGCGGGTGGATCTGGAGGCAGGCGCCGACGTGGCACTGCTGCCGCAGTGGTTGCCGGCCGAAGAAGCCGAAGCGACTTTCACCGCGTTGTACGCGGCCGTCCCGTGGGAGACCCATCGCCTGCGCCTGTTCGGCCGTGAGGTGGATGCACCGCGGTTGAGCTGCTGGATCGGCGATCCGCACACCAGCTACGTCTATTCCGGCACCCGCTTCGAACCGCACCCATGGCCGCCGCTGCTGGCCGACCTGCGCGAACGCCTGCAGCGCGTCTGCGGCGCCCGCTTCAACAGCGTGCTGGCCAACCTCTACCGCGATGGCCGCGATTCGATGGGCTGGCACAGTGACGACGAGCCCGAACTTGGTGACCAGCCGCTGATCGCCTCGTTGAGCCTGGGTGCCGAACGGCGCTTTCGATTGCGCCGGCGCTTGCCGCGCACGGTCAAATCCTCGCCGGCCGATACGGTGAACCTGCTGCTGCCGCCGGGCAGCGTGCTGCGCATGGCTGGCGCCACCCAGCGGCTGTATCGGCACGATCTGCCGAAGACGCGCGTCGCCGTGGGCCCGCGCATCAACCTCACCTTCCGCTGGATCGAACCGCGCTGATACTCCGTGCATGGCGCGCGTTGTGGCGGAAGTCCAGTGCCAGAGGCGCGCTTGGATTGCGTGCCTGCGCTGGGGATAATGCAGCCACTTCCTTTCAAGCCGTTTCCCCATGACCGAAAAGACCGTACTCAACGCCACGCATCGCGCACTTGGCGCGCGCATGGTCGACTTCGGCGGCTGGGACATGCCGATCAACTACGGCTCGCAGATCGAGGAGCACCACGCGGTGCGCCGCGACGCGGGCATGTTCGACGTGTCGCACATGACCGTGATCGACCTGCACGGCCCGCGCACGCGCGAGTTCCTGCGCCACCTGCTGGCCAACAACGTCGACAAGCTGAAGAAACAGGGCAAGGCGCTGTACTCGTGCATGCTCAACGAACGCGGCGGCGTGATCGATGACCTGATCGTGTACTTCTTCGATGAAGCGCATTTCCGCCTGGTGGTGAACGCCGGCACCCGCGCCAAGGACCTGGCGTGGATCACGCAGCAGGCTCAGGACTTCGCGGTGGAAGTGAAGGAGCGTCCCGACTTCGCCATGATCGCGGTGCAAGGCCCCAACGCGCGCGGCAAGGTGCTCGACCTGCTCAACGACATGGATCGCCCGCGCATCGAAGCGCTGGGCAAGTTCACCGCGGCCGCGGCGCAGGGCCCGCACGGCATGCCGCTGTTCATCGCGCGCACCGGCTACACCGGCGAGGACGGCTTCGAGATCATGCTGCCGAATGACGATGCCGTTGCGTTGTGGCAGGCATTGAGCGAGGCGGGCGTCGCCCCGGCCGGCCTGGGTGCACGCGATACCTTGCGCCTGGAGGCCGGCATGAACCTCTACGGCCAGGACATGGATGACGATGTGTCGCCGTGGGAGGCCAACCTCGGCTGGACGATCGCCCTGGACGAAGGCCGCGACTTCATCGGCCGAGGTCCGCTGGAGGCGATGAGGGCCGCCGGCGTGCCCCGCGTGATGATCGGCCTGGTGCTGGATGAGAAAGGCGTGCTGCGCCACGGCCAGCGCGTAACGACCGCCAACGGCAGCGGGGAAATCCTCTCCGGAAGCTTCGCCCCGACCTTGAACAAGGCGGTGGCCTTCGCGCGCATCCCGGCCGGCGATCCGGGCGAGATCAGCGTGGACATTCGCGGTCGCGAGCTGCCGGTGCGGCAGGTGAAGTATCCATTTGTCCGCGATGGTCAGCCGTGCGCTGGCATATGAGCGTTTTCACCGCGCCCATGGCACGGTTTGTACACAACGGTTGCGTCTAGAATTGCCGCCGTTACTCTGCCCAACCTCTTACTGACTGGATCCGACCATGAGCGAAATACCCGGTGATCTGAAGTTCCTGAAGTCCCACGAATGGGCACGCGCCGAAGACGATGGTCTGGTCCGCGTGGGCATCTCCGAGCACGCGCAGGAGCAGCTCGGCGACTTGGTCTATGTGGAATTGCCGGAGGTCGGCGCCAGCGTCGTGGCCGGTGCCGGCACGGCCGTGGTCGAATCGGTGAAGGCCGCATCGGATATCTATTCGCCGATCTCCGGCGAGGTGGTCGAGATCAATGAGCTGCTCGGCGACAAGCCCGAGACGATCAACGAAGACGCCTACGGCGATGGATGGATGTTCCTGGTGCGTCCCAGCGACCGCGCCGAACTCGACGAACTGCTCGACGCCCACGACTACGAAGCACTGATCGAAAACGAAGATCATTGAGCGCGACGTGTCCGGAACGAATGACGGCCGCCTATGCGGCCGTCGTTTTTTTGACTCGTCGATGATGCAGATCGACGATCGGTGTGTGCGAAAACGCGGTCGACGAGGACGCGTTGCGCTTCGCCTTCTGCGTGCCGAACAACCCGCTTCGTCGCGTTTTCGTCACGCCAGGATCGACCAGGCAGAATTATTTTTCAGCTTGTGATCGACGCCGCGACGAACTTTCAGTGGCGTTCTGTTCATATGCGCAGCACCAAAAAAAGCGGTTGCCCGCCATGCTTGTCACAACGGCAGGCACGGCGGTCGAATTTCTTTTATTGCGCTGTATTGCGCGTATCCAGCGCAATACAGCGCTTTTTTGCAATTTCAGTGAAATATGTAATGGACGTATAGACGTCCATGACATGCAAGGGTACTTGGCGGGGCGACCATGGCTGCAACGGGTTTTCAGTCCTTCCAGGTGCCTTTCAACCGAATGGATTTCATGCCTAAAATCCATTGACAGGTGAAATCTTCGGGGCTAGCTTTCGCATCAGATAACGGGGAACGTTGCCATGGCGACATCAAAATTTATCAAGCCTTATGTAGAGCACGGTGAGAAGGCGGCAGCCGTACGCAAGATCACCGTCTCGATTCCGCTTCACGTACTGCACAAGCTGTCCGATCTGCGCACGTATCGCCAGGTCAACAATCTTCGGCACGCTACCAACAGCGACTTGTTGGTCGAAGCGTTCCTTCACGCTTTTACTGGGCAACCACTGCCAACTGATGAGGAGCTGAGACGAACCATGGCCACTGCCAAAAAACCTGCTGCAAAGAAACCGGCCGCCAAGAAGGCCGCCAAGAAATCCACCGCGAAGAAGGTTGCTGCCAAGAAGCCGGTAGCGAAGAAGCCGGTCGCGAAGAAAGCCGCTGCCAAGAAGGTTGCGGTGAAGAAGGTTGCCGCGAAGAAGGCGGCTCCGAAGAAAGCTGCCGCCAAGAAACCGGCGGCCGCCAAGAAAGCCGCCGTGAAGAAGGTTGCGGTGAAGAAGGTTGCCGCGAAGAAAGCGGCGCCGAAGAAAGCCGCCGTCAAGAAAGCTGCACCGGCTCGGGTGGTCAAGGCCACCAAGACCGCCAAGGCAAAAGCGAAGAAATAAGCACCCAAGAAACACGCTGTACGTTGTCGCATTCATCGTTGTTTTCTCTCCCCGCGGTGCCCAGCGCGGGGAGAGCACTTCGAAAGTCTTCGTCCCGGCCTGGCCGGGACGCTTCGTTTCCGGCTCCCGGTTTTATGCGCGGGACGCAAAACTGCCGGACCGCCGTTCTCTCCGGATTGCCTTCGCCGCACGGCTCGTTCGCAGGACGTCGCCGTCCACGCCGGCCCTGCCGCCGCCCGCGCAAACGATACGTTGAACGTTGATTTGCCGTGCCACTTCGTTTGGGGTTACCTTGTCGCACATCCGCGCTGCGGCCTGTCAGGGGACCGGTCGCTCCTGGATCTACAGGGGGAAAAAAGCGCGGGTATCTATCGACACTCAGCGAGAGACTATGGATACCCGAAATACACTTCATTCGCGCCGGCGTTCGCGCGGTGCGTTCAGGCCCGTGGCCATTGCCATTCTGGTCGTCATCGGTTTGCTGGCCATTGCCGCATGGTTCCTGATCGTGCGCCCGTACCAGGCGCAAGTGCTGGCTGATGCGGGTGGTCATCCTTCCACACCGGTGGCAGCCACCACGTCCAACGCCGCGCCACCGCCAGCCAACGTGCAGGCGATGGGTACCAGCGAGCTCCTTTCCGAAGCGGGCAAGGCGGTAAGGGAGCAACGATTGCTGGCGCCGGCCGGCAACAATGCGTTCGAGTTCTACTTGCGCGTGCTTGAGAAGCAGCCGGGCAACCAGGTGGCGACCGATGCGCTGCGTGAGACGTTTCCGTTCGCGGCCACGTCGGCGGAGCAGGTCATCAACCGAAGTGACTTCGGTGAAGCACAGCGGCAGATCGACTTGCTCGCCAAGGCGGACCCGACGAATTTCACCCTGACCATCCTGCGCTCGAAACTCGATGCGCAGCGCAAGGTGCTGGACAAGCAGCAGCAACTGGTGCTCGACCAGCAGAAGGCGCAGGAGCTTGCGCAGCAGAAAGAGGCGGCGGACAAGCTGGCGGCCGAGCAGCAGGCGGCCCAGGCCGCGCAGGTGGCGGCTCAGCAGAAAGCGCAGCCGACACGTACGCCGCAAAGGACGACAGCGGCTGATACCGCGCCGGCCCCGAGTGCGCAAGACAATGCCGCAATCACCGAGGCCGTGCTGGTCAAGGGCGCGTCGGCGCGCTATCCCCCATCGGCGATGCGGGCACAGCAGGAAGGCTGGGTCATCGTGTCCTTCATGATCGATCCCGATGGCAGGACCAGCCACATCGACGTGGTGAGTTCGGAACCTCGTCGTGTCTTCGACCGTGCCGCGATAGAAGCCGTGAGCCGTTACGTGTTCACTCCGGCGACGCGAGGTGGCGTGCCGACGGCCAGCAAGCAGCAGCAGCGTATCGAGTTCAAGTTGCGCTGAGTGAAGCCCCGGGGCATGCAGGTTCGTTGAGCTTGCATGTCCTTCAACCTTGCATCACCGACGCGCGGTACCGCGTGTCCGCGCTTCCGGCTCAATGATGGCTGGGCTTCCGGTGCCTGGCGGCTTTCTTGTGCTTCGGCGCCGCCTTGCGCACCGGGCGGGAAGGTGGCGGTGCGTGTTCGAGACCGGCCCAGTCGACGTGCGGCAATCCCAGCAGGCCGTCCAGCACCATCGGCATCAGGCCGCTGGGCGTGGGTCCGGTGGAATTCCACAAGGTGACCACACCGACCTGATACTTGGGGAAGAAGCCGATCATGGTGCGGTAACCAGCCACTGCGCCGGCGTGGTAGATCAGCGTTTCGCCGCCGTAGTCGTACACGCGCCAGCCCAGTGCGTAATGCGCCGCGGTGAGTCGGCCGCGACGCCACGGCGTGGCATGCAGTTCACTCGGGGTGGCCACGCCGGGGGCGTGCAGCACCTTGAGCAAGGAGGGCGACAGCACATCGGGACGGCCGCCCATTTGTGCGACCAGCCATTTCTCCATGTCGCGCAGGCTGGCGTTGACGCCGGCTGCCGGCGCCACGCGGTAATAGGTTTCGTTGGGCGTGAACGGGATCCAGCCGCGGCGGCTGGCGTGATGCGGGCGCGCCCAGCTCTTGCTGGTTTCGAGCGCCGCCAGTCCGTAGCTGGCCGTGGTCATGCCCAGCGGGTAGAACAACCGCTTGTCCACCAGGTGATAGAAGAAGTCGCCCGTGCGCGCGAACAGCACATCGCCGATCATGCCGAACGCCACGTTCTGGTAGCCGTAGCACTGGCCGATGCCGCAGGTCATGTCGACTTCGTCCAGCTTGCGCACCAGCTCCTGGTACGGCACGTCGCCTTCGAGCAGGTTGTCGTAGGTGTTGCGTGGCAACCCCAGCCGCTGGCCGAGGATGTCGCCGACCGTGGCCTGATCGGAAGCGTGCGCATCCTTCAGCTTGAAGTACGGCAGCACATCGATGAGCCGGGTATCCCAGCCGAGCTTGCCGTCGTCGACCAGCAAGCCGGTGATCGCGGTGGCGAAGGCCTTTGACAATGACGCCAGCCGGAAGACCGTCTTCGGTGTGACCGGCTCCTTCGTCGCCGCGTCGGCGTAGCCGACCGTCCCCTCGAACACCACCTTGTCGCCGATCACGACGGCCGTGGCCAGGCCGGCCACGGCATCACGCTTGCCCAGCGTATTCAGCCATTGGCGATAGTCGTCGAGCGTGGCCTTGACGCGCGCCGGCGGCAGCTTCTGCACGCCGGGGGCGGGGGCGGCCGAAGCCGGGGCGACGGGCGCGGCGTTACTTGTGTCAAGCGGTACGCAAGCCAGGGAGAGTGCACCGGCGGCGACCAAAAATATCTTTCGAAACGGCATGTTATTCTGATTTCGTTGCGGCGCGAACACGTGCTGGGGAGAGGAGGCGATACCGATGAGCCTGATTATTTTGCTGGTAGTAGTCGTTTTGATTGTCTTGTACTTCGTGGCGATCTACAACGGACTGGTTACCTCGCGCAACAGCTACAAGAACGCTTTCGCGCAGATAGACGTGCAGCTTACGCGCCGACACGATCTGATTCCCAACCTTGTGGAAACGGCCAAGGGCTACCTTGCCCACGAACGCGGCACGCTGGAGGCCGTGGTGCAGGCGCGCAATGCGGCCGTGAACGGTTTGGCCGGCGCCAAGGCCAACCCCGGCGACCCCGCCGCGATGCAGCAGTTGGCCGGCAGCGAGAACGCGTTGACGCAGACCCTGGGGCATCTGTTCGCGTTGCAGGAAGCGTACCCCGACCTGAAGGCCAACCAGACCATGATGCAGTTGTCCGAGGAGCTCACCTCCACGGAAAACCGTGTGGCCTTCGCGCGGCAGGCGTTCAACGATTCGGTGCTGACCTACAACAACAAGCGCGAAGTCTTTCCGGCGTCGATCGTGGCCAACGGCTTCGGCTTCGTGGCGGCCGAGCCGTTGAAGATCGAAGACCCGGCCGTGCGCGACGTGCCGAAGGTTTCCTTCAGCTGATCGTCATCGCGTCGCGGCACCCGCCGTGACGCGCCAGGTTCGGAGTGCCCATGGATTTCTTTGCGCAACAGGCGCGCGTGCGCGGCAGCAGCCGTCGACTGGTCGTGCTGTTCGCGCTGGCGGTGGTCGCCATCGTGGTGGCGATCGACGCAGTGGTGTGGGTCGCCATGGGGCAGCGCCCGGTCGATGGCGGCCCCGCGCCGTCGAACCTGCCCTTGCTGGCGACGACCACGGTGGTGGTGCTGATGGGCATCGGCCTCAGCTCGCTGTTCCGCATCATGAGCCTGATTGGTGGCGGCAAGAAGGTGGCCGAAAGCCTCGGCGCGGTGCCGGTGCCGCCGGATACGCGCGAGCCCATGCTGCGCCAGCTGCGCAACGTGATCGAAGAGGTGGCGATCGCCGCGGGCGTGCCGGTACCGGACATCTACCTGATGCCCGACGAGCCCGGTATCAACGCGTTCGCCGCCGGTTACTCGGCCTCCGACGCCGCGATATGCGTGACCCGTGGCTGCCTGGAGCAATTGAGCCGCGACGAACTGCAGGGCGTGATCGCGCATGAGTTCAGTCATGTGTTGAACGGCGACATGCGGCTCAACATCCGCCTCATGGGGCTGCTGTTCGGCATCATGGTGCTGGCCATCGTGGGCCAGCGCGTGATCTGGTTCGGCGGCGGACGCAGCAGCCGTCGCGACGGTGGTGGCAACCAGGTCTGGATGATCGGGCTGGCGCTGATCGTGGTGGGCTACATCGGTTACTTTTTCGCGCGCCTGATCCAGGCGGCGGTGGCGCGTTCGCGTGAATCGCTGGCGGATGCCTCGGCCGTGCAGTTCACCCGGCAAACGGATGGCATTGCCGGTGCGCTGAAAAAGATCGCCGTGCTCAGCGAAGGCTCCACCCTGCAGGCAGCGAACAAGCAGGAAGTGGCGCACATGCTGTTCGGCGAGGCGGGTCGGTTCAATGCGTTGTTCGCCACCCACCCACCGCTGCTCGATCGCATCCGGGCGCTGCAACCCGGCTTTCGTGAAGAGGAGCTGGCCCGATTGGCCAGCGCGATGGAAGCGGCCACCGCGCCACCGCTGGCCACGCCGCCACCAGCGCCTGCCACCGCTGCGCCGGGTATGAGCATGCCACCTCTGCCCGTGCTGATGGGCGCCGCGCTGGCTGCGGGCCAGCCGGGTTTCCAGCGCGCAGGCGCGGTGCGGCGAAGTCTGCCGCAGGTCTTGGTCGATGCGACGCGGCAGCCGGAGTCCGCGTTGGCTGTGGTGCTCGCGCTGGCGATGTCCGTGCAGGCGGAGATTCGGCGTTTGCAACAGCGGCAAGTGGCCGACGCCTTCGGTGACGATGTGCTCGACACGGTCACCGCGCTGACGCACGAGGTCGCGTCGCTGGCGCCGGAGTCGCGCCTGCCGTTGGCGGCGCTGGCCTTCCCGGCCCTGAAGCAGCTTTCCGAAGGGCGGCAGAAAACCCTGCTGGATACCTTGGGCGCGCTGGTTCGCGCGGACGGCCAGGTCGATCTGAACGAATATGGCCTGACCCGGCTTTTGCGGATGCAACTGCAGGAAGCGCAACGTCCGCGCCAGGCACCGCTGGACGGCTCGGGAAAACTGACGCCGCGCCGCGACAGCGTGGCGCTGGTGTGCGCGGTGGTGGCGCTTTATGGCAATGCCGACGAAACCGCGGCGCGTCGTGCCTGGTTGCTGGCGATGCAGTCATGTTTCCCCAACCAGGCCGTGACCTGGCAGGCACCGCCCGCGGCATGGCAGACACCATTCGACAACGCGCTGGATCAGCTGGACGAACTGTCACCGCCGGCGAAGGAGTTGTTGATACAAGGCCTGGTCCACGCGATCCGTGCCGACGACGTGATCACCACCGCGGAAGCGGAGTTGCTGCGCGTTATCTGCGCCAGCCTGCATTGCCCGCTGCCGCTGTAGGGACGCTCGCGCGCGGCCGTTCGACACGCACCGCAGCGGTGCTGGTTGATGACGTTGATGGGGCGGGTTCCATGCTGCACTGACCCGGCCAGGCGCCATGCTAGGCTTGCCGCGCCCCACGCTGGATGTATCCGTGAGTTTGTCCCGCCAACCCGCTGTCGACTCGACCACCGCGCCGTTATGGTCCGCGCTGGCGTTCTTCTTCGTGATGGCGTCGTACTACATCATCCGGCCGGTCAGGGACCAGTTGATCGGCGCGCTGGGTTCGGCATCGCTGCCGCTGATCTACGGCGTCGTGTTCCTGGTGATGTTGTTGCTGACGCCGGTGTTCGGCGTGCTGGTGGCGCGTTTCCAGCGGCGCCACCTGCTTGGCTGGAGCTACAGCTTTTTCATCCTGTGCCTGCTGGCCTTCGTGCCGGCCTTTCTGGCGCAGCAGCAGATCGGCGCTCGCTCGCTGGGGCTGGTGTTCTACGTCTGGGCCAGCGTGTTCAACCTGTTCGTGGTGTCGCTGTTCTGGAGCTTCATGGCCGACATCTTCGACAGCGGCCAGGCGCGGCGGGTGTTTTCGCTGATCGCGCTGGGCGGCATGGCGGGCGCGGTTTTCGGGCCGCTGGTGACCAAGCTGCTGGTGCAGTTGATCGGTGTGGCGCCCTTGCTGCTGGTGTCGGCGCTGGCGCTGGGCATTGCCCTGGCGCTGCTGCTGCGCCTGTCGGCCCGGCACGACCAGCTGCCCGGGGATCCTGGCAACGTCGCCATCGGCGGCTCGCTGTGGGCTGGCATCAAGGAGCTGTGGTCGCGACCGTTCCTGCGCTACATGGCGTTGCTGATGCTGTTTGGCGACGGTATCGGCACGCTGGCCTATGCGATGGTGGCCGACTACGCGAAGGCGCATTTCTCCGATGCCGTGGCGCGCACCGCGTTCTACAACGACCTGGATCTGGCCACCAATCTGCTCGGCGCGGTGATGCAGCTGACACTCACGCGCTGGTTGCTGATACGCCGCGGTGCAGGCTGGGGGCTGGTGGTGCCGACGGTGGTGAACACGGTGTTGCTGGCCGGCGTGGCATGGATGGGCGGCGGTTCACTGATGCTGTTCGGCGCGGTGGTGCCGATGCTGTCGGTGATGCTGGTGGTCACTCGCGGCTTCGCCTACGGCATGACAAAGCCGGCGGTGGATGCGTTGTATACGCGCGTCCCGCGGGAGACGCGCTACAAGGGCAAGAACTTCGTCGAGACCGCGGTGTGGCGTTTCGGCGATGTGTTGGTGACCAGTGCCGTGAGTGGCCTGCGCACGCTCGGCTGGGGTATCGGTGGCCTCGCCCTGCTGGGCACTGGCGTGGCCGCCATGGCGACCGTGGTGGCTCGTCGTGCGGGGTGGTCGCCCGACCTTGCGCCGGAGAATCCTGCCGGGCGCGACAACAGGCCGACGTGACCCGCGCGAGTCCGGTCGCTACGGCTTGCCGATTCCCCATTCCCCGCTAACTGGTGATATAGCGCTGCAGATGCTCGATCTCTTCGGCCTGCGCGTCGATCACCGCCTTCACCAGATCGCCGATCGAGATCACACCCACGACCTGCTCACCGTCCACTACCGGCAGATGGCGGATGCGGCTGTCGGTGCAAAGGCGCATGCAGTCGAACACGTCGGTATCCGGGCTCACCGTGATCGGAGTGCCGCTCATGATGTCCGATACTGCCGTTTGCGAGGACGAGCGGCCCTGCAGCAGTACCTTGCGCGCGTAGTCACGCTCGGACATCACGCCGACCAGCGCGCTGCCACGCATCACCATCAGGGCGCCGATGCGGTATTCGGCCATACGCTTGATCGCTTCGAGCACCGGTACATCGGGCTCGATGGAGAAGATCTTGTTGCCTTTGCCTTCCAGCAGATGTTTGACCTGGCGCATGCGTGAAATCTCCTGCCGGTCCCGGCGGGCCGGTTGGGTTGAGTCTAGCGTCCGCGGATGCGTCGCGTGTAGCGGTTGTGTGAACCTCAGTGGGGCGGCCGTTCCGGTGCATCGCCATCGATGTAACCGGGCCCGCCCAGCTGCCGCATCTGTTGCTGGATCCATTGCGCGCGACGCAACACGTAGGCGCTGGGGCGGTCGGCGTGCAACCGGCGCGGGCTGGGCAACACCGCTGCCAGCCGGGCCGATTGCGCGGCCGAGAGCCGGGCAGGCGTCACGTGGAAAAAGGCTGTGCTGGCAGCGCCCACGCCGTAGATGCCGTTGCCCAGCTCGGCGATGTTCATGTACACCTCGAGAATGCGCTGCTTGGGCCAGGTCAGCTCGATCAGCACGGTGAAATACGCCTCAAGCCCCTTGCGCACGAAGCTGCGACCGTTCCACAGGAAAAGATTCTTGGCGGTCTGCTGGCTGATCGTGCTGGCGCCGCGCAGCCGCTTGCCGTCGTCGTGGGCATCGAGTGCGGTCTGGATGGCGTCGAAATCGAAACCGTGGTGGTACGGAAAGCGCTGATCCTCACCGGCCACCATGGCCAGCGGTACCTGTGGCGATGTCTTCTCCCACGACACCCAGTGGTAGTGCAGGGTGAAGTCCTTTTCGCCATGCAGCCAGGCGCCCACCTGGCGCTCCAGCATCATGGCGGAAGTCAGCGGCGGGACGAAGCGCAAAAGCAGGACCGCCAGCCAGCTGAGGGCGATCCATCCTGCGACGAACAGGGCCAGCCAGCGCAGCAGTGTCTTCAGTGACGGGCGATGAAACATCTTGTGCATGTGGTGTGCGGAACCCCAAATCAGAACGGTCAGCGGCCGCGATGCCGGGCGGCGGCGTTGGCGGCTCCCCGACCCACCGTGCGAAAACCGGTTTCTTTCAGTATACGGGCGTTGCTCCCGCGCGCTTGCGTCCCCATCTGAAGCGCTTGACCACCAAGAGATGCGCCATCCATGGAAACCGCTTTCACTGACGACGTGCTTCACCGTTTCCTGCTTGAGCGTGCCGGCGTACGCGGCGTGCTGGTGCGGCTGGGGCCGGCGTGGCGCGAGGTGGCCGCGCGTGCCGACTATCCGGCGCCATTGCGCGAGTTGCTGGGCCACACGCTGGCGGCGAGCGCGCTGCTGACCGGCAACATCAAGCTTGATGGCGCCTTGTCGATCGAACTGAAAAGCCAGGACGCCCTGCGCCTGCTGTTTGCCGAATGCACCGATCAGGGGCGTTTGCGTGGCCTGGCCCGCTGGAGCGATCCGCTGCCGCGCACGCTGGCGCTGGATGCACTGCGCGACGCGGTGCTGGCCATCACCATCGGCAGTGTCGAGCGCGGCCAGCGCTACCAGGGCCTGGTGGCGTTGCAGCATGCCGAGTTGGCGGGCGCGCTGGAAAATTACTTCGTCCAGTCGGAACAGTTGCCTGCGCGGATCGTGCTGGCTGCCGATGGCGAACATGCCGTGGGCCTGATGCTGCAGAAGCTGCCGGATGAAGGCGGCCGCGATGCCGCGCATGACGACGACGCATGGAATCGGGTGGCCCACCTCACCGCCACGCTCGGCAGCGCGGAAATGCTGGCCACGGCACCGGAGCAGTTGCTGTACCGGCTATTCCACGAGGAGTCCGTGCGGATGTTCGAGCCGCGCCCGTTGGCGTTCGGTTGCACCTGCAGCCGCGAGCGGGTCGGCGCGATGCTGCGCTCGCTCGGTCGCGACGAAGTGGAGGCGGCATTGGCCGCGCGTGATGGCGAAATCGAGGTGATCTGCGAGTTCTGCGCCCAGCAGTACCACTTTGACCGCATCGATGCCGAGCACCTGCTCAGCGAAAGCGCGGCGCCCGGCCAGTCGCAAACGCCACAATGACAGCGGTCGCAATGATTGCCGTGCTCAGCTGAGGGGCGGCGCCTGCAGCGATTTCCAGGCTTCGGCCGGCTGCGGGCGGGCAAACAGGAAGCCCTGGGCGAAACGGCAGCCGATCTTCAGCAGCGCCTGCCGTTGCGATTCTTCCTCGATGCCCTCGGCGATCACCTGCATGTGCAACGAATCGGCCAGCGCCTGGATCGCACGCACCACGGCCAGGCCCTGGGTTTCTTCGCCGTCGGTGGGCAGCGCGGTGATGAACGAGCGATCGATCTTCAATGTGGCGAACGGGTACTGGTGCAGGTAGCTGAGCGAGGAATAGCCCGTGCCGAAGTCGTCCAGCGCGATGCCCGCGCCGTGGTCGCGCAGGTTCTGCAGCATCCGTTTGACCTGCGCGGGATTCTCCAGCAGCGTGTGTTCGGTCACCTCGATTCGGATGTGCGAGGTGGGGACGTTGTATCGCTCGAACAGCTCCAGCAGGCGCTGGTCCGTATCGATGGTGCGGAAGTGCCGGCCGGACACGTTGATGCTGATGAAGCCGTGTTCGCCCACCAGGCGGTTGGCCTGTGCGCAAGCCTGTTCGAAGATCTGCCAGTCGATGAGTTCGACGCAGCCGGTCTCCTCGGCAATCAGCAGGAAATCGGCCGGAAGCAGCAGCCCGCGCTCGGGATGGTTCCAGCGCAGCAGCGCTTCGTAGCCGATGGTGCGGCCATCGGCCAGTGACACGATGGGCTGGTAATACGGCACGAATTCGTTGCGAACCAGTGCGTGGCGCAGGTCGCCCTCCATATCCAGCAGCGACAGCGCTTCGCGTCGCAGGCGGTCATCGAACACGGCGGAGCGATGGCGGCCACCGTCCTTGGCGTTGTACATCGCCGCATCGGCGTCGCGCAGCAACTCCTCCGGCTGGCGGTAATGCGCACCGGGCAGGGCGATGCCGATGGAGGCGGAGGTGAAGATCTCCTTGACGCCCAGCCGGAACGGCGTTTGCAACGCACTGATGATGCGGTCCGCGACCTGGGTGGCGGTGGCGGCGTCGTCCATGTCTTCCAGCAGTACCGCGAACTCATCGCCGCCCAGTCGGGCGACCACGTCGCGGGTCTTGAGGCAGGCGCGTACGCGGCCGCCGACCTGGAACAGCAGGTCATCACCGACCAGATGGCCGACCGAATCGTTGATGACCTTGAAGCGGTCCAGGTCGATGAACAGCACCGCGAACAGATCCTGCGGGTTGGCCAGGTTGCGTTGCAGTGCCTGCTCCAGCCGCTGCAGGAACAAGGTGCGATTGGGCAGGCCGGTGAGCGAGTCGTGCAGGGTCTCGTATTTCAGCCGGCGCTCGACGCGCTCGCGTTCGGCGATCTGCTCGCGCAGGTCGCGGTTGGCCAGGGCCAGTGCATGGGTGCGCTCGGTGACGCGGCGCTCCAGCGTGGCGTACGCCTGTTTCAGCGTGGCGCTGGCGTGCTTGCGCTGCAGCGCGGTGGCGATGTGATAGCTCACGAAGGTGAGCAATTCCTGGTCGCGCTCGGTATAGGTGTGCTGTGGCGAATAGCTCTGCACGGCCAGCACGCCCATCACTTTTTCGCTCCACACCAGCGGCACGCCGAGCCAGCATACGGCGCGGGTGCCGAAACTTTCGATCTCGCCTTCGGCGATCAGCTGGTCGATGGCGGCGCCGTCCACCAGCAGCGGCTTGCCGTGGCGCAATACGTATTCGGTGGCGCCACGCCCGTGCGTGCGCGGCGGGCGCGTGCTGTCGATCTCGTCGACCGAGTAGGGAAACACCAACTGCTTCTTGTCGCCGTCGACCAGAGCGATGTAGAAGTTTCGCGCGTACAGCAGGCCGCCCACGGCCCGGTGCACGGCGGCGTAGAAGTTTTCCAGGCTTTCGGATGCGTTGGCCAGTTCGGCGATGCGGAACAGCGCCGCCTGCAGGCGTTCGCCGCGCTGCCGCTGCAATACCTGTTGGCGCAGCACGCGGTTGGCTTCGCGCAGGGCGGTGGTACGGTCGGTGACGCGCTTTTCCAGGTCGAGATGGGCGCCGTGTCTTTCCAGCGCGGTCTGCACGTGCTGGGCCACATAGCTCAGCAGCTCCAGGTCGCGCTGCGAATAATGGATATCGGCGCGATAGCTCTGCATCACGATGCCGCCGACCACCCGGTCGTCGCGCACCAGCGGCACGCCGAGCCAGTGCTCGCAATAAGGGCCCACCGGCACGAAATGGCCGGTGAGCTGCTGCGACAATTCCTCGATCGATCCCATCAGCGGGCGACCGCCCTGCAGCAGGTTCCAGGTGAGGCTGTTGGGCATGTCGCTCAGCGGAATCTGCTCGTCGGGCGCGGGTGGTTCGGCGTCCACCGTGTCGACGTAATAAGGAAAACGGATGCTGTCGGTGGCGACGTCGTACAGCACGATGTAGAAGTTTTCCGCATACATCAGGCTGCCCAGGATGCCGTGCAGCGAGCGCATCAGTTCGGGCATGTCGTGTTCGGCGCCGGCCTGCTCGGCAATCGCGTAAAGCGCCCGCTGCAGCCGCTCCGCCTGCGCCAGCCGCGAGATCGCGTCGTAGAGGCGGCTGGTTTCAG
This sequence comes from Rhodanobacter ginsenosidimutans, assembly GCF_042655685.1. Classification (NCBI taxonomy): domain Bacteria; kingdom Pseudomonadati; phylum Pseudomonadota; class Gammaproteobacteria; order Lysobacterales; family Rhodanobacteraceae; genus Rhodanobacter; species Rhodanobacter ginsenosidimutans. The sequence continues at coordinate 555,934 of NZ_JBHSMM010000002.1, read as the reverse complement.
CCAGTTGGCGCAGCCGGGTGTCGGCGATGCGCCCGAGCCAGGCAAGTTGTGCGTTGGCCGCGTCGGACAGCGGTGCCCCGTGGGACAACAGGGTCAGTGTTCGCGCGGTCTGGCTGTCTTCGGCCAGGTCGATACCGCCGGATGTGGCGCTGTTGGCGGGCTCGTTCGTCGGGTGCCAGCACAGTTGACCGTCGATGCCGAGGTCCGACAGCATAAGCTCGCAGATGCCCATGACGCTGGCCGCGTCGGGAGCTTCGAGCAGTTGCTCGAACGCGCGGCGCGACAGGTTGTGTTCCCCGAGGAGGGGAATGGGCGCGGGCAGACGGGAGGTCAACGAGGCACTCATCAGGTTTGCTGTGAATCCGGCCAATCCCGGAGCAACGACGAAAGGGGTTTTATATCCGTTCAGCAGTATGGCCGCCAGTTCCAGCGGCGGGAACCCCCGGGTCAAGGCTTGGTCTATCCGTGGATATCAAGGGATGTCGCTGTGCGCTGGTTTGCGTTTTTTGTGTTTCACGGTTGTTAGTAAAACGTAAATCACGCTATGATCCTCCGTAGCCGTTATATAGAGTTGCCGACGCCACGCCATGTATCGCTTGTTCGCCCTGTTGCTGATTTCCCTGCTGCCGTTTACGGCGGCGGGCGAGTCCGCGCCTGGCGCCGATGCACAGGCGCAGTACCTGCTGCAGCAGCAGGATGCGGTCGGTCCCGCAAACACCTCGGCCGTACCGCTGTGGCGGAACAACCACGGTCAGTGGTTGAGCCTGCGGGCGAGTCATTCGGATGCGACCATGCCGGCCTCGCTGGCGTTTCGCGGCTTGGCGCCGGGCAACGTGTTCAGCAGCGGCCTTCAGTACCAGTTGGCGCCCGGCGTGCAGGCGCATGCCGATGTCAGCCAGCGTTCGTGGGTCAACCATCCGGCACGTTTGATCGACAGTGAAGTGGGCGCCACGTACAACAACGGACGTTACAGCGTGGGCCTCAGTCTGGGTGCCAGCGAAGCACCGCAGCGCACGGTGTTGCCGCGCGTGCTGCCGGGTGTGGCGCCGGGTGTGGATGGCTTGTCCGCGTTTGACCGCAGCGAGCAATTGAATGCACACGGCCGCGTGGCCCTGGGCAGCACCACCGGTATCGACCTGGGTGCCAGCGTGGGGCGTATCCGGCTGTTGCCGGGCAACCTGTTGGGCATCGATACGCTGGACCAGAAGGCGTTGAGCTTCGGCGTGGACAGCGGCCCGCTTTCCGGCACCCTGGTCGGCCGCACCATGCAGCCGCTGGCTGGCAACGCTGGCGCGCTGAGCGCGGATCAACGCTGGAGCAGCATCGACCTCGGCGTGACCGTGCGCCTGCCGTGGCAGGGTGCGTTGAGCATCGGCGCACAGAACCTGTGGTCATCCGGCAACCCGGTGAACACGCCGGTGGGTCCGGAGCCCGATCAGTCGCGCACGCCGTACGTGCAATACCATCAGGATCTGTAAGGCGTCATTCGGTTAGTGACACCACGCATCATGCCGTCCTCGCGACGGCATTTTTGTGGGCGGCGCATCCGGTGCTCAATCCTGCTGGCGAATACGCAGGTCGCCGCTGAATGTTTCGACGGTGATACTGCCGCGACCACCGCCGATCCGCGTTTCCAGGCTGCTGCCCGGCCCGTGGCTGGCTTCATCCGGCTTGCCGAAGTCGCTGCGCAAGTCCCCGCTGAACGTGCTGGCGTGCAGCGTTGCGGAGGTGGCCGCTGGCAGTTGCAACTGCACGTCGCCGCTCATGCTGTCGATGCCCAGCTCGCCACCTTCGGCCAAAGCCCCTTTCAGGCGGACATCGCCCGATACCGTGCTGAGTGAAAAGCTTTGCCAGGGGCCGCCCGCGGCTTCGATCCCGCCGGACACGGTCTGCAGCTTCACCTTGCCGCCCAGCACCGGCGCCAGGATGTCACCACTGACGGTCTGCAGCTCGGCATCCTGCGCGTGGCCGGACAGCTCGATGTTGCCGCTGACGCTTTCCACCTTGAGTGATGGGGTCATGGCATTGATGCGGGTTTTGCCGCTGACCGTGTTCACGGCGATGGCGCCGCCGTCGATGCCTTCGATGCTCGATGTCGCGCTGACGACGTGTACATCCACGGAGGCGGAACGCGGCAGATGCACGATCAACGAGGTCGGCTCCATCGTCTTGTCACGGCCCCAGTCGAACCAGCCGCCACCGCCTTCGGGTTCGACTTTGAGCGAGAGCGTCGGCCCCTGGCCGGTGATGGCAAGCGGCTGGGCGCCATCGCCCAACTCACCGCTGACCTGCAGCTCCGGCCGATCCCAGCCGATGACGCTGACCGCGCCTTTGACATTGCTGATCTCGAGATGGGTGCGGGCGCTGGCGGCGTGGCGCAGGTCGATGGGTGTGCCGGCGAGCGCCTGGCCCACGCACAGGCACAGCAGCAGCGGAACAAGGCGAGTGGTTTGCATGGTCATTCCTGGGTGATCAGCCGGCATCGCGCATCCGCCCCTGCCATTGCGCCTGTTGCAGGCGGGTGCGCTCCAGCAGCCGCCGCAGGGCAGGGGAATCTGGCGCCTGTTGCAGGGCCTGCTGCAATTCCATCCGTGCCGCAGCGAGTTCGACGGCGGCACCGGTGAGGCGGGGGTCGGAGGGCTTCCAGACGGGCGCAGCGACGTCGGTACGGACGACATCGGGTGCGTGCCGCATGGGCCAGAGCTGCCAACCGATGCCGGCGACCAGCAGGGCCGAGGCTGCCAGGCCGGCCAGGGCGAGCCGCTGGCGTGACCGGCGCGGTGGCGCCTTCGCCGTCGTTTCAGCGGCGGCGGCAGGCCGATCGAGCGCTGCATCGATGGACGGCCAAAGGTCGTGCTGCGGCATTAAGGGTTGGCGCAAGTCGCGCAGTTGGCGTCGCCATTCGAATTCGTTCATCGCGGCTCTCCCAGAGCGTTGCGCAACAGCAGGCGGGCGCGGTGCAACTGTGCCTTTGAGGTGCCGACGGCCACACCCAGCTCGTGGCCGATATCCTCGTGTCGCCAGCCTTCGATGTCGTGCAGGACCAGCACTGCGCGTGCGCCCGGCGGCAACTTGCCGATCGCCCGTTGCAGCTCGTCGCGCTCGGCGGCGCAGAACGGGGCTTCGCCCAGATCGGGCAGGTGGTCGTCGTCGACCATGCGTACCGGGTCGGCGCCGCGCGCGCGGATATCCATCAAGGCCACATTGACGGCGAGCCGGTACAGCCAGGTGCCGAACGCGCTTTCGTGGCGAAAGCCGGGCAGCTTCTGCCAAGCGCGCACGAAGGCCTCCTGGGTCAAGTCCTCGGCCCGTGCATGGTCGTAGCCGGCCAGCCGATGCACGGCGCCGTAGATCCGGCCGATGTGCAGGCGGTATAGGCGCTCGAAGGCATGGCGGTCACCGGCGGCGGCCGCGTGTACGTCGTCCGTGTCGATGGCGTCGATCGGCGCGGGCGACATGGGTTTTCCGAGGTCGGGGCAGGCAGCGATCATATCGCCAGCATGGATGCGCCGCGTTGCGAAAACGTTTGAACGCGTCGGCCGGTTATGCGCTCAGGCGGGGATCAGCGTGGCGATCATGTGCTCGACATAGGCATCGAACTCATCGTGACTGAGCCGGGGCAGGCCCAGGGTGAAGTTCAATTGCAGGAAGCCGACGTAGGCGGCGTAGGTCAGCCGCGCCCGGTTGAGCGCATCGGCCGGTGCCAGGCCAGCCTGGCGGTAGGCGGTTTCCAGAAACTCGGTGCGACGGCTGGAGACGCGCGCCATCACCGGTACCACCAGCGGGTGGTCCAGCGCCTTCAGCAAAGCCGCGTAAACCCGGTGCGGCTGCAATTCGTGCGCCACCCGGCGGAACAGCTCGGGCAGGCGTTCGCGCGGGTCGGCGATCAGCTCGATCTGGCTGATGATCTCGCGCTCGCCATATTGCTCCCAGCGTTCCAGCGTGGCCTGCAGCAGCGCCTCGCGGGTGCGGAAGTGCCAGTAGAAACTGCCCTTGGTCACGCCCAACCGCCGTGCCAGCGCTTCCACCGCCAGGGCGCCCACGCCCTGTTCGGCGATCAATTGCAGTGCGGCCAGCTCCCAGTCTTCGGCGGAGAGGCGGTTTCGTTCCGGTTTGCTGGTCGCATTCATCCGCGTATGGTAGCCCCGACGCGGGGTTTTGTAATGGCAAAAAACGCAGGCATGGCTTGCTGACGGAGGCTCTGGACGTTCACCCGCGCCGCAGTCCATACTCAGTCGTATGGTAAATCCTGTCGAAAACACCGATCGCCTGTCATCCGTGCTTGCCGCCGACGGCCTGAAGCTGGCCGTGGAAACGGTCCATCCGGCCGGCAACCCCACCTTGTTGTTCGCGCATGGCTTCGGCCAGACACGTGGCGCCTGGACGACCACGGCAGCGGCCCTGGCGGCGCAGGGATGTCGCTGCGTGAGCTTCGATCAGCGCGGCCATGGCGACAGCGGGCGCAACCGTGATGGCGGCTACCACATCGAACAGTTTGCCGATGACCTGGTCCGCGTTGCCCGCGCACAACCCCAGCCACCGGTTCTGGTGGGCGCGTCGATGGGGGGATTGCTGGGCATGGCCACCGCCGCCGAGGTTTCGCCGCGGCCGTATCGCGCCCTGGTGTTGGTGGATATCACGCCGCGCTGGGAAGCCGAGGGCGTTGCCCGCATCGTGACCTTCATGAAGGCGTATCCCGACGGTTTTGCCGACATTGCCGAGGCTGCCGAGCGGATTGCCGCTTACCTGCCGCAGCGGCGCGAGCGCAAGAGCAGTGAGCAATTGCGCCCGTTGTTGCGGGAGGGCGCCGACGGACGGCTGCGCTGGCACTGGGACCCGATGCTGCTGGACATGGTGCACGAGAGTGAGCGCCATCAACCGCGGCTGCTGGCCGCGGCCGCGAATATCGACGTGCCGGTGCTGTTGCTGTCCGGTGGGCGCAGCGACGTCGTCTCCCGTGCCACGGTGGAGGAATTCCTGCAGGTGGCGCCGGGTGTGCAACACGTGGAATTGCCGCACGCCACCCACATGGTTGCGGGTGACGCCAACGATGCGTTCACCCGTGAAATCGCCCGCTTCGTGCAAAGTCTTGATCAACCCGTTGCCCGCCAAGCCGCAGGCAACCCCCAAGTCGTGATGAGGTAGTGAGATGACCGTGATACTGACCGTACTGGCAGCGTTGATCGCGTCGTGTGCCTGTGCCTACCACCGCAGCAGCCTGCGCACGTGGGCCATCGCCACGGTCGTGACCACCGTGATCGTGGGCCTGGTGCTGCAAACACCGTGGACGATGGTGATCCTGCTGGTGATCGAGGGCTTGATCGCGGTGCCGTTGCTGATGGTGGGTTTCCGCCGCCAGCAGATCAGCGCGCCGCTGCTGAAGATGTTCGCCAAGGTCACGCCGAAACTTTCGGAAACCGAGCAGACCGCGCTGGAGGCGGGCACCGTGGGGTTCGAGGGCGAACTGTTCTCGGGCAAACCGGACTGGTCGCAACTGCTGCGTGAGCCGAAGCCGGTGCTGAGCGCGGAGGAGCAGGCGTTTCTCGACGGCCCGGTTGAAGAACTCTGCGCGATGATCGACGACTGGCAGATCACCCACGAGCTGGCCGATCTGCCGCCGGAGGTGTGGGACTTCATCAAGAAGAACCGCTTCTTCGGCATGATCATCCCGAAGCAATACGGTGGCCTGCAATTTTCCGCGCTGGCGCACTCGGCCGTGCTGCAGAAGCTGGCCAGCATCTCGGCCACGGTGTCTTCCACCGTCGCCGTGCCGAACTCGCTGGGCCCGGCCGAGCTGCTGCTGCATTACGGCAGCGACGAGCAGAAGAACCATTACCTGCCGCGGCTGGCGGTGGGCGAGGAGATTCCCTGCTTTGCGCTGACCGGCCCGTACGCCGGCTCCGACGCCACCTCGATCACCGACCATGGCGTGGTCTGCAAGCAGATGGTCGATGGCGTCGAGACGCTGGGCATGCGGCTCACCTTCGACAAGCGCTACATCACGCTGGCGCCGATCGCCACCGTGGTCGGCCTGGCGTTCCGGCTGTACGACCCGGACAAGCTGCTGGGCGAAAACGAAGACCTGGGCATCACCCTGGCGCTGTTGCCGCGCGCCACGCCGGGCCTGGAAATCGGGCGGCGGCATTTCCCGTTGAACATCCCGTTCCAGAACGGCCCGCTGCACGGCAAGGATGTGTTCGTGCCGCTGTCGGTGCTGATCGGTGGGCCGAAAATGGCCGGCCATGGCTGGCGCATGCTGGTTGAGGTGTTGTCGGTGGGCCGCGCCATTTCGCTTCCGTCCAACGCCACCGGCGCCATGCGCACGTCCACGGCGGCCACCGGCGCGTATGCGCGCATGCGCAAGCAGTTCGGCCTGGCCATTGCGCGTTTCGAGGGCGTGGAGGAAGCGCTGGCGCGCATCGGTGGCCTCACCTACGCCACCACGGCGTTGTCGCGCGCCACGGCCGCGGCGGTCGATCGCGGCGAGAAGCCGGCGGTGACATCGGCCATCGCCAAATACCACGCCACCGAATGGGCGCGTCAGGTCGCCAGCGACACCATGGACGTGCACGGCGGCAAGGCCGTGCAATTGGGGCCGAAGAACTACGCCGGCCGCGGTTGGGCCAGCGTGCCGATCGCGATCACGGTGGAAGGCGCCAACATCATGACGCGCAGCCTGATGATCTTCGGCCAGGGTGCGATCCGCTGCCATCCCTACGTGTTGAAGGAAATGCAGGCGCTCTCGATCGCCGACCGTGGCGAGCAACTGCGCGTGTTCGATCGGGCCCTGTTCGGCCATATCGGTTTCGGCATCTCCAATGCCGTGCGCAGCCTGGTGCTTGGCTTGACCGGATCAGCCATTGGCGAGGCCGCCGGCGATGCCTACACGCGCCGCTATTACCGCAAGCTCAACCGCTATTCCGCCGCGCTGGCGTTGTGCGCCGACGTGGCCATGGGCGTGCTGGGCGGCAAGCTCAAGTTCAAGGAAAAGCTGTCGGCGCGGTTGGGCGACGTGCTGAGCTATCTGTACATCGCCAGCGCCATGCTGAAACGCTACGAGGACAACGGCCGGCCCGAGGCCGATCGGCCGCTGCTGGCTTGGGCGTTTCACGAGTGCGTGTGGCGGATGCAGATGGCGCTGGATGGCGTGATCCGCAACTTCCCGGTGCGGCCAGTAGCGTGGATGCTGCGCGTGCTGGTGTTTCCGTTCGGCCGGCGCGAAGTGCCGCCGTCCGACCGGCTGGGGCGCCGGGTGGCGGCGATCATCACGGCGCCGGGAGAGGCGCGCGACCGCCTGCTTGAATGGATCTACCTGACGCCCACGCCGAACAACACCGTCGGTCGCATGGAAGCCTTGCTGCCCCAGGTGATTGCTGCCGAGCCGGTCGAGCGGAAGTTCGGCAAGGCGCAGAAGGCGGGCCAGTTCAAGTCGCACGACTATGTCGGCCAGCTGCACGAGGCGCTGGATCAGGGCGTCATTTCGACGGCCGAACTGGAGTTGCTGAAGCGGGTGCGCGAAGGCGTGTTCGAGTTCATCTCGGTGGACGACTTCGATACGTCCGAATTGCGCGCCAAGGTGACCCGGGCCGACCGCGGGCAGCAGGCCGCGGCCGGGAGCGAGGCTGAAAACGGCACGGCCTGATCTTCGCCGTGAGGCAAGGCGCGGCCATTGCAGCATGGCCGCGCCGTCTTTGTAACGCGTTCAGTCCGTTGCCATCGCGCAGCGGTTGCGGCCGCCGTCCTTGGCCCGGTAAAGCGCGCGATCGGCAGCCTGGATCAGCTCCTCGTCGTCCGCCGTTTCCTCCCACAGCGCGATGCCGATGCTGGCGCTGATGTTCGCCTCGAAGGGGCCGTGGCGGCCTTCCAGCGGATACGGTCGGGCCAGCAGGTCGCACACTTGCTGGCAGCGTTCCAGGATTGGCGCCACGTCGGTGACGTCCTCCAGGATCAGCGCAAACTCGTCGCCGCCCAGGCGCGCCACGGTGTCGTTGGAGCGCAGGTGCCCGCGCAGGCGCATGCCGATCGCCTGCAGCAGTGCATCACCGGCGGGGTGTCCGTAGGTATCGTTTACCGCCTTGAACCCGTCGATGTCCATCAACGCCAGCGCGAACGGGTGGTGCTGGCGCGCGCCTCGTTGCATGGCGGTCTGCAGGCGGTCGTGGAACAGCACGCGGTTGGGCAGGCCGGTGAGCATGTCGTGGGTGGCCTGGTGTCGCACTTGCGCCTCGACCCGCTTGCGCTCGGTGATTTCCACCTGCAGCTGCTGGTTGCGTTCAGTCAGCTCGTCCATTGCCTGCTGCAACTGCACGCGGGCGGAATAGAGGTCGAGGAAGACCCGCACCTTCGACTGCAGGATCGCGTCGTTGATCGGCTTGGCGATGTAGTCGACCGCGCCGGAGCGGTAGCCCTTGAGGCGATTGAGATCGTCCGCGTAGGCGGCAGTGACGAAGATGATCGGCGTGTCGCGCATCTGCTCGGTCTCGCTGAGCAGCGCGGCCACTTCGAAGCCGTCCATGTCCGGCATGTTCACGTCGAGCAGGATCAGCGCGAAATCGTGGTCCAGGCACAAGGCCAGCGCCTCGTTGCCGCTGCCGGCCTCCAGCAACTGGGCGCCGCAGCGCGCCAGCAGGCGGCGCATGGCGACCAGGTTGGCCGGGGTGTCGTCCACCACCAGGATTTTCGGGGATATCGCCGTGTTCACGTCATGCACAACCGGTTGATCAGGGGAGCCATTTCATCCAGCGCCAGGCAATGGTCGGCGCCCGCCAGTTCCAGTGCCGCCCGCGGCATGGCGGGCGCTGCAGCGTCGTCGGGCTGCTGCACGATGGCGACGCCGCCCGCGCGCCGCACGCACGTCAGGCCCGCCGCGCCATCGGCGTTGGCGCCGGTCAGTATTACAGCGATCAGGCCTGCGCCGTAGGCTTCGGCGGCGCTGCTGAACAATACGTCGATCGAGGGCCGCGAGAAGCCGACGGGTTCATCGATTGACAACGCGAATCGGCGGCCGCGCTCGATCAGCAAATGGTAATCAGGCGGCGCCACCTGAACCATGCCGCCACGCACCGGCTCGCGTTCGCAAGCCTCGATCACCGGCAGGGTGCTGTGCTGCGCCAGCAGCTGGCACAAGGTGTGGGGGCTGCTGGCGGCGTGGCTGCACACGACGACGGATGCCGGCAGCCGATGGTCGAGCGCCCCGAGCAGTCGCGCGAGCGCGCCCGGCCCGCCAGTGGAGCAACCGATGACGATGGTTTCAACCGCCTTCATGATCGTGAACCGGCTCGGGGCAACGGCGGAACAGGCGCAGCGAGCTGTCCAGAGCCTCGAAGTCGCGTGCGGCGGGCGCCAGCGCCAGGTTCTCGCGCAGACCGAGGCACAGGAAGCCCCCCGGCAGCAGGCTGTCGCGGAACATCGCCAGCACGCGATTCTGCAGCGGGTTCGAAAAGTAGATCAGCACGTTGCGGCAGAGCACCAGCTGCGCCTCGCAGAACACCGCGTCGGTAACCAGGTTGTGGTCGGCGAAAACCACGTTGCGGCGCAGGCGCTGATCGAGTTTGATGAAGTCGTAGCGCGCGCTGTAATAGTCGGCCAGCGAGCAGGTTCCTCCGGCCGCCTGGTAGTTGCGCGACCACGCCTGCGCCTCCCGCGCCGGATAGATGCCTTCGCGTGCCTGGCGCAGCGCGGCGTCGTTGAAGTCGGTGGCGTAGATCTGGCAACGGTCGTACAGCCCGGCTTCTTCCAGCAGGATCGCCAGAGAGTAGATTTCCTGCCCGCGGGCGCAGCCCGCCTGCCAGATCGTGATGCGCGGATGTACCGACAGCGCAGGCAGCACCTGTTCGCGCAACGCGCGAAACACGGGCGGATCGCGGAACATGTCCGAGACCGGCACCGACAACCCCTCCAGCACCTGCGGCAGGAAGGTGGGGTCGTGCAGCAGACGCCCGGTCAGCGTGCTGATGTTGGTGGTGTGGTGCTGCTCGACCAGCTGATAGACGCGCCGCTTCAGCGAGGCGGGTGCGTATTGCGCGAAATCGTAGCCGTGGCGCTGGCGCATCGCGCTCACGAACAGGTTCAACTCGATGTCGTCGAGTTCGGGGTCGATGCCGGACAGATTCAACGCGACCGGGTTCATTGCGGCAGCCACACGCGAATCATCGAACCGAGCTTGTCGATGTCGATCGGCTTGGAAAGGTAATCGCTGGCACCGGCCTCGATGCATTTCTCGCGATCGCCGCGCATCGCCTTGGCGGTGAGCGCGATGATCGGCAACTGCGCCAACGCAGGCTGGGCGCGGATCGCCCGTATCGTCTCGTAGCCATCCATGCCCGGCATCATGATGTCCATCAACACGATGTCGGGTGGCGGGTTCTCCGCCAGCGTCTTCAAGGCCTTCTCGCCATCCTGCGCCATCGTGGCCAGCAGGCCCCAGCCGCGCAGCACCTTGGACAAGGCGAAGAGGTTGCGCATGTCGTCGTCCACCAGCAATACGCTGTGGCCTTTCAACTCGTCGCCGACCGGCGCTTTCGTGCTGGAGCGGTGGCCGTTGTGCTGGATGCTGTGCAGGAACAGGCTGACTTCATCCAGCAGGCGTTCGGGCGAGCGCGCGCCCTTGACCACGATGGAGTCGGTGTACTGGCGCAGCTTGCGGCTCTCCTCGCGGTCGAGTTCGCGCCCGGAATAGATGACCACCGGCGGCACGCCGCTGTCGCTGTCGGCCATGTGCTGCAGCATCTCCACGCCCGACATGCCGGGCAGGCCCAGGTCGAGCACGATGCAGTCGTAGCGGGTGTGGCTGGCCTTCTCCAGCGCGTCCTCGGCGGATTCGGCCTCGTCGATGTCCAGGTCGTCGCGATGCAGCATGGTGCGCACCGCCGTGCGGGAGTCGCGGTCGTCATCCACGATCAGCAGATGCCGCGTACGGCCCTCGGCAAAATGCAGCAGGCGCTCGAACGCCGCGCCGATCGCTTCGCGGCTCACCGGCTTGGTGAGGAACCCCACGGCGCCCATCTCGCGGCCGCGGTTGGCATCGCCGGAGGCGGAGATGAAATGCACTGGCAGATGGCGGGTGGCCTCGTCGGCCTTCAGGCGCTCGATCACCGTCCAGCCGTCCATCCCCGGCAGCATCACGTCGAGCAGGATGCCGGTCGGTGCGTATTCGTGCGCCAGCGCCAGGCCGGTTTCACCATCGGCGGCCGCCAGTACCTGGTAGCCCTTGCGATGGATCATGTCGGTCAGGATGCGCGCGAAGGCGGGGTCGTCCTCGATCACCAGGATCGTGGTCCGGCCCGGTACCAGGTGATGCCGGTCGTCCTCGATCGCTTCGGACCGCAAGGTCGGCAGTTGCGGCTGCGGCGCCGGCGTCCACGGTGTCGGCGACGTCGAATCGCCCGGCATGGCCGCCAGCTCCGGCGGCCGCTCCGGCAACACCACGGTGAACACGCTGCCCTTGCCGGTTTCGCTTTGCAGCACGATGTCGCCACCCAGCAGCTCGACAATGCGCAGGCAGATGGCCAGGCCCAGGCCGGTGCCGCCGTATTGGCGGCTGGTGCTGGCGTCGACCTGTTCGAAGGCGTGGAAGATGTGTTCGAATTTTTCGCTGGGAATGCCGATGCCGGTGTCGATGACGCTGATGGCCAGCAGTGGCTGGCCGGCGAATTTTTCCGACAGCGCAAGGGCGGGGTCGGGCCGCCCGATGCGGATGCTGACGCCGCCGCTCACGGTGAACTTGAACGCGTTGCCGATCAGGTTGTTGGCGACCTGCTCCAGCCGGGCGCCGTCGGTGCGCAGCACGGCCGGAAGGTCGGCGTCGATGGTGACGTCGAAATCGAGCTTCTTCTCCTGCGCCACGTGACTGAAGGTGCGCCGCAGGGAGCGTTCGAAGTCGGCCAGCGGCAGGTCGTCGATGACCAGCTCCATCTTGCCCGCTTCGATCTTGGACAGATCCAGGATGTCGTTGATCAGCCGCAGCAGGTTGCTGCCGGCGTCGTGGATGATGCGCGCCGACTCGATCTGCTCCGCATCCAGGTTGCCGGTGTCGTTGTCGGCCAGGCTGCGCGACAGGATCAGCAGGCTGTTCAGCGGCGTGCGCAGCTCGTGCGACATGTTGGCCAGGAAATCGGACTTGTACTGGCTGGCGCGGGCCAGTTCCTCGGCCTTGTGCTCGGTATCCAGTTGCAGGTCTTCCAGCACCTGGCGCTGCCGGTTCAGGCTGTCGGTCTTGTCGCGCAGCTCCTCGTTCGACGCCTGCAGCTCCTCCGCCTGCACCCGCAGCTCCTCTTCGGATACGGTCAGCCGCTGCGATTGCTCTTCCAGCTCCAGCGTCTTGATGTGCAGCGCCTCGTTGCTCTGGCGCAGTACTTCCTTTTGCTGGCGCATCAGCAATTCCGACGCGCGCAAATCGTCGGCCTGCTGCTGGCTGCGTTCCAGCAGCTCCTGCGTGTTGATGGCGCGGCTGAGGTTTTCCTGGGTCAGCGCAATCAGCGGCAGCAGTTCGGTCAGCAACTCCATCGGCGAGCCGGTGATCGGCTCGAAGCCGGCCAGCTCCAGTACGCCGGTGACCTGGCCGCGGTACAGGATGGGCTGGATCATCACGTGCGAAGGCACGGCTTCGCCACTGGCCGAATGCACCCGCACGTAAGTCTCGGGTACCCGATCGAGCACGATCGGCGCGCGCTCCTGCAGGCACTGGCCCACCAGGCCGTCACCGGAGGCATAAGTCTGGATGGGATCGGACGATGCGTGCAGGCCGTAGGCGCCGCGCAATTCGAGCCGCTCGTGGCGCGCGTCGTGGGTGTAGTACAGCGCCACGCCGGTCTTCAGCAGTGGTGCCAGATGGCTGGTCAGCGACTGGCCGAAATCCCGGTAGGTGGTGGCTTTCTGCAGGTCCTGGGCGATCGTGGCGAGATGCGATTTCACCCAGTCCTGGTCGGTGGTGGCGATCACCATCTGCTTGAACACTTGCAGCGCCCGCGACAGCTCGCCGATTTCGTCGGGGCGGCTCAGTCGCGTCACCGTCATCGAGGTGTCGCCGGAGGCCACGCGATTCATCTGCCGCGTGATCTGCAATACCGGCAGGATGATCAGCCGGTTGGTCAGGCGTATGACATACAGGCCGAACAGTACGCCGGCCAGCGCCGCCAGCAGGGTGAAGATGCGCAGCTTGTCCAGCGCGCCGACGAGGCCGTGATGCCGCTGCTCCAGCAGCTTTTGCTCGGTCTCGGACATCCGCCCGAGCAGGTTGGCGACGGTGCTTGCCTGCGCGGCATGCGACGCGAGCCGCTCGGCCGCAAGCCGGTGCCAGTTTGCGTCGGCGTCGGCCGGCCCGGCGGCGGTCATGGCGTCCATGGTCTGGTTCAGGCCATTCGCCCATTGCGTCCCGACCGTCTGCAGCTGATCGACACGGCCTTGTTGCAGCGGGTTGTCGGCAACCAGGTCACGCAACCGCGCGAGGTTTTCGTCGAATTGGCTGCGGCCGGTCTTGAAGGTGGTCAGGTCGGCCGGCGCTGCGGACAGGGCGTAGCCGCGGGCACCGGTCGCCATGGCCTGGCTGGCCTGTTGCGTGTCGGCAATGGCCAATCGGACCTCGTAGGTGTGCTTTGCCCAGCTGCGGGTGATTTCCTGGCGTTGCAGCGCACCCAGGGTCACCACGCTGGTCAGCATGAACAAGCCCAGCAGCGGAACCACCGCCAGCAGGATTTTCTTCTGGCCCGGAAGCCGGGTCAGCCATCGATTTCGTGATCTTGTCTGCATGCCCCCACCCGCCGTCTGGAAGGACGTCCCCTGCGCCCCACCTCGTGTTTCGCAGGTGGATCCGACATCGCGAAGATTAGCGTAGGCCCTGCCGGGAAAACAGCGTGGTTGCGGCTTGGATGCCTCTCAGCGGCGGCGCCATGCCGGTGGTACGAGCGTGCCGCGACGGTATGCCACGGCAAGCAGGCCCAGCGAGCACAGCAGACACAGCGTCAGCGTGACCACCGACGCCTCCGCGCCAAACACGCCGCCGCTCAGCCAGTCCGGCCCGGTCCGTTGCGACACCAGCCAGCCGTCCGCGCTGAGTCCCGATACCGGGATTCCGTAGATCGTGCCCTGCGCAAAATTCCAGGCTGCATGCACGCCCATGCATAGCGGCAGCGAGCGGGTCACGTGGTAGAGCAGGCCGAACAGCAGGCCCGCTTCAATGGCGATGGCTGACGAACTCCATGCGGTGGCGCCGGGGTTGTGGGCGTGGGCGAAGCCAAAGAACAATGCCGAAATCAGCAGTGCGGCCCAGGTGCCCAGGCCCTCCTCGGTCACGCGAAAGAGCACGCCACGAAACATGATTTCCTCGCCGATGCCGGCACCCAGGCCCGTCATCAAAAGCGCCGGCAGCCACGCGGCATGCGGGTTGAAGCCGATGACGTGGTAGCTGCCCAGCAGCCACAGCAAGCCCACCGCCGCGCTGAACAGCAAGGTGCCGGCGAGAATGCCCAGCACCCCCTGCGGCAGCAGTTTGCGCGGCGCCAGTTCGTGCAGTGGGCGATGCTCGATCAGCCTGACCAGCACGACATAGGCCAGCACCGTCGGCACCACGCGGATCAGGAACTGTGCCAGACCGAGCATCGGCGTCGTCGCGCCCTTGCCGGCCAACATGGCCTTGTCTATCCCGAACAGCAGGTGCAGCGCGATGCCGGTCAGTGCCGAAAAAACCACGAACAGCGCCACGAAAATCACGATGCGCGCCAGCGGTGAATACAGCATCCAGCGTTTCCACTTCGTTGCCGAATCCGGGGTAACGAAGGCAACGTGAGCGGTTGGCATGCCAGGTGTCTCCATGAAGTGGGTGCCGCGACAGCGTGACGAGTGGCGGTGGCCCACGGTAGTGACAGCTGTCACGCGGAATGGCTCACACGTCGACGGCCGCCGCGTGTTCGCGGGTGTTGGCGAAACGCACCTGCGGCCAGCGCTCCTGCGCCAACTGCAGGTTGACCCGCGTGGGTGCGATGTAGACCAGTTCGCCGGCGCCGTCGATGGCGAGGTTCATCGCGTTCTTCTCGCGGAACTCCTCCAGCTTCTTCTCGTCGTCGCAATGCACCCAGCGTGCGGTGCTCACGGTGACAGGTACGAAGGTGGCATCCACGTTGTATTCGTCCTTCAGCCGGTAGGCAACCACCTCGAACTGCAGCACGCCGACCGCGCCCAGGATCAGGTCGTTCGACATCAACGGGCGGAAAAACTGGGTGGCGCCTTCCTCGCTCAACTGCGCAAGGCCCTTCTGCAGCGCCTTCATCTTCAGCGGGTCGCGCAACTGGGCGCGGCGGAACAGCTCCGGCGCGAAGTTGGGGATACCGGTGAAGCGGACAGGTTCGCCCTCGGTGAAGGTGTCGCCGATGGTGATGGTGCCGTGATTGTGCAGGCCGATCACGTCGCCGGGGTAGGCGGTTTCGACGATCTCGCGATCCGATGCCATGAAAGTCAGTGCATTGGCGATGCGCACTTCCTTGCCGGTACGCGTCTGCATCATCTTCATGCCGGCGTTGTAGGTACCGGAGCAAACCCGCATGAAAGCCACGCGGTCGCGGTGCGCCGGGTCCATGTTCGCCTGGATCTTGAACACGAAGCCGGAGAGTTTCTCCTCCTCCGGCTCGATCTCGCGCGTGGTGGTGGCACGCGGCTGCGGCGACGGTGCGTTCTCGACGAAGAAATCCAGCAGCAATTGCACGCCGAAGTTGTTCACCGCCGAACCGAAGAACACGGGCGTCTGCTTGCCGGCGCGGTACTCGTCGATATCGAACGAGGGCGCCGCGCCCTGCACCAGTTCCAGCTCCTCGCGCAATTCGCGCATCGCCTCGTCGCCGATGCGCTCCAGCAGGCCGGGCGCGTCAAGGCCCTTGAAGATGGTCGAATCCTGGCGGGTGAAATTCTTGCCCGCCTCGAAGATGTGCACCTCGTCCAGCGCCAGGTGGTACACGCCCTTCAGCCGCTTGCCCATGCCGATCGGCCAGGTCAGCGGCGCGCAGGCGATGCCCAGCACCGACTCCACCTCATCCAGCAGTTCGATCGGCGAACGGCCCTCGCGGTCGAGCTTGTTGATGAAGGTCATGATCGGCGTGTCACGCAGCCGGCACACCTCCATCAGCTTGATCGTGCGCTCCTCCACGCCCTTGGCGCAGTCGATCACCATCAGCGCCGAATCCACCGCGGTCAGCACGCGATAGGTGTCCTCGGAGAAGTCCGCGTGTCCCGGCGTGTCGAGCAAGTTGATGATCTTGCCCTCGTACGGAAACTGCATCACCGACGAGGTCACCGAAATGCCGCGCTCCTTCTCCAGCGCCATCCAGTCCGAGGTGGCACTGCGCGACGTCTTGCGACTCTTCACCGAGCCAGCCATCTGGATCGCACCGCCGAACAACAGCAGCTTTTCCGTCAGCGTCGTCTTGCCCGCGTCAGGATGGCTGACGATGGCGAACGTGCGGCGGCGACGGGTTTCCTGGAGATGGGAGGGCATAAGGCGTGGGTCGATGCGATGCGAACCGGGCATTCTAGCGCGAAGCAGGCTGACCCTCGACGTGGATCGGATGCCGAAGATTGCGAAACTGGCGACGTCGCGAGCCAGTGATTGGTTGAATGTCTGCCATCGGCGGCGGAAACGGAGTTTGGCAAATCCACCTGCCGGGTAAATGAGAAAGCCCGAGGATGGCCCCGGGCTTTCTTTGCGACTGGTCGAACGAGCGCCGCTACTTCGCCTCCTTCTCCATCAACTTGTCGACCATGCTGGCGGGCACTTCCTGGTAGTGGTCGAAGATCATCGAGAAGTTGCCGCGGCCGCTGGTGGCCGAGCGCAGGAAGTTGATGTAGCCGAACATCTCCGACAGCGGCACGAAGCCCTGCACGAAGGCTGATGTGCCTTTCTGGCCCTGCTCGGTGATGTTGCCGCGGCGGCGGTTGATGTCGCCGATGACGTCGCCCAGGTAGGCCGCCTCGGTGACCACTTCCAGGCTCATGATCGGCTCCAGCAGTTTCGGCTTGCTGAGCCGCTGTGCCTCGCGGAAGCACTGGCGGGTGGCGATCTCGAATGCGAGTGCCGATGAATCGACGTCATGGTATTTGCCGTCGATCAGACGCGCCTTGAAATCCACCACTTCGTAGCCGGCGATCTGGCCTTCCTGCGATTCGGTCTTGATCGCGTGTTCGACCGCGGGGATGTACTCGCGCGGCACGCGGCCACCGACCACCTCGTCGGAGAAGACCACGCCCGAGCCCGGTTCGCCCGGCTCGAAGATGATCTTCACCTCGGCGAACTGGCCGGAGCCGCCGCTCTGCTTCTTGTGGGTGTAGGTGTGTTCGACGGCCTGGCCGAAGGCTTCGCGGAAGCTCACCCGCGGTTTGCCCATGCTCGCTTCCACGCCCAGTTCGGTGCGCATGCGGTCGATGGTGATTTCCAGGTGCAGCTCACCCATGCCCTTGAGCACGGTCTGGCCGGTTTCCTGGTCCACTTCCATGCGCAGCGACGGGTCGGCCTTGACCATCTTGTAGAGCGCGGTGGAGAGCTTGTCGACGTCGTTGCGGCTCTTCGGCTCGACCGACACGCTGATCACCGGATCGGGGAAACGCATGCGTTCGAGCAGCGCCGGGTGCGCCGGATCGCTCAGCGAGTCGCCGGTCTCGGTGTCCTTCATCGACACGAAGGCGCAGATGTCGCCGGCGCGAACCTCGTCGATCTCTTTCGTATCGTCGGCCTGCACTTCGACGATGCGGCCCACGCGCTCCCTCTTGCCGCGGGTGACGTTGAGCAGGGTGTCGCCCTTCCTGATCACGCCGGAGTAGATGCGGCAGAAGGTCAGCGTGCCGAATTGGTCGTTGATCACCTTGAACGCCAGCGCGCGCGCCGGCGCGTCGTCGGTCACCGCCTGTTCGCCGACGACGTTGCCGTCCTCGTCGACCATCGCGATGCCGCCGTTCTCGCCGGGGTAGGGCAGGTAATCGACCACGGCGTCCAGCAACTGCTGCACGCCCTTGTTCTTGTAGGACGAGCCGCACAGCACCGGTACCAGTTCACCGGTGACGGTGCCCTTGCGGATGCAGTGCTTCAGCAGCTCGGGGTCGAACTCGCCGGTGTTGAGCAGCCGCTCGAAGGCGTCGTCATCCAGCGCCAGCGCGCTTTCCAGCAGGTCCTGGCGCAGCTTGGGCAACTGCGCGATCCAGTCGTTGTCGACGGTGGAATCGAATTTCAGACGATCCTTCAGCTGTTCCAGCGGCACGCTTTCCCACGCGCTGTCCTTGTCGTCGGAGGCCCAGATGTAGCCCACGCCGGCGACCAGGTCGGCCATGCCCACGAATTCGTCACTGCTGCCCAGCGGCACCTGGCACAGCAGCGCGTTGGCGCCCAGGCGCTCGCGGATGCCCTTCACGCAATGCGCGAAGTTGGCGCCGATGCGATCCATCTTGTTGACGTAGCACAGCCGCGGCACCTTGTACTGGTCGGCCAGGCGCCAATTGGTTTCGGTCTGCGGTTCCACGCCGGCGACGCCGTCGAACACCACCACGGCGCCATCGAGCACGCGCAGCGATCGGTTCACCTCGATGGTGAAGTCGACGTGTCCCGGGGTGTCGATGACGTTGATCTGGTGGCCCTTCCACACCGCCGAAACCGCGGCCGACTGGATCGTGATGCCGCGTTTGCGCTCCTGCTCCATGTAGTCGGTGGTGGTGGAGCCCTTGCCGTCCTTGGTTTCGTGCGTGTTGACGATCTGGTGCTTCTTGCCCGTGTAGTACAGCACGCGCTCGGTGGTCGTCGTCTTGCCGGCGTCGATGTGGGCAATGATGCCGATGTTGCGATAGAGGGCGAGGGGTTTCTGGCGAGCCATGAGGTGCTCCAAAGGACGATGAACGCAGACAGACGAGTCACATGCCGCCGAGGCGCCGGGAATTCAAGAAAGGTGTGATCAGCGGCGGACGGAATGGCGTGAAGTTGCAGGATGGTTCCTCCCCTGCATGGCAGGGGAGGTCAGGAGGGGTTCGCTTGACCTTCAGATCAAGAGCGACCCCACCCCAGCCCTCCCCTGCAAACAGGGGAGGGAGTCAGGGCGGCAAGTCGCCAGTAACGCCGCGAAAGGTCACCACCAGGACGTCGCGGTGGGCCGGTTTGTCGGGATCAAGCGGGGTGACGGCGGTAACGCCGTGGAAAACCCGCGCATCGTCGACCAGCGCGGCATCCAGCGGCCGGGTGAGGGTGAAGCTGCCCAGCTCGTGGCGATCGGGCGCATGGATCGTGGTGGTGCCGCTGGCGATGTTCTGCCGGTCGATCAGCAGCACCAGCACATAGTCGACGCCGTCGCGATGCACACCCTCCGGCGTGGGTTCGCCATCCTCGCCGCGACGCGCCTCGATGCGGAACTGGTGCGTTTCGATATGCCAGTGCTTCGCGGCCGGTGCCAGCGAACCGAAGAAATCGCGGCAGAAATCCAGGATGCGATGCAGGCTGGCGCCGTCGGCCAGCGCAGGCAGGATGGGGTCGAACCAGCGCTGGATGTCGCCCTGCAGATGGTTGTAATTGCGGCTCTGGAAATGCGGCTGGGCCGGCTGCCGCCGTATCTCGCCCTCGCGTTCCGCGGCAAAGGTGGCGTAGCGGCGGCGGCGATGGCGACCGCTGGCGGCGAGGTAGGTGTCCGGCGACAGGTCGTTCCAACTGTCCGCGAAAGCGTCCCAGTCGTCGAGCGCCTCGCCGTGCAGCAGCGTGCGCATCACCTGCGCGGTGACGAACGCAAACCCCTCGTCCCGCAAGTTGGCGTGCAAGGCGGGCAGATCGAGGGGATGGTTCATCGACGTAATTTAGCAGGGCCGGGGTGACGCGGCGATGGCTGGTTTCCCCGCAAGCCCCACCCTGTCCTCAATCCTCCCCCCAACGGGGGGGAGGTCACAGCGGCTCAAGCTTCTGCGCCTGACCTCAGCTTCGAAAGATTCCGTAATCCCCTCTCCCCTGCGGGGAGAGGGCAGGGAGAGGGGGACACGCCGCGGGAAAGCCACAACGAAGCGACCCGAAAAACCAAACCAAAAGCACCACCCCCACAAACCCGCGATAATGCGGGGATGACCTCCATGCAATTCGACCTCCAGGCCACCGATGGCGCCGCCCGCCGCGGCCAACTCCGCTTCGCCCGCGGCACCGTGGAAACGCCGGCCTTCATGCCCGTGGGCACCTACGGTTCGGTCAAGGCGATGACCCCGCGCGACGTGCGCGAGACAGGCGCCGAGATCATCCTGGGCAATACTTTCCATCTGTTCCTGCGGCCGGGGCTGGAGATCGTCGAGAAGTTCGGCGGGCTGCATCGGTTCATCGGCTGGGACAAACCCATCCTCACCGATTCGGGCGGTTTCCAGGTTTTCTCGCTGGCGCACAAGCGCAAGATCACCGAGGAAGGGGTGATGTTCGCTTCGCCGGTGGATGGCTCGAAGGTGTTCCTGTCGCCCGAAGTGTCGATGCGGATCCAGACCACGCTGGATTCGGACATCGCGATGATCTTCGACGAATGCACGCCGTATCCGGCCGCAGAGAAGGTGGCCAGCGATTCGATGGAGCTGTCGCTGCGCTGGGCCGCGCGCTCGCGCCAGGCGTTCGATGACCTGCAACGTGCCAATTCAAAGCCGCCCAACGCCCTGTTCGGCATCGTGCAGGGCAGCGTGTACGAGAACCTGCGCCAGCGTTCCGCGGCGGGGTTGGTGGAGATCGGCTTCGACGGTTACGCCATCGGCGGCCTGGCGGTGGGCGAGACGGAGGACGAGCGCAACCACGCGCTGGACTTCACCGGGCCGCTGCTGCCGCGCGACAAGCCGCGCTACCTGATGGGCGTGGGTCGCCCGGAAGACATCGTGGAAGCCGTGCGTCGCGGCGTGGACATGTTCGATTGCGTGATGCCCACGCGCAACGCGCGCAACGGTTTCCTGTTCACCGCCGAGGGCACGCTGCGCATCCGCAATGCGAAGTTTGCCGACGACACGCGGGTGATCGAGGAGGGCTGCGATTGCCATGCCTGCGCCAACGGTTTCAGCCGTGCCTACCTGCGCCACCTGGATCGCTGCAACGAGATCCTGGGCAGCCAGCTGGCCACCATGCACAACCTGCGCTACTACCAGCGGCTGATGGCTGGCCTGCGCGAGGCGATCGCGAACCGGACGCTGGACGCGTTCACCGCGGAGTTTTACGCACGGCGGCAGGGCGCGGCCGCGCTGTAGGAGCGGCTTCAGCCGCGACGCTTCTGCTTTGATCCAACGAAGGGCATCGCGACTGAAGTCGCTCCTACAAAAATCTCCGTCCCCTCGGGCGGTGCGGCGAGCCCTTGCAACCGGCAATCGGCGCCCTCAGTAGGGTTCGGCGGGCCAGTTGACCGTGCCGGAAGGCGTCGTGCATGGCTCCGGGGCGCATGTCATAATCAATGATCTTTTATCAGGCGTTCAGCTGATTTGCCGGGCTGCGTCATCACTTGCGAGTTAAAACCATGAGTCTTCCGATTCCCTTCGTGATTGCCCAGGCGGCGGCGCAGCCGGCCGGTGGCGGCGCGTCCATGATCATCATGATGGTGGTGCTGTTCGGCCTGATGTATTTCATGATGATCCGGCCGCAGATGAAGCGGCAGAAAGAGCATCGCGCGCTGATTTCGGGCCTGGCCAAGGGTGACGAGGTTGTCATGAATGGCGGCATCGCCGGCCGCGTGGACGAGGTGGGCGAGACCTTCCTCACGGTGGAGATCGCTGCCAACGTGAAGGTCAAGGTGCAGAAGAGCGCCGTACAGCAGGTGTTGCCGAAGGGCTCGCTGAAATCGGCTTGACCGCTGGTCCGCAACGCGCCGGTTCGATGCCGGCGCTTTCCCAACGATAGACGCTACCGCCGCGGCCGATGCCGCGGCTTTGATGGGTGCATGGCATGAGTGATTTCCCCCGCTGGAAGTACGCGCTGGTCGCGCTGGTGATGTTGTTTGGCGTCATCTACGCGCTGCCGAACGTGTTCCAGCCGATACCGGCCGTGCAGGTCACCGCGAACCGCGATGCACCGCCGATCGACGAGGCCGTGCGGCAGAAGGCCGCGGCAGCGCTGCAGCAGAAGCATGTCGTCGCCGGCGAGGTGCTCGTGTCGGAGGATGGCCACCTGCTGGCCACGTTCGCCAACAGTGACGTGCAGAAGACCGGCGCCGACGTGATCAAGGACGCGCTGGGCGACGGCTACACGGTAGCGTTCAAGCTGCAGCCGACGGTGCCGCGCTGGCTCACCGCCATCGGCGCCAACTCGATGCCGCTGGGCCTGGACTTGCAGGGTGGCGTGCACTTCCTGATGCAGGTCGATCAGGACGACGTGATCGACAAGCAGGAAACCAGCTACGCGGACGACATCCGCAACCTGATGCGCGAAAAGAAACTGCGCTACGTGTCGGCCAACCGCAACGCCGGGCGTGGCAACGGCATTGCCGTGGCATTCCGCACCGAGGCCGAGCGCAACACCGCGGCCGACGCGATGGCCGTGGCGTTTCCCGACCTCAACGTGACCAACGGGCCGGACACGGACGGCCACTTCGTGGTCACCGCCAAGGTCAAGCCGGACAAGCTGCGCGAGCTTGCCGCCAACACCATCAAGCAGAACCTGGGCACGCTGCGCAACCGCATCAACGCGCTGGGCGTGTCCGAGCCGCTGATCCAGCAGCAGGGCGAAGACAAGATCGTGGTGGAGCTGGCCGGCGTGCAGGATCCGGCCGAGGCCAAGAAGCTGATTGGCGCCACCGCCACGCTGGAATACCGCGCCCAGGGCGGCTCCGACGCGCAGGCGGCGGAAGCGGCCCGCACCGGCAACGTACCGCCGGATGCGCGCCTGTATTACGAGCGCGGCACGGGGCGGCCGATCCTGCTGAGCAAGCGGATCATCGCCACCGGTAACGAGTTGATCAACGCCACCTCGTCCTTCGATTCGCAGAGCGGTTCGCCCTCCGTGTCGGTGACACTGAACGCGACCGGCGCCAAGAAGATGCTGGACTTCACCAGCGGCAACGTCGGCAAGCGCATGGGCGTGGTCTACGTCGAGCGCGTCGTCGACACCAAGGTGGTCGACGGCAAGGAAGTACGCGTTCCCAAGATCACCCAGGAGGTGATCAACTACGCCACCATCAACGGCGTGTTCGGCAAGGATTTCCAGACCACCGGCCTGGGCAGCGCGAAGGAAGCTTCCGATCTGGCGTTGCTGCTGAAGGGCGGCGCGCTGGCCGCGCCCACCGACATCGTCGAGGAGCGCGTGATCGGTGCCAGCCTGGGCCAGGACAACATCGAGAAGGGCTTCAAGGCGGTGATCCTGGGCCTGGCGCTGGTGCTGCTGGCCGCCGCCTTCTACTACAAGCTGTTCGGTCTGGTGGCTGACGTGGCGCTGTTCTTCAACCTGGTGGTGTTGATCGCCATCATGTCGATGATCGGCGTGACCCTGACCATGCCCGGCGTGGCCGGCATCGTGCTGACGCTGGGTATGGCGATCGACGCCAACGTGCTGATCTGCGAACGCATACGTGAGGAATTACGCAACGGCTGTACGCCGCATGCGGCCATCCGCGCGGGTTACGAGAAGGCGTGGTCCACCATTCTGGATGCGAACGTCACCCACCTGATCGCTGCACTGGCGCTGACCACGATGGGCACCGGCGCGATCAAGGGCTTCGGCGTGACGCTGATGATCGGCATTCTGACCTCGCTGTTCACCTCGGTGACGCTGACCCACGCGTTCACCGCGCTGATCCACGGCCACCGCAAGCTCAAGACGCTGTCGGTCTAAGGAATCGTCATGGAAATTTTCAATCACGACAGCAACATCCACTTCCTGGGGATGCGCAAGTACACCGTCGCCATCGCCATTTTCCTGATGGTGGCCTCGGTGGCGCTGATCGCCACCAAGGGCCTCAACTACGGCCTGGATTTCACCGGCGGCGTCTCGATGGTGGTGGACTACGACCAGCCGGTGGAGATCGCCGACGTGCGCGCGGCGCTGGAAAAGGGCGGCCTCGACCATGCCGTGGTGCAGGCCCTGGGTGGCACCCGCGAGGTGTCGATCCGCATGCAGCCCAAGGATGATCCGGCCGCCTTGCAAAGCGCCGATGGCAAGGTCAACCTGGACCGCATCGCCGCCGACGTCACCCGCACCCTGCAGGCTGCGCGCCCCGACGCCAAGCTGAAAAGCCGCGACTACGTGGGCTCGGAAGTCGGTGCCGAATTGCGCAGTGACGGCACGGTGGCCGCGATCTTCGTGATCCTGGGCATCATGGCCTACCTGTGGATCCGCTTCGAACGCCGCTTCGCGATCGCGGCGGTGATCACCGAAGTGCACGACACGCTGGTGACGCTGGGCATCCTGGCGCTGGTGCAGCGCGAGTTCGACATGACCGTGCTGGCCTCGGTGCTGGCGGTGATCGGCTACTCCATCAACGACAAGGTGGTGGTGTTTGACCGCATCCGCGAGCTGTTTCGCCTGGCGCGCAAGGCCGAGCCGGAGGAGATCCTCAACCGCTCGATCAACAACACCTTGTCGCGCACCATCATCACCTCGCTGTTCACCGGTATCACGATGGGCGCGTTGTACTTCTACGGTGGCCCGGTGGTGCACGGCTTCGCCATCACCATGCTGATCGGCATCGTGGTCGGCACGTTGTCGTCCATCTTCGTCGCCAGCCCGATCCTGCTGTGGCTGGGCGTGTCGAAGAAGGACCTGATGCCCGTCACCAAGGAAAACCCGGAGCTGGCGCGGCGCCCCTGAGGTCACCCCAATCCGCAAAAAAAACGGTACCAGCAGGTGCCGTTTTTTTTTGGGGGGTTTCCTGTAGGAGCGGCTTCAGCCGCGATGCTCTCGTTTCGAAGCCCGGGACAAGGGCATCGCGGCTGAAGCCGCTCCCACATTCAAGGTGGGGTTCATTCCAGCAAGCGCTTTCCATAGGCGAAATGATCGCCCCAGTACGGCCCGTCCAGGTCATCCAGGCGTACCGTGCCGCCGCTGTTGGGCGCGTGCACGAAGCGGCCCTTGCCGACATACACGCCGACATGGCTGATCGCGCCCCCGATGTCGAAAAACACCAGGTCGCCGCTGGCCAGCTGCGTCATGCGGTTGACCTTGCGGCCCTGCATGGTGGACATGGCATGCGACGTGCGCGGCAGGGAAATACCGGTGGCGGCGCGGTAGATGTAATCGACCAGCCCGCTGCAATCGAACCCGCTGTCGGGGGTATTCCCGCCCCAGCGGTAAGGCGTGCCGACGAGGCCGATGGCCCGGAACAGCACGTCGTTGGCCTCGCCCGCGCTGGCCGCCGACGGCGCGCGCGGCGGCAGGTCGGCGAGCGCGGAATGCGAGGTCTTGAAGGTGGGTTGGCGTTTGTGTGGTGTGCTGGCGCAGGCGACCAGCAGCAACGCCATGCCGCCCAGCAATCCGTAGCGCACGGCACGCCATGGCAATGGTGCGACAGCGTGGCAGACGTTTGGCTCAGGATTCACGGGAGCCCCTCGGTGGCGACGATCTCGAGGTTATCAAATCAACCACTTGGAAGGAAGTTGTGAGAAACAAGACGAATTTTGCGATATCGGGAACGGCAGCCACCGTCGTCATCGCTAACGCGGCCGTACTTCGACGAATTTGTCGGACAGCGTGTTGCCGTTGATGCCCCAGGCCCGCAGGCGGTAGCGACCGGGGCGCAGGTAGAGCTTGGTCACGGTGTCGCCCTGCAGGAAGGCGTAGCGATCGGCGGCGATGGCGTCGTCCGGCTCGTCCGGATAGTGCGCGTCGACGACACAGGGCACGACCGCCTTGCACAGCGCGGTGCTGATGTTCAGTGGGCGTCGCTCGCCGTCCAACGTCAGCCATGGCGGTCGCTGCGCATTGACCTCGTGCGCCAGCATCGGCAGGGCGCGCGTGGTGTTGTGGATCATCGTCCAGGTTTGGGTGTAGCCGCTTTCGACGGCGCCCATGCCCGAGGCCGGCAGGATCACGTTGAGATCGTACTGATCGGGGTGCGCGCTCCAGGCATGGCCGTCGGCGCGGTTGAGCAGCGCGGTCGGCCCGGTCGGTTCGAAGCGTGTCACCAGTTGCTGGTAGGCCTCGTCCGGTTCGGCGGGAATCTGTTCGCGAAACTGGGTCTGGTCGACTGACAGCGGCACCAGGCCGGTCAGTTTCTGCAGGCGCATCGCCATCGAATCGATCGCGCCCAGCCGCCCGCGCGCCTTGTCGATGTGGGCGTAACCCGCGTGCACGAACAACTTGGCTGCCGGATCGTGCGCAAAAACCTTCTTGTAGAGGTTTTTTGCCTGCCCGGTTTCGCGCGCCTGACCCTTGGCGCCCTCGGTGTCATAGGCGACCACGGTGAACCCGAGTCGCAGCGCCTGGCGCACGATCTCGCCGTAAAGTGGCTCATGCAGGTAGTCGCTGCCGTCGGTTTTCAGCGGGTAGCCGCGTTTGGCCAGGTCGCGGTCCTCACCCAGCGCCTCCACCGCGAAATAATCGAAGCCCAGGGCGCGCAGTCGTGGCAGCAGTGCCAGTGTCAACTCGCGCGTGTGCGCATCGTGGTGGGCTTCGTTGACCATCACGATGCGCCGGTCGGTGGCCAGCCCGGCAACCACATCGACGGCGCTGGCGGCCTTCCATGCGTCGGTCGTTGGCAGCGTGGTATCGGCCGGCACGTGGCTTTTCAGCGGAAAGTCGCGCACCGCCTCGTTGTAGAACCCCAGTTCGTTCTCGACCGAGGCGAACATCTGCATCGCCAGCTGTCGTTCGTGCGGTGCGAACTGCGGCATTACCTTGAGCACGTAGACGTAGCGGGCCAGATCGTTCGGCTGCTCGTTGAGCGTGCGGAAAAACGTGATTTCGGACGCGCTGAACGACTGCGCGAACAGCGGCGCGGCCGCCAGCAGCGCCATGCAGCCGATGGCGGATATCGAGCGTATTTGCATGCGCAAGCCTCCGGACTTTTTCGAGAGCCTGCACGCGGCACGCCCGTTGGGCAAGCTGCGCGCCAGCATTGCGCGTCGTTCCATGCGGCCGGGGTGCCCCGTGGGTGCCGGGGGGATTTTTACCGTGGCGATCGCGTTGACGCCACGATCCCGGCCGGCAGGCGACACTTCCTGCATCTTTCCAGGAAAAACATCATGGCGTCCCATCCTGACTTGATCGTGCTCGGCGCCGGCTCCGGCGGGCTGGCAACATCATTTCGCGCCGCGGAGCATGGCGCGCGCGTGGCGCTGGTCGATCCGGCCGAGCTCGGCGGCACCTGCGTGCATCGTGGTTGCGTGCCGAAGAAGGCGCTGTGGTTCGCGGCGCAATGGGAGCAGGCGCAGCGGCTCGCCGCCGCGGTGGGTTTTGCGACCCAACCCGGGCCGCTGGACTGGGCGCGTTTTCGCACGGTGCGGGCGCGCTACATCGACGGGATCGAGCAGCGCTACGGCGAGCGGCTGCAGCGGGCGAACGTGCAGCGGTTCCGCCAGCGGGCGCGGTTTGCCGGGCCGGACGTGGTCGAACTCGCCGACGGCACCCGCCTGCGGGCGCCGCACATCGTGATTGCCACCGGCGGGCGGCCACGCACGTTGTCGTTGCCGGGTTTCGATCTGGGCATGGTGTCGGACGACGTCTTTGCGCTGTCGACCTGCCCGCGCCGCGTCGCGATCGTGGGCGGCGGCTACATCGCGGTGGAGTTTGCCGGCCTGCTGCAGGCGCTGGGCAGCGAAGTGACGGTGCTGGCGCGCGAACGACTGCTGCAGGGTTTCGACGACGAACTGGTGCAGGCGCTGGCGGTGCACATGCACGCGCAGGGCATTGACGTGCACTACAACACCGACGTGACGGCGGCCCGCCGCACGGACGCCGGCATCCTGCTGGACGATGCACCGGCCGGCGTGGTCGGCCCCTTTGACGCGCTGTTGTGGGCGGTGGGCCGCGTGCCCAATACCGACGACCTGGGCCTGGCGGCCGTGGGTGTCGATACCGACGAGCGGGGCCGCGTGCGGGTCGACGCGCGGCAGAAAACCAGCGTGGAGGGCATCCTGGCGATCGGCGACGCCAGCACCGACAGGGCGCTGACGCCGGTCGCCGTGGCGGCGGGGCGCCATCTCGCGGATCGCCTGTTCGGTGGCCAGCCCGATGCGCAGTTCGATGGCGGGAACATTCCCAGCGTGCTGTTCAGCAAGCCGCCGCTGGGCACGGTGGGCATGACCGAGGCGCAGGCGCGCCGGCATCACGGCGATCAGGTGGTGGTCTATCGCAGCCGCTTCACGCCGATGCAATGGGCACTGGCCGGCGAGCAGGGGCAGAGCCTGATGAAGCTGGTCTGCGTGGGTGCCGAGGAGCGTGTGGTCGGCATCCATGCGTTGGGTCCTGGCGCGGACGAGATGCTGCAGGGATTTGCCGTGGCGTTGAAGGCGGGTTTGCGCAAACGCGACCTGGACGCCACGCTGGCGATCCATCCCACTTCGGCGGAAGAACTGGTGTTGACGCGTTGAGTACCATGGCGGCCATGGACACTTTTACCTTGCGTCGCGGCCGCGTGCCGCTGCTGATCAGCCTGCCGCACGACAGCAGTTTCATTCCCCCCGCCATCGCCGCGCGCATGCGGCCATCGGCGCACCGTTCGCCGGATACCGACTGGCACGTGGGGCGGTTGTACGAACCGCTGGCGCAGGTGCTGGAAGCCAGCGTGTTGCGCCCGCTGGCGTCGCGTTACGTGGTCGACCTCAATCGCCCCGCCGATGGCCATGCGCTGTACCCGGGTCAGCGCGAAACCGGCTTGGTGCCGTTGATCGGCTTCGATGGCGAACCGCTGTACACCGCGGCCGAGCCGGTCGATGCGGCGGAAGTGCAACAACGCATCGATGACTACTGGCGCCCCTATCACCAGGCGCTGGCCGACGAGCTGGCGCGGTTGCACGCGGCGCACGGCCGCGTGGTGCTGTGGGAAGGCCACTCGATCCGCAGCGAGGTGCCTATGCTGTTCGAAGGCCGCCTGCCGGATTTCAACCTCGGCACGGCCGCCGGCGCCAGCTGCAGTCCTGCTTTGCAGGCGCAGCTCGAAGCGTGCCTGGCCGCGCAAACGTGCTTCAGCGTGGCAGTCAACGGGCGCTTCAAGGGTGGCTACATCACCCGCCATTACGGTGCCCCGGCAAGCGGCGTGCAGGCGGTGCAACTGGAGCTGGCGCAGCGTCACTACATGGACGAGCAGACGTTCGCCTACGATGAGGCGAAGGCGCCGGCGGTGCAGCAGCTGATCGAGAAACTGCTGCGGATCTGCCTGGCGTAAGTCGTCAGCGACGGATGGTTCAGGGCGCGGATGCGCCGATCGCGGCCACGCACTTCAGTTCGATGGCGATGGGCGTGGGCAGGGAGGTGACGCCCAGCGTGGTGCGGCAGGCGTCCACGCCGGCGAAGTATTCCGCGTAGAGGCGGTTGTACGCGGCGAAGTCACGTTCCATGTCGGTGAGGAACACGGTGACGTCGACCAGGTCGGTCCAGGCTGCGCCACCGGCTTCCAGTACGGCGCGCACGTTGGCGAACACCTGGTGGCACTGCGCTTCGAAGTCGTAGCCGGTCAGCCGCCCGGCCGCATCGTGGACGTTGCCCGGTATGACATTGTCGCTTGGCTGGCGCGGGCCCACGCCGGACAGGAACAGCAGGTTGCCGACGCGTCGCGCGTGCGGGTACGCACCGACGGGCGCGGGTGCGGTGTCGGTGCGTACGATGCCGCTCACGCGGGGGCTTTCCAGCGCTCGGCCAGGTTCACCAGCGAGCGCTCGTAGGACTCCCGCGATTGCTCGTGCCCGCGCACATCGAGGCCCAGGTCCTGGATGCAGCCGTCGTCCAGGCCGTAAATCCAGGCGTGCACCGCCAGCTCCTGGCCGCGATCCCAGGCCTCGCGTACCACCGTGGTGCGGCACACGTTGAGCGCCTGCTCGATCGCGTTCAGTTCGCACAGGCGCGCATGGCGTATCGCGAAGGCCTCGGCGGAGTCGAGCTTGTCGGTGTGCTTCATCGCGATGTCGTCGATGTGTCGCAGCCAGTTGTCGATCAGGCCCAGGTGCGACTGCTTGAGCACCGCACCCACGCCACCGCAGCCGTAATGGCCCACCACCAGGATGTGCTTGACCTTGAGCACGTCCACCGCGAACTGGATGGTGCTCAGTGCGTTGAGGTCGGTGTGCACCACCACGTTGGCCACGTTGCGGTGGACAAAGATCTCGCCCGGTGGCAGGTCCACGATCTGGGTGGCCGGCACGCGCGAGTCGGAGCAGCCGATCCACAGGTATTTCGGTGCCTGCTGTTGCGCCAGCTTCTCGAAGAAGTCCGGTTCCTGGGCGGTGACGTTCGCGGCCCAGCGCCGGTTGCTGGCGAGCAGATCTTTCAGTGAGTTCATCGATGGTCCTGTGCAGTGTTCAAAAGTGTATGCAGATGTTTTTGGGCTCGGTGAAGAAGTGCAGCGCGTCGCTACCCCCTTCGCGGCCCAGGCCCGATTGGCCCATGCCGCCGAATGGCGTGCGCAGATCGCGCAACAGCCAGCAATTGATCCAGACGATGCCGAAGGCCAGCGCGCCGGCCAGCCGATGCGCGCGCGACAAATCCTGCGTCCACAGCGAGGCCGCCAGGCCGTAGCGGCTGTCGTTGGCGATCGCCATCGCCTCGGCCTCGTCCTCGAACGGGATCAGGCTGACCACCGGACCGAAGATCTCCTGCTGGTTCGTCGCCGTAGCGTTTCCCAGCCCTTCGATCACCGTGGGCGCGATGAACCAGCCTTCGGCGCAGCGGCCGGGCAGCCGCACAGCGTTACCGCCGCAAAGCACGCGGCCGCCTTCGGCGCGGGCCTGCGCGATGCAGCCCAGCACCTTGTCGTGGTGGGCCTTCGAGACCATCGCACCCAGGTCGCTGTCCGCGTCATCCGGGTCGCCCACGCGCAGCGCCTGGACGCGCGCCAGATAGCGGCTGCGGAACCCGTCGTAGATCGATCGCTGCACCAGCAAGCGCGAGCCGCACAGGCAGATTTCGCCCTGGTTGGCGAAGCCCGAGCGCACGATGGTGTCCATGTTGGCGTCGGACAGATCGGCGTCCGCGAACACGATGGCCGGATTCTTGCCGCCCATCTCCAGCGACACCTTCTTGAACTGCGGCGCCGCGGCGGCAGCGATCGCCGCGCCGGTGGCGGTGCTGCCGGTGAAGGAGATCGCGCGGACCTGCGGGTGTTCGACCAGCGCCTGGCCCACGGTGGGGCCGCGACCGTGCACGATGTTCAGCACGCCGGCAGGAAAGCCCGCCTCGATGCTCAGCTCGCCCAGAAGCGCGGCGGTGCAGGGCGTGATTTCCGAGGGTTTGGCCACCACCGTATTGCCGGCCGCCAGCGCGGGCGCGATCTTCCAGCTGAACAGGTACAGCGGCAGGTTCCACGGGCTGATGCAGGCGACCACGCCCAGTGGCTGGCGCAAGGTGTAGTTGATGGCGCCGCTGCCCGGCACGCCGCTTTCCATGGCGTGCGATTCGCTGCCCCAGCTGGTGATGGCGGCGGCGAAGTGGCGCAGGTTGCTGACCGCACGGGGGATGTCCAGGCGACGGGCCAGCGCCACGGGCTTGCCGCTGTCGCGCGATTCCAGCGCGGCGAATTCCTCCAGCCGTGCTTCGATCAATGCGGCCAGCCGCAACAGCAAGGCAGCGCGCTGCTCGATCGGGGTGGCGGCCCATGCCGGCGCAGCCGCGCTGGCCGCCGCCACGGCGGCGTCGACGTCACGCGCATCGGAATCGGGGCATCGGGCGAACACCTGGCCGGTGGCCGGCTCGTGCACATCCAGCCATCGATCGATGAGCGGTGCCTGCAGGCGACCGTCGATCAGATTGGCTAATTGCAGCGATGGCATCCGCCAAGCTTACGTCCAGCGGCCCGCAATTGCACCGAACGCGGGCGTATGCAACGGCCGTGAAGCCGCGGCATCAGGGCATTTTTCCGCTACAGCGAGCGGGTGCGACCACCGTCCACGGGCAGGTTGATACCGGTGATGTAGCTGGCGGCGGGCGAGGCCAGAAAGGCGACCGCCGCGGCGGTTTCGGCGGGGTCGGCGAAGCGACCCATCGGGATCGCCGCCGCCATCCCTTGCTGCACGTCTTGCGCGCTGCGGCCGCTGGCCTGCGCTTTTGCCGCCACGATCTGCGCAATGCGCGGCGTATCGGTGGAGCCGGGCAACACGTTGTTGACGGTGATGCCGTCGGCGGCCACTTCGCCCGCCAGCGTCTTGGCCCAGTTCGCCACCGCGCCACGCGTGGCGTTCGATACGCCGATGCCCGCGATCGGCTCCTTCACCGAGGTGGAGATGATGTTGACGATGCGGCCCCAGCCTGCCGCACGCATGCCGGGCAACACGGCCTGCGCCAGCGTGTGGTTGGCCAGCAAGTGCCGGCGGTAGGCATCGAGAAAGGCGGCCGGTTCGGCGGTGGCGATGTCGCCTGGCGGCGGACCACCGCTGTTGTTGATGAGGATGTGCACCGGATGCGCCGCCACCAGCTCGTCGGCCTGGCGGCGCAGCGTGTCGGTATCGGCCACGTCGGCGACCAGGAAACCGTGTCGTTGCGCGGCGTGGCTGCGCGGCAGTTCGTTCGCCAGCGCGGCCAGCACATTGGCGCGCCGCGCCAGCACCGTCACATCGGCGCCCAGCAGCGCCAGCTCGATGGCGCAGGCCCGGCCGATGCCTTGCGATGCGCCGCAAACCAGTGCGTGGCGTTCCGTCAGATCAAGTTGCATCGGCGTTCTCCCTCGGGCGCGGGACGCCCGTCGATTAAGGCGACGCTGATTAAGTATCGCCGCCGTCATGATGACTGGAAGGCCCGCAGGTGGTGTTGCGTGGCGCCGGCAAGACTGGCCGTCTTGCCAAGCCGTGCGGCATCGCCTGCGGGCCTTCCAGTCATCACCTCATCATTTCAAATTCAACCGGTTGAGGCCCATCCTCTCTGTCCGCACACCTTCGGCCCGCCGCCTCGACAGACGGCCAGTCTGCCTTCGCCGACGGTCCTGTGGTCTGCGAACAGAGAGGGTGGGTGACGGCGGTGATACTTAATCAGCGTCGCCTTAATGCAGCAACAGACGCATCGCCAGCGCGCCAAGCCAGCACAACCAGCCCAGCCAGGGGCTGTAACGCCAGATGGCGCGCCAGCGGTTGATGGATGCGTCTTCCAGCGCCGGCAGGGCGGGCGAGCGCAGCGCGTATTGCATGCGCATCCAGGTGCGCATCGCGCTGGCCTTGCCGTTTTCCGGTTCGGCGATGATTTTCCACTGCTGCGGGTAGCGCTGGCGCAGCAAGGCAGCCACCCGGAAATGGGCGGCGTACGAGAGCACGAACAGCGCGACGCCGGCGAGCAGCAAACCGAGATAGAGGACGATCACGGGCTGCGGGCCCGATCGCCATTGTCACCGTGGTTGCTGTCGCCAGCGTCATGGCTCCATGGCGTGGGCAACGCGGTGCGCAAGGTGCTCAACACGCCGTTGCCCTCGGGCGCCTTCTTGCAGATCGCGTTGTCTATGGCCTTGGCATAGGTGGTGTTCATCATGCCGACCCACAGCGTGCCGTCCGGCCCGTGCGGCACGCTGAAGCTGCCGGCGGAGTTCATGTTCAAGGTGGCCTTGGTGCTGAAGGCGGCGGGTGATTGTTCCCAGTAGGTCTGCCCGGACTGCTGCGCGGCAGAGCTGTAGACCAGCAGGTAGCGCGCCTTGTCGCTGCCTACTTCCAGGCTGCCAAACGCGCCGGTGGTTTCCTCGCCCCAGCCCATGTGTTCGCACAGGTCGATGTCCTTGGAGCGGATCGGCTGGAAGCCGCCATCCAGCAGCACGATGGTCGGTGCAAACAGATAGCTGCTGTGCAGCCAGCGACCGTTCAATTCGGATTTAAGCGCTACCCGGTACGGCAGCTTGGCGTCCGCTGGCAGTCGGAACGCCAGGAAATAACTGTGCGCGCCGTTGAGGTTGGCCACCATGCCGCCGCTGCCCAGCGTGAATTTCTGCGGCTGCCACGGCAGCATGCGCTGGTAGGAAAAGTCGGCAAAACTGCTGCAGCACGGGGTCGCCTGCAGCAGGCGTTGCATCGCTTCGTCACGGGTGTTGCCGGTATCCGTCGACGGCCGGAGGTTGGGCGGCAGCAGCGTTTTCACGCTGTGGCAACCGGCCAGCAGGACGCCGAGGAACAAGGCAAGCAGCAGGGGCAATCGATGGGTCATGGCCAGTCGTTACTCAGAATTCCGCCAGCCCCGCCGCACGCGGGAAGGGGATGGCATCGCGGATGTTGGCCAGGCCGCACACATACACCAGCAGGCGTTCGAAGCCGAGGCCGAAGCCCGCATGCGGCACGGTGCCGTAGCGGCGCAGGTCGCGGTACCAGCCATACGTGGTGGCATCGAGGTTGAACTTTTGCATGCGGCGGTCGAGGTAATCCAGCCGCTCCTCGCGCTGGGCGCCGCCGATGATCTCGCCGATGCCCGGCGCCAGCACGTCCATCGCCGCCACGGTTTTCTCGTCATCGTTCAAGCGCATGTAGAACGCCTTGATCGCCTCGGGGTAATTCATTACGACCACGGGGCGGCCGATATGTTTCTCGGCCAGGTAGCGCTCGTGCTCGGTCTGCAGGTCCACGCCCCATTCCACCGGGTATTCGAACTTCTGCCCGGATTTCTTCAGGATGGCAATGGCGTCGGTGTAGTCGATGCGCTCGAACGGCTGGGCGATGAATGCCTCGATGCGGCTGATCGCCTCCGGCAACACGCGCTCGGCGAAGAACGCCATGTCGTCGGCGCGCTCGTCCAGCACCGCCTTGAAGATCGCCTTCAGGAAACCCTCGGCGCAATCGGCATCGGCGTTGAGGTCGGCAAAGGCGATTTCCGGCTCCACCATCCAGAACTCGGCCAAGTGGCGCGGGGTGTTGGAGTTTTCGGCGCGGAAGGTGGGGCCGAAGGTGTAGACCTTGCTCATCGCCAGGCAATACGCCTCCACGTTGAGCTGGCCGGACACGGTGAGGAACGCCTCACGGCCGAAGAAATCCTTGCGGAAATCGATCTTGCCGTCCGGCGTGCGCGGCAGATTGGCCAGATCCAGCGTGGACAACCGGAACATGTCGCCGGCGCCTTCCGCATCCGAGGTGGTAATGATCGGCGTATTGATCCAGAAGAAGCCCTGTTCGGTGAGATGGCGGTGGATCGCCGTCATCATCGTGTGGCGCACCCGGGTCACCGCGCCGAACAGGTTGGTGCGCGGACGCAGGTGGGCGACCTCGCGCAGGAACTCCATCGAGTGCTGCTTGGGCTGGATCGGGTAGGTTTCCGGATCGTCGACCAGGCCGGTGACGATCACTTCGCTGGCCTGGATCTCGAACTTCTGCCCCTTGCCCTGCGACGGCACCAGCGTGCCGCTGACGATCACGCCCGCGCCGGCGGTGAGGTGCTTGATCTCGCTGTCGTAGTTGCCCAGCGTGGCCGGCACCACCGCCTGGATCGGGTCGAAGCAGGAGCCGTCGGTGACATTGACGAACGACAGCCCGGCCTTGGAATCGCGTCGCGTACGCACCCAGCCGCGCACGGTGACCGCGCTGCCCGCGTCGATCGCGCCGGACAGCGCCTGTTTCACGCTGCAAATGCTGGGGCTGACTGCGGCCATCGATTGAAACTCCTGGGCGGGCACCGCATCTGGGTGCAAGGGTGGAAAGCGGCGGCGCCGGCCGGCGCGCGCCAAACCACCATGATAATGTAGGCATTGCCCGGGCCGCGAATGTCCGGGCGCCAGTCCGAGGTCTTGTCGCACCATGAGCATCACCATCACCCCCGCCGCCAACGAACGCATGCGCCATTTCCTGGCCAGTACGCCCGCCGCTGCCGGCGTGCGCTTCGGGGTCAAACGCACCGGCTGCTCCGGCTTCGCCTATGTGGTGGACCTGGCCGATACCGTCGGTGACGGCGACCAGAGGGTCGAGGTGGACGGCTTGCCGCTGATCATCAACGACAGCAGCGTGGCGCTGGTCGAGGGCGTGGTGATCGATTTCCAGCGCCAGGGCCTGAACGCCAGCTTCGTGTTCCACAACCCCAACGCCACCGGCGCCTGCGGTTGCGGCGAGAGCTTCACGGTCAGCTGAGCCGGCCGCGGGCGCAGCGCGCGCCTCGTTCCCAACGACTTGCGCTTCAATGACTTGCGGGTTGCCGCTGCGCCGGCTTACAATCCCGCTTCTGTCCGCGCCCTTTCTGGCGGGCAGCACACTTGCCTCACCGCCACGGCGGGAGGCTGCGAGGCCATCCGGCCGCATCCACAAGGAGTCAACCCACAATGACCCTGCGTCATTACGAGATCGTGTTTCTGGTCCACCCTGACCAGAGCGAACAGGTTCCGGCGATGATCGAGCGCTACAAGTCGCTGATCGAAGCGGACGGCGGCAAGATCCATCGTCTCGAGGACTGGGGCCGCCGTCAGCTGGCCTATCCCATCGTGAACCTGGCCAAGGCGCACTACGTGCTGCTCAACATCGAAGTTGGCCAGAACGCGCTGAACGAACTGGAGTCGGGTTTCCGCTTCAACGATGCCGTGCTGCGCCACCTGGTGGTGCGTCGCGACGAAGCCGATACCGAGCCGTCCTTCATCCTGAAGTCGAAGGAAAAGGACGACGCCAAGACCACCCGTCGCCGTGACGACGAGGGTGAGGGCGAAGGCCGCGGCCGTGACCGCGACGACAACCATCGCGACAGCGACGACTGATAGGAACCCAGACCATGTCCAAGTTTTTCCGCCGCCGCAAGTTCTGCCGCTTCACTGCCGAAGACGTGAAGGAGATCGACTACAAGGATCTCAACACCCTGCGTCAGTACGTCACCGAGAACGGCAAGATCGTTCCCAGCCGCATCACCGGCACCAAGGCGCGCTACCAGCGCCAGCTGGCCACCGCGATCAAGCGCGCCCGCTTCCTGTCGCTGCTGCCGTACACCGACAACCACGACGTCTGATGACGTCGGGGGAATAGGGAATCGGGAATAGGGAATCGGTTGCTCCGTAGCGCCGCTTTTCCCATTCCCTATTCTCCATTCCCCATTCCCGAAATTCGGACACCCGTCCTCTGGCTGCGCCGGGCCACACCGGTGCTAACGAACAGGAATTCCCATGGAACTCATTCTTCTGCAGAAAGTCCGCAATCTCGGCAACCTTGGCGACAAGGTCACCGTGAAGCCGGGCTATGGCCGCAACTTCCTCCTGCCGCAGGGCAAGGCCGTACGCGTCAACGCCGCCAACCTGGAAGCGTTCGAGCAGCGTCGTGCCGAGTACGAGGCCAAGGCCAACACCATGTTGAGCGAAGCCGAAGCGCGCAAGGCGAAGCTGGCCGAGGCCTCGGTCACGATCGGCGCCCACGCCAGCGCCGAAGGCAAGCTGTTCGGCTCGGTCGGCCCGCGCGATATCGCCGCGGCGCTGACCGCCGCCGGCAACGACGTCCACAAGGGTGAAGTGATTCTGGGCGAAGGCCCGCTTCGCAACACCGGCGAGTACGACGTGGTGATCAGCCTGCACGCCGACGTGCAGACCACCGTCAAGGTGATTGTCGTCAGCGACAAGTAAGCGTTGTTGCTGTGAAGAAAAACGGGCGCCGCAAGGCGCCTGTTTTTTTTGGGAATGGGGAATAGGGAATCGCAAAGTGCCGCGAAACCCCACCGTTCTCCCTGAGCGTAGCCGCGCAGCGGCGGAGTCGAAGGGTATGCCTCGGCTTTCGCCGCACGCTGCGTTCAACCTGCCCGCGGAAACCGGACCACCATCCTCCCGCTCTTATCCACAACAACCCACAGGTTTTCCACAGAGTTGTTGTCTCGACGGCTGAGACGTCGCCGCGCATGATGGTAGGTATGTCCATCCGCGAGGTGTCGGCGCGTTGCGCACCGGTCGTGGGGTATTTTCCGAGGTAAATCGATGTCCTTCGTTCCCGAGCGCAAATCGCCTTCCACCGCCGTCGAGGCGCTGCGCGTGCCGCCGCATTCCATCGACGCCGAACAGGCGGTGCTGGGCGGGCTGATGCTGGCGCCCGATGCGCTGGATAAGGTGGCCGACCGGCTGGCGGAAATGGATTTCTACCGCAAGGATCATCGCCTGATCTGGCGCGCCATCAACGAATTGGCGAACAAGGGCATGCCCTGCGATGCGGTGACCCTGGGCGACTGGTTCGAGAGCAACGGGCTGGCCGAGATGGTCGGCGGCGCCAGTTACCTGATCGAACTGGCCAACAGCACGCCCAGCGCCGCCAACATCGCCGCCTACGCCGAGATCGTGCGCGAGAAGTCGGTGATGCGGCAGCTGATCGACGCGGGCACCTCGATCACCGAGGACGGCTACCGGCCCGAGGGCAAGAGCGTGCAGGAGGTACTGGAAAGCGCCGAACAGCGCGTGTTCCACAT
Organism: Rhodanobacter ginsenosidimutans; assembly: GCF_042655685.1. Taxonomy (NCBI): domain Bacteria; kingdom Pseudomonadati; phylum Pseudomonadota; class Gammaproteobacteria; order Lysobacterales; family Rhodanobacteraceae; genus Rhodanobacter; species Rhodanobacter ginsenosidimutans. The sequence goes on along the minus strand of NZ_JBHSMM010000002.1, from coordinate 517,542 downwards.
CGCCGAATCCGGTGCGCGCGGCAAGAAGGATTCCGTCTCCATGCGCGAGGCGGTGAAGGACGCCTTCCGCCTGCTCACCGAACGCTACGAGAACCGGGGCCAGCTGACCGGCATCACCACCGGCTTCACCGACCTGGACAACCTCACGTCGGGCCTGCAGCCCTCGGATCTGATCATCGTGGCCGCGCGCCCCTCGATGGGCAAGACCGCGTTTGCGCTGAACATTGCCGAGACCGCCGCGCTGCGCAGCAAGAAGGCGGTGGTGGTGTTCTCGATGGAAATGTCCGCTTCGCAGCTGGCGTTTCGCCTGATCTCCTCGATCGGCCGCATCCACCAGCAGCACCTGCGCAACGGTGACCTGGAGGAGGAGGACTGGCCGCGGGTTTCCAACGCCATCGCGATCCTGTCCGAGGCGAAGATCTTCATCGACGACACGCCCAGCCTGTCACCGGTGGAGCTGCGTTCGCGCGCGCGCCGCCTGCACCGCGAGCATGGCGGCCTGGGCCTGATCGTGATCGATTACCTGCAGTTGATGCAGGTGCCCGGCAACAAGGAAAACCGCGCCACCGAGATCTCCGAAATCTCGCGCTCGCTGAAGGGTCTGGCCAAGGAGCTGAACGTGCCGGTGATCGCCCTGTCGCAGCTGAACCGCTCGCTGGAGCAGCGCGCCGACAAGCGCCCGATGATGTCCGACCTGCGCGAATCCGGCGCCATCGAGCAGGACGCCGACGTGATCATGTTCATCTACCGCGATGACTACTACAACAAGGAATCGCCGGACAAAGGCATGGCCGAGATCATCATCGGCAAACAACGCAACGGCCCCACCGACACCTGCAAGCTGACCTTCCTGGGCCACTACACGAAGTTCGAGAACTATGCGGCGGATTCGTTCGTGGGGAGTTTTGATTAGGGCCGGGATGAGTGATTCGGGATTCGGATGGGCTGCTTCGCTCCCTCTTCCCCGGGCGCAGCGCGGGGGAGAGGGTTGGGTGAGGGGGTGCCACACCTCGAAGCGCCAGCGCCAACCACGCGCGGCGAAAACCTACAAGCATCCCCGTCATGGTGTCTCGCCGTCTGCGATGACTGCCGTCTAAGCTTCAACGCCTCACTACACCGCTGGATTCCGCATGGCCAAAGCCAAGACCGCCTACGTTTGCACCGATTGCGGTGCCGAGCACAGCAAGTGGCAGGGCCAGTGTGTGGAGTGCGGTGTGTGGAACACGCTCAGTGCGGTGGTGCTGGCGCCCTCATCGCCCGCGTCGGCCGTGTCGGCGGGCGCGCAGCGCTCCAATTACGCCGGTCATGCGGCTGGCTCCGCCAAGATCACACCGCTGACCGAGGTGGCGCTGACCACCGAGGCGCGCACGCTGACGGGCATCGGCGAGCTGGACCGGGTGTTGGGTGGTGGCCTGGTGCAGGGTTCGGTGGTGTTGATCGGCGGCGATCCGGGCATCGGCAAGTCGACCTTGCTGCTGCAGATGCTGGGCACGCTGGGCGCGCACCTGCCCAGCGTGTATGTCACCGGTGAGGAATCGCTGTCACAGGTGGCTTCCCGCGCGCAGCGGCTGGACCTGCCGCTGGCGCCGTTGCAGGCGCTGGCCGAGACCTGCATCGAGCGGATCCTGGAACAGGCGTTGACGACGCGGCCGCGGGTATTGGTGATCGATTCGATCCAGACCATCTGGACCGAGCTGCTGACCGCCGCGCCCGGTTCGGTGTCGCAGGTGCGCGAGTCGGCGGCCAAGCTCACCCGCTTCGCCAAGGAGACCGGCACCAGCGTGTTCCTGGTCGGCCACGTCACCAAGGAGGGCGGTATCGCCGGCCCGCGCGTGCTGGAGCACATGGTCGACGCGGTGCTGTATTTCGAGGGCGAATCGGGTTCGCGCTTCCGCGTGCTGCGTGCGTTCAAGAACCGCTTCGGCGCGGTCAACGAGCTGGGCGTGTTCGCGATGTCGGACAAGGGCCTGCGCGAGGTGCCCAATCCGTCGGCGATCTTCCTCTCATCGCATGCGGGTCCTACCCCGGGCAGCGCAGTGATGGTGACGCGCGAGGGCACCCGGCCGCTGCTGGTGGAAGTGCAGGCGCTGGTCGACCAATCGTCGCTGGGCAATCCGCGCCGCGTCACGCTGGGGCTGGAACAGAACCGGCTGGCGATGCTGCTGGCGGTGCTGCACCGGCACGGGGGCGTGGCCGCCTATGACCAGGACGTGTTCGTCAACGTGGTGGGCGGCATCCGCGTGCAGGAAACCGCGGCCGACCTGCCGGTGCTGTTGGCGGTGCTGTCATCCCTGCGCGACCGGCCGCTGCCGGAGCACATGATCACCTTTGGCGAAGTCGGTTTGTCGGGTGAGATCCGCCCGGTGCCCAATGGCGAGGAGCGCCTGAAGGAAGCGGCGCATCACGGCTTCCGCCAGGCGATCGTGCCCAAGGCCAACGCGCCGAAGAAGGGCAAGGTGGGCGACATGCAGGTGATCGGCGTCGAACGCCTCAGCGAAGCGATCGACGCCTGCCGCTGAAGCTTGTGTAGGAGCGACTTCAGTCGCGATGCTCTCCACCAATCCAGAGCAGAAGCATCGCGGCTGAAGCCGCTCCCACAGACATCGCGCTGGCGCACGATGCTTTGTCGAATCCCTAATCCCTAATCCCTAATCCCTAATCCCGGCTTCTTCAATACACGCCTTGATCGATCATCGCGTCGGCGACCTTGCGGAAGCCGGCGATGTTGGCGCCCAGCACCAGATTGTGCGGCTGGCCGAATTCCTCGGCGGCGGCGGTGCAGCTCTGGTAGATGCCTGACATGATCTCATGCAGCTTGCCGTCGACCCGTTCCATGGTCCATTGCTGCATGCCGCTGTTCTGCGCCATTTCCAGCTGGCTGGTGGCGACACCGCCCGCATTGGCCGCCTTGCCCGGGCCGTAGGCGATCTTGCTTGCCAGCAGCACGTCGATGGCGTCGGCGGTGGAGCCCATGTTGGCGCCTTCGGCGATGCAGGTGACGCCGTTGGCCAGCAGCGCCCTGGCATCGGCGGCGGTGACCTCGTTCTGCGTGGCCGAGGGGAACGCGGCATCCGCCTTGATCCGCCATACGGCATGGCCGTCGTCGGGGTAATCGCCGCGCGGGATATAGGTGGCGTCGGGGTGGTGTGCCGTGTACTCGCTCAACGAGGCGCGCTTGACCTCCTTCAGCAGCTTCAGCGTTTCCAGGTTGATGCCGGCCGGGTGGTGGATCGTGCCCAGCGAATCGGAGCAGGTGATCGGCCGCGCACCCAACTGGTACAGCTTCTCGATGGTGTAGATCGCCACGTTGCCGGCGCCGGACACCAGGCACACCTTGCCCTCGAAATCCTCACCGCGCGCCTGCAGCATGTGCTGCGCGAAATAGACCGTGCCGTAGCCGGTGGCTTCCTTGCGCCCCAGCGAGCCGCCCCAGTTCAGTCCCTTGCCGGTCAGCACGCCCTCGTAGTGGCCGGTGAGGCGCTTGTACTGGCCATAGAGATAGCCGATTTCGCGCGTGCCCACGCCGATGTCGCCGGCGGGTACGTCGGTGGTCGGGCCGATGTGGCGGTACAGCTCGTTCATGAAGGACTGGCAGAAGCGCATCACCTCGGCGTCGGATTTGCCCTTGGGGTCGAAATCCGAACCGCCCTTGGCGCCGCCGATGGACAAGCCGGTAAGGGCGTTCTTGAAGATCTGCTCGAAGCCCAGGAACTTGATGATGCTGGCGTTGACCGACGGGTGGAAACGCAGGCCGCCCTTGTACGGGCCCAGTGCCGAGCTGAATTGCACGCGATAGCCCTTGTTGACCTGCACCTTGCCGGCGTCGTCGGTCCAGCAAACCCGGAAGAAGATCTGCCGCTCCGGCTCCACGATGCGCTCGATGATGTTGTGCTGGCGGTAGCGCGGCTCGGCGTCCAGCAGCGGCTGCAGACATTCCAGAATTTCGCCGGCAGCCTGGTAAAACTCGGTTTGCGCCGGACTGCTCTTGCGCAGGCGCGTCAGCGTCTCATGGATGAAGGACATCAAGGATTCCCCGGGAAGAAGTGTCGGAAGGCAGGCATCGCCGAGCCGCAATGTATTAATGCGTTAGTGCGATAGCCTGCAATATAGTGCGATGCACAAACCGCGCGCAACCGGTGCGTGCAGCGGGATGACCGACCGGGCCGCGTCCGCGCCGCGCCCGGCAGGCTCCTAAGAGGTGAACACCACCGTCTTGCTGCCGTTGAGCAGGATGCGGTCGTCGAGGTAGTGACGCAGGGTGCGCGCCAGCACGCGGCGCTCGATATCGCGGCCGATGCGGATCATGTCCTCGGCGGTATCGCGATGGGTGACGCGCTCGATGTCCTGCTCGATGATCGGGCCTTCGTCCAGCTCGGCGGTGACGAAATGCGTGGTGGCGCCGATCAACTTGACCCCGCGCCGGTGCGCCTGGTGGTACGGCCGGGCGCCCTTGAAACCGGGCAGGAAGGAGTGGTGGATATTGATGCAGCGGCCGGCCAGCTTCGTGGTCAGCTCATCCGACAGCACCTGCATGTAGCGGGCAAGCACCACCAGATCGCACTGGCTCTGCTCGATCACCTGCCACAGCAACGCCTCCTGCGCGGCCTTGTGGTTGCGGTCGGCGGGCAGGTAGTGGAACGGGATGGCGTCGAGGTCGAGGTGGCGATACGTCTCGCGCGGATGGTTGGCGACGATGCCGGCGATATCCATCGACAGCTCGCCGGTGCGCCAGCGGTACAACACGTCGGCCAGGCAGTGGTCGAACTTCGACACCAGCAACAGCACGCGTCGCCGTTCGCTGCGGTCGCGCAGCTGCCACTGCATGTCGAAGCGCTCGGCGATCGGGGTGAAGGCGGCCTGCAGCCCGGCCAGCGTGGCATCGGCGGCCAGCGCCTCGAACACGATGCGCATGAAAAAGCGACCCGTGTCGGTGTCGTCGAATTGCTGCGCTTCCAGGATGTTGTTGCCCTGCGCCGCGAGATGGCCGGATACCGCCGCCACGATGCCCGGGCGATCCGGGCACGACAACGTCACCACGAATTGCGCTGCCGCCATGTCAGATATTCCGGTGCAGGACCAGCTCCAGCACCGCCTTGCTGCCGAAGAACGCCAGCGCCAGCACGGTCATGCCGATCAGGGTGAGATTGACCGCGCGGGTACCGCGCCAGCCCTGGCGCCAGCGGCCCAGCAGCAGGGTGCCGAACACCAGCCAGGCGAACACCGACAGCACTGTCGTATGGACGAGATGCTGGGCGCGGATGTTTTCGATGAACAGCGCGCCGCTGAGCAGGGCCACGGTCAACAGCGCGAAACCGCCGGCGATCAAGCGGAACATCAAGGCCTCGGTTTGCGTCAACGGCGGCAGTGCACGCAGCCAGTTGCCGAAATGCCGGGCGCGCAGCGCGCGTTCCTGCACCGCCAGCAGGATCGCCAGCACGGCCGCGATCGACAACACGCTGAAGGCCAGCAAGGCCAGCGTCACATGCAGCTTGATCGGCCAGTCCATCTGCAGCGGCGCCGTGGGCGCCGCCACGAAACCATCCAGGAACAGGAACGACGCCGCCAGCGGAAACACCACCACGCCCAGCGCCGCCACCGGGCGAGACAGGTTCACCAGCAGCGTCAGCGCGGCCACGACACAGGCCACCAGCGAGAGCGATGCGAAAAAATGCAGGTCCAGCGCGCCGCGGTGTATGCCCAGCAAGATGCCTGCGTGCAGCAGCACGGCCGCCCCCGCCAGGCACAAGGCAAGCCGGTTGAGTGGCTGTCCGCCGCTCAGCAACGGGCGCGCCAACCCGCCCGCTGCAGCGAGGTAGAGCACGACAGCAAGCAGCGCGAGCATATGGACGGACATAGCCGTGAAGTGTCGCACACGGCATGGGCGAGTGCAGCAGGGGCTCCGCGCATGCTTCCGGGCATGCGCATCGACAAGGTCGGGCCGGGAGCGGCGGACGTGTCTGGTATATTTGCGGGCTAGCCCCAGCTCGTGCCCTCATCATGTTCGAATCGCTCAGCCAACGCCTTTCCACCACCGTCAACCGTCTGCGCGGCCGTGGCCGGCTGACCGAGGAAAACATCCGCGAATCGCTGCGCGAGGTACGCATCGCCCTGCTGGAAGCAGATGTGGCGTTGCCCGTGGTGCAGGCCCTGATCCAGCGGATCAAGGTGCGCGCGGTGGGCCAGGACGTGATGAAGAGCCTGTCGCCCGGCCAGGCGCTGATCAAGGTGGTCAGCGACGAGCTGACCACGGTGATGGGCAGCGCCAACACGGAGCTGAACCTTGCCCAGCAGCCACCCGCCGTGGTGTTGCTGGCCGGCCTGCAGGGCGCGGGCAAGACCACCACGGTGGCCAAGCTGGCGCGGCTGCTGACCGAGCGCAAGAAGAAAAAGGTGATGGTGGTCAGCTGCGACGTCTACCGTCCCGCCGCCATCGAGCAGTTGCGCACCCTGGCCGGTCAGGTCGGGGTGAGCTTCTTCCCCTCCGACGCAGGCCAGGACCCGGTCGCCATCGCCAAGGCGGCGGTCGCTGCGGCTCGGCGCGAGGTGGTGGACGTGCTGATCGTCGACACCGCCGGCCGCCTGCACGTGGACGAGGCGATGATGGCCGAGATCAAGGCGCTGCACGCCGCGATCACCCCGGTCGAAACCCTGTTCGTGGTCGATTCCATGACCGGCCAGGACGCGGCCAACACCGCCAAGGCGTTCAGCGATGCCTTGCCGCTGACCGGCGTGATCCTCACCAAGACCGACGGCGATGCCCGCGGCGGTGCGGCTTTGTCGGTGCGTTATGTCACCGGCCGGCCGATCAAGTTCCTTGGCGCGGGCGAGAAGACCGACGCGCTGGAACCGTTCCACCCCGACCGCCTGGCCCAGCGCATCCTGGGCATGGGCGATGTGTTGTCGCTGGTGGAGGAGGTCGAGCGCAAGGTCGATCAGGACAAGGCGCAGAAGCTGGCCCAGAAGGTGATGAAGGGCAAGCGCTTCGACCTCAACGACATGAAGGATCAGCTGGAGCAGATGGGCAACATGGGCGGCCTGGCCGGCCTGATGGACAAGCTGCCGGGCATGGGCAACCTGCCGGACAGCGTGAAATCCAAGGTCAACGACGGCGAGATGAACCGCATGATCGCCATCATCTGCTCGATGACCAAGAAGGAGCGTCGCCATCCCGATCTGCTGAATGGCTCGCGCCGCGCCCGTGTGGCGCGCGGCTCCGGCACCCAGCCGGCTGACGTCAACCGCCTGCTGAAACAGTACATGCAGATGGAAAAGATGATGTCCAAGCTGTCCAAGGGCGGCAGCAAGGGCCTGATGCGGCAGATGCGCGGCGCGATGAAGGGCATGGGCGGGATGGGCGGTTTGCCGCCGATGCGCTGATGACGCAGGGAAGGGGCTTTTCCCGTTCCCTATTCCCTTTTCCCCATTCCCCCTCTAAAATGCCCCGTTTACCGCGCACGGTTCCCGTGCCGCTGCCGCATGGTGCGGCAACTCTGGAGTTTTACTATGGTCAAGATTCGTCTTTCGCGCGGTGGCGCCAAGGGCCGTCCGTTCTACCACGTTGTGGTGACCGATCAGCGCAACAAGCGCGACGGTCGCAACATCGAGAGCGTGGGTTTCTACAACCCGGTTGCGTCGGGCAAGGACAAGCGCCTTGAGCTGAACGTCGATCGCGTCAACGAATGGGTGGGCAAGGGCGCCCAGCTGTCCGACAAGGTCGCCGCGCTGGTCAAGGAAGCGGGCAAGCTGCAGCAGGCTGCCTGAGCGTGACGGCAGCCGGTCGGCGCGTCCTGATCGGGCGCATCGTCGGGCTGTATGGCGTGCAGGGCTGGCTCAAGATCGAATCCTGGGCTGAGCCGCGCATGCGGATCTTCGATTACCAGCCGTGGCTGCTCAGTGCAGCGCCCGGCGTGGAAACGCAGGTCAGCGGTGTCAAGGGTCGCGAACAAGGCAAGGGCATGGTGGCCCAACTGCCGGGTGTCGATGACCGTGAGCAGGCAGCGGCGTTGATCGGCAGCGACATCTACGTCAGCCGCGATCAGTTGCCGCCGCCAGCCGAAGGTGAGTATTACTGGGTCGACCTCGAAGGACTCGAGGTGGTCACCACGGAAGATGTGTCGCTGGGGCGGGTCAGTCACCTGTTCGCCACCGGTGCCAACGACGTGGTGGTGGTGAGGGACGGCACGCGCGAGCGGCTGATTCCCTTCGTCCAGGGTTCGTATGTGCGATCGGTGGACTTGTCCGCGGGCCGCATGGTGGTGGACTGGGATCCCGAATTCTGACGTCGCCGGATCGAAAGGTCGCCGGATTGAAAGCCGGGGACCGGGCGGCAGAGGGCAAGGATTCATGCGTATCGATGTCGTCAGCCTGTTTCCCGACTTCGTGCGCGAGTGTGCCGCGGTCGGTGTGGTGGGACGCGCGCAGCAGCGGCAGTTGCTGCAGGTGGAAGCCTGGAACCCGCGCGACTACACCAGCGACCGCCACCGTACCGTGGATGCCAGCTCGTACGGCGGCGGCCCCGGCATGGTGATGATGATCGAGCCGTTGCGCGCCACCCTGGCGGCTGTGCGCGGCGCGGCGCCGGAACCGGCGCATGTGATTTACCTCAGCCCGCAGGGACCGCGGCTGACGCAGGGCAGGGTGGAGGCGCTGGCCAAAATGCCGCGAATCACCCTGCTTTGTGGACGTTATGAAGGTGTGGACGAGCGGTTGCTGGCGCATGAGGTCGACGAAGAGCTTTCCATCGGCGACTATGTACTGTCCGGCGGCGAGCTGGCGGCGGCGGTCATCATCGACGCGGTGGGTCGCTTGCAGGAAGGCGCATTGAACGACGCGCTGTCAGCCGAGCAGGATTCATTCGCCAATGGCCTGCTCGACTGCCCGCACTATGCAAAACCGGTGCAGGACGCACTGGGTACCGTACCGGAGGTGCTGCTTTCCGGTGACCATGCGGCAATTGCCCGCTGGCGCCTGAAGCAGTCGCTGGGACGAACCTGGTTGCGCCGCCCCGACTTGTTGTCACGCTGCGTACTGGACAAGACCTCCCGTGCGTTGCTGGATGAATTCCGCCGCGAACACGCCAGCCAGGCGCTGTCGCGACAAAACGAAGCGGTCGATGATTGACCGCAGTTATTGAAAATACACAGGTGTTGCCATGAACAAGATCATTGAACAGTTCGAAGCCGAGCAGATTACCCGTCCCTTGCCGGAATTCGGCGCTGGCGACACCGTGGTGGTCAACGTCAAGGTGAAGGAAGGCAACCGCGAGCGCGTCCAGGCGTTCGAGGGCATCGTCATCGCCAAGCGCAGCCGCGGCCTGCATTCGGCCTTCACCGTGCGCAAGATCTCGCACGGCACCGGCGTGGAGCGCGTGTTCCAGGCGCACAGCCCGTCGATCGAGTCGGTCACGGTGAAGCGCAAGGGCAAGGTCCGCGGCGCCAAGCTGTATTACCTGCGTGGTCTGGAAGGCAAGGCCGCCCGCATCAAGGAAGACGTGGCCGCCGCCGCCGCGATCAAGGCCGCCCACAAGGCTGCCGTTGCCGCCGCTGCTGCTGCCGCCGAGTAATCGGCACGCACAGCTTCGGCTGGCGATAAAAAAACCCGCGCTCATGCGCGGGTTTTTTGTGCGCGGAAGAATGTCCTCCGCCATTCGCTCCCCGTTTGGATATCCGTTACAGCGGATGCCGCGTGGGCGATTCTGCCTTACAGCCGCTGCGGCGGCTGCAGGAAGTTGCCCTGCACGAAGTCCACGCCGCAGGCGAACAGCAGCGAGGTGCTGGTGGCGTCCTCGACCCATTCGGCAATCGTCTGGCGGTTCAGCTCGCGTGCCTGCTGGCAGATCTCGGTGACCTTCTTCTGGTTTTCCGGGTGCCGTGGCAGTTCCGCCATGTAGCTGCGGTCGATCTTCACGTAGTCGGCGTCGACGTGGTTCAGCAGCTGGAACGAATTCAGGCCCGAGCCGAACTGCTCCAGCGCGAACTTGCCGCCCAGCTTCTTCCAGCCGTTGACGAATTCCTGGGTGGGCCGCAGCAAAGTCATGACCTTGCTCTCGGTCATTTCCAGCACGATGCGACCGTGCTTCAGGTTGGCGGCGGCCAGTTGTTCGCCCAGCCACGGGAGCAGGTGCTCATCCTGCAGCGAGGCGGCAGTGAGCTTGACGAAGAACGTGGTCGGCTGGCCGTGTTTGTCGCGCTCGCGCAAGGTCTTGATCGTCTGTTTCAGCACCCAGCGGTCGATGTCGCCGTTCAAGCCATGTTTTTCGGCGATCGGCATGAAGAATCCGGGCAGCACCTCGCCCTGCGGACCGTTCATGCGCAGCAGGATTTCCGAGAAGTCGCCCTCGGCGTCCTGCAGGCTGATCGCCTGCTGGTGATAGAGCATCAGGCCATCGTTGGCCAGCGCATCCTTCAACAGCCCCAGCCAGTACTGCTCGCGCTCTTCGTCGGCCTTCTCGCGGGCGGCCGGGTCATGCAGCTCCACCTTGCCGCCGCCCTGGCTCTGCGCGTTGCGCAATGCCTGGCTGGCCTGGTTGAGCAGCAGGTCGGTGTTGGCGTTTTTCTCGCCCAGCAGGCTGCCGCCGATGCTGGTGTTGACGGTGATGGAGCGGCTGCCGGCGTCGAAGATTTCATTGCTGACGCTGTGCTGCAGCTTGCTGATCCACTCGCGGATGGCCTCGTCCTGGCGCGAATCGAGCACCACGCCGAACGTGTGCTCGGCCAGCATGCCGGCCACGTCGGTGGAGCCGAGCAGGATGCGGATGCGGTCGGCAAAGCCGGCAATCAGCTCGTCCGCCTTGCCCAGGCCGATGCTGGCCACGATCGACGACCAATTGTCCGGTTCGATCAGCAGCAATGCCTGGCCCTTCTTGCCATTGGCGGCGGCGGCGACGGCGGTGTCGATCCGCTCCAGCGTGTGGGCCCGGTTGAACAGGCCGGTGACCGGGTCCCGCTGCAGTTGCGCCAGCGTTGCCGGGTCGACCAGCTGGCGCCGGAACACGATCTGCAGGCAGGGCTCGCCCTCGAACGTGGCGGGGGCGAATTCCACCGTGGCATCGAAGTGGCTGGCGTCGGCGCGGCGTGCGCGCAGGGACAACTGGTTGGGCAGTTTCTCCTGCCCTTGCGGCCCGCGCAGGATCGCCTTGAACTCGTCGGCGTGGGTCGAGTCGATCATGTCCAGCACGGGCATGCCGAGCAGGTCGTCGAACTCGTCGTAGCCGAAGGTCTCCAGGTAGGCGCGGTTGGCGCGTACGTGCATGCCCTCGTGCACGTAGGCGATGGCGTCGGTGGAGGAGTCGAGCAGTGCGTCGCAGCGGCGTTCGGATTCGCGCAGCGAGGCTTCCAGCCGGCGCAGTTGCCGGCGCGCCTGCAGCGAATCGAACTCGCGCTGCAGCACCGCGGTGAGCTGCTTCGGATGGGTACGCGAGGCCACGCCGCGGGCGCCTCCCACAAACAGGTCCGCCACCAGCTGGTTGTCCATCGAGTTGACCAGGCCCAGCAGCGCGTAGTCGCGGCCGTAGGCGTCCATCAGTTTCACTACCTCGCGCAGCGACAGCGTGGTGATGGCCGGGTCGAACATCACGATATCGGGCCCCAGTTCATCCAGTGCGGCCTGCAACTGTTCGGCATTGGTGGCGCGGGCGGGGCGTACGGCGATACCCGAATTGCGCAGCAGGCTGATGATCTGCTCTGCCTCCTCCAGCGAGTTTTCGATGAAGAGGATCTTGATGACGAGGTCTTTTTTCATGGATGGCCGGGAAGAAGGTGGTCGTCACGAATCGTGTTGCAGGCATCAGGAATGCCCCGTGGCCCTATGTTTGTAACGGATAAAGCCCGCGGCTGCCAGAAAAAAACGCAGCCGGCGCTCAGAGCGGGCGCTTGGACGTATCGCCGCCTATTTCGCGCACCAGTCGCGGCACCAGGTAGCCCGGCAATCGCGCCCGCAACGCTTCCAGCAGTGCTATCGCCTCGACGTCGCCGACCTCGAAATGCGCGGTGCCGTGTACCCGATCGAGCTGATGCAGGTAGTACGGCAGCACCCCGGCGGCAAGCATCCGCTCGGACAGGTCGGCCAGCGTGTCGGCGTGATCGTTGATCCCTCGCAGCAGTACCGATTGATTGAGCAAGGTGGCGCCGGCGTCGCGCAGCCGCGCGCAGGCCGCGTCGACACCCGGGTCGAATTCATTGGCGTGGTTGGCGTGCAACACCACCACCTTCTGCAACGGCAGCGAAGCCAGCCACTTGAGGAAGGCGTCGTCGATCCGCTCCGGCAGCACCACCGGCAGGCGCGTGTGGATGCGCAACCGCTTCACGTGCGGGATATCGGCCAGGCCGTGGGTCAGGTCCTCCAGCTTGCTGGTGGCCAGCGACAGCGGATCGCCGCCGGAGAGGATCAGTTCGCTGATCGACGGGTCGGCCTTCAGTTGCGCCAGCGCATCGCGCCATTGCGAGGCGGCGGCAATCTCCTCGCCATAGGGGAAGTGGCGGCGGAAGCAGTAGCGGCAGTTCACCGCGCAACTGCCACTGGCGATCAGCAGGGCCCGGCCCTGGTACTTGTGCAGGAAACCCTGGCCGCTGCGCGACGCCATGTCGCCCACCGCATCCATCGTGAAGCCGGCCACCCGATCGTGCTCGGCGCGTTGCGGCAGCACCTGCAGCAGCAGCGGGTCGGCGGGATCGCCGTGGCGCATTCGCGCCACGAAACCACGCGGCACGCGCAGGGCGAAGCCGGCGTCGTCGGGTGGGATCAGGTCGGTACGATCGCCCAGGCCCACCGCCTGCAACAGCTCCAGCGGGTCGGTGATCGCGTCCCGCCACAGCGCGCGCCAGTCGGGCGCAGCAGACGATAGGCGGGAATGGGGGCTTGCGGTTATCATATCGGGCCTTGAATCGGGCGGTGACGCCCGTGACATCCATCCATTTTAGCCGCCCCTCGGGCGAAAACGACTCCGGAGCAGACAGCGCATGGCGACCCTTGGCCTCAACGACGTCAAAACGGGCAAGAAGATCCTTCACAACGGTGATCCCTGGATCATCACCGAAGCGGACTTCGTCAAACCCGGCAAGGGGCAGGCGTTCACCCGCATCCGCATCCGCAACCTGAAGGATGGCCGCACCACCGAGCAGACGTTGAAATCCAGCGATTCGTTCGAGGAAGCCGACGTCACCGATACCGACATGCAGTTGTCCTTCATCGACGGCATTGGCAAGGACCGCGTGTGGAACTTCATGAACATGGAGACCTTCGAGATGGTCCCCGCCTCGCTGGCCGCGATGGGTGATACCTGGAAGTGGCTGAAGGGCGAGGAGGAGTGCGTGGTCACCCTGTTCAACGGCAACATCGTGGCCGTGCAGGCGCCGAAGTTCGTCGAACTGAAGATCGTGGAAACCGACCCGGGCGTGCGCGGCGACACCTCGGGCGGCGGCGGCAAGCCGGCCACGCTGGAGACCGGCGCCGTGGTGCGCGTGCCGCTGTTCGTCAACCAGGACGAAGTGATCAAGGTCGATACCCGCACCGGCGAGTACGACAGTCGCGTGAAGTGACGCGTGGGCCCGCGCCTGCACACGGCGCGGCCAGCACGTCGTCGCGGGAATGACGATCCAGAGGGGGCGGCGGCCGCAAGGCTCCGCCCTTTATCGTATTTACAAGCAAGGTGAGTGAGCGATGAGCCAGATACCCCCGCAACCCGTCGACCTGATGATCGAGGCGCGCTGGGTGGTGCCGGTGGAGCCGCACGCGGTGGTGCTGGAGGACCACGCCGTGGTGGCCGATGGCGGCCAGATCGTCGCCGTGTTGCCCATTGCCGATGCCCGCGCCGCGTATGCACCGCGCGAGCGGGTCGAGCTGGGCGAGCACGCGCTGATCCCCGGCCTGGTCAACAGCCACACACACAACCCGATGACTTTGCTGCGCGGGTTGGCCGACGACCTGCCGCTGATGGTGTGGCTGCAGCAGCACATCTGGCCGGCCGAGGCGAAAGTGATCGGGCCGGAGTTCGTGCGCGACGGGGTGGAGCTGGCGGTGGCCGAGATGCTGCGCGGCGGCACCACCTGCGCCAGCGAGAACTACTTCTTTCCCGACGTGATCGGCGCCACCTACCGGCGCATGGGTTTCCGCGCCGTTGTCGGCCTGCCGGTGATCGAATTCCCCACCGCCTGGGCCACCACCCAGGACGATTATTTCGCCCGCGCCGTCGCGGTGCACGACAGCTTCCTCAGCGACAACCTGATCAGCACCGCGTTCGCGCCGCACGCGCCGTATACGGTGTCGGACGAAAGCTTCGAACGCATCCGCGTGCTGTCTGATCAGCTCGACATTCCGGTCCATCTGCACCTGCACGAAACCGCGCACGAGGTGGACGAGGCGAAGGCCAAGAGTGGCCTGCGTCCGTTCCAGCGGCTGCAGAAGCTGGGGCTCGTCAACGACCGCCTGATCGCCGTGCACATGACCCAGGTGACCGAGGGCGAGATCGCCGCCTGTGCCGCCGCCGGCGTGTCGGTGGTGCATTGCCCGGAATCCAACCTGAAGCTGGCGTCGGGCTTCTGCCCTGCGGAAAAATTGCGCCAGGCCGGCGTCAACGTGGCGCTGGGCACGGACGGCTGCGCCTCCAACAACGACCTGGACATGTTCGGCGAAATGCGTACCGCGGCCCTGCTGGCCAAGGCCGTGGCCGGCGACGCGGCGGCATTCGATGCGGCCTATGCATTGCGGGCCGCCACGTTGCATGGTGCGCGGGCGATCGGACTGGGGGCGTGCATCGGTTCGATCGAGGTGGGCAAGCAGGCCGATCTCGCCGCCGTGCGGCTCAGCGATCTGGAGACCCAGCCGCTGTTCAACGTCGTCTCGCAACTGGTTTACGCCACCGGCCGCCACCAGGTCACCGACGTGTGGATCGCCGGCCAGCGAAAACTGGCCGCGCGCGAGCTGCCCGACATCGACACCGCCGCCATCCTGGCCAAGACCCGCGCCTGGCGCGAACGCATCGCCGCCGCCTGATCACCGCATCCCACGGAGCCTTCCATGAACCGTTACCTGGTCTATCTGCTGCGCCGACCCGACGTCGATCCGGCGGTGGTGCCTTTGCACATCGCTTTCCTCGACGACTTGCGTACGCAGGGCAGGATCGAACTTTCCGGTGGCTTCAGCGACAAGTCCGGCGGCGCTTATCTGCTGCGCGCGGATGACCTTGCCGAGGCCCAGGCCATCGTGCAGCGCGACCCCGCGCACACCAGTGGCGGCTGGATCATCACCGTGCACGAATGGCAGGCGCGGTAAACTGCGCTTTCCCCGAGAGGTTTTGTGATGTCGACCGCATCCCCCGAACGCGCCGCCGATAGCCGTCACGACGGCAATGTCAGCGCCGCCGAAATCGCCCGTTTCGATACCCTGGCCGCGCGCTGGTGGGATCCCGATGGCGAGTCCCGCCCGCTGCACGATCTCAACCCGGTGCGCTTCGCCTATATCGCCGAACGCGTCGAGCTGGCGCAGGCGAAGGCGGCCGACGTGGGCTGCGGCGGCGGCCTGCTGAGCGAGGCACTGGCCCGCGCCGGCGCCCGCGTCACCGGCATCGACCTGGGCGAGAAGGTAGTCGAGATCGCGCAATTGCATCTGCACGAATCGGCGTTGTCGGTGGATTACCGCGTGCAGTCGTCCGCCGAGCTGGCCGCGGCCGAGCCGGCCTCGTTCGACGCCGTGTGCTGCATGGAACTGATCGAGCACGTACCCGATCCGGCCGCGCTGGTGACCGATCTTGCCGCGATGCTGAAACCCGGCGGCCAGTTGTTCATGTCCACCCTCAACCGCACGCCGGCCGCGTTCGGCGCCGCCATCGTGGGCGCCGAATACGTGATGCGCATGCTGCCGCGTGGCACCCATCACTACGCGCAATTCCTGAAACCGTCCGAGCTGGGGCGATTGCTGCGGCACGCCGGCCTGGAGCTGGAGGACGTCAGCGGCCTGGGCTACAACCCGCTGGCGCGCAAGGCCTGGATCAGCCGCTTCACCGCGATCAACTACGTGCTCAGCGCACGCAAGCCGCTATGACGCCGTTGCCGGAAAACATCCAGGGCGTGCTCTTCGACCTGGACGGCACCTTGCTCGACAGCGCGGCCGACCTGTACGGCGCGCTGGTCGAACAGTGCGCCGAGGAGGGCGAGGCCGCGCCCGCTTACGATGCCGTGCGCCAGGTGGTATCACGCGGTTCGACCGCGATCCTGCAGCAGGGTTTTCCGCGGCGCGACGACGCCGAACGCAAGGCGCTGCTGCCCCGCTACCTGGCGCTCTACCAGCGCATGCTGGCGCAGCAGACGCGGGCGTTCGACGGCGTGGATGCGTTGCTGCAACAACTTGAACAAGAAGGCTTGCGCTGGGGCATCGTCACCAACAAGCCGGGCTTTCTTACCGACGAGCTGGTGCAGCGGATCGGCTGGACGTCGCGCGCCGCCGCAGTGGTTTCCGGCGACACCCTGCCGGTGAAAAAGCCCGACCCCGCACCCGTGCTGCTGGCCTGCGAGCGGGCAGGGCTGCAACCGGAGCGCTGCGTCTTCGTGGGCGATGATCGTCGCGACGTGCTGGCCGGCGAGGCGGCGGGGCTGTACACGGTGGCGGTGAGCTGGGGCTATCTCGACGGCGGCGATCCGCACAGCTGGGGCGCCGACGCGGTGGTGGACCAACCCGCGCAACTGGCCGCGTTGCTGATGCCGTCATCGGTCGCCGCATGAGCGACGGAGACACAAGCAACGCAGCGTGGCAGGGCTTCATCGACAAATGGCTGGCGGCGCAACCCCAGCAGCGTGTGGCGCTGGTGTTCGTCGATGGCCATCGCCATCCCGGCCATATCGCGCTGGCCGCGCTGGAGCAGGAACTGCTTGATGCCGCCTACGGCATCCGCGAGCCGCAGGTGGCCGCTGCCAAACTGGGCTGGTGGGCGGAAGAGTTGTCCGGCGCGGCCAGCAGTGGCGGCCGTCATCCGCTGACCCAGGTATTGTTCGACGACGAGCGCGCGCACGCGATCGCCGCCGAGCAGTGGGTGGCGCCGGTGCTGGCGGCGATGGCCCAGCTCGAACAGGGCACCGCCGCGGATTTCGCCGCCCAGCTGGATGCGGCCATGCCGCTGCATGGCGCGCTGGCGGCGCTGGAAACCGCGTGGTGGTATGGCGCGGCGGCTCCGAGTGATCGTGCTGCAAGGCTGGCCACGCTCGACCACTTGCTGGATGCGCTGCTGCGCACCGAGGTCGACGCCGGTCGCGACCGCCTGCCGCTGTCGATGGCCAACCTGGCCCGTCACGGCTTGAGCCGGGCGCAGCTGGGTCAGGCCAGCGCGGCGCGGCAACAGGCGATCCAGGATCAACTGCGCGAGCTGCTGCAGAGCTGGCGCGAAGCGGCCCACCTGCCCGGACCGCTCAGCGTGTTTCGTGCGCTGGCCTCCAGCCACGGCATGCGGATGGCGCAACGCGCGGCGCGTGCGCCCGATGCGCTGGCCAGCCTCGGTGCGGAGCGTCCGCGCATCCGGCCGGTGACTACATGGCGCGCATGGCAGGCCGCGCGCGCGTGGCGCCGCAACGCGTCGTGAGCCGTGGCGAAAACGCAGCGTTTCCGCCGCGGCTATTGCACCGGGGCGCTGATGCCTCAAACTTGAACGTCGCGGCGCCATGCATCCCCGCCACGACGATCCCCAGGACAAAACCATGACCAACCAGGAAAACACCGCCCGCCTGCTACCCGATGTGGCCGTGCACGCACAGCCGCATCTCGCCGGCGCGCTGGACTGGGTCGGCATGGCCGAGATCCAGGTGCCGGTGCGTTTCGATGCCGGCGATGGCGATGTGCAGCGCGCCAGCGCGCGGGTTGGCGCCTTCGTGAACCTGAAACGGCCGGACAAGCGCGGCATCCACATGTCGCGGCTGTACCTGCAGGCCGAGCAGGCACTGAGCACGCAAACGCTCAGCGCCGAGACGCTGCAGGCGCTGCTGCGCGGTTTTCTCGACTCGCACGCCGATCTGTCCGACCGTGCCTGCCTCAGCATCCGTTTCGAGCACCTGGTGCGCCGGCCTGCGTTGCGTAGCGCCAACAGCGGCTGGCGCGCCTATCCGGTGACCATCGAGGCCAGCCTCACCGGCAGCGCGTTCCTGCTGGAGCTGGGCACCGAGGTGGTTTATTCGTCCACCTGTCCGGCGTCGGCGGCGTTGTCGCGGCAGTTGATCCAGGACCAGTTCGCCAGCGATTTCGCGGCCGACGCCACGCTCGATCGCGCCGCGGTGCTGGAATGGCTGGGCAGCGAAAAAGGCATCGTGGCCACGCCGCATGCGCAGCGCAGTGTCGCCTGTCTGCGGGTGCGTCCCGCGGCGGGTGCGCCGTTGCAACTGATCAGCCTGATCGATCGCGTCGAGGCGGCACTCGGTACGCCGGTGCAGACGGCGGTGAAGCGCCAGGACGAGCAGGCCTTCGCGCTGGCCAACGGCGGCAACCTGATGTTCTGCGAGGACGCGGCCCGCCGTATCCAGAAGGCACTCGATGCCGATGCCGCACTGGATGATTTCCACATCCGCGTGGAGCATCAGGAAAGCCTGCACCCGCACGACGCCGTGGCGTATGCCAGCAAGGGCGTCGACGGCGGCTACGGCGGCGTCAAGTTCTAGCGCTGTTTCGCCGGCGCCGCGCTACGCCGGTTGTATCTGTTTTGCGATGGGTGATGTGCCGTGGCTGGTGCCTCGTCCCTTGCGCTCTCGATCGAAGACACCATGCAGACCCGCGCCGAAAACATCCCCTTGTCCGTCGCCCCGGAAGCGTCGCCCGAGCGCACGCAGTTCGCCGTACTCGGCGGCATCAGCGTGGCGCACATGCTCAACGACATGATCCAGTCGTTGATCCTGGCGATCTATCCGCTGCTTAAAAGCGATTTCCACCTCAGTTTTGCCCAGGTCGGCCTGATCACGTTGACCTACCAGCTCACCGCCTCGCTGCTGCAGCCGCTGGTGGGCATGGTGACCGACCGCAAGCCGATGCCGTATTCGCTGCCGATCGGCATGGGCTTCACCTTGAGTGGCCTGCTGCTGCTGTCGGTGGCGCCCACCTTCCCGATCCTGCTGCTGGCGGCGGCGCTGGTCGGTACCGGCTCATCAGTGTTCCATCCGGAATCCTCGCGCGTGGCGCGGATGGCCTCGGGCGGGCGGCACGGCCTGGCGCAATCGCTGTTCCAGGTCGGCGGCAACACCGGCTCGTCGCTGGGCCCGCTACTGGCGGCATGGCTGGTTGTGCCGCACGGGCGCGGCAGCGTGGCGTGGTTCTCGCTGGCGGCGTTGCTGGCGATCGTGGTGCTGCTGCAGGTGGGCCGTTGGTACGGCCGCCACCACCTCACCCGCGGCAAATCGCGGTCGCGGCATCTGGCGGTGGTGGCGTTGCCGCGCAACAAGGTGATCGCGGCGCTGGGCGTGCTGGGCCTGCTGATCTTCTCCAAGTTCTTCTACCTGGCCAGCCTCAGCAGTTATTACACGTTCTACCTGATGCACAAGTTCGGCGTCTCGGTGCAGAGCGCGCAGGTGCATTTGTTCGTGTTCCTGTTCGCGGTGGCGATGGGCACGCTGGTGGGCGGCCCGGTGGGCGATCGCATCGGGCGCAAGTGGGTGATCTGGGTTTCGATCCTGGGCGTGGCGCCGTTCACCCTGGCGCTGCCGCACGTGGGGCTGATGTGGACCGGCGTGTTGACGGTGATCATCGGCCTGATCCTGTCCTCGGCGTTCTCGGCCATCCTGGTCTACGCGCAGGAACTGGTGCCGGGCCGCGTGGGCATGATCTCGGGCCTGTTCTTCGGCTTCGCCTTCGGCATGGGCGGCATCGGCGCCGCCGTGCTGGGCGCGCTGGCCGACGTGCACGGCATCGAATATGTCTACGGCCTGTGCGCCTTCCTGCCGCTGATGGGCCTGATCACGGTGTTCCTGCCGAACATCGAAAAGCGCGCCCACGCCTGACGCTTTTGCAGGAGCGCACCCTGTCTGTCCACAAGGGACTTCCTTCGGTCGTGCGCGATGCTCTGTCCTTCGGCGGTCTGTGGGAGCGGCTTCAGTCGCGATGCTCTAAGGCAGCACGAAACCAAAAAGTATCGCGACTGAAGTCGCTCCCACAGGGGCAGAAATCACTTTCGTTCCGCAGCGCTCTTGTCGCGGATGGCGCGGAATTCGGAATCCTTGCTCCAGTCCGGCCATGCATCGGAATTGGCCAGGTCGTTGCCTACCGTGTAGAGCAACTGCAGGTCGCGCGCCATGCCGGTGAATGACCAGTCGGCCTGCCATTCGTCGGCGGGCTGGTGGTAGCGCTTTTCGGTGTAGTCGTCTTCGGCCGCCTTGCCCGCGGCAATGCCGCCATCGACCCAGTCATTGCCCGAGCCGAACGAGACGGCGGGTACGCCGCGCTTGGCGAACGAGAAATGATCGGAGCGGAAGAAGTAGCCGGCTTCCGGTTTCGGGTCGGGCGTGTAGACCATGCCGTAGGACTTCGCCGCCGCGATCAGGTCATCCAGCAGACCCAGCCTGGCGCTGCCGGAAATGGTGAAGTTGCGGGCGGGGCCGTGAGGATCGAGTGCATCGACGTTGAGTACGCCGGCGGTTTTCGCCAGCGGGTACAGCGGATTGGCGGCGTAGTACTCGGAGCCGAGCAGGCCTTTTTCCTCGGCGGTGACGTTGAGGAAGATCACCGACCGTTGCGGTCGCGGACCATGGGCGAACGCGCGGCCCAGTTCGATCAGCGCCGCGGTGCCGGTGGCGTTGTCCACGGCGCCGTTGTAGATGCGGTCGCCCTTGGCGTCGGGTGCGCCGACGCCCAGGTGATCCCAGTGCCCGCTGTAGATCACGGTTTCGTCGGGGCGCTTGCTGCCCTCAACGCGGCCGACGATGTTGTGCGAGGTGATCACCTTGGTGTCGGCCTTGAAATGGGCCGAGAGGCTTTCGCCTTTCAGCACCACCGGGCGGAAATCGCGGGTTTGCGCTTTTTGTTTCAGCGCCTCGAAATCCAGCCCCGCGCCCTTGAACATGGTCACCGCCAGGTCGCGCTGGATCCAGCCTTCCAGCTCGGGATGCACCTCGGCCGGCTTGTCGCGCACGATGTCGAACATCGTGTTGGTGTTGGAATTCTTCACCGTGGCCCAGCCGTAGGATGCGGGCGCGGTTTCGTGGATCACCAGCATGCCCAGCGCGCCTTGCCGCGCGGCTTCCTCGTACTTGTAGGTCCAGCGGCCGTAGTAGGTCATGGCCTTGCCGCCGAAGTCCCCCTTGCCGGTTTCGAAATCGGGGTCGTTGATCAGCACCACGGCGATCTTGCCGTGCAGGTCCACGCCCTTGTAATCGTCCCACTGGCGCTCGGGTGCCTTGACGCCGTAGCCCACGAACACCAGCGGCGCATCGGCGATGGTTACGCTGTCGCTGCCGTTGGTGGGGGCGCGCACCGCGATCTGTTCACCCTGGGTCAGCGCTTGCGGCTTGCCGTCGATGGTGAGCGTCAACGCCGGCGTGCCGACGATCGCGCTGCGCAACAGCGGCACGGCCTGGGTCCAGGTGCGCTTGCCGTCGACGATGTCGCCGCCGGGCTGCACGCCGGCGGCCTTCATCTGCGCCACCACGTAGTCGATGGTGCGCGTCTCCGCCGGCGTGGCCGGGCCGCGGCCCTCGAACGCGTCGGAGGACAGCGTCTTCACTTCCGCGGACAGGCGCTGGGTGCTGAAGGTCGGCGGGGCGGCGGCGATCGCCAGCGTGCAGGTGGACAACGCCAGCGTGGAGAGGATCAGTCGTTTCACGGGCAACTGCCTGTCGGAAAGGTTCTCCGATAGTAGTCAGCGGGGCGGGGCGTATCCATGTGTCGGTGGGCATGGTCGACCCACCGGCGCGGCCTAATTCGAGGGCGATACCTGCAGCCGCAGATAGCCTTCGGCCACCAGTGCGTCCAGGTTCGCGGTCAGCGGCAGGTCGGTGGTTCCGGCCGCCGGCGTGTGCAACTGGCGCACGCCGACCCAGCTGTTGCGGCCGTTGTGCTTGGCCGCGTACAGGCACTGGTCGGCCAAGCTCACCACGTCTTCCCAGCTGAACCGCCACGGCTCGCTGGGCAGCACGGGGTAGCTGGCAAAGCCGATCGAGCAGGTGCGGCGGATGAACACGCCGTTGCCGAGGTCGAATTCGTGCTGCGCCATCAGGCGGCGGATGTGCTCGGCGATCACCGGCCCCGATTCGCTGTTGGTGCGGCGGGCGATAACCAGGAATTCCTCGCCGCCCCAGCGTACCGGTGTATCCGTTTCGCGGATGGCGGCGAGGGTGATGTCGCGCAGCTGCGCCAGCACGCGATCGCCTGCCGCGTGCCCGTAGTGATCGTTGACGTCCTTGAAGTGGTCGATGTCGATCAGCAGGAACAGCAGGTTGATGTTGGCGGCGGGGCCTTGGGCTGAGTTCGGGCCGAGCTCGCGATACAGGCGCAGTACCGAGGCGACGTCACGGCCCACGTTTTCCAGCGCATAGCGGCGGTTTTTCATGCCGGTAAGCGCATCGGTGATGGTCTGCCGCTGCAGTGCGCAGTTGGCTTCCTCGAGCGCGTGGTTCGATGCGGAAAGCTCCTCGGTACGCTGCTCGATCAGGCGCGCCAGCTCGCGGTTGCGCCGCTGCAGCACGGCGGAGCGCAGCTGGATACCCAGCGCGGCCACCAGATAAGCCAGCACGAAATAACCCAGATAGGCCCACCAGGTGCGATACCACGGTGGCAGCACCTGGAAGGCAAATTCCGCGTCCGCGCCGATGTTGCCGCGGAAATCGCGCGAACGCACGCGGAAGCGGTAATCGCCCTCGTGGATGTTGGTGTAGTCGCGATAGGTTTCCGTGCTCCAGTCCGACCAGCGCGCATCGGCGCCTTCCAGTTGCACCTGAAAGGTGTTGGCGGCGCGCGCGCGGAAATTCGGCGCGGCGTAATCGAAGCGCAGGCTGTTGTTGCCCCATGGCAACTTCAGCGTGGGCGGGGTGGTGCTTGCGCCGCCCCACAACACATGGCCGTTTCCGTCGGAAATCTTGCGCAGCAAGGTGGGCAGCGGCTTGTCCGGCGGCGGGGTGATCGAGGAGTCCAGTCGATACAGGCCGTCGCTGGAGCCGAACCAGGTGATGCCGTCGGGCTCGGCGTAGAGGGTGTACATCTCCACCCCGGACAGCGCGCGCAACGGTTGCGGCTCCCAGTGGTAGTGGCCCTTGGCATCGGCCACGGCCACGCCGGTTTCGCGGATGGTCTTGGTGCCGTCGGCGGTGTACATCCAGATGTGCCCGGGCACGCTTTCGCTGAGTCGTGAAAGCCGCCTTGCACCCTGTGGGAACAGGCTGGCGAACGCGGTATCCGGTTGCAGCCTGGCGCGCTTCTCGTCGTAGAGGTAGATGCCCTGGGCGGTAACCACGCGCAATCCGGCGGCGAGCGACATCACGAACGCATAGTTGGGGCCGGCGACCGAATCACGGTGCTGCTGGAACGACTGCGTATGCGGTGGCACGCCGTCGCCTGGCTGCCATCCGTCCGGCAGGGCAACGCGGATGGCGCCGTTGCTGAGCGTGCCCAGCCAGAGGTTGTCGTGGTCATCGTGGGCCAGGGAGCGGATGTCGCCGGAAATGCCGGGAATCCGGCCTTCGTCGATCCACTTGCCGCCATCGCGGCGCATCACCGCCAAGCCGTTGCGCAGGCCCACGAAGACGCGCGAGGGGTCGCGTACCGAACGCAGCAGCGAAAAGGCCACGTCACCGGAGGTGCATACCTGCGCCGCGCAGGGTTTGGCGGCGCCATTCCTCACTTCCACCACACCTTGCGAAGTCGCCGCCAGCAGCGAGTCGCCCATGTCCAGAAAGCTCCAGACCTGCGCGCGGACACCATCCAGCGCCGCGAACTCCGCGTTGCCGTCGACTCCGCTGTGCAGCAGGAACAGGCCCTTGGTGGTACCGACGTAGAGCTCGCCCCGGAAGCGCTGCATCGCCAGCACGGTGCCATCCAACCCGGAGTTGCGCGAAAACAGGGTCAGCGGGGATGCCACGTCGAGGCGGCTGAGGCCGTTGTCCAGTGCCAGCCACAAGCCATGCTCCCGGTCCTGGAACATCGACAGGACGGTGTCGTTGATGAGGCCTTCGTTGCGGCGTAGCCGCTCCAGCAGGTGGCCCATGCGGTCGACCAGCAGCACGCCGCCCTGCAGGGTGCCGACGGCCAAGGTGCCATTGGCAAGCCATTGCGCGTCGTACAGCTGGTCGTCGCGCAGGATCTTGTTTGTCTCGTTGGGCCAGGTGGCAAGGCGGCCGTTGTCCAGCACAAGCCAGCCCCGCTCGCGGGTGCCGACCAGCAGCGGCCCGTCGTGGTCGGCCTCGTTGCCCCAGGCCACCAGCGCGTGGATCCTTTCGTGCGCAAAACGCGCACCACCCTTGACCATCTTCAGCTGGTCACCAACGACCTCCATCAGCCCAC
Source organism: Rhodanobacter ginsenosidimutans (assembly GCF_042655685.1). Lineage (NCBI taxonomy): Bacteria > Pseudomonadati > Pseudomonadota > Gammaproteobacteria > Lysobacterales > Rhodanobacteraceae > Rhodanobacter > Rhodanobacter ginsenosidimutans. Next base: position 493,095 of record NZ_JBHSMM010000002.1, on the reverse strand, counting down.
GACCCTCGGCGCGCACGTAGAATCGGTCGCGCACCTTGAAGAAATAATCGAACGGGGTGGTGGCCGTCCAGACGTCCATATGCTTGTCGCGCAAGCGGAACAACTGGGCCACCGTGCCGAAATAGACCCCGTCGTCGGTGACGAAAATACGCCACACGTCGGCGAAATTGCGATAGGCAGGGGCGATGCGGTCGAGCAGGGAGACGTAGTGCATGCGGCCATGCACATCGGGTTCGAGGTAGCCGAACTCGCCGATGCACCCCACGTACACGCGGCCGTTGGCGTCGACCGCCAGTGAACGCACGGAGCTCTGGTTGGGCACGGGGATGCGGCGCCAGCGGGTGCCGTCGTATTCCAGCACGCCATCATCGCTGTTGCCCACGTAGATCACGCCGCGCCGGTCCTGCGTCACCGCCCAGTTCTGCGGTGCGGCGCCGTAATCGAGCGGGCTGAAGTTCTGCAGCAACGGCACGCCGGCCTCGGCGGCGTGTTTGCTCTCGATGGTGGATTCCGCGTTGGCTGGGTACGCGCAAAGCCACAGCGAGGCCAGCAAAGTGGCGATTTTCATCCACGCCATGCTGGCGCGCCTTGCACAGGGCAAGGCGCGCACAGCAGGGCCAACAACGCATGGCGCCGTCGACGGGTGGATGACCACAGTCATGCTGAACGTGACTCCGGCTGATTTTGCTCAGCCATCGTTAAAGACAAAGCTTCCCCGCGGCCCGATCCGTGCCGATAGTGAGTCGGCCATGGCCGCAGCTTCCCCATCAACGCTGTTTCTCGTCCAGCTTCCGGTTTCAAACCTGCCCCTGCCGGCTCCGGCACAAACATCCATCGGGCGATGGGTGCACGGATACCTGAGCGGCCATTATTGGCAAAACTTTAGGTGTTGGCGCAAATGGGGCGCCCCCGGAGGGTGGCTGGCGCGCCGAAGGGCAGGGTGGCCAGGGCGCGCCATCGAAGGCACTGAGGCCTCCGATGGCGACGGTTGGAGCGGGACTCAGTCCTTGCCGATGACCTGGCCGTTGCTCGGGTCCAGCCGCAGCTCCACCTTGTTGCCCGCTGCATTTTTTGCCTTGGCCTTCCAGACGCCGTCATCGAAGTCCACGTCGTGGACATCGGTATAACCCTGGGTGGACAGCGACGCGCGCACATCCGCCTCGCTCAACTTCGATACCTCGTCCTCCGGGTACACCTTGCCGGTGGCCGGGTCGATGCGCACATCCACGTCGTTGCCATCCGCGCTTTTCGCGTCGGCGTGCCACATGCCGTCCTTGAACTCCACGTCATGGATCTTCGTGTAACCCTGCTCGGTCAATTTGGCCTGCACCTGCGGTGCCGTCATCGACTGTGCGAGCGCCGCCGCGGAAACGCCCAGGCCCAGAGTAAAAGCCAGCGAGGCGGCTCCGGCTTTCAGCCAAGGCGTGGTTGGCGTGGTGTGCAAGATCGTCTGCATCATGGGGGTTTTCCTCGTGGTGGAAGAAGCGAAGAGTGTTGGGCGCTGTCCATCAAGTTGCGGTGAACAAGTGCGAACCGCCACCCAACACGTTTTGCACATCGCCAAGACACCGGGCGGGCGAGACTTGATGACGGTCGGCGTGCATGCCGACGCCTTGGGACCACTTGCATGGCCAATACCAATCTTCCGCAATTCGGCGCTGCCGGCACCGACAACAGCCGTGACACCCGATCGGGAACCGAACAGTTGACTGACCAGCAGCGCAGACAGACGCCGACGGATGTCGCTGGTTCCCAGCCACCTGCAAAGCCAGCGTCCGCATCAATACTGTCGCGCGATGCCACGGAGCCGCGGCAGGTACCCGCCACGACACCCGGCATGGACTACGCGCTTGCCTATGGCGGCCACCACAACACGGGGTATTCACCCTCCAACGCCACCTGAAACTTTCGGAGCAGCCCATGGCCAACAACAACCCATCCCATCACGCACAACCCGGCGAACGGGGGCAAGGCGGTTCCCAGGCGGGAGCCGTTTCGTCGCCGGCACCCCGCGGCGGGGGCGGTGGGCAGAGCGGTACCGGCCAAGCCACGCCACATCACGGCCTGCAACAACCCGGCGGCGACGCCGCGCTGAATCCGCCCGTCGGTGGCCGGGAGCCAGCATTGGACGGTAGCCCCGACTACCAGTCCGGCGGCACCCAGCAGGACCGCGCGCAGAAGGACGAGGAGCGCAAAGCCGACGAAAACACCAACCCCTCACCCACCAGCGGCGGCGCCGACCCCGCGCCCGGGTCGCAGGGTGGCCAGAACCCGTAAGCCACCAACATGCATCCGCAGGAGTTCCAGATGGACGACAACACCCTCAACGACCACCATCACCCCACCGCCGGCGAGAACGTGCAGAGTCAGGGCGGCATCGGGCGCAAGGCCGCTTCGGCGGCCGGCGACAGCGTGAATCCGCAAGCCGGCTCGCCACGCGGCGCCGTCGATGTCCCGGGGCCTTCGCTGGACGAGGGCGGCGGCCAGCGCCCGCACGACGGTCGCGCGGACCACGGGCTCACTGGTGATGATGGCCAACATTCATCGACCGACAGCCGTGGTACGCCAGCTGCGAGGCAGCCGGGGGATGCATCGGATCTCGGAGCCCAGGGCGACCAGCGCCGCCATGCGATACCCGGCGACCCCGCCGAGCGCGTTACCGGGGCGGACACGCCAAACGACGGCGGTATCGCCGGCTCGCCCGGAGGCCCGAAGAACGCGCCCGAACGCGTGCCGGGACAAAACCGCGACTCGGACGCCACCACTGATGGCAGCCAGAGCGGCAACGACCGCCAGCGCGATTCGCAGATCTGATTTCCCGCGCGACCCGGCAACCTGCGGCCCACGCGGATCGCCGAGCATGCCGAGCGATTCGAGAAAGCGGCCAACGCGTCGGCGCTGGAAATCAAGGCACTCCGCGACGCCAATATGCTCGCCGCTGTGGGTATGTCGCCGGCCGATGCGTCACGCGTGGCAGCCGCGTCACCGGCGAAGGCATGCAACTCGTTCGATGACTGACGGGGATAGGCGGGCGCCTATACGCCGTCGCGCCGCCCGCCGCTGCACCTGTACGCCCTGCAGCGAGCACACGGAACAGCCCCGCGCCCGACTATTTTCCTCACAGATTAGTCGCTCCCGCGGCTACGCTACACCGACGCGGGAGGGGAAAATGAATCTGATGCCTGAAGACCAAGCTGTTGAGGATGCCGCTCTTGATTTCGTGAGCCAAAATCGTCGACGGATTGCTAGGCAGTTGACGGACTTAGCGATCTATCCCGCAGAGAGGGATCCCGTAGCAGTCTTTATGGCCGGCTCGCCCGGTGCAGGGAAAACTGAGGCTTCGCAAGCTCTCATCGAAAAACTGGGCGGGCCCGTTTTAAGGATCGATCCGGACGACTATCGCAAGCTCATACCTGGGTACACCGGCAAAAACTCAAACCTCTTCCAGAGAGCTGTCGGCAGGATTGTCGAGAAGGTCCTAGACGAAGCGTTTGGAAATAGGCAAAGCTTCATCCTTGACGGAACGTTGTCGAACTATGAGGTAGCGTTCAGAAACGTGAGCCGGGCTCTGGCGAAGGGCAGGGTGGTTCAGATTTTGTATGTTTTTCAGGAACCTTGCCAAGCTTGGCGGTTCGTAAAGGATCGAGAAGCGTTAGACGGACGTAGCATTCCTGTAGACGTATTCATCAGTCAATACTTCGCGGCCCGAGATGTGGTAAACAAGTTGAAAGCGGAACTTGGAGGTAAGGTTAAGGTCGATCTCATCATCAAGAATCTTGATGGCGGCAATCGAGTGTACGAAGGCAACATTCAAGCTATTGACGGTTACGTTAAAGAAACCTACAATGTTCGGTCCCTAAGCGATGCGCTAGGGATACTCAATGGGAGCTAGCATGTTCTTCGGAAATAAGAAGCTTGCGTCGACCCCCTTATCCGATTTCATTCGGAACGCTTCCTCGGCGGACAAGAAGCGTGTTTACAAGGAAGTGATCGAGAAATCGACGCAGGAACAGAGAAAGTTGATCGATACCGTGCGTAGTACTCAGCAACGGCTTGTTCACGCCGGCTGACGCGGTGTAATGCGATTGTTCGGATGAAAGCCCCGTCTAAGAGCGGGGTTTTTTGTTGCCTGTGCCCCAGCCTTACATAGGACTTACACAACGACTTAGGCCACCCGGTGAGGGTGGCCTAAGTCGTTGATATGCATGGTGGCCGGGGACGGAATCGAACCGCCGACACGGGGATTTTCAATCCCCTGCTCTACCAACTGAGCTACCCGGCCGGAAACCTGGAACCATGGGCGAACCGTGCGGTTGCCAATGATGCGTGGGAGCCGCGCATTAGACCGAATGCGCGGGTTTTCGTCAAGACTCCGTGTCTGGCGGGACGAAGCCGGGCGGCATGGCGGACTCGCCGCCGAACAGGAATTTCTCCATTTCCCCGCTCAGGTACTTGCGCGCTTCGGCGTCGAGCGGGTTGAGTCGGTACTCGTTGATGAGGATGGTCTGGCGTGCCAGCCATTGCTGCCAGGCGGGCTTGGAGATTTCGGCGTAGATGCGCTGGCCCAGCGGGCCGGGCCAAGGGGCGAAGTCGAGGCCTTCGGCGTCGGCGTCGAGCTTGGCGCAGTGAATGGTACGGGTCATGGGGTTTCCTGGAAGCTTCGCGGAATTTTGCGGGAGTGCGCTGCGTTGTGCCCTGATCGGTATCAAGCGCATCGCGCACGGATGCGTGTCTACGCGGTGTTCTGCAGCAGGGTGCGGACTGGCGCCGGCAGGCCGAGCGCGGCCAGTTCGGTGGCGCTGCACCAGCGCAGGTCGGGATTATCGGCGATGGCGGCGTGTGCCGTCGTCCGATCGAACAGCAGCGGCTCGATCGCGAGCCGGTAGTGGCTGAAGACGTGGGTGAAGGGGGCCAGCGCCTGGGCGTCGTCGATCCGTGCGTGCCGTTGCGCGAGGCGCCAGGCGTCGTCGGTGCTGGCGGCTTCGGGCAGGCTCCACAGGCCCGACCAGACGCCTTGCGGGCCGCGTCGTTCCAGCAGCACGCGGCCATCGCGGTCGCGCAGCACGAGCATCACGGTGGCGCGGGTGGGCAGGGCTTTCGATGGTTTGCGGCTGGGCAGTTCCACGGTGAGGTTGTCGCGGTAGGCAATGCAGTCGCTGGCCAGCGGGCAAGCGTCGCAGCGCGGGCGCGAGCGCACGCAGAGCGTGGCACCCAGATCCATGATGGCTTGCGTGTAATCAGCCAGCCGCGCGGTTGGCGTGTGGCTGTCGGCGTGCAGCCACAGCAACTTTTCCACCGCGCTCTGGCCGGGGTGGCCGTGGATGCCGTGGTAGCGGGTCAGCACGCGCTTCACGTTGCCGTCGAGAATGGCGAAGCGCAGGCCATGGGCTTGCGCCAGGATCGCGCCGGCAGTGGAGCGGCCGATGCCGGGCAGGGCGCTGAGGGCGACGAAATCGCGCGGCAGTTCGCCGCCGTGCTGCTGGACGCAGATCTGTGCGGCGCGGTGCAGGAAGCGCGCGCGGCGGTAATAGCCAAGGCCGGACCACAGCGCCAGCACGGTGTCTTCGTCCGCGGCGGCCAGGTCGCGCAGCGTGGGCAAGGCTTCGGTGAAGCGCTGGAAATAACCGATGACCGTGGCGACCTGGGTCTGCTGCAGCATGATTTCCGACAGCCACACGCGGTAGGCGTCGCGGCCGTCAGCATCGCCCGACTGCCATGGCAGGTCCTTGCGGCCATGCTGGTCGAACCAGTGAAGCAGGCGCGCCGCGACGGTCGGCGCGCCTCGGGTCGTGCTGCGGGTCACCTGGAAACCGCCGGCTTTTTTCCCCGCACGGGGGCGGGTGATGCCGGGGCGGCGGCACTGGCCGCTGCGGGCACTTCGTCACCGGCACGCAATGTGAGGCCTTCGATGGTGATGCCGCCCATGTCGATTTTCGCGATGTCGGCGCGGCCGCTTCCCGGTGGCACGGTCAGCTGGGTGTTGTCGCCACTGCCCACGTGGCGCCACCAGCGTGCCAGCGCCAGCGGCGGCAGTTGCAGGTCGGCGTGGTTGTCCGGGCCGTCGAGCTTCAGCGAAAGCAGCAGCGGTTTGCTCTGGTTGGCGGGGGTCAACGCCAGCGAAATCGCGTATTGCCCGGCCGTCGCATGGTCGAGTGTGCCGGCGAGGCTGGCGGCAGCATCGGCGGCGCCATGCCAGCGTGCGCTGCCGGCCAGTTGCATGTGGGTGGCGACGCCTTGCGAAAGGTACAGGGCAATGTTTTCCAGTTGCAGCGCGTTGCCCTGGATGCGCGGCGTGGCCGAGAGGCGCAGCTGGAGCGGCATGCCGTCGGCGGTGTTGGCGGAAATGCTGAGCGGGAATGGCACGCCGGACGCGAGGCTGCCCGCTTCCAGCGAAAGATTGCCCAGCAGCAGCTGATCGCCGCGCACCACGCTGCCGTGATCGATGCTGACGCCAGTGTCGATGCGCGGAATGTCTGGCGGCGTGTCCGGGCCGCGCGCGGGCAGCGCGTTGATCCAGGCTTGCAGTGCATCGAGATCCACGCGGGGCGAGTTGATCTCCAGCCGGGTGATGACCGTGGGGCCGCCGAGCAAGGTGCGCCAGGGCAGCGCCAGGCGTCCGCCGGAAGCCAGCAGGATGGGGCGGTTCGCCCCTTGCGCGTTGATGGTGATGCCGTGCAGGTCCAGCGCTGGGCGCGGGAACAACGACGGGCTGGCCGGGCGCGAAAGGTTGAGCTCCAGCCCCGCGTTGGCGGCCTGGTTCTGCAACATCGCGGTGAAGCGATCGGGCTGCAGCAGGAAATAGACCGAGCCCACCAGCAGCAGCAACACCGCCAGGGCGCTGGCGCCGACGATCGCAAGTATCCGTCGCAACCGTGGGCTCATCGCTCAGCCTCGCGCCGGCAAGATGGCCGCCACCGGCACGTGGCGCTGGCGGCCCCGGATGGGCGCCGGCTCAATCACGACCGAGGCTGGCCGGCAGCAGGCCGTCGACATAGGCCTGGGCGTCGAAGGTGCGCAGGTCGGTGGCGCTTTCGCCCAGCCCCACGAAGCGGATGGGCAAGCCGAACTCGCGCGCCAGCGCGAACACCACGCCGCCTTTGGCGGTGCCGTCCAGCTTGGTCACCACCAGGCCGGTGACACCCACGATCTCGCGAAACTGGCGTACCTGGTTGACCGCGTTCTGGCCAGTGGTGCCGTCGATCACCATCAACACCTCGTGCGGCGCGTCGGCGTCGATCTTCTTCAGCACGCGGGCGATCTTGCCCAGCTCGTCCATCAAGCCGCCCTGCGTATGCAGCCGGCCGGCGGTATCGGCGATGAGTACATCGGCGCCGCGTGAACGCGCAGCCTGCAGGGCGTCGAAGATCACGCTGGCCGCGTCGGCGTCCTGGCCTTGCGAAATGACCGGCACCTTGTTGCGTTCGCCCCAGGTTTTCAGCTGCTCCACGGCGGCCGCGCGGAAGGTGTCGCCGGCGGCCAGCATCACCGCGTGCTTCTCGTCGCTCCAGCGGCGCGCCAGCTTGCCGATGGTGGTGGTCTTGCCGGCACCGTTGATGCCCACCACCAGCACCACGAACGGCTGCTTGCCCGATACCTGCAGCGGTTTCTCGACGGGCTGCAGCAGCGCAACCAACGCCTGGCGCAGCGCGTCGAGCAGGGCTGGCGCATCGGCGAATTCGCGCTTGTGCATGCGTTTGCGCAGGGCTTCCACCAACGCGGTGCTGGCTTCCACGCCCACGTCGGCGGTGATCAGCGTGGTTTCCAGCTCATCCAGCAGATCGTCGTCGAGCTTGGGGTTGCGCACGAACAAGGTGCCGAGGCCGCGGGCGAACGAGTTTCCCGCCAGGCGCTCGCGCCAGCTGCGTTTGGCCGGCGCCTCGGCGCTGACGGCCACGGCCGTTTCTGCGGCGGCAGCTTGTTCGTCGGACGCGGGTGCCTCGGTCAGCGCTACCGGCAAATCCTGCGGATGGCTTTCGGCGGCGACGACATCGGCCTTGGTGTCGACCTGCGGCTCCTGCGCGTCCTCCGTTGTGGCCGATGCGGTTTCGGTCGGCTTTTTCTTCCAGAATTTGAGCATTGCGGGCGCGATTCAAAGACAATGGGCGGCATGCTATCACCCCAACCTGTACTGCCCGCTGAGGATGTTTCGGCCGTCCCGCATGCCTGCCGCCGCGATGGGTGGCGCTGGTGAGCACTGCCCGCCACGGGGCCCCCGGCCGCATCCGCATCATCGGCGGCAACCTGCGCAATTCGCGGCTCGATGTGGCGGACATGCCGGGCCTGCGGCCCACGGCCGAGCGGCTGCGGGAGACCCTGTTCAACTGGCTGGCCCCCACCATCGCCGGTGCGCGTGTGCTTGATTTGTGCGCGGGTACGGGCGCGCTGGGCATCGAGGCCTTGTCGCGCGGTGCAGCCAGCGTGCAGTTCGTCGAGCGTGAGGCGCGGGCGGCGCGGGCGATCGAGCAGAATCTGGCCCGGCTCAAGCAGGCCGGCGGCGCGGTGGCGGCAATGGATGCGGAGGCTTTCCTGCGTGGGACGGGGCGGCCGCATGATCTGGTCTTGCTGGACCCACCGTTTGCGCTGGGGTTGTGGGAAGCGCTGGCGCAGCAACTGGAACAGGGTGGCTGGCTGGCCACGGCGGCGTTGATCTACGTGGAATCGCCGCGCGCGGTGACGCCGACCCTGCCGCCGAACTGGCAACTGCAACGGGAGAGCCATGCCGGCGATGCGCGCGGGGCGCTTTATCGCCGTGCCTGACCGGCACGCCGCGCCATGCCGCCGGTGCATCCGTTAAGCTAGGGCTCCGGGTGGTTTCCCCGTCCAGGCTTCAGGGCCCTGGCCTTCATTCACAGGCGTTGTTGAACTCGTGAACAAACCTTTGGGCAATCCGCGTCTGGCTGTCTATCCAGGCACGTTCGATCCGATCACCAATGGCCATGCCGACCTGGTGTCGCGCGCCGCCACGTTGTTCGATCACGTGGTGGTGGCGGTGGCCGACAGCTCCAGCAAGGGGCCGGTTTTCAGCATCGCCGAGCGGATCACCCTGGCGCGGCTGGCGCTGGCCGATCTGCCGAACGTGGAAGTGCGCGGCTTTGATTGCCTGCTGGCCACCTTCGTGCAGGACATCGGCGCCGGCGTGATCATCCGCGGTTTGCGCGCGGTGTCGGATTTCGAATACGAATTCCAGCTGGCCAGCATGAATCGCCACCTGATTCCGCAGGCTGAGACGCTGTTCCTGACGCCAGCCGAGCAATACAGTTTCATTTCGTCCTCGCTGGTGCGCGAGATCGGCCGCCTCGGCGGCGAGATTTCCGGTTTCGTGCATCCGGCGGTACAACAGGCCATGCGTCAACGCTGGCAGAAGAGCCGCACCGGCTCAAACAACCAACCCGAAAAAGAAGGTGACCACCATGCGTAAGTTCGCTCTCCTCGCCGCCGTCGCGCTGGCTGCTGCTTTGACCCTGTCCGCTTGCAGCAAGCATGAGGACGAGCAGCAGGCCGCCTCCGCCCAGGCCGCCCAGGTAACCCGCCCGGCCGACAAGAACGACACCGAAGGCTGGAACAAGTACCTGGTGCAGCTGCTGCAGAAGAACCTGCAGGGCATGAGCGCGTCGCAGCCGTACGCCTACCTGGTCACCCCCGGCGACACCGATGAGGCCAAGGCGCAGAACGACCGCCAGCTGTCCACCGTGCAGGACACCGTGGCGCGCGGCGTGCTGCCGGGCAACCTGCTGGCCTTTGCCGGCCCGGATTCGGCCAAGACCGCCGACCTGGTCGTGACCGCCTTCACCGGCGCCAAGGCTGGCTCGTTCAAGGACGTGATCGTGCTGTTCATCGGTGACCAGGCCGACCAGCAGCGGGTGGAAGAAGCGATCAAGCCCACCGGCGCCACGTTCCGTTTCGTGCAGATGTGATCAGGCGGGCGGGGACGGGCACGCGCTTTCGCGGCCCGTCCCTCGCCCGTCGGCTTTCCCATGTCCCTGAAAATCCTCGACACCTGCGTCAATTGCGATGTTTGCGAACCGGCCTGCCCCAACAAGGCGATCTCGCTGGGCGAACAGTTCTACGTGATCGACCCGGCCCTGTGCACCGAGTGCGTGGGCCATCACGACGAACCGCAGTGCATGGTGGTCTGCCCGGTCGAGTGCATCATCACCGACCCCGAGCACATCGAGTCGCATGATCAACTCGATCTCAAGTATCGCCAGCTGATGGCGATGGAGCCTGCTGCATGATTTTTTCGCCGCGTTGGTCCGTGCTGCCCTCACGCGTCTTCCTGGCCAGCCTGCTGTTTACCTGCGGCGCGGCGCTGGCCGCCGATGGCGCACCCCGAACGACGCCGGCGACAACCACTGCGGTGGCGCAGCCTGCCCAGCGCCCGGGGCATTCCGCCGTCGCCAGCGCGAACTTCCTGGCGACCGACGCGGGGCTGGAGATCCTGGCCAAGGGCGGCAACGCGTTCGACGCCGCGGTGGCGGTGGCGGCCACCCTGTCGGTGGTGGAGCCGGAAAGCTCGGGCATCGGCGGTGGCTTCATGGCCGTGCTGCATCGGGCGAAGGATGGCCACAACGTTTTCATCGACGCACGCGAGACGGCACCCGCGGCTGTCGACCCCAAGGATTACCTCAACCCCGACGGCACGCCCAATCGCGATTCGGCCTTGAAGGGGCCGCTTTCGGCGGGCATTCCCGGCGAGCCGGCCGGTCTGGTGCTGATCGCCGAGCGTTATGGAAAGCTGTCGCTGGCCCAGTCGCTGGCGCCTGCGATCCGGCTGGCCCGCGACGGCTTCAAGCCTGACCCGCGGCTGCGCGAGGCGATCGCGGGGCAGCAGAAAGACCTGCTGCGCTGGGCCGCTTCGGCGGCCAAATTCCTGCCCGACGGCAAACCGCCGGTGGAAGGGAAGCTGTGGCGCGACCCGGACCAGGCGAAGACGCTGGAAGCGATTGCCGCGCATGGCAACGACGGCTTCTATCGCGGCCCGACGGCGAAGAAGCTGGTGGACGCGGTGCGCGCCGCCGGCGGCAACTGGACCCTGGCCGACCTCGAGAGCTACCAGGCCAAGGAACGCCAGCCGATCAGCGTCGATTACCGCGGCTATCGCATCATCACGGCGCCACCACCGTCGTCCGGCGGTGTGGCGATCGCCGAGATCCTCAACATCCTGTCCGGCTTCGAGCTGGAGAAGCTGGACCAGGCCCATCGCGTGCACCTGATCGTGGAGGCGATGCGCCGCGCGTTCCGCGACCACAACGACTACCTGGGCGACCCGGATTTCGTGAAGATGCCGCTGGACATGCTGCTGTCGCCGTTCTACGCCGACGGCCTGCGCCAGAGCATCCTGCCGGGCAAGGCCACGCCTTCATCGATGTTGCCGCACCGGACCGCGCGCGATCCGGGCATGCATACCACGCACTTCTCGATCATCGACAAGGACGGCAACATGGCCGCGGTGACGTCCACCGTGAATTACATCCTCGGCTCCACCTTCGTGGCCGAGGGCACCGGCGTGCTGCTGAACGACGAGATGGACGATTTCGCGCTGGTGCCCGGCAAGCCGAACGTCTACGGCCTGCTCGGCAGCGCGGCGAACGCGCCGGAAGGCGGCAAGCGGATGCTGTCGTCGATGTCGCCGAGCCTGGTGATCGGCGCCGACCGCAGCGCGGTGATCGGTTCGCCCGGCGGTTCCACCATCATCACCCAGGTGCTGGAAGGCATCCTGCATTTCATCGATGGCGAAAGCGCGCAGCAGATCGTGGCGCACAAGCGCTTCCATCACCAGTTCCTGCCCGACGTGGTGGACGTGGAGCCGGGCATGTTCGACAAGGCGACCAGCGCCGACCTTACCGCGATGGGTTACACCTTGAACGACCGCAAGCCGTGGGGCTTCATGAACGTGGTGACGTGGGACCATCGGACCAACAAGCTCGATGCCGCCAGCGATCCGCGTCGGCCCTCCGGATCGGGCAGGGTGCAATAGGCGGCTGGCGGTCCGGAACGATCGCGCGTGGTGCGGGTGGCGATCGTCCGCGGCCTGCTTGGCCCATACCTTGCTTGAGACGGGGTCGTGGCCGCGCCCGGCGCCATTTTCGGCTGTCGGTTGTTGATCGTCCCGTGTTCGTGGCAGTGGAGTATCAATTTGTGACGGAACTGGTCCCGCCCGCAGGCAATATCGCAGCCACAGGCGTTCGAGTGTGCGTCGTTCGTCGACATGCGCGCCGGGGATGTTCGCGTCCGTTCTTTTTGCTTGGGGCGCCGGGCTGATGTTGCCGGCATGGGACGACGCCATGCGCGGGCGCCTGTTGCGGCTGGTGGGGGCGTTGCTGTTGCTGGCCGGCATCGGCTGGGCCGCGACCACCGAGCGCGGCATCATCACCTATCGCGAAGCAATGAGCCGCCATGGTGGGCAGCTGGTCGACCTGGGCGCATCCGCCCTGCCGCAAGCGGGCCAGGCCGGCTATCTCGCGCGGTTGAGCGGGGTGCCGCGGGTGGTGGTGGCGCCGCGTGATCCGGAGTTCAACCTGCGCCGGGATACGCCCGTGCTGATCCGCCACGTGGAAATGTTCCAGTGGCGCGAGGTCCGCTTCGGCGGCAATACCGACTACGAGCTGGACTGGGTGGATCAGCCGGTCGATTCCAGCAAGTTCGAGCGACCGGCCGGGCACGCCAATCCGGGCGCGTTCCCGATCGCCGCGCGCCAGTTCGACGCCGACCGGGTGCAATTGGGCGGCTTCGCGCTGGACCGCAGCCTGCTCCACGCGCTGCCCGGCGTGCAGCGGGTGGAGCCGGACGTGAAGTCATTGCCGGCCAATCTCGCGGCCACCTTCGTGCCGTACAACGGCTATCTCGTGACCAGCGCCAACCCCGGCGATCCGCACCGAGGTGATTTGCGGGTGAGCTGGGAGGAGGTTCCGCTGCAGCACGTGACCGTGGTGGCGCGCATCGATGGCGACCGCCTGGTGCCCGCGACGAAGACCACCGACGGCAAGGGCTTTGCGGTGGAAGTGGGCGACCGCTCGTTGCTGGACATGTTCCCCGACCTGCCCGAACCACCCACGTTCATCTACCTGTGGCGGGTGCTTGCCGTGCTTCTCGCCGCGCTGGGCGCGTACCTGATGCTGTCGGGCCACCGCGGGATCCAGCGTGATTTTCCGCTGTCGCTGGCGGTGGGCACGCTGGTGGTCAGCGCCACGGCGACGGTGCTGTGGCTGGGCAGCGACACGCTACCCATGCTGTGCTGGCTGCTGGTGGCGCTGCTGAGCGTGCTGGCAACGATCTGGTATTTGCGGCATACCAGTTGAGGGGCGGGATTGGGGATTGGGGATTGGGGATTCGCAAGAGCGAATGGTAGGAGCGACTTCAGTCGCGACACGCTTCGCCTCGAAGCAAAAGCGTCGCGACTGAAGTCGCTCCTACCTATCCCGCGGGGTCTCGCGGATCAGTTCTCGGTCTGGCCGTTGGCGCTGGCGTAGACCTGGTCAGCCCACTGCGCGGCTTCGAGATAGATGGTGGCCATGCGCTGGATGCGCTGCGGCTGCGCGTGTTCGCTGGTCATCTTGCCCGCTTCCCACGCCAGGATCTGATCCAGCAGCGGCCCGAACGGACCGGCGCGGCGGGTCAGCGCGTCGCTGATTTCCGGCACCAGCCGCAGGTGGGTGAGCAGGAACTCCATCGGCGCGCACATCAGCGTGTCCAGCAGCGAGAACAGGCCTACGGTGAAGGCCATTTCCTCGTGGCCGTGCGGCATGCCGCTGGCCAGCTTTTCGCACATGTGGGCGCGGATCAACGCGGCGCGCAGCAGCTCGGGCGGTCGATCGTCCATGCTGCACAACGACATCGTGTCGATCCAGTTGCGCATGCGGGTGACGCCGAAGAAGATCGCCGCCTGCTGCACCGACTTCAGTTGCCGCGGCAATGCGAAATAAGCGGAATTGACGCAGCTGAGCAGCTTGTAGCTGAGCACCGCATCGTCGCGGATGATGTTGCCAAGCTCCACCGGCCCTGGATTGTTTTCCTGCAGCGCGCGCATCAGGCGCAGCATGCTGAGGCGGCTGGCGGTGAGCACCGGCACGGCCACCGGCTGCGGAATCAGCAGGTAGCGACCCTGGATTGCCTGCAGGGGCAGTTCCAGGCAACGCTCGTAAGTGGCGTGATCGTTGACCTGATCGGCAACCACCCAGATGCCGCGGGCGTGCAGCAGTTCGGTGCGCTGGCGCAGTACTTCGGGCGACAGCAAGGTGGCGTCCAGCCGCACGAACTGCACGATCTGCATCAGCGATTCGATCGCCAGACTGCCGTCCAGCTCCAGGTCGCCGGCATCGAGCATCAGCTGGCAGCCGCGCTGCGACATCAGTTGCAGGCGCTTCATCAGCGGGGTGTTGTCGGCTACCTGCGGCTGCAGCAGCAAGCCGATGCGCGGCTGGTGCAGCAGCACGTCGGAATCTTCGGGCAGCAGTTCGGTGGGCAGGTTGAGGAAGGCACGATTGCCGCGAACCAGCCGGGTGAGCGCGCCGTCGGTCAGCGTGGAAAGTACGCGTTGCAGCAGGGTCTGTTCGTCGTCCGGTTCGCGATGGAAGGTGATTTCGTAGGCAAACAACTGCCGCTCACGGTCCAGCATGGGTACGCGCAATACCGGTAGCGGGGTGGTCATCGCTATGGGCAGGGGGATGTTGGCGGCGTCGGGCAAAGCAGACATAGGGAGAGAGCCGTTCGGGGAAACGTCGAGTTTGCTCATGCTTCTTCAATCGCGATAAATACGAAAACACGCGTGCTACGTTTTTGCGACAAGGGCGGCACAGTCTGCGATGAAGCGGACTGCATCATGGTCAGGCCTGAGCCAGCACTTGTGATCGGAGGCCGCCGCGGAGTCCGCCGGTGGGGCCATACAAGCCGGTTTCGCCGGCGTGTCCGGTCAGTACCGACAGTGCCTGGCGTACCTGGCCAAGGCGCTGGTTCACGGCGCGGCCGTTGCTCTGGTTGAGTTGCTGGCAGTGGCGCAGGGCCAGCAGCACCTGTGACCAGGTGGCGTCCAGCTTGGCCGCGGCGGCGGGCGCTTCGCGGCTCAACTGTTGCCGCTCCGCGTCGAGCTGCTCCAGCTGCAGCATGAGCTTCTGTTTGCTGGCGCCGGCTTCACCGAGCGCGTCGCTGTTGCCGGCATTCAAGGCCGTGCGCTCGTTCTCCAGCACTTGCGTCAGCTGCGTGATGGCCTGCTGCATGTCGCTGAGTACGGCACCCAGTGCATCGCTCAGTTCGCCCTGCAGCGGCCGGTTCATACGGCACCTGCGCCGATCTGGCGCTCGAATGACAGCATGCGGTCCGCGATCCGGCCGGCGTCGATCTGGTAATTGCCGTTGGCCAGTGCCTCGCGGATCTGTTCGACCCGCTTGGTGTCGATGGCGGACGACGTGTCCAGGCGCGCGGCTTCCTGCAGTGCCCGGGCTGAATCGGTCAACTTGAGTTGATCGTCCGACTGGGGCGTTACGGCGGCGCTGCTGCCGGCGGCAGCGGTGGTGGAGGCCGATGCCGATGCATTCCCGGTGGCGCCGGTTGCCTGGGGAAAATTCGGCAAACCATTGTTTTGAATGGAAGTGGTCATCGATCCTTCTCGCTGCAATATGAACCCTGTGTCTGACAGATCGGCCGGACCGGGGGAAACTTTAGTGGCGGTTGACGGTCAGGGCAGGGCGGTGACCACGCCGGGCGCGCTGACCATGGCGTCGACGATCTTGCCGGAGTTTTCGTTGCGAACGCGCAGGCGGGCGCCATTGTCGCCGCTGCCCAGCGCCACACCGTCGGCACGAACCTCAATGCTACCGAGCCGGGCTACTACCTGTACATGGTCGCCCGCGCGCACCATGCGTCGTCCGCCCAGTGCGCCGGGGCTCAGTACGGTGTCTTTTGGCAGTGCCCGCGACAAGGTTCGGCCGGCCACCTGTTGCAGGTTTTCCACGTAGCCGTAACCGAGACGGGTGATGTCGCGCTCTTCCGGGCGTACGTCGGCCAGGCTGAGGCCGTCGCCGCGTTGCAACGCGTGGCTGGTCACCAGCACGGTCCGGAACAGCTCCAGCTTCACCGGCACCCGCACGCTCCAGTGGCGTGGCTGCGTGCATTGCACCTGCACGCTCATGTGTGAGGGCGGAGTGGCGCGGTCGGGTACGGTGGCGATCAGCGGTTGCGCGCAGTCGTCCAGCTTCAATCGCATGTCCAGCGCTTCGGTGTGCACCACGACGCGGTTGCCGGGCATTGCGTAGTGTTCACGCACGGCCTGCTCGGCGGCGGCTCGTATGGCGTCGGGCGGCTGGCCCGCCCAGGCGGGAGTGGCGCAGATGCCCGCCCACGACAGCACGCACCACATGGTGGTGTGCTGGAGGCGGGAACCTGGCGCGCCTTGCTTCATGCTTCCGCCAGCAGCGTGCCCAACTGGGCCAGCAATGCCTCGCGTCCGGCTTCCAGTTGTTGCGACAGTTGCGAGGCTTCCTCCAGCTGGCCGTCGCAGACCAGGGTGATGAAGCGCTGGCTCTGTTCGCACAGCAGGGTGCCGCTTTCGTCGAGCGCCGCACTGGCCGGTTTGTCCGGGTGCTGGGCGGTCAGGCGACGGACGGTGCGGTTGAGGGAATGGGTGTCGAACCAGCGCCGGTCCAGCGCGCTGGGGTCGAGCAGGGCCAGCTCCATGGCCTGGCGCAGGCTTGCGGCGCTCTCGCGCACGGTCAGGCTGAGGCTTGCCGCGTCGTTGCCGCTTTCGCTTTCCAGCCAGTCCAGGCCCAGCCGGTGCGCCAGCAGTGCGGCGCGGTTGAGTGATTCGGCCTGGCGCCGTGCCTCGATACCGCGGCGCTGCAGCGCGCCCAGGGCGGCCTGCGCCGTGGTGGCGCGCGCATGTTGCGCGTCATGGTTTTGCAGCACGCCGGCCACGCGGCCGTGGGCCGTGCGCAGGGCTTCGCCGCCATCGTGCAGGGCGGTGGTGGCCTGGCCGACGCCGGTTTGCGCACGCTCCAGTTGTTGCAGGCCATGCTGCACGTCGCCGTCCAGTTGCAACGAGAAATCACCGATGGAGCCGGTGACGGTCTCGATCTCGGTGGTGGTAAGCGTGGTTTTTTCCGCCAGCTGCTTCACCTCGTCGGCGACCACGGCGAAGCCGCGGCCCGCCTCGCCGGCGCGGGCGGCTTCGATGGCGGCGTTAAGCGCCACCAGGTTGGTCTGGTGGGCGATTTCCTGCACCACACCAGTAAGTTTGCGGATCTGCGCCACCTGTTCGGCCAGCCGGCTCTGGTTGCGGTTCATCGCCGACAGCGCGCTGCGCAGCAGGCGCAACTGGCCGTCGAGTTCACTGACGCTGCCTTCGCCGGCCTGCCCGGCCTTGGCGGCCAGGTCCAGGTCGGTGCCGATCTGGCGCAGTGCCGTCGAGATCCCGGCGCTGCCATCCGTCAAGCGATCGACGCTGCCGCGGCTTTCGGTGGCGGCCTTGTCCAGCGCGCTCTGCTCGCGCGAAAGCTGCTGCACCGCGGCCAGCACCAGGCTTTGCTGCTCCATGGCCTGCAGCGCAACCGCTGCCGGCGGCTGGCTGGCGGCACGGGCCAGCAGCGGCGCGATCACCCGCGCGGTACGCGGATACTTGCGTCGCAACGCCGCGACCTGCTTCTCGTCGCCAGCGGCGGCTGCCTGCACCAGGGCGGTGAGGTGCGAGTTCCAAATCAAGCTCATGGGCAAACGGTGACCTTTAAATAGGCAAGGGTGCTATGGATGAATCGTCAACTGTCATCGAAACTTGAGCAAGCAAGTCATATGCCACCTTGACCCTTGGGCGTGGCGCACGGACTTTGCCTCAAGTGCGCCGCCTGATGGCCGATAGATTCAACTGGAACCGCGCGGTGCGGTTGGGCGTCGAGGAATCTGCATGAGCGGCACGCTACTGGACACGGTGGAACGGCATACCCGGCTGGCCGGGCACAACCGGGTGGCGATGCTGCTGTTCACGCTGGGCGACCAGCAACTGTTCGGCATCAATGTGTTCAAGGTGCGCGAGGTGCTGCGCCGGCCGCCGCTGGAGCGCATGCACGGCGTGCATGAATTGCTGGCCGGCAGCTGCGATTACCGCGGCCAGACCATTCCGGTGATCGACCTGGCCGCGGCGCTGGGCTATGCGCCGTTGCGCGACGTGGATTCGGCTCACCTGATGGTCACCGAGTTCAGCCGCTCGATGCAGGGCTTCCTGGTGTCCGACCTGCAACGGATGGTGCATTGCGATGGCGAATCGCTGGTGGCGCCATCTGGCGCGCTGGGGTTTGGCGCGCGGGTGAATGCGGTGACCCGCATCGACGGCGCGCTGATGGCGGTGATCGACGTGGAGCACGTGCTGGCCAGCATCGACTCGGGCCCAGCCGAGCTGTCGGCGCAGATGCAGCGCCTTTCCGACGACACCATGCTGAGCCCGCGACGGATCATGGTGGTGGACGATTCGGTGATCGCCCGGCGCCGGCTGGTGGCCTTGTTCAAGCAGATGAATATCGAATGCGTGGTGGCGCAGGATGGCCGCGAGGCGCTGGAGCGGCTGCTGGAACTGGTGGATGCCGATCCCGCCGACGGCGTGAAGCTGGTGGTATCCGATATCGAGATGCCGCGGCTCGATGGCTACGCGCTGACCCGCGCCATCCGTGAAACCCCATCCCTGCGCCAGCTCAAGGTGGTGCTGCACAGTTCGCTCAGCGGGCTGTTCAACGAGGCGATGGTGAAAGAGGTGAACGCCGACCGCTTCGTGGCGAAGTTCCAGCCTGACTTGCTGGCCAAGGCGGTGCTGGATTTGTTGCCGGAGCACGACGAAGAGGCGTAAAAGCCCCCCTTCCGCCCTGTCGGGCACCTTCCCCCGCAAGCGGGAGAAGGGAGTGGCTGGAGCTTGCGACGTTTCCCTTCTCCCGCTTGCGGGAGAAGGTGCCGACTGCGAAGGCAGGATGCCGAAGCGAACGGCGAAGCCGGCCCGAAGGGCGTGCCGCAGGAGCGGCACGTAAGGCGGATGAGGGGGCTCTTCCGACAGCGTCAACAAACCGTCTTTACCCCGGCGCCTCATTTCTGACGCGCCGTCGCAACACCCGCAAACCCAGTCCCAGCAAGGCTTTCACCGCGGTGGCATGCAATTTGCCTCCTGCTCCGTGCAGCAACAGCACGCGGAGCGAAACGATGAGCCTGACCCCCGACAACCTGTTTGGCATCCATACCCGGGCCCTGGACCTGTGGCAGAACCGTACCGAAGTTCTGGCCAACAACCTGGCCAATGCGGACACGCCGGGATTCCAGGCGCGCGACATCGATTTCCGCAAGGTGCTGGCCGCGGCCAGTGACAGCGCGGGTGCGGCGGGCAACGTGGCGTTGCAGGCGCCCACACCCGGGCAGATCGGTGCCGGTTCGACGACGGCGGCCGCCACGCAGCTGTCCTGGCGCAATCCCACCCAACCCAGCATGGACGGCAACACCGTCGACGAGCAGGTCGAGCAGGCCGCCTTTGCCGCCAATGGCGTGCATTACCAGGCGAGCCTTTCCTTCATCACTGCGCAGATCCGCATGTTGCGCACCGCCATCGAGGGCCAAGGCTGATGTCTCTTTTCTCCATATTCAACGTGGCCGGCTCCGGCATGGCCGCCCAGTCGACCCGGCTCAACACCGTGGCCAGCAACCTCGCCAACGCCGACAGCGTGGCCAGTACGCCGGAAGCGGCCTATCGCTCGCGCGAGCCGCTGTTTGCGGCGGTGCAGAAGCAGTTCGGCAGCCAGGCGGTCGACAACGGCCAGGGCGTGCAGGTGCTTGGCGTCACCGAGAGCCAGGCGGCCATTCCCAGCCGCTACGAGCCGGGCAACCCGCTGGCCAACGCCGACGGCTATGTCTTCTCCAGCAACGTCAATCCGGTCGATGAGCTGGTCAACATGATTTCCGCCTCGCGTTCGTACCAGAACAACGTCGAGGTCATGAATTCCACCCGCCAGCTGATGCAGAAGACATTGGATCTGGGCAAGTGATGCAACCCCTTTCGAGGCACATGAAATGAGCGACATGGCAATCAACGGCGTGGGTTCGGCGGCGGCCACCGCGGCGACCAGCAGCAAGGACAAGGCACTCAGCCAGTCCGATTTCCTGAGCCTGCTGGTGCAGCAGATGCGCAACCAGGACCCGACCCAGCCGATGGATTCATCGCAGATGGTCAGCCAGCTGGCGCAGATCGGCCAGGTGTCCGCGACGCAGTCGTTGAAGACTTCGTTCGATGCGCTGAGCGCCTCGATGCAGGGCAACCAGCTGTTGCAGGCCAGCAGCATGGTCGGGCGCAGCGTCACCGTGCCGTCGGCCGCGGGCAAGTTGCAGGACGGCGGCCTGGATGGCGCGGTGAACGTGCCCGATGGCGGCGGCACCGTGCTGGTGCAGATCACCGATGCGGCCGGCAACGTGCTGCGCACGTTGAACCTGGGTACGCCGGCATCGGGCCTGGCGTCGTTCCACTGGGACGGCAAGGGCGATGACGGCACCGTGCTGGCGAACGCCACGTACGGCCTCAAGGCGCAGGCGGGCAACACCGCGGTGCCGACCTACGTCAGCGGCAAGGTGGCCGGTGTGGGGATGACCGGCGCTGATGGCGCCTATCTGGATGTGGACGGTTTTGGTGGGGTCCTGCTGAGTCAGGTCGCGCAGATCAACTGACGGCCCCACGGGGCTACAACACTTAAGGAATTTCCCGATGGCTTTCAATATCGCACTGAGCGGCCTCAACGCGGCATCCGCCGATCTCGAGGTCACCGCAAACAATATCGCCAACACCGCCACCACCGGCTTCAAGGGCTCGCGTGGCCAGTTCGCCGAGCTGTTCAGCGCTGCCGGCCCCAACCTCAGCGCCACCAAGATCGGCAGCGGCGTGCGGCTGACCAATGTGGCCCAGCAGTTCACCGCCGGCAGCATCGAGACCACCGACAACAGCCTGGATTTCGCGATCAGCGGCGACGGCTTTTTCACCCTGAAGGACGGCAAGGGCTACTCCTACACCCGGGCCGGTGCGTTCCAGAAGGACCCGAGCGGCTTTGTCACCAACTCCGCCGGCCAGCGCCTGCAGATCTTTCCGGCCAACGCCAACGGCACCTTCGACAACAGCACGTTGTCCGACCTGCAACTGCTGACCTCGCAGAACGCGGCCAAGGCCACCGGCAACGTGCAGATGTCGCTGAACCTGCCCTCGGACGCTACCCCGCCGGCGGTGGCGTTCGACCCCAACGATGCAACCAGCTTCAATCAGTCGACCCCGTTCACGGCCTACGACTCGCTCGGCGCCACCCACAGCGGCACCGTGTATTTCGTCAAGGACGCGGCGGCCAATGTGTGGAACGCCAGCCTGTATATCGACGGCCAGCAGGCCGGCGCGTCGCAGCAGCTCACCTTCAACAGTAGCGGCGGGCTGGTGGCGCCGGTGGGCGGCAAGCTGAACTTCGGTGCAGTGAACGTCAGCCCCGGTTCGGACCCGATGCAGCTGAGCCTGGACCTGGCCAAGGCCACCCAGTTCGGCAACACCTACGCCGCCAGTGCGATCAATCCGGACGGCTACCCCACCGGCATCCTGTCCAGCATCGACGTGTCCGCCGAGGGCGTGGTGCAGGCGAAGTATTCCAACGGCCAGACCACCTCGCTGGGGCAGCTTGCGCTGGCGCAGTTCTCCAACCAGCAGGGCCTGCGTCAGCTGGACAACACCAACTGGGCGGCGTCCTACGACTCCGGTACGCCGGTGATGGGTGCGGCCGGCAACGGTACCTACGGCGTGGTGCAGGCCGGTGCGCTGGAGGCTTCCAACACCTCCGACCTCACCGCGCAGCTGGTCAACATGATCAAGGCGCAGCGCAACTACCAGGCCAATGCGCAGGTGATCCAGGCCGACAACAAGTTGACCCAGACCATCATCAACATCGGCAACTGAGCCCCGGCCCTTCGCTGACCCACGGAACCTGACCCATGGACCATTCCCTCTATGTAGCCATGACCGGCGCCACGCAGATGATGCGGGCGCAGTCGGAGGTGGCGCACAACCTCGCCAACGCCGACACGGTCGGTTTCAAGGCGCAGATGTCCGCGTTCCAGCCGCTGGCGGTGCAGGGGCAGGGCCTGCCCACGCGCGTCAACGGCGTGGCCTACGGGCAGGGCGTCGACATGCGCCAGGGCGGCCAGATCGACACCGGTCGCGAGCTGGACGTGGCGGTGCAGGGCGAGGGCTGGATCGCGGTGCAGGCACCCGACGGCAGCGAGGCGTACACACGCGCAGGCAGCCTGCAACTCACCGCCGATGGCCTGCTCACCGATGACCGCGGCAACCCTGTGATGGGTGACGGCGGACCGATCACCGTGCCGCAAAGCACGCAGATGTCGATCGGCGCCGACGGCACGCTGTCGGTGGTGCCGATGGGCCAGACGCCCGAAACCATCGCTGCGGTCGGCCGCCTCAAGCTGGTCAATCCCGGCGTGGATCAACTGCAGCAGGGCACCGACGGCCTGATGCACCTGGTCGGTGGCGGCAACGCCCCCGCGGACCCAGCGGTCACCTTGAAGTCGGGCGCGCTGGAGTCGAGCAACGTCAACCCTTCCGAAACGCTGGTGCAGATGATCCAGCTGTCGCGTCAGTACGAATTGCAGATCCGCTCGATCAAGAGCGCCGACGAAAACGCGCAGTCAGCCTCGCGGCTGCTGCAGATGGCCTGATCACTTTCACATAGACACCCAGACGTCCAAACGGAGTCAATGACATGTTCTCTTCCCTGTGGGTAGCCAAGACCGGCCTCGATGCGCAGCAAACGCGCATGGACGTGATTTCCAACAACCTGGCCAACGCCAACACCACCGGCTACAAGAGCGCCCGCGCCTCGTTCCAGGACCTGGTCTACCAGAACCTGCGCCAGCCCGGCGGCCAGACCACCGAGCAGACCCAGGCGCCCTCGGGCCTGATGCTGGGTACCGGCGTGCGCGTGGTCGGCAGCGAGAAGCTGTTCACCCAGGGCAACATCGAGCAGACCGGCAACGCGCTGGACGTGGCCATCCAGGGCCGCGGCTTCCTGCAGGTGACGATGCCCGACGGCACCATCGCCTACACCCGCGACGGCTCGCTGCACCAGGATGAGAACGGCCAGATCGTCACCGCCAACGGCTACTCCATCGATCCGCCGATCAGCATCCCGGCCAACGCGCAGAGCATCACCATCGGCAGCGACGGCACCGTCAGCGTGAGCCTGGCCGGCCAGGCCGCCACCCAGCAGATCGGCACCGTGCAGCTGGCCGACTTCATCAACCCGGCCGGCCTGCAGCCCAACGGCGACAACCTCTACCTGGAAACCGCGTCCAGCGGCTCGCCGCAGATCGGCCAGCCCGGACTCAACGGATTGGGCACGCTGGAGTCGGGTGCGCTGGAAAGCTCCAACGTCAACGTGGTCGAGCAGATGGTCAACATGATCCAGACCCAGCGCACCTACGAAATGAACTCCAAGGCCGTGTCGGCTGCCGACTCGATGCTGCAGTACCTGACCAACAAACTCTGAGTGATGCCGTGATGTTCACCCGCTGCCGAACCCTGACCGCTCTTTGCGCCCTGGCCCTGCTGGCCGGTTGCGCTGGTGGCCCCACCGCGCGCGACGACGCGCAATGGGCGCCCACGCCGCCGCCCGCGCAGCCGACGGTGGCGCAGGCGGACGGGTCGATCTATCACGACCAGCAGAACATGGAGTTGTTCGCCGACCCGCGCGCGCACCGCGTCGGCGACATCCTCACGGTGGCCCTGGTGGAAAGCACCCAGGCCAGCAAGAAGGCCACCACCACCACCAGCAAGAGCGACAAGGCGAACATCGCCTCGCCCACCGTCCTCGGTCATGCCTTGTCGATCGGCGGCAAGGTGGCGGACATCGGGCTGGATGGCGAGCGCACCTTCGACGGCGCCGGCTCCAGCACCCAAAGCAATCAACTGGTCGGACAACTCACCGTCACCGTGGCGCAGCGCCTCACCAACGGCAATCTGCTGATACGCGGCGAAAAGTGGCTGACCATCAACCAGGGCCAGGAGCTGGTGCGCATCTCCGGCATCGTGCGCCCGCAGGACATCGGCCAGGACAACGTGGTGCCTTCAACCCGCGTTGCCGACGCCCGCATCAGCTACACCGGCCGCGGCACGCTGGCCGACGCCAATACGCGAGGCTGGTTGTCGCGGTTCTTCAATTCCAAATGGATGCCCTTCTAAATGAACGTCCATACGTCCATAAGCCTCACGGCTGCCCCGAAGCACGAAGGCACGAACCTGCACGGCACGCTCGCCCCCTCTCCCCCCCGGGGAGAGGGTTGGGGAGAGGGTGCCCCAATCTCCCTCACCTCCATCTACAACGCGCTTTCCAAGTTCAGCCGCCGCCTCATCGGACACTTTCGCAAGCCCGCCCCCTCTCCCCAGCCCTCTCCCCGCCGGGGAGAGGGGGCAGGTCTGCGCTTCGTATTCGGCTGCACTTCCGCTCTTGCTCCCTCCCCTGCTCGCAGGGGAGGGTTGGGGAGGGGTGCTCTTGCTCTGGTGCACAAGATCAAAAGCTTCACCCCCTCCCAGCCTCCCCCTGCACGCAGGGGGAGGGGCCTCATCGCCGCCTCCCTCGCACTGTTGCTGTTGTTCATCGCCCCCGCTCACGCCGACAAGATCCGCGATCTCGCCCAGGTCGCCGGCGTGCGCAGCAACCAGCTGATCGGCTACGGCCTGGTGGTGGGCCTGGATGGCAGCGGCGACCAGACCACGCAGGCGCCGTTCACCACGCAAAGCCTGGAAAACATGTTGCAGCAGTTCGGCATCACCGTGCCGGCGAATGCGCGACCGCAGTTGAAGAACGCGGCCGCGGTGATGGTGACGGCGGAGTTGCCGCCGTTCGCCAAGCCCGGCCAGGCGATCGACGTCACCGTGGCCTCGATCGGCAACGCCAAGAGCATCCGCGGCGGCCAGCTGCTGATGACCCCGCTGCGCGGCGCCGACGGCAATGTCTACGCGATTGGGCAGGGCAGCGTGGTGGTGGGTGGCATCAGTGCGCAGGGCAAGAGCGGTTCCAGCGTGCAGGTGAACATTTCCGCCAGCGGGCGCATTCCCAATGGCGCCTCGGTGGAGCGCACCGTGCCATCGTCGTTTTCCGGTGGCGGCAATTTGACGCTGAACCTCAACACCGCCGATTTCACCACGGCCGCGCGCATCGCCACGGCGATCAACCAGGCCTACGGCGCCGGTACCGCGCAGGCGATCGATGGCGGTTCGGTATCCGTGCGCGGGCCGCAGGACCCGTCGCAGAAAGTGGCGTGGATGGGTGCGATCCAGAGTCTTGAAGTGCAGCCCGGCGATGCGCCGGCGCGGGTGGTGGTCAACTCGCGCACCGGCACCGTGGTGATCGGTTCGGACGTGCGGGTGAGTGCGGCGGCGGTATCGCATGGCGCCATCCAGGTGACCATCGGCGAGCAGCCGCTGGTCAGCCAGCCGGCGCCGTTCAGCCAGGGCCAGACCGCGATCGTGCCCAGCAGCAACGTGCAGGTCAGCGAAGACAACGGCCACATGTTCAAGTTCGGCCCGGGCGTGAGCCTGGACACCATCGTGCGCGCCGTGAACCAGGTGGGCGCCGCGCCCAGCGACCTGATCTCGATCCTGCAGGCATTGAAGCAGGCTGGCGCGCTTCATGCAGAGCTCGTGGTGATTTGATCAAACCGTCAAGATCATGACAGCCATCAACCCCAACAATCCTGCCCTCGATACCTGGACCGAAATGTCCGGCTTCCAGCAGTTGCGTGCGCAAGCGCGCAGCGATGGCGGCAAGGCGGCGTTGCCGGCGGTGGCCAAGCAGTTCGAGTCGATCTTTACGCAGATGATGTTGAAGTCGATGCGCGACGCCAACGCCTCGATCGGCGAAGGCATCGGCGACAGCAAGGCGGGCGATTCGTACCGCGACATGTTCGACCAGCAGCTGTCGTTGACCCTGGCCAATGGCCGCAACGGCCTGGGCATCGCGAAGATGCTGATCCGCCAGCTGGGCGGAAAGCCCGATGCCGCGCCGGCCGCGCTGACGCCCGCCGACCTGGCCGCCACGCAGGCGTTGAGTGCAAGCGCGCCCGGCACAAGGACGGCGCGCGACGTCAGTGAGGTGATGAACGCCAACGTGCGCGCGCTGCTGCAACTGGGCAGCGATGCCGACAACGACGCCGCCTCCAACGCCATGCCGTCCGTCACCGACACCAACCCCGGCTGGCGCGACACGCTGGACAAGCTGGCCCAGGGCGCGGCGAACGTGGCCGGCACTGCCGCCCGCTTGCTGCCTGGTGGCGACCCGGTGAATTTCGTGCGTGCGCTGGCGCCGCACGCCGCCGCGGCTGCGCAGAAGCTGGGTGTCTCCACCCGCGCGCTGCTGGCGCAGGCCGCGCTGGAAACCGGCTGGGGCAAACACCTGCCCCGCGGTGGCGACGGCAGCAGCAGCAACAACCTGTTCGGCATCAAGGCCGGCAGCAGCTGGGACGGCGACAAGGTCACCGTGCCCACGCTTGAATACGAAAACGGCGTGGCCGTACGCAAGCGCGACCAGTTCCGTGCCTACGATTCGCCGTCCGATTCGTTCGCCGACTACGCCCGCCTGATCAGCGACAGTCCACGCTACGCCCGCGCCCTGGGCCAGGGCGAAAACATCGCCGGCTTCGCCCACGCGCTGGTGCGCGGCGGCTACGCCACCGACCCGTCGTACGCGCAAAAGATCACCGCCATCGCCAACAGCCCGCAGATGCGCGAGGCCTTGGCGGCGCTGCATCTCGATGGGGTGGCGCAATGAACCGGCGCATCGCGAACGCTGTTGTAGGAGCGGCTTCAGCCGCGACGCACTTGCGCGAATCCGATGGAAGCATCGCGACTGAAGTCGCTCCTACAGCTATCGCATCTCTCGCCGTTAACGGTGGCGTGCGTTGCCGTGTATCCGGCACACCGAGGAAGATCCATGGTTGACATGCTCAACACCGGCGTCTCCGGCCTGCTCGCCGCCCAGGTTGGCCTGAGCACCGTCGGCCACAACGTGGCGAACGTCAACACCAACGGTTACAGCCGTCAGCAGGTGTCGTTCGGTACCGCGCTGCCGCAGGGTGTGGGCGGCTATTTCATCGGCAGCGGCGTCAACACGGTGGCGGTGCAGCGCGCGTACAGCCAGTTCCTCAACACCTCGCTGTGGTCGGCCACGTCCAGCTCCAGCCGCGCCGACACCATGGCCGGCCTCACCGGCCAGATCAACAACCAGTTGTCCGGCAGCAGCAACCTGCAGACCTCGCTGGACAGCTTTTTCGGCGCGGTCAACGACACCGCCAATGCGCCGTCGGATACCGCCTCGCGCCAGGTCTTGCTGGCGCGCGCAGGCGGGTTGGTGAGCACGTTCCAGTCGCTGTCCGGCCAGTTCAACCAGCTCTCCAGCCAGGTGCAGCAGCAGATCGGCGACGCCGTCAATTCGATCAACAGCTACAGCGACTCGATCGCCAAATTGAACGGCCTGATCCGCTCGTCCGTGGCCACCGGCGGCACGCCGCCCTCCGACCTGCTCGACAAGCGCGACGCCCTGGTGAAAGACCTGGCGGCGCAAGTGGGCATCACGGTGGTGCCGCAGAACGACAACACCATCAACGTGTTCGTGGGCAACGGCCAGGCGCTGGTGTCGGATACGCAGTCATACCCGCTGGCCACCGCGCCGAACGTCTACGACGCCACCCGCCAGGAAGTGGTGGGCGCGGCCTCCGGCAGCGTGCTGAGCGGGCGCATCAGCGGCGGCGCCCTGGGCGCCTTGATGGATTTCCGCAGCAGCGTGCTGGACCCGGCGCAGACCCAGTTGGGTCGCACAGCGCAGGCACTGGCCAGCGCCTTCAACGCCCAGCACATGCAGGGCGTGGATCTGAACGGCGACGTGGGCGGCCAGTTTTTCAGCGTGGCCGGCCCCACCGCGCAGGCAGCCAGCAGCAACAACGGCACCGGCAACGTGGACGCCAGCATCAGCGACATCAGCAAGCTCACCGGCGCCGATTACACCCTCAGCTACGCCGGTGGTGCCTGGTCGCTGCGCGATACCAATGGCAACAACGTGGCGATGGGCGGCACCGGTACCGCCGCCGATCCGTTCACGGCAGGCGGCCTGAGCATGGTGGTGCCGGCCGGTGCCGTTGCCGGCGACAGTTTTCGCATCCAGCCCAGCCGCAATGCGGCCGCCAGTCTCGCGGTGGTGATCACCAACCCGGACAAGGTTGCCGCCGCCGCGCCACTGGCCATCAAGAACGGCATCAACAACACCGGTACCGCCACGGCCAGCGCCAGCCTCGATGGCGGCGCGCTCAGCGGCGGTGTCGTGCAGTTCACCTCCGCCACCACGTACACCGTGGACGGCGGCGCCGTACAAACCTACACGCCGGGGCAGCCGATCAACGCCAACGGCTGGAACCTGCAACTCAGCGGCACGCCGCAGAACGGCGACAGCTTCACCCTGACGCCAAACAGCAACGCGCAGGGCGACAACACCAACGCGCTGATGCTCGGCAAGGTGGCCAACCTGGGTGTGCTCAACGGCGGCGTCACCAGCGTGGGCGGTGCCTACAGCCAGCTGGTGGGCCAGGTCGGCAGTGCCGGCGCCGTGGCCAACGACGAGAAGACCACGCAAACAGCCGTCTATAACCAGGCCTACGGATCGCAGCAAAGCGTCTCGGGCGTGAACCTGGACGAGGAGGCCGCCAACCTGGTGCGTTTCCAGCAG
Organism: Rhodanobacter ginsenosidimutans; assembly: GCF_042655685.1. NCBI lineage: Bacteria > Pseudomonadati > Pseudomonadota > Gammaproteobacteria > Lysobacterales > Rhodanobacteraceae > Rhodanobacter > Rhodanobacter ginsenosidimutans. Next base: position 464,335 of record NZ_JBHSMM010000002.1, on the reverse strand, counting down.
GCCTATCAGGCGTCGGCGCAGGTCATCACCACCGCCAACAGCATGTTCACCGCGCTGCTCAGCGCCGTGCAGGGGTAAGCCATGCGAGTTTCCACCAGCTGGATGCAGCAGCAGTCGGTCGGCAGCATGATGGATCGGCAAAGCGACCTGTCCAACCTCAGCACGCAGTTGAGCACGGGCAAGCGCATCAACCAGCCCTCCGACGATCCGGTCGGCGCGGCGCGCGCGGTAGACCTTACCCATCTCGGTGCCGACAACGCGCAGTACCAGCGCAACATCACCTCGGCCAACGCGCGACTGGGGCTGGAAGACCAGAGCCTGTCCAACGTCACCAACGTGTTGGGTCGCGTGCGCACGCTGCTGCTGCAGGCGGCCAACGGTTCGCAGACGGATGAAACCCGCGGCGACATCGCCGCCGAAATGGTGCAGCTGCGCCAGCAGTTGCTGGGCCAGGCCAACAGCAAGGATGGCCAGGGCGACTACATCTTCGCCGGCAACCGCACCGGCACCGAGCCGTTCGCCTCGCAAGGCAGCGTTACCTACGTGGGTGACGACGGGCAGCGCATGGTCGCCGCCGGTCCCGGCCTGCAGGTTGCCACGGGCGATCCGGGCAGCGCGGTGTTCGGCAATATTCCCAGCGGCAACGGCACGTTTGCCGTCAGCGCCGGCACCGCCAATACCGGCAGCGTGGTGGCGGGCAGCACCAGCGTCAGCAACCCCAACGCCAACCCTTCGGCGTGGGATGGCGGCAGCTACAGCATCGTGTTCACCGCGGCCGATACGTTTGAAGTGCAGGACGGTGTCGGCACCGTGCTGGACACCGGTACCTACGACCCGATCAAGGGCGGCAGCATCACGTTCCGCGGCGCGCAGGTTGCCTTCCAGGGCACGCCCGACGTGGGCGACAGCTTTGCGCTTGGCGCATCGCAACCGCAAAGCGTGTTCGCCACGCTCGACAACATCATCAATGTGCTGCAGACGCCCAATGGCGGCGACAGCAAGATGCAAAACGCCATCAATACCCAGTTTTCCAGCCTCGATCAGGCGATCGACAACATTTCGCGCACCCGCGGCAAGGTGGGTGCGCGGATGAATGCGCTGGATCAGCAGTCGGGGCTCAACGATGACTTGAGCCTGCAGTACAAGAGCGCGCTTTCAGACGTGCAAAGTGTCAACTACTACGACGCAATCAGCCAGCTCGGCGCGCAAACCACCGCGTTGCAGGCTGCGCAGCAGACCTTTACCAAGGTGCAAGGGTCAAAATTATTTGATTATTTGCGTTGACAAGACTCAAGTTCCGATGTGTTGAGTCGAAACACTGAACAAGGCGGAGGCATTCCCGAGTGAATCCCCGTCCGATTGTCTGGGCCGGCCATCGTCGGCACACAACCCCGATTCGGAGATACTCCCATGGTCATGAGCGTTATTACCAACATCAGCTCGCTGAATGCCCAGAAAAACCTGGCCACGTCGCAGAGCAAGCTGTCCACCGCGATCGAGCGCCTGTCGTCCGGCATGCGCATCAACAGCGCGAAAGACGATGCCGCCGGCCTCGCCATTTCCACCCGCTTCACCACCCAGATCAACGGCCTGAACCAGGCCGTGGCGAATGCCAGTGACGGCATCTCGCTGGCGCAGACCACCGAGTCGGCGCTGAACGAGGTGACCAACAACATGCAGCGTATCCGTACGCTGGCCGTGCAGTCCGCCAACGCCACCAACTCCGACAGCGACCGCGCCGCGCTCGATGCCGAAGTGCAGCAGCGTCTGGCCGAGATCACCCGCATCTCCACGCAGACCACGTTCAACGGTCGCCATGTGCTGGACGGCTCCTTTGGTACGGCGGCGTTCCAGATCGGCGCCAACGTGGGCGAGACGATTTCGGTGAACCTGGAGCAGGGCGCCGGTGCCAGCCAGATTGGCTTGATCGCCAAAACCGGCAGCAGCGCGGCATTTTCCGCCGGCGTGAAGATCGACGGCGACCTCGTCGTCAATCTGGCCGATGGTGGCGGTGTCGGTGTAGCCAAGACGGCAAACGTGGCCAAGGGCACTTACACCTCGGTGGAGGCCTTGGCGACGGCGATCAATGAGGCCGTCGTGAAGGCGGGCGGAACGGGCACCGTGGCGACCGTCGATGCGACCACCGGCAACCTTGTTCTTGCCGCGGCCACCACGGGTGGCGCCCTGACATACACCGGCGCCCAGGCTGCCGCTGGCAAGATCGGTACGGCTGCCCTGGCGACGGGTACCGTGGCGGGTTCGGCCGACAGCGTCGGTGACATCAAGCTCGCTGCGAACGATCTCACCTTCCAGGTGGGCGACGGCTCGGCGGTGGCTCTCGACGCGAAAACCTATCACGGTGTGCAGGAGCTGGCTGACGCGATCAACTCCAAGGGCCTCGACGGCTTGCACGCGTCGGTGGACGCCGACAACAAACTGCAGCTGACGTCGCAGGAGACCCTGGTCATCGGTGGTTCGGCGGCGGGTGCCACGGCAAGCAAGCTGACGGCAGGCTCCTACACGCCGGATGGTTCGCTCGCCGGTGCCAGCATCAAGACCGTGGCCGGTGCGAATGAAACCATCAGCCGCATCGACGCGGCGCTGTCCACCATCAGTGGCATGCGCAGCGACCTGGGTGCGGTACAGAACCGCTTCACCTCCACCATCGCCAACCTGCAGACCATTTCGCAGAACCTGAGCGCGTCGCGCAGCCAGATCCAGGATGCCGACTTCGCCGCGGAAACCGCGAACATGTCCAGTGCCAACATCCTGCAACAGGCCGGTGTCTCGGTGCTGGCGCAGGCCAACGCCAGCACGCAGAGCGTGTTGAAGCTCTTGCAGTAACTGCTTGACCCGAGACGGCTGCGGATGGTCCGCAGCCGTCTTCCCCATTACAGGAATCGACGTCCATGGCTATCACGGTAGGCTCCACCACACCCACCACGGGTTTGCTGACCTCCATGGGCGTGGGTTCCGGCCTGGACGTCGCCACGTTGGTGGACAAGCTGGTGGCTGCCAAGAAGGCGCCGCAGCAGGACCAGATCACCAACCAGGCCGCCCTGGCCAATACCCAGTTGTCCGGACTGGGCCAGATCGGCGCCGCGCTTTCCGCGCTGCAATCAGCCATGGCCTCCCTCACCGATGGCAGCGCCTTCAACGCGCGCACAGTGAGCACGGGCGATGCGGATGTGCTGAGCGCCATCAGCAGCGGCAGTCCGGTCAGCGGCAGCTACAAGATCGATGTGAGCCAGTTGGCTACCTCGCTCAAGGCCTCCTCGGCCGCGTTTGCCAACAGCAGTGCCGCAGTAGGCACCGGTACGCTCACCCTCACGGTGGGTGAGCAATCGATGAGCCTGGACCTCAGCGATGGCAACAACTCGCTGGCGCAGGTACGCGATGCGATCAACAAGGCCAGCGACAACCCCGGCGTCACCGCCACCATCGTCAACGGCACCGACGGCGCCCATCTGGTTCTGAGCGGCAGCCGCACCGGCGTCGCCAACGGCTTCACCGTCAGTAGTACGGGTGGCGATGGCGGCCTGGCGGCACTGAACTACGATGCGGCCGCCAGCAGCGGCAACGCGCTCAACGTGATCACCGTGGCGCAGGACGCCGAGTACACCATCGATGGCCTGGCCGGCCACAGCGCCACCAACAGCGTTGCCGGCGCCGTCGATGGACTCACGTTCAACCTGGTCAAGGCTGGCGAGACCACCGTGACCGTGGCCAACGACAACAGCAAGGCCACCAGCGCGCTGACCAATCTGGTCAATACCTACAACAGCTTCGTGGGGATCTACCAGAACCTCACCAAGTACGACGCCACCAGCAAAACCGCCGGCGCCATGATCGGCGATGCCACCATCAACGGCATCAGCAACACGTTGGCGCGACTGGTTGGCGGCAGCGCCAATGGCAGTTCGCTGTCCGAGCTGGGCATCTCGCTGCAGGTGGATGGCACGCTCAAGCTGGACAAGGATGCGCTGACCAAGGCCATGAGTGACGGTGGCAAGCTCGCCGGCAAGCTGTTCGGCGGCGACGACGGCTTTGCCGCGAAGCTCAACAGCCAGCTCGACCAGTGGGTTGGCAGCAACGGCGTGCTGAACAGCCGCACCGACAGCATCAGCCAGCAACTGAAAGACCTTTCGGTGCAACAGACCACGCTGAACACCCGCATGGCTGACCTCACCGCGCGCTACCAGGCGCAGTTCACCGCGCTGGACACGTTGATGTCCAAGCTCAACAGCACGAGCAGCTACCTGCAACAGCAGTTCGATGCATTGAACAACGTCAACAAGAAGTAACTCCAAACCTATTCGCAGGAGATGCAGTCATGGGATTCGGCTACGGCGCAGGCGCCTACCAACAGATTCGCTCGCACGGCGGTGTGGAGTCGGCTGACCCGCATGGCTTGATCACGTTGCTGATGGACGGCGCGCTGGAGCGCCTCATCAAGGCGCGCGCGCACATGATGCGTGGCGAAGTGGCCGCCAAGGGCGAAGCCATCGGCCGTTGCATCGAGATCATCGGCGGGCTGCGCGACAGCCTGGATCTCAAGGTCGACCCGGTGAACACCGGCCGGCTCGATTCGCTTTACGAATACATGAGCCGTCGCCTGTTGCAGGCCAACCTGCGCGACGACGCCAGCCTCATCGACGAAGTCAGCAAGCTGCTGCAGCAAGTGCGTGACAGCTGGGTGCAGATCGCCCCGTCCGCCACGCAGCATGCCGCCAACGCATGAGCACCCCGGCCGTGACCAACGAAATCGGCATCATCGAGCAGGCCTTGCAGCTGAGCCGCGACATGCTCAGTGCCGCCCAGGCGCAGGAATGGGAACAGCTGGCCAGCCTGGAAGCCCAGCGCGAGCCATTGCTGCGTCGCGAGCATTCCGCCGACGTGGTCGAGCAACTGGGCGAAATCCTGGCCTGCGACCGCGAGCTGCGCACCCTGGTGCGCCAGGCCCGCGACGAGGCTGCCGCACAATGGCAGCGCCAGAGCGGCCAGGCGCGCGCGATCCGCGCCTACGCGCAGGCCTAGGCGGGTATCGAAGCGTTGTTGTAGGAGCGACTTCAGTCGCGATGCTCTTGCTCGGGATCTCCAAAGCAGAAGCATCGCGACTGAAGTCGCTCCTACAGGTTCACGGTTCACAGCCGCCCCCGCAGCTGCGCCGCCGCTACACTCAGCCCACGCCACCATATGACCGGGGATCACGATGGATGCCAATAGCTGGGACGAGTTCGAGCAGCGCGTGAGCTGTGACGAGAGCCTGCATGTGGACAGCGAAGCCATGCCCTGGCCAGACGCCCAGGCGCACCAGGCGCGGCTGGCCGAGCGCAACCTCAACACTTTGTCTGCGGTCGCTGCACTGGAAGAGCGTTACGCCGAAACCGACGATGACAGTCCGCTGATGCTGGAGATCCAGCGGATGGACGCCAAGCTCACCGCACTGGTCGATATCGTCAATCACCTGCTGGTACCCGCCAGCGTGCTGCCGCCACGGCAGGCCCTGCGCTTCAACGCCGTCGGTGCGGTGCTGCCTGCGGCGCTGGTGCCGGGTGATACCTTGGTAGTGCGGTTGCGTTTCGATGTATGCCGCAGCCTGCCGCTGGAGCTGGCGGCCAGGGTGGAGCGTCGGTTGGACAACGGCCACGTGTTTGTGGTGTTCGCCGCGCCGGGTGACGTGCTGGGTGACGCGATTGAGCGACTGGTTTTTCGCCATCACCGACGCAAAGTGGCAGAAACGCGCCAACTGACGTCCTGAGGCAGTTGCGGACAGGTGTCAGGCCGTGACCACGGTCACACTTCGCCTTGCTGGCGCGAACCTTTGTTGACGCTCGCGTCACGACGACGATGTCGATCGTGTTTCCTCCCTCTATAAATTCAACGCTAATTGATTCAATCATTTAGCGCGGTTCCTGGCTGTTTCCCAGCCACTCCGGCGGCGTGCCGGAGGGATGAAAAGCTGACACACGACGTTTTGCCGTCACCAAAAAGTCGTCGTTGGCCCCCTTGTTGCAATGTGTCCATCGAGCCCGGCGACGTAAACCCGCCGCATCGATGAACGGCCTCCCGCGAGGGGTCAGGCCACAGCAAAAGGCAACAGGGGTATCACCATGCAGAAATTCGACTTCCTGGTTATCGAGTCCGACCGCTCCCGTGTGGATGCCGTGATGTCGGCACTGCATTTCCTGGGGTATCGACCACAGCAGGGTGACCAGTGCACGGATGCGGACGAGTCGATGCAGGCGTGGCGCGGCGTGTATGTCGGCCAGGTGAGCGACGAAGCGGAAGCCGAACGCCAGCTTGCCCTGCTGGGTGACACGGCGGCGCATGTGCCGATGCTGCTGGCCGACGACTCCGCCTGGCTGGGCCGCTTCACCGCCACCTCTTCACCGTTCACCACCCGCGTGGCCACGCTGGCTTTCCCACTGCGCTACGAGCAGATGGCCGAAGCGATGCGCGCCATGTATGCGCGCCTGCTGGGTGGCCAGGGCAACGGCATCCGCTTCGTGGGGCACTCCACACCGATGAACCACGTCAACGCCTTGATCCGCCAGGTGGCGCCGTTCGACTCCAGCGTACTGGTGCTGGGCGAGTCGGGCACCGGCAAGGAAATGGTGGCGCGCTCGATCCACGACAGCTCCCCGCGCCGCGACAAACCCTTTGTGGCGATCAACTGCGGCGCGATCCCCGCCGAGCTGCTGGAAAGCGAATTGTTCGGCCATGAGAAGGGCTCGTTCACCGGCGCCATCAACACCCGCAAGGGCCGTTTCGAGATGGCCGAGGGCGGCACGCTGTTCCTCGACGAGATCGGCGACATGAGCCTGCCGATGCAGGTGAAGCTGTTGCGCGTGCTGCAGGAGCGCGTGTTCGAGCGCGTCGGCGGCAACAAGACCCAGCATTGCGACGTGCGCATCATCGCCGCCACCCATCGCAACCTGGAGCAATCCATCACCGACGGGAAATTCCGCGAGGATCTGTTCTACCGCCTCAGCGTGTTCCCGCTGGAGTTGCCGGCATTGCGCGAGCGGCTGGACGACCTCTCCGTGCTGATCACCGAATTCAACCAGCGGCTGGCCCGCCGCGGCCTGGGCGTGGTGCGCTTCGGCACCACCGCGATGCATGCGTTGCAGGCTTATCCATGGCCCGGCAATGTGCGCGAGCTGTCCAACCTGGTCGAGCGCATGGCCATCCTGTTCCCCCACGGCGAAGTGCGCGCCAGCGACCTGCCCGAGAAATACCGCGGCCAGCAGGTCTGCGATGACGTACGCAGCTCCGACCTGCTGGCGATGATGGAGGGCCGCGCCCCCGTCGTTGCCGACATCAGCGAAGCCCGCCCGTCCGTGTCCACCATGGGCCTGTTGCCGGAGGACGGCCTGGACCTGAAGGATCACCTGGCCGACATCGAAGTGGGCCTGATCCGCCAGGCACTCGACGCCACCGGCGGCGTCGTCGCCCACGCCGCCCGCCTGCTGCACATGCAGCGCACCACGCTGGTGGAAAAGCTGCGCAAGTACGGGTTGCAGGGGAGCATGGCGGCGTAAGGCTGGGAATCGAGAATGGGGAATAGGGAATCGCAAGAGCGTCGCCGCGAGCGGACTCTTGTGGTTTCGCTGTCATCCCCGTTCACGCTGCGCGCGATGCACGCCGGCAGACACGCCTCGACTCCGGCCTCCGCTCAGGGCGAACGCTTGGGGAAGGCGATCTGGCTGACAAAACCGCCAACCCCACGCCTTTGCGATTCCCTATTCCCCATTCCCGATTCCCGGCAACAACTGGCACGCCTCGTGCATCCACCTCATGCAAACCCGACACGTGTCGGGATTTCGTCACCCGCCCGCTGTAGATGAGGCAGCCATGAGTACGATCGAAGTCAACAACCTGCTTGCCCAGATGCGCCAGATGACGGCGCAGGTGCGTCCGGCGGAATCCGCGTTCAAGGCGGCTCCGGCAGTGGGGCAGGCGGGCCAGCCTGATTTTTCCGCCTTGCTGAAGCAGTCGATCGCGTCGGTGGGGCAGACCCAGATGGAAGCGGGCCGCATGGCGGCAAGTTTCGAGCGCGGCGATGCCGGCGCGGATCTGGGCCGCACCATGATCGCGATGCAGAAGGCCGACTTGTCATTGCGCAGCATGGTCACCGTGCGCAACAAGCTCGTCGATGCGTACAAGGACATCATGAACATGCCGGTCTGACGCACTTCGTCCACCGCCGACTCCCTTCATAGAAAACGAGCAGCCCCATGGCCGACAACGGCATCGCGACCACCGACAACAACGGTCGCCTTGATACCTTCAAGCAGCTTTCCCGCAACCCGGCGGCGCGCCAGCTCATGTTGCTGGTGGCCGTGGCCGGCGCGGTGGCGCTGGGGGTTGCCGTGGTGCTGTGGTCGCGCGGGCCGAACTACGGCTTGCTGTATGCGGGGCTCGGGCAGAACGACGCCGCCGCGATCACGCAGCAGCTGCAATCCACCAACACGCCGTTCAAGCTCAGCAGCGATGGCTCGTCGATCATGGCGCCGGCCGCCGACCTGGCCGCGCTGCGGCTGAAACTTGCCGGCCAGGGCCTGCCTCAGGGCACGGCCTCATCCACCGCCACGGGTGGCGATTCGCCGTTCGGCATGAGCGACCTGGCCGAGCGCACCCGTTACCAGCAACTGCTGGAGACCGACCTGGGCAACACCATCGGCGGGCTGCAGTCGGTACGCTCCGCGCGCGTGCACCTGGCCTTGCCTAAGCCGTCGGCCTTCATCCGCGACAACCGCCCGGCCACCGCCTCGGTGCTGGTGACGCTGTACCCGGGCCGCCAGTTGGACGCCGGCCAGGTGGCGGCGATCGTGCACCTGGTGTCTGCCAGCGTGCCGGATCTGGATACGCGCCAGGTGTCGGTGATCGACCAGCAGGGCCAGTTGCTCACCACCGACCCGGACAGCCCCGGCGCCATCGGCGACAGCCGCCTGCGCCTTTCCACCCGTATCGAGAACACCTACGCCGAACGCATCGAACAATTGCTGACCCCGCTGGTGGGGCCGGGCAGGGTGCGGGCGCAGGTGTATGCGGATCTGGATTTCAGCCAGACCGAGAAAGCCACCGAAACCTTCGGCCACGACCACCCGGCGCTGCGCAGCGAGCAGACCAGCAGCGAACGCCGCGGCGATGGCGCCCAGGGCGGCGTGCCCGGCGCGCTGAGCAACCAGCCGCCCGCGTTGGTGGCCCAGCCGACCGCGGCCAATCCGGATGCGGGCGCCGCCAACGCCAAGCCCGATCCGAAGGCGGCCACCGGCACCACCACCACGACCACCAGCACCGCCGATACGTCCAGCAGTGCCACCCGCAATTACGAACTGGACCGCACCATCAGCCATGTCAGCGATCCGGCCGGGCGGTTGGCGCGGCTCACCGTGGCGGTGGTGCTGGACAACAAGCTGGTCAGCGGCGGCACCACCGAGGGCGGCGATCCGAAGCCGGCCACCAGCGTGCCGTTCACCGCGCAGGAGTTGCAACACCTCACCGACCTGACCAAGAACGCCGTGGGCTTCAACGCCGCGCGCGGCGACAGCGTCAGCGTGGTCAACCAGTCGTTCCAGCGCGGTCCCTCGCCCGAGGCCTTGCCGGATACGCCGTTCTGGCAACGGCCAGGCATGATGGATCTGATCAAGCAGGGCGTCGGTATCCTGCTGGCGCTTCTGGTAGCGTTCGGCGTGCTGCGACCGCTGTTGAAAGGGCTGTTGCGAGGGGAGGCTCCGGCGCGTGCATTGCCGTCGCCGATGCCGCAGATTTCCGTACGCGTCGATGACGAACCGCAGGACGCGGACGAGCCGGCGCGGTTGCACAACACACCCGCGCTTGCCTACGAGCAACGCGTGGGAGCGGCTCGCCGGATGGTGACCGAAAATCCGAAACAGGTGGCTCAGGTGGTAAAGAACTGGGTGAGCGAAGATGGCAGTTGATCAATCCAAGATTTCCGGTGCGCAGCGTGCGGCCATTCTGCTGCTGACGCTGGGCGAAGAGGACGCTGCCGAAGTGCTCAAGCACCTCAGCGCGCGCGACGTGCAGGCGGTGGGGTCGGCCATGGCCGCCCTGTCCGGTGTATCGCGCGAGCAGGTCGAGGTGGTGCTGGACAAGCTCGACGCCGACATGGGCCAGCAGACCGCGCTGGGCGTGGGCACCGAGGAGTACATCCGCAAGATCCTCGTCAACGCGTTGGGTGAGAACAAGGCTGGCGGCCTGATCGACCGCATCCTGCTGGGTCGCAGCAGCAAGGGCCTGGAATCGCTGAAGTGGATGGAGAGCCGCGCCATCGCCGAGATGATCAACCAGGAGCATCCGCAGATCATCGCGCTGGTGCTGGCGCATCTCGAACCGGACCAGGCCGCCGAGGTACTTGGCTACCTGCCCGAGCGCGTGCGCAGCGACGCGGTGATGCGCATCGCCACGCTCGACGGCGTGCAGCCGCATGCGCTGAACGAGCTCGATGAAATCATGGAGCGTCAGTTCTCCGGCACCACCAAGAAACTGAAGTCCGCCAACGTGGGCGGGCTCAAGGCCGCCGCCGACATCCTCAATGCGATGGAGTCCAGTCGCGAAACCGAGTTGATGGGTGCCATCCGTACTCACGACGAGGCCCTCAGCGGGCGTATCGAGGACTTGATGTTCGTGTTCGAGGACCTGGCCGAGCTGGACGACCGCGGCATGCAGACGCTGCTGCGCGAAGTGCCGTCGGGCACGCTGATCACCGCATTGAAGGGCGCCGAACCGGCCATCCGCGAAAAGATCTTCGCCAACATGTCCAAGCGCGCCGCCGACATGATGCGCGACGACCTGGAAGTGAAGGGTCCGGTGCGCCTGAGCGACGTCGACGCGGCGCAGAAGGAGGTGCTGGTGATCGCCCGCAAGCTGTCCGATGCCGGCCAGCTCAACCTGTCCTCCAGCGGCGATGAGTTCGTCTGATGGTCGCGGTCGTCGGCAACGGGCCTGATGTGCAGCGTTGGGAATTGCCCAACGTGGGCAACGGCGAGTTGCCGAACCGCCGCAAGGACGACCCGCCGCAGCCGACCGTGCGCGATCTCGAAGCGCTGGAGCAGCAGGCGCGCGAGGAAGGCTATGCCGCCGGCCGTGCCGAAGGGCTGGCTGCCGCGCGACAGCAATTGCAACAGAACATGGTGCGCTTCGACGCACTGTGCGAGGCCGCCGCCCGTCCGCTGCAGGCACTCGACGACCGCACCGAGCAGGAGCTGGCGCGGCTGGCGATCGTGATGGCGCGGCGCGTCGTGGCGCGCGAGCTGCAATTGTCCCCCGACCTGATCGCCAAAGCCGTGCGCCAGGCCGCCGCGGCCTTGCCCGCGGCCACGCGCGACCTGCGCGTGCATATTCACCCCGATGACCTGGCCTTGCTGCGCGAGCTGGGCGCGGTCGAAAGCCATTGGCAACTGCACGCGGACGCCAGCCTGACGCGCGGCGGCTGCCAGCTGGAAAGCGAACGTTCCCGCCTCGATGCCACCGTCGAAGCACGCCTGGCCGCGGTGGTCGATGCGGCGCTCGGTGACGATGTGGACGACGAGGCTGGCGCATGAATGCCCAGGTCGACACCGTCGCGCGGCAGCTGTCGTGGCAGCAGAAGCTGGCCCGGCGCACGGCGCGCGCGGAGACCGTGCGTACGCTGGCGGTCGAAGGCTGCCTGCGGCGGGTCGTGGGATTGACGCTGGAGGCGGAAGGTTGCGAAGCGGCGCTCGGCGCGCGCTGCCTGGTCGACACCGCCGACGGCGCGCAACTGGATACCGAAGTCGTGGGCTTTGCCGACGAACGGCTGCTGCTGATGCCGGTCGGCGACATGCACGGCGTATTGCCCAACGCCCGCGTCCGCCCCTGCGCGCACACCCGCGGCCTGCCGGTGGGTCATGCGCTGCTGGGCCGTGTGGTGGGCGCCGATGGCATACCACTGGATGGCCTGGGCCCGCTGGAATCCGATGAACATGCGGCGCTCAAGAGCGAGCCGATCAACCCGATGGCACGCAAGCCCATCGATGCGCCGCTGGACGTGGGCGTGCGTGCGATCAATGCCTTGCTCACCGTGGGCCGCGGCCAGCGGCTGGGCCTGTTCGCCGGCTCCGGCGTGGGCAAATCCACCTTGCTGGGCATGATGACGCGCTACACCAACGCCGACGTGGTGGTGGTGGGGCTGATCGGCGAGCGCGGCCGCGAGGTGAAGGAATTCGTCGAGCACACGCTGGGCGAGGAAGGCCGCCGCCGCGCCGTGATCGTGGCCGCGCCGGCCGACGCGCCGCCGCTGAAACGCTTGCGCGGCGCGCAGTACGCCACCGCCATCGCCGAGTGGTTCCGCGACCGCGGCATGCGCGTGCTGCTGCTGATGGACTCGATCACCCGCTACGCCCAAGCGCAGCGCGAGATCGCGCTGGCCATCGGCGAGCCGCCGGCCACCAAGGGTTACCCGCCCTCGGTATTCGCGATGATGCCGGCACTGGTCGAGCGCGCCGGCAACGATGCGGACGGCCGCGGTTCGATCACCGCGTTCTACACGGTGCTTACCGAGGGCGATGATTACCGCCACGATCCGATCGCGGATGCGGCGCGCGCCATTCTGGACGGCCATATCGTGCTGTCACGCGACCTGGCCGAAGCCGGGCATTACCCGGCCATCGACATCGAGGCGTCGATCAGCCGCGTGATGCCCGCCGTGGTGGCACGCGAGCATCTGCGCGCGGCGCAGCGTTTCCGCCAAGTCTATTCCGCCTATCGCCAGCAGCGCGACCTGATCGCCGTGGGCGCGTACCAGAAAGGCTCCGACCCGCAGGTCGATCTGGCCATCGACATGTGGCCGCAACTGCGCGCCTTCCTGCAGCAGGAGGTGGATGAACCGATGACGCTCGAGATGGCCATCACCAAACTCGATGAACTGGCCGAGCAGGTGCCCGGATGAGTTCGCGCGCAGTGCAATTGCAGCCGGCGGTGGACCAGGCGAAACAACGCACCGAGGAGGCGCTGGCGCAACTGGCCTTGCAACAGCAGCAGCTGGCCAAAGGCGAGCACCAGTTGGGCGAGCTGAAGCGCTACCGCCAGGAATACGCCAGCAACGGCGACGGCAGCCTGACCGTGAGCGCTCTGCTGAACCGTCAGAAATTCGTCGAGCGCATCGACCAGGCGATCGCGCAGCAGACCAGCGAGGTTGCCCGCCTGCAGCGCCTGCTCGACCAGGTGCGCGGCCGCTGGCACCAGGCGCATGCGCGCGAAAGCGCGCTCGACAGCGTGATCGAACACTGCATCGAAGAGGAGCGCCAGGCCGCCGACCGCCACGAGCAGGCCGAGATCGACGAACGCATGCAATACCGGCGGCCACGCTGATGGCGCGGATCTTGCCTTTCATTCAGGGTATGCAGGGTGCGCCGGGCGCGCACCTGCCGCCTGTTTTTCGCTACCCGGCGTGCGCACGGCCTGTTGTCGCCCACGCACGCCACTGCTGACGGAGTCACTTCGCCATGACCGCTACCGCCGCTGTTCTCCCCGCCGCCGTTCCGCGCGCCACACCGACGCCCGAGCCGCGCGACGCGGCATCCAGCCCCGGCAAGTTCGATCAGCAACTCGACGCCGCCCGCCAGAAGCAGGCCTCGCCCGCTGACGACGGCAAGAAGGCGCCGTCCGGTGATCAGGCCGGCAAGACGGCGGACACGCCGCCTGCCGCGAGCGCACCGGCGGCCGTACCCGCCAAGACCGTCGCCGGCACCGCGGTCGAGACAACCGCGATCACCAAGGACACCGACGACGACGCGCCGGCCGATGGTGACACCCCGGCCGCGGCGCTGGCCAGTGCGATGCTGGCCCTGCTCGGGCCTGCCACCACCACCTTGCGACCGCCGCTTGCTGGCCTTGCCGACGCGAAGGTCGGTCTCGCCGGCAAGGCCGTGGCTGGCGACGCCGGCGCGGCGGCCCTGCTGAAATTGAACACGGCCGCCACCGGTACCGCCGCCAACGCGACCGCAGACATCACGGCCTTGCCGCCAGGTGCCGGGATCATGCTTGCCGCGGGCGAGGCCCGGCTCGCCGCCAGCGAAACCCGGCTCGCCGCCGTCGACAAACCCGGCGATGCGGCGACCCAGCCAGCCGCCGCGCTGACGTCGCACAGCACAGGCACCCAGGCGGCGCCGACGGTGCATCAATTGCAGATTCCCACACCCGCGGGCGGCCACGGCTTTGCCCAGGAGCTTGGCCAGCAAGTGGCCTGGCTGGGTGGGCAGGACGTCAAGCAGGCACGCATCCGGTTGAATCCGGAGGATTTGGGCCAGCTCGACATCAAGGTCAGCGTCAACCACGGTCGGGTCGACGTGGTGTTCAACGCGCAACACCCCGGTGCGGTGGCGGCCGTGCAGCAAAGCCTGCCGCAGCTCGACCAGATGCTGGGCCAGCACGGACTCTCGCTGGGCCACACCGAAGTCGGCCAGCATGACCGCGGCAGCCACAACGGTGGTGAACATCAAACCGCCGAAGGCGCCGGAATCGATGACGTCGGCGACATCCATGGCCTGGCGGCATCACCCGTTTCGGTCGGCTTGCTGGATGCGTTTGCCTGAGGCGGGAATGGAAAATAGGGAATAGGGAATCGCAAAGCAGCGCCCGCCACGGGCATGCATGTTCCTGTCGCACAGTTTTGTCGTCCCTGCGAATTCCCATCCCGGCACCAAAGCGTCACGTCAACCTGCCGCCAGGCGTCAAGAAAGCGCCACGTTGCCCGCGCGTCTCCGCCAGATCCTAGCTGCCATGCGCTTTTCGCCGATGGCACACGGTTTGCTTCTGATGGGCATCGCCCGGTTGCACGGGCTTTCCCCTGAAACTGAGACCGAGGTTTTCCATGGCTGTAGCCGACGAAGGGCGGGTTGAGGCACCACCTGCACCGAAGAAGAAAAGTCCCCTCGCGATGATCATCGGCCTGGTGCTGCTGCTGTTGGCGCTTGGCGGTGGCGGCTTCGCCTACAAGACGATGCACGCCAAGGCCGAGGCCAAGAACGCCAACCCGGCGTCGAAGGCGGAGCTGTACCTGCCGCTCGATCCGCCGTTCGTGGTCAATTTTCGCGACGATGAGTCGCTGCGCTATCTGCAGGTGGGCATCACGCTGATGTCGCATGACGCCGATGCGCTGGCCGCGGCCAAGGCCGCCGACCCGGTGATCCGTGATGCGCTGGTGTCGCTTTTCAGCAGCCAGGAATACTCGATCATCAGCAATACCGCCGGTCGCGACAAGCTGCAGGCGCAGGCGCTGGCGGCGGTGCGCAAGATCGTGCAGGCGCGCCTGGGAAGGCCCGGCGTGGATGCGTTGTACTTCACCAGCTTCGTGATGCAGTGACCGGGACGCCGCGATGAGCGATCTGCTTTCCCAGGACGAAATCGATGCGTTGCTGGACGGCGTCGAAGGTGGCGATGTCACCACCGGCACCGACGAGCCGCTGCCGCCGGGCACCGTGCTTTCGTACGACTTCACCCAGCAGGACCGGCTGGTGCGCGGGCGCCTGCCCACGCTGGAAATGGTCAACGACCGTTTTGCGCGATTCTTCCGCACCGCGATCTTCAACGTGTTGCGCAAGACCTGCGAAGTGTCGGTGCTGGGCGTGAAGATGGTGAAGTTCACCGAGTACGTGCATGGCCTGGCGGTGCCCAGCAATTTGAACCTGGTGCGTATCAAGCCGCTGCGCGGCAGTGCGCTGGTGGTATTCGAGCCGCGGCTGGTGTTCACCGTGATCGACAACTTCTTCGGTGGCGATGGCCGCTACCACGCGCGCATCGAAGGCCGCGATTTCACCGCCACCGAAAACCGCGTCATCCAGATCATGCTGACCGAGCTGTTCGGCGCGATGACCGAAGCGTGGGCACCGGTGCTGGGGCTGGATTTCGAGTACATCAACTCCGAGATCAACCCGCAGTTCGCCAACATCGTCAGCCCCACCGAAACGGTGGTGGTGTCCCGCTTCCACGTCGAGCTCGATGGCGGTGGCGGCGAAATCCATCTCACCTTGCCGTACGCGATGGTCGAGCCGATTCGCACCTTGCTGGACGCCGGCGTGCAGAGCGATCGGGTCGATCGCGACGATCGCTGGGCCGAGTTCCTGCATGAGGAAGTGCTCGACGCCGAGGTGGCGCTGAGTTCGCTGCTGCTCGAAACGCGGCTCAGCATCGGCGAGTTCCTGCACCTGCGTCCGGGCGACGTCATCCCGATCCAGTTGCCCGAACTGACCACCGTCTATGCCGAGGACGTGCCGGTGTTCCGCGGCAGCTACGGCCAATCCAACGGCCGCAATGCGGTGCGTTTCCATACCCAGGCCGGGCGGCGCGAAAGGCGCATGTCCGGCGATCACCAGACAGAGAAGAAGCCAGCATGAACCAGTCCACCGAAGACAGCGCGGTTGCCGACCCGAGCGAACGCGTCCAGTTCGATTCCCTGCAGAACCTCCCCGGCGGCCTGGGCGAGGTCAACCTCGACATGATCCTGGATGTGCCGGTGACCCTGGCGATGGAAGTGGGGCGCACCCGCATCAGCATCCGCAACCTGCTGCAGCTCAACCAGGGCTCGGTGGTGGAACTGGATCGTGCCGCCGGCGAACCGCTGGATGTGTTCGTCAATGGCACCCTGGTGGCGCACGGAGAAGTGGTGGTGATCAACGAGAAGTTCGGCATCCGCCTGACCGACGTGATCAGCCCCGCGGAACGCGTGCGCAAACTGCGATGAATACCCTGGCCCTCATGCTGGCGGTGGCACCAGCCGCCGCCGAATTCGATCCCGCCAGCGAACTGGTGCGGGTGATCCTGAGCCTGTTCGGCATCATTGCGTTGATCGTGGTGGCCGGCTGGCTCACCCGCCGGTTGCAGCGCCGCCCCGGCATGGGTGGGCGCCGCATCCGCTGCGTGGAAACCTTCGCGGTGGGCGCGCGCGAGCGCCTGTTGCTGATCGATGCCGACGGCAAGCGCCTGCTGGTAAGCATGGGCGCAGGCGGTACCCGCACGCTGCACGTGTACGACGGCGAAGTGCCCGCGCCAAGCGAGCCGGATCCAATCAAGCCCCTGCCCAGTGCCAGCGACCTGCTGGCACGCTGGAAGCGCCGCTCATGAAGCGTTGGCGCTGGATCATCGCAGCACTGCTGGTGGTGCTGCCGCTGGGCGCGTGGGCGGTGACGCCGGGCATCCCGGTGTTGAACGTGCAGACCGCCGCCGACGGCGCCAAGAACTGGACGCTGTCGCTGCAGGTGCTGGCGCTGATGACGGCGCTGACGCTGTTGCCGGCGATCCTGCTGATGATGACGTCGTTCACTCGCATCATCATCGTGCTGGGTTTCCTGCGTCAGGCATTGGGCACGCAGTCCACGCCACCCAACCAGGTGCTGCTGGGGCTGGCGCTGTTTCTCACCCTGTTCGTGATGTCGCCGGTGCTGACCAAGGCCTACGACGAGGGTGTGAAGCCATACATGGATGGCAACCTCAGCGCCGAGCTGGCATTGCCGGCGGCCACCGCGCCGTTCAAGCACTTCATGCTGGACCAGACTCGCGACGCGGATCTGCAGTTGTTCACCCGCTTGGCCAAGGAAAAACCGTACGCCAGCAAGGCCGACGTGCCGTTCAAGGTGGCGATGCCGGCCTTCCTCACCAGCGAGTTGAAGACGGCGTTCCAGATGGGCTTCCTGCTGTTCGTGCCGTTCCTGATCATCGATCTGGTGGTGGCCAGCGTGCTGATGTCGATGGGCATGATGATGGTCTCACCCATGATCATCTCGCTGCCGTTCAAGATCATGCTGTTCGTGCTGGTCGATGGCTGGACGCTGCTGCTCGGCACCCTGGCGGGGAGCTTCTACACGTGACCGCGCAGGCTACGCCATCTGTAGGAGCGCACCCTGTGCGCGATGCTTTTGCTTGTGTCGCACCGATGACCTGTAGGAGCGACTTCAGTCGCGACGCTCTCTGGTCAAGCAAGAGCAAAAGCTTTCGATCGCCTTCGAGCGCCAACGGCGATCGAGAGCTCTCGCTCTTGCTCGACCAACCAAAAGCGTCGCGACTGAAGTCGCTCCTACAAAAATCCAGAGCAAGAGCATCGCGCACAGGGTGCGCTCCTACAGGGGTGTGCACACCACGGAGCAACCCATGACGCCTGAATCCATCATGGAGTTTGGCCAGCACGCGCTGTATGTGGCGATGCTGGTGGCCGCGCCGTTGTTGCTGACCGCGCTGGCCGTGGGTCTGCTGATCGGCGTGATCCAGGCGGCCACGCAGATCAACGAGATGACCCTGAGCTTCATCCCCAAGCTGATTGCGATGGCGCTGGTGGCCTTGGTCACCGGGCCGTGGATGCTGCGGGTGCTGGTTCAGTTCACCAAGCAGTTGATCGAAAGCCTGCCGAGTGCGATCAGATGACAGGGCTGGATCTGGCGCAGCTGCCGGCCTGGATGGGTAGCCTGTTCTGGGCGTTGGCGCGGGTCAGCGGGCTGTGCCTGGTGGCGCCGATTTTCAGCGCCACGGTGATCTCGGCGCGGATCCGGGTGGGCGTGGTGGTGGTGTTGACGCTGGTGCTGGCGCCGATGGCCTCGGCCACGATCGATCCGTTGAGCGCCGAAGGCGTGGCGACGATGGCGGGGCAGGTGTTGATCGGCGCGGCCATCGGTTTCGTGTTGAAGCTGGTGTTCGAGGCGGTGTCGCTGGGCGGGACCCTGATTGCGCAGAGCATGAGCCTGGGTTTCGCCGAAGTGGTGAACCCGCAGGCCGGCGGCAGCTCGCCGGTGTTGAGCCAGTTCTACCTGATACTGGTGACGCTGCTGTTTCTGGTGATGGACGGCCACTTGCGCCTGATTGCGCTGCTTGCCGACAGCTTTCATACCTTGCCGCCGGGCGTGCCGGCGATCAACGCCAATGGCCTGCACGCGGTGGCCAGTTTTGGCGCGGAGCTGTTTGCCGGCTCGGTGCGGGTGGCGTTGCCGGCGATGACGTCGCTGCTGGTGGTGAACATCGGCTTTGCGGCGATCAGCCGCGCGGCGCCGTCGATGAACCTGTTCGCGGTGGGTTTTCCGATCACCGTGTCGCTGGGTTTCGTTGCGTTGTGGTTGTCGCTGCGCAGCCTGCCCGGTGCGTTCGAGGCCTTGCAGGGCGACGCCTGGTCGCTGATGCGCAACCTCATAGGGAGCTGACGCCGTGGCTGACGACAGCGACCAGGAAAAAACCGAACAACCTACCGAAAAACGCCTTCGCGAATCCCGCGAAAAGGGCGAGGTTCCGCGATCGCGCGATCTGTCCGGCGCGATGGTGGTGCTGGCTGGCGTGGCGGCCCTGATGAGCAGCGGCCCCAGCGCGTACCTGCATGCGCAGCGGATTTTTTCGCTGGGGTTGCACTATTCGCGCGACGCGCTGTTTTCCGACGCGTTGCCCGGCCGCGCGCTGGTGGCGGCGATGCACGAGGCGATGGTGCTGTTCTGGCCGGTGGCGGCGGCGACGATGCTGGCCACGGTGGCGGCGCCCTTGTTGCTGGGCGGACTGAATTTCAGCGCCAAGGCGCTGGAGCCGAAGTTCGAGCGGCTCGACCCGATCAAGGGGCTGGGCAAGATTTTCGCCATGCGTGGCCTGGTGGAGCTGGGCAAGGCACTGCTGAAACTGTTGTTTATCGGCACGGTGCTGGCCTTGCTGCTGCGCCACTGGCAGGGCGAGCTGCAGGCGACTGGCAGCGGTTCGGTGACGGCCGGCATTGCCCAGTCGATCAGCCTGATGGGCAGGGCCGCGCTGTGGTTCGGCTCGATGCTGGCGCTGATCGGCGGCATCGACGCGCTCTACCAGAAGTACGACCACAGCAAGAACCTGCGCATGACCAAGCAGGAAATCAAGGACGAGATGAAGGAGAGCGAGGGCAACCCCGAGATGAAGGGGCGCATCCGCCAGGTGCAGCAGGCGCAGGCACGCCGCCGCATGATGGAAGACCTGCCCAAAGCCGACGTGGTGGTGGTCAACCCCACCCACTTCGCGGTGGCGCTGCGCTACGACGATGGCCACATGGGCGCGCCCCGGGTGATCGCCAAGGGCGTGGACGTGCTGGCCCAGCAAATCCGCCTGGTGGCGGGCTCCCATCACATTCCGATGGTCGAAGCGCCGCCGTTGGCACGCGCCTTGTATGCAACCACGGAAATAGGGCGGGAAATTCCTGCCGCCCTGTACGTGGCGGTGGCGCAGGTACTGGCCTACGTCTACCAGCTGAAGCAAGCAACGGCGCAGGGCGAGACACCGCCCGCGGCACCGGTCCCCGACGTCGATCCTGAACTGATGGGGCCTTATCGCGACACATGACGAGTCAAATCCATGACGGGTGCAGACGTACTAGGCAATTTCAAACACTTCGCCCGACGGGGAATTGGCGCACCAGTGATGATGCTGGTGATGCTGGCGATGCTGATGTTGCCGCTGCCGCCGTTCCTGCTCGACATGTTGTTCAGCTTCAATATCGCGCTGTCGCTGGTGATCCTGCTGGCGGTGGTCTACGTGATGCGGCCGCTGGAGTTCGCGGCGTTTCCCACCGTGGTGCTGATGGCGACCTTGCTGCGCCTGGCACTGAACATCGCCTCCACCCGCGTGGTGCTGCTGCACGGCCATGATGGCCCCGGCGCCGCCGGCAAGGTGATCGAGGCGTTCGGCGAGTTCGTCATCGGCGGCAACTTCGCCGTGGGCCTGGTGGTGTTCATCATCATCACCATCATCAACTTCGTGGTGGTGACCAAGGGCGCCACCCGCGTGTCGGAGGTGACCGCGCGGTTCACGTTGGACGCGATGCCCGGCAAGCAGATGGCGATCGACGCCGACTTGAACGCCGGCCTGCTGACCCAGGAACAGGCGCGCGATCGCCGCCAGGAAGTGCGCGAGGAGGCGGACTTCTACGGCTCGATGGACGGTGCCTCGAAATTCGTGCGCGGCGATGCCACCGCCGGCATCCTGATCCTGATCATCAACATCGTCGGTGGCTTCTTCGTCGGCGTGATGCAGCACGGCCTGTCGGCCGGTGAGGCCGCCTCCACCTACACCTTGCTGACCATCGGCGACGGCCTGGTGGCGCAGGTGCCGGCGCTGATGCTGTCGGTGGCCGCGGCGATCATCGTCACCCGCGTGTCGAAATCCCAGGACATGGGCAAGCAGGTGTTCGGCCAGGTGTTCGGCCAGCCGCGCGCGCTGGGCGTGGCCGCTGCGGTGCTGACCGTGATGGGCGTGATCCCCGGCATGCCGAACGTGGCCTTCCTGCTGCTGGGCGCGGCCTGCGCCGGTGCCGCGTGGCTGCTGCTGAAACGCGAGCGCGATAGCCGCGCCCAATTGGCCGAAGCCGTGGCCGAAGCGCCGCAAGCTACCGCGGCGCCCGAGCGTCTGGAACTGGGTTGGGAGGACGTGGCCAGCGTCGACCCGCTGGGCCTGGAGGTGGGCTACCGGTTGATTCCGCTGGTCGACACGCACCAGGGCGGCGAGCTGATGGGGCGGATCAAGTCCGTGCGCCGCAAGCTGTCGCAGGAGCTGGGCTTCCTGGTGCCGGCGGTGCATATCCGCGACAACCTGGATCTGGGCCCCAACACTTATCGCATCACCCTGATGGGCGTGCCGATGGGCGAGTCGGAGGTGCACACCGAGCGCCTGATGGCGATCAACCCCGGCCAGGTGCACGGCACCCTGCAAGGCATCGCCACGAGGGACCCGGCGTTCGGCCTGGAAGCGGTGTGGATCGACAGCGGCCAGCGCGATCTGGCCCAGAGCTACGGTTACACCGTGGTCGACCCGGCCACCGTGATCGCCACCCATCTGTCGCACATCCTGCAAAACCACGCGCACGAATTGCTCAGCCACCAGGACGTGCAGCAGCTGCTGGACCGCCTGGCTGCCACCGCACCGAAACTGGTCGAGGACCTGGTGCCGAAGCGGCTGACCCTGGGCGCCGTGGTGAAGGTGCTGCAGAACCTGCTGGCCGAGCGCGTGCCGATCCGCAATATGCGCAGCATCGTCGAATCCTTGGCGGAACATGCCACTCATAGTCAGGATCCCGGCGTTCTGACCGCCGCCGTGCGCGTGGCGCTGGGTCGCCAGATCGTGCAGGAGATCACCGGCCTGGGTACGGAGGTGCCGGTGATCACGCTGGCGCCGGAGCTCGAACAGATCCTGATGAACTCGCTGTCCGGCGGCGGCGTGGCTGGCGCCGCGGTGGAACCGGGCCTGGCCGACCGCCTGCAGCAGAGCGTCGCTGACGCTGCGCGTCGCCAGGAAGTCACCGGCGAACCGGCCGTTTTGCTGGTTGCGCCACAGTTGCGGCCATGGCTCGCACGCTTTACCCGCCATGTGGCACAAAACCTGCACGTACTCGCTTACAACGAAGTGCCTGACAACCGCCGCGTGCGGCTGGTCCAGGCACTGGGTCAATAAGAACCGGGAGCAGGCATCGTGAATCGAGAATCTTCGGCAAGGAATGGCGGCATGCGGAAACAGGAACAGCCTCACCTCTCCGCGACGGGTCGCCACGCATCGGCTCTTGCCCATTCCCGGTTCCCCATTCCCCATTCCCGTGTCCGGAGCACGCCATGAAGATCAAGCGTTTCGTTGCCAAGGACATGCGCCAGGCCATGCGCGAAGTGCGCGAGGAGCAGGGTCCCGATGCGGTGATCCTGTCCACCCGCCGGCTGGCCGAAGGCATCGAGGTCATCGCCGCCATCGACTACGACGAGGCCCTGATCCGCGAAGCCACGCGGCACAGTGTCATGCCGGCGCAGGAATCCGACGCCGTGCCCGCCGCAGTCATCCCCGAGACGGCACCGGTCGAAATGGCGCCGATAGCCGCTGTTGCCGCCGCACCGCGGCCGGTTGCGCCGCCGGTTCGTCCGCTCGCTGCGGTCAGCCCGGCTCCTTCCGCGATGCCGCCCCGGCCGTATCCGAGCCGCATGGAATCGCAGATCACGATGCCGCCGCTGGTGGCCGTGGATTCCGTCGCCGCCGCGCAGCAGGTGAACGATCGTACGGCGCAGGACACCGCCCGCCTTCGCGCCGAACTGGGCAGCATGCGCGAGATGCTGGAGATGCAGCTTTCCAGCCTGGCCTGGAACGACATGGACCGCCGCCAGCCGCAGCGCGCGCGGGTACTGCGCGAACTGACCCGGCTCGGCATCGAGGCCGACGTGGCGCGTGCGCTGGTTGCCGAACTTCCCGATCAATTGAGTGCCGAGCAGGCGCGCTACCTGCCGCTGGGCATGCTCAGCCGCAGCCTGGTGATCAGCGGGCGCGGCTTGTCCGACGCCGCCGGCGTGACCGCGCTGGTCGGCCCCACCGGCGTGGGCAAGACCACCACCATCGCCAAGCTGGCCGCGCGTGCCGTACTTCGCCATGGCGCCGACCAGGTGGCACTGATCAGCACCGACCATTACCGCATCGGCGCCGCCGCCCAACTCGAACATTACGGCCGGCTGCTCGGCGTGCGCGTGTATCCCGCGCATGACGTGGCCAGCCTGCGCAAGGTGCTCGGCCTGCTGCAGGGTCGCCAGACCGTGCTGGTGGATACTGCCGGCGTGGCCGGCAACGACCCGCGCATGGCCCAGCAGATGGACGTGCTTGCCGCCGCCGGCGGGTTGCGCGCCTGCCTGGTGCTGGCGGCGAATGCGCAGTCCGATGCGTTGGAACAAGCCATCCGCGCCTACGAACCGCTGGCGCCGCAGGCCTGCATTCTCACCAAGCTGGATGAGGCGCCCAGCCTCGGCGGCGCGCTGTCGGTGGTGATCCGCCACCGCTTGCCGCTCGACTACACCACCGATGGACAACGCGTGCCCGAGGACATTGCCGAGGCCAACGCGCGCACGCTGGTGTGCCGTGCCGCGCAATCGTTGAAAAGCAATGCGCCGGATGAGAGTCTGATGGCAGAACGGTTTGGCCTCGCGGTGGCCAGCGCATGAGTGGAGTATTTGCAATGGACCAGGCCTCCGGTCTGAAGAACCTGTTTTCCGCGATGGCAGGTGAACCCAATGGTCCGGCAGGCACGGGGCAGGGTGATGGCCTGCTCGAGATGCCGGGCAAGCCACGCCGGCGCTGCCGCGCCATCGCCGTCGCTGGTGGCAAGGGTGGCGTGGGCAAGAGCACCGTATCGGTGAACCTGGGCATGTCGCTGTCGATGGCCGGCCACGACGTGATGCTGCTGGATGCCGACATGGGCCTGGCCAATGTCGACGTGCTGCTCGGCCTCACGCCGTCGCGCCACATCGGCCACCTGCTCGATGGCGAGTGCGGGTTGGAAGACCTGATCCTGGAAGCGCCGCGCGGTTTGCGCGTGATTCCCGCCGGCTCCGGCGCACGCCGCCTGGCGCAGCTGGACAACGGCGAGCACGCGGCCGTCATCCGCGCGTTCGACGAACTGCCGCACCCGCCGCAGTACCTGCTGGTCGACACCGCCGCGGGGCTGTCCGACAGCGTGGCGATGTTTGCCGCCGCCACCGACGACGTGATGTTGGTGGTGTGCGATGAGCCCGCTTCCCTCACCGACGCTTACGCCATGATCAAGGTGCTCAGCCGCGACTTCGGCGTGCGCCGTTTCCGCATGGTCGCCAACATGGTGCGCAACGAGGGCGAGGCGCGCCAGCTGCACCAGAAGCTTTCGCGGGTGAGCGACCGTTTTCTCGACGTGGTGATCGATTTCACCGGGTGGGTGCCGCACGACGAGCGTCTGCGACAGGCCATCCGCCGCCAGTGCGCGGTGGTGGACCTGTGGCCGTCGAGCCGTTCGGCAATGGCATTCAAGCAATTGGCAGGTGCGGTCGATACATGGGCAGAACCCGAACGCGCTGGCCATGGCCGCATCGCCTTCTTTGGCGGTCAGCCTGTGTCGTCAACGGGGTGGTGAGATGAACGTGGCATCGGAGTATCTGCAACATTCCCGCGAAAGCGCCGACGAACTGGTACGTCGGCATGCACCGCTGGTGCGACGCATCGCCTATCACCTGATGGGGCGGTTGCCGACCAGCGTTGACGTGGGCGACTTGATCCAGGCGGGAATGATCGGTTTGCTGGAAGCATCGCGCAATTACGCCCTCGACCGGGGCGCCAGCTTCGAGACGTATGCGGGCATCCGTATCCGTGGCGCCATGCTGGACGAGCTGCGGCGCACCGACTGGACCCCGCGCTCGGTGCATCGCAAGACCCGCGAAGTGGCCGAGGTGGTGCGTCAGATCGAGGCCGAAACCGGCACCGAGGCGGAGGACGCCGAAGTGATGAAGCGCCTGGGCATCGGTGCCGAGGAATACCACCAGGTGCTGGCCGATGCGGCCTGCGCCCGGTTGCTGAGCCTCACCGCACCGGACGACGGCGAGGAGAGTGCCGCGCTCGACGTGGCCGACGAATCGGGCCTGAGCCCGGCGGACAGCATCGAACACCAGGGCATGCGCGATGCGCTGGCCGACGCGATCACGGGCTTGCCCGAGCGCGAGCAGCTGGTGATGTCGCTGTACTACGAGCAGGAATTGAACTTGAAGGAAATCGGCGCCGTGCTCGGCGTGAGCGAATCGCGCGTCTGCCAGATCCATGGCCAGGCGGTGATCCGGTTGCGCGCACGGCTGGGTGACTGGCGCGATTGAACACGCGATCAAGCGGGTACGACTGAACAAACGGCACCGGCGAACCAGGTCCGGTAGCTCGACCCGAAAAGCACAAACGGAGAACGTGGTTTGGACAAGAACATGAAAATCCTGGTGGTGGACGACTTCTCCACCATGCGGCGCATCGTCCGCAACCTGCTGGTCGAGCTGGGTTTCAGCAACCCGCTGATCCAGGAGGCCGACGATGGCGAGAACGCGCTGGTCATGTTGCGCAACCAGCCGTTCGACCTGGTCGTGACCGACTGGAACATGCCCAACATGACCGGCATCGACCTGTTGCGGGCGATCCGCGCCGAACCGGCCCTCAAGGGGCTGCCGGTGTTGATGGTCACCGCCGAGAACAACCGTGACCAGATCATCGCCGCCGCGCAGGCGGGCGTGAATGGCTACATCGTCAAGCCGTTCACCGCGGTCACCTTGAAAGAAAAGCTCGGCAAGATCTTCGAACGGATCGCTGCCGCCGGAGCCAATGCATGAACGCCATCCTGCCGTTGTTGAACGCGGAGAACCTGCCGCCCGAACTGCGCGACCTGCTCAACAGCCCTGACGGCCCCGCCTTCGAACAGGCGCTGGACGTGATGGTGCGCGACCGCGAGAAGCGGCTGTTCCGCGCGCTGGGCCAGCTGGCCCGTGACCTGCACGGCGCGATGAGCCGGCTCGGTGGCGAGCTGGCCAACGAAGGCATTCCGGGCAGCGTCGCCGACGCGCGCAAGCACCTCAATGACGTGCTGGAAATGAGTGCCCAGGCCGCCCATCGCAGCATCGACTTCGCCGAACGCATGCGCCCGGCCGCCGAATCGCTGGCCCACAACGCGAATGAGGTGCTGTCCTTCACCGACAGCAAGAGCGACCCGGCCGCGGTGTTGGCGCATGAGGCCCGCGATTTCGCGGTCAGCTGCAGCGAGGGCCTGACCGACATGGTGATGGCGCAGTCGTGGCAGGACCTGTCCGGCCAGCGCATCAAGAAGGTCGTCAACTTCATCGAGAGCGTGGAATCGTCCCTGCTTGAACTGGTGCGCCTCACCGGTGCGCTGGCAGGCAGCGAGGCGCCGGCCAGCGTGGTCAAGGTA
The DNA here is from genome assembly GCF_042655685.1 of Rhodanobacter ginsenosidimutans. Lineage (NCBI taxonomy): Bacteria > Pseudomonadati > Pseudomonadota > Gammaproteobacteria > Lysobacterales > Rhodanobacteraceae > Rhodanobacter > Rhodanobacter ginsenosidimutans. Next base: position 437,646 of record NZ_JBHSMM010000002.1, on the reverse strand, counting down.
TCCAGCCAGGACGACGCCGATCGCCTGCTCAGCGAATTCGGGTTTTAAGGTGCGCCAGCCGTGACCGCAGAGTTCGACAACGAGCTGCGCCAGGATTTTCTGGTCGAAGCCGGTGAGCTGGTACAGGCGCTGGGCGAGCAGTTGATCGGACTGGAAGCGAACCCGCACGACAGCGAGTTGCTGAATGCGGTGTTCCGCGCCTTCCATACGGTCAAGGGCGGCGCGGGTTTCCTGGCGATCGAGCCGATGGTGCATCTGTGCCATCACGCCGAGGACCTGCTCAACGGCGCCCGCAACGGCGCCGTGATTCTCGATGCACCGTTGATGGATGCGCTGCTCGAAGCGCTGGACCTGCTCAACGACATGATGGCCGCGCTGGGCGCCGACGCGCCGCTGGCGATGCCGCCACCGGCCTTGCTGCAACGATTGAACCGCGCCGCGGCCACGCCGGTCGCCGCACCGGCACCCGTCGCGGCCCCGATCGAGGCGAGCGGTGGCAACGCCGCCATCGACGACAGCGAGTTCGAGGCGCTGCTGGACAAGATGTATGGCAGCAACGCGCCCGGCACGGTCGAGCCGGCACCGGTCGCCGTCGCTCCGGTCGTGCCCGCGCCTTCATCCGGTAGCGCCATCGACGATGACGAATTCGAAGCCTTGCTGGATGCCTTGCACGGTCAGGGCGGCCAGCCCGGCGCGGCGCCTGCATCGGCGCCACCCGTCGTCGCCGTGCCCGCCCCGGCACCCGCGGCCGTGCCTGCACCGGCACCCGCACCCGCGCGTCATGCTGCTACGGCGGAAACCACCGTGCGTGTCGATACCGCGCGGCTGGATGCGTTGGTCAATCGCGCCGGTGAACTGGTGCTGGTGCGCAACCGCCTGCTCAGCCTCGCGGCGAACAGCGCGGACGAGGCGTTGGTGATCGCCGCCAATGAACTCGATCGTGTCGCCGATGAATTGCAGACCGCCGTACTCGGCATGCGCATGCAGCCGGTGGGGCGACTGTTCCAGCGTTTTCCGCGCATCGTGCGCGACCTGGCGCGCCAGCTCGGCAAGAACGTGGAGCTGGTGCTGGAAGGCGAGGGCACCGACCTCGATCGCAGCCTGGTCGAAGCGCTGGCCGATCCGCTGATCCACCTGCTGCGCAACGCGCTCGACCATGGTGTCGAGACACCCGACGAACGCAAGCGCACCGGCAAGCCCGACAAGGCGCGCGTGTGCCTGTCCGCCAGCCAGCGCGGCGAACACATCGTGATTTCCGTCAGCGACGATGGTCGCGGCATGGATGCGAACGTGCTGCGCCGCAAGGCGATCGAGAAGGGCCTGATCAGTACCGACGAGGCGGCGCGGCTGTCCGATGTCGAGTGCTACGAGCTGGTGTTCCGCCCCGGTTTCAGCACCGCCGCGGTGGTGTCCGACATCTCCGGCCGCGGCGTGGGCATGGATGTGGTCAAGACCCGCGTGGCGGAACTGGGTGGCAGCCTGAAGGTGCAATCGCGCCTCGGCCACGGCAGCGAACTCGAATTGAGTGTGCCGCTGACGCTGGCGATCCTGCGCGTGCTGATGGTGCGCGTGGGCGAGCGCCTGCTGGCGCTGCCGATGGGCAACGTCGAGGAAGTTTTCGAATTGAGTGCCGGGCAGGACCGCATGCTCGACGGCCGCATGGTGGCCAACCACCGTGGCCGCGCCTTGCCGCTGGCCGACCTGGCCGGCTGGACCGGCTCGGCGACGACCGCCGGCCGTCACGTGGTGGTGCTGCACATCGGCCATCTAAGGCTGGGTTGCCTGGTGCATGCGGTGCTCGGTCGCGAGGATGTCATGGTCAAACCACTGGGCCCGCTGTTCGAGGACGTCCCCGGCGTAGCCGGCGCCACGGTGACCGGCGATGGCCGGTTGGCGCTGGTGCTGGACCTGGCCGGCCTCGCCGACGAACGCGGGCAATTGCTCCCCTCATTGCGCGCGGTGGGTTGATACGACATGGATATGGTCAGCCTGATAGGCACAATTCTTGGCTTCGTCGTGATCATCCTCGGCACGGTGCTGAAGGGGTCCACGGTGGCGGCATTGTGGAACCCTGCGGCGTTCGTGATCGTGTTTTTCGGCACCCTCGCGGCGCTGCTGGTGCAGAACCAGGGCAAGGTGCTGAAGCATGCGTTGAAGATGATGTCGATGGTTTACAAGCCGCCGCGGCATCAGCCCGGCGACCTGATCAGCCGCATCATCGGCTGGAGCGAAATATCGCGCCGGCAGGGTCTGCTGGGGCTGGAGCCGCAGATCGAGGCCGAGTCCGATAGCTTCATCAGCAAGGGCCTGCAACTGCTCGTCGACGGTGGTGAGCCGGAGGCGATCCGCAGCGTGCTCGAGGTCGACCTGCAGACGCGCGAGGCCGTCGACCTGGCCGGCGCCAAGGTATACGAGAACGCCGGCATCTATTCGCCCACGCTGGGCATCATCGGCGCGGTGATGGGCCTGATGGCGGTGATGCAGAACCTGGCCGACCCAAGCAAGCTGGGCCACGGCATTGCCGCGGCGTTCGTGGCCACGATCTACGGCGTGGCGCTGGCCAACATGTTCATGCTGCCGATGTCCGCGCGGCTGAAGAGCCTGATCAACAAGCAGTCGCAGATGCGCGAGATCCTCATCGAAGGCCTGGTGTCCATCGCCCAGGGCGACAACCCGCGGCAGATCGAGGCGCGGCTGCAGGGCTACCTGCCGTGAGAAGGAAGCACCACGAGGAGCACATGAATCACGAGGCGTGGGCGATCCCCTATGCCGACCTGATGACGTTGCTGCTGGCGTTCTTCGTGGTGATGTATGCCGTCTCGGTGGTCAACGAGGGCAAGTACCGGGTGATGTCCGAGTCGATCGTGGAGGCGTTCAACGGCTCCAGTCACGTGATCGCGCCGATGCCCTCGACCAAGGTGCGCCCGCACAATATCCAGCCGGCCATCGCGGCGCCCGCCGGCCAGCCCGGTTCGTCGATCGTGCCGATCGCGGTGCCCATTCCGCCCCATCCGGTGCCGATGCACGGCGAGGGCCGTGGCGCGCATGCGGGTTTCAAGCAGGCCACCGCGCAGGAAAACCTGAAAGACATCGCCGAGCAGGTGCAGAAGGCGTTGCAGCCGTTGATCGACAAGCAGCAGGTGGTGCTGCGTCGCACCGAGGACTGGCTGGAAATCGAGATCCGCACCGACATCCTGTTTCCCAGCGGCGTGGCCGAACTCGCGCCCTCGGCCAGCGCGATCCTGCGCAGCCTGTCGGGGATCCTCGCGCCGTTCGCCAACCCGTTGCGGGTGGAGGGCTACACCGACGACGTGCCCATCCGCACCATGCTCTATCCCTCCAACTGGGAGCTGTCGGCGGCGCGTGCCGCCACCGTCGCGCGGCTGTTTTCCGAGCACGGCGTCAATCCCGACCGGTTGGGCATCATCGGCTGGGGCGAGGTGCGCCCGGCGGCCGACAACAGCACGCCGGAGGGGCGCAACCTCAACCGGCGCGTGCTGGTGGTGGTCTTGAGTGATCACAATGCGCCGAGCCGGTTCTACACCGATTCGCCCAAACTCGAAGCCGCCCACGCTGACGAGCCAAGCGTTGTCATGGCCGCCTCCGCGATACCCGGCGAGCTGCCCACGGCACGCGTCACCGCCGCCAGCGACGCGGCGGCCGACGGCGAAGTCCCCGCGGCGCAGGCCGCTGGCCCTACACTGCGCCAGGTGGTGGTTGCGACCGCCGTCGAAACCCCGTCCGCTGGAGGCGCCGCAGACACGGTGGTGCCGGCACCGACGGCGGCCGGGGTGCGGGTGCCCACGGCCAGCGCCGCCCCGATGGGCGGGGCACCGCGGCGCAATCCACCGGCTGCACCTCTTCATTGATGGCGTCCCGCAACGCTGGAGTACACGCATGAATGCCGTTGCCACCACGTCCGAACCGAACTCCGGGCATTGGCTGTCGTTCCAGATCGGCAGCCAGCTGTACGCGGCGCCGCTGGTCGAGGTGAGCGAGGTGATCCGGGCCGGTGAACTGACCCCGGTGCCCGGTTCCGCACCCGATCTGCTGGGTATCCGGCATCTGCGCGGGCGCATCGTGCCGGTGCTCGATGGCCGCCTGCGGCTGGGCCTTCCCGCTTCGCCCGCCGCCGATCCGGCGCAAGTGCGCGTGGTGATGCTGTCGCACGGCAGCCATCAGGTTGGCCTGCGGGTCGATGAGGTGGGCGAATTGCTGAACACCGACGGCACCGAGATCGCACCGCCGCCGCCCGATCGCGCCAGCCGCCATGATGACCCGGTCAGCGGCATCCTCAACTGGCAGGGCGGCTTCGTGGCCCTGCTCGACGTGCGTCGCCTGTGCCGGCTCAGCGGGGAGAGCGATGATGCTGCTTGAGATCGCCGTCGTCGTACTGCTGGTGTTGGCGGTGATCCAGTGCGCGCTGCTGGTGCTGGCAAGGCGCGAGGTGCGCCAGTTGCAGCAGCAGCTTGAGCCCATGCGCCAGGACATCGCCACGCTGTCGCAACAGCTGGCGCACATCGGCCACACCGACGTGCCGACATCGATGCTGGTTACGGCGCTGGGCCGGATGGAGCGACGCATGGGCCTGCTGGAACAGAAGCAGCCCGTGGCGCCGCAAAGCACCGGCTCGTACGAATTGGCACAGCAACTGGCCCGGCAAGGCGCCGACGTCGACGAACTGGTGGCGCGCTGCGGCGTCACCCACGCCGAAGCCCTGCTGATCCGGCAAATGCAGACCGCCGGTCACTGAGGCAGGTCCCGCCGGTAGGAGCGTTCCCTGTGCGCGAGCTCTTTGCGGGATTCGGGATGACCAGACATTCGTCTGTTGAAAGCCGGGATTCGCAAAAGCATCGCCCGCAGGGTGCGCTCCTGCAAAAGTCGCGGCCGGGTGAGCTATTCCTCGGCGGCGTCGTAGACCGCGGCGAGTACTGAAGCAGCGGAGGCGTAGAGCAGCGTCGGTACGTCGTCGCGCATGCGTAGGGCGGCCAGCAGGGCCGCGATCTGCGGGTCGTGGTGAACGGGCAGGCCCAGCATGCGGGCGCGGGCGAGCAGCGTTTCCAGCGATTCGGGCGGCATCGCCCTGGTTTCGCTCGCGCTGTTGCCCAGGCGCAGGCTGACCTTGCGCTGTGGCGGCGGCAACGGCGTGTTCATGCGGTGGCCTGCAGCAGCAGGGCGCTGTGCCGACCGGGTGGTTGCGGCATGCCCACCTGGCAACTGAGCTGATCCAGCAATACGCCGCAGGCGGCCAGGCGCTGCTTCAACGGCGTGAACTGGCGTTCCAGCTTGTGCGCGGTTTCCGCGTGTTCGGCCCACAGTCGTACCGACAGGCGCGGTTCGCGCAACTGCAGTTCGCCCTGCACCGGGCCCAGCGCCGGCAGGTCCAGCGCGAAGCCCAGGGTCCAGCCCTGGCTGCCTTCGGCGGCGTCGTTGACGAACTCCAGTTGCACCTGCAGCACGTCGCGGCCGTCCTTGCCCTCCAGCGGAATCTCGATCATCCAGGCGGGCAGCGGGCCGGCGTCCAGTTGCGCCACTTCCACCCGCGCCAGCGCGGCCTTGACGTCGCCGTGCAGCCGGTTGATCAGTGGCTCGACATCGTTGTCGACGGCAAGCTGCGGCAACGGCAGCCGGGGTTGTGCCTGGACGCCGCGTTGCAGCAGCGGCGGCGCGGTGTCGCTGCGGTTGGGTGCGGGCGGTGCGGCCGCGCGCTGGTCGAGCAGGCCGGCCAGGCGCAGCAAGGCACCTTTCCAGTCATCCTGGGCCAGCGCCGGATGGTTGCCCTGCGGTTGCGCCAGCCGCGATTCGAAGAACAGCCCGCTCTGGTTGATCGCCTCGCGCAGGCCTTCGCCGCGGGTAACGTCCGCCGGCGTGCGGACGGATTGTTCAAGCAAGGCCAGCGCCGTGCGCAGGGCCGGCGGCAACTGGCGCACCACGGGCCGCTGCGCCAGTGCGCCCAGCGTGGCCAGCAGCGGTGCGTAGCCATTCTGCTGTGGCAGCCGCTCGCGCAGCGCACGTTGGACGGCGGGGTCGGCGGTCGGTTGGGATGACAATATTTCGAGCTGGGGCTGTGCCCCGAGGCTCAATACCCGTACCTGGAATTGCGGCGGCAGCTGGCCGCTCGGCACATCCGCCTGCACGGTCGCGGCGCCTACCTGCATCACCAGCAGCCCCTGCGGATCCACGCCAAGCGGCCGCGCCGACAGCACGGTGCCGATGCGCCAGCTTTGCGCGGTGGTACCGGCGGCGGCGCCGGCCCATGTGAGCGCGGCAAGGCTGGTGGGCTGGATGATCAAGAGAAGTCCTGGCAGTGGCGGACGGCATTCGGATGGAGTCGTCTCGAAGGGCATCGGCCACCTCCGGGGAAACTTGAGCTCGATTTATTGTGACGGAGCGCACTCATTGGCGCTCAAGCGATCGCCGCCACCGCCGATAAGCCAAACATCGATACGGAAGAGCGGGCGGTTCGACATGGCTGGCAAGCGGACAAGGCAGAAAGGGCAGGGCGGCGCCGCCAATCCGGGTGCTCCCGAAGCGCCGGCGGTCGAGGTGGCAGACGAGGTTGCCGCGCCGTTGACCCTGGCACTGCCGGCGGATTTCCGCATCGCGGCCCAGGCCGCGTTCAAGCAGCAACTGATCGACGCGCTGGACCATGACGCCATCGTGCTGGACGGCGCTGCGGTGGAGCGTGTGGATACCGCTGCGCTGCAGTTGCTGGTGGTGTTCCAGCGCGAGCTCGATGCACGCCAGCGCGCGCCCAGCTGGCAATCGGCCAGCACCGTCCTGACTGAAGCGGCCGAGGTGCTCGGCCTGACACAGACTTTGAAAATGCCAGCCCCCGAGCTGGCCTGAACCGAGGTAGCAGCATGGCAAAGATTCTCGCGGTAGACGATTCGGCTTCGATGCGCGGCATGGTGGCTTTCACCCTGCGTGGCGCCGGCCATGAAGTGGCCGAAGCCGAAAACGGCCAGCTGGCGCTGGACGTGGCGCGTGGCTCCAGTTTCGACCTGGTGCTGGCCGACGTGAACATGCCGGTGATGGACGGTATCGCGATGGTGCGCGAGCTGCGTGCGATGGACGCCTACAAGGGCGTGCCGATCCTGATGCTGACCACCGAATCGCATACCGAGAAGAAGATGGAAGGCAAGGCCGCCGGTGCCACCGGCTGGCTGGTCAAGCCGTTCGATCCCGAACAGCTGCTGGCTACCGTCAAGCGCGTGCTGGGCTGAAACGATGAGTTCGGTCGACCTGACACAGTTCCACAAGACCTTTTTCGAGGAGAGTCTTGAAGGGCTCGACGCGATGGAAGCGGCGTTGCTGGCGCTGGATTCGGGTTCGACCGACGGCGAGCTGGTGCACACCATCTTTCGTGCCGCCCATTCCATCAAGGGCGGCGCCGCCACGTTCGGCTTCACCGACGTGGCGGCGTTCACCCATGTGGCCGAGTCGCTGCTGGAAGAAGTACGCAGCGAACGCCGCAGCATTGATACCGAATTGATCGACCTGCTGCTTCGCTCGGTCGATTGCCTGCGCGGCATGCTGGCGCGCTCGCGTGGCGGCCAGCCCGTGGCCAACGCCGAGAGCGAAGCCTTGCGCGGCGAGCTGGTGCGCCTCGTCAGTGGCGAGACTGCGGTGGCGGTGGTTGCCGCGGCGGCGCCCAAGGCGGTGGTCACCGGCTGGGATATCGACTTCTCCGCGCTGCCGCACCTGCTGCAGACGGGCAACGAGCCGCTGCGCGTATTCCGCGAGCTGCAACAGCTCGGTCGGCTCGAAGTGCTGCGTGCTTTCCTGGTCGATGGCGCACCGGCGCAACTGGCCGATTTCGATCCCACGACGTGCTACCTGGGCTGGCAGCTGCGCCTGCATGGCGACGTGGCCCGTGCCGACGTGGATGCCGTGTTCGACTGGCTCGACGGCGACTGCGTGCTGGCGATCAAGCCGCTGGATGCGGCGCCCGTGGCGGCAACCAGCGAAGCGTCGGCACCTGCCGCGCCCGCTGCTGCGCCAGTCCCGGCGGCGGCCACGAAGGGCGCGGTTCGCGATACGGCGGTGGCATCCAGCGAAGGCAGCTCGATCCGTGTGGGCATCGACAAGGTCGATGCGCTGATCAACATGATGGGCGAGCTGGTGATCACCCAGTCCATGCTCAGCGACATCGGCGAAAAGTTCGACATGTCGCAGCTGGAGCGCCTGCGCGAAGGCCTGGTGCAACTGGAGCGCAACACGCGCGAGTTGCAGGAAAGCGTGATGCGCATCCGCATGCTGTCGATCGCGTCGGTGTTCAACCGCTTCCCGCGGCTGGTGCGCGACTTGGAGCGCAAGCTCGGCAAGCAGGTGCGGCTGGAGCTGCACGGTGAAAACACCGAGCTGGACAAGACGGTGCTGGAGAAGATCGGCGACCCGCTGGTGCACCTGGTGCGCAACGCGATCGACCACGGCCTGGAATCGCCCGAGAAGCGCAAGGCCGCAGGCAAGTCCGAAACCGGCACCCTGAAACTCAATGCGTACCACGAAGGCGGCAACATCGTGGTGCAGATCAGCGACGACGGCGCCGGACTCAACCATGCTGCCATCGTCGCCAAGGCCCAGCAGCGCGGCCTGATCGCCGCGGGGCAGGAGTTGAGCGATGCCGAAGTGGCCGAGCTGATTTTCCAGCCCGGCTTCTCCACCGCCGCCCAGGCCACCGACCTTTCCGGCCGCGGCGTCGGCATGGACGTGGTCCGCCGCAACGTGCGTGATCTGGGTGGCACCGTCGGCGTGCGCAGCGTCACTGGCAAGGGCAGCACCTTCACCATCGCCTTGCCGCTGACGTTGGCGATCATCGACGGCCTGGTCACCGCAGTGGGCGACGAACGCTACATCGTGCCGTTGATCTCCATCGTCGAATCGCTGCGCCTGAAGGCCGATACGGTGCGCAACATCGCCGGCGGTGGTGAGGTGTTCCTGTTCCGCGACGAGTACCTGCCGATGATGCGGCTGTACAAGGCATTCGGTTGCGCCGATGCCGTCAGCAGCATCGAGAACGGCATCGTGGTGGTGGTGGAAGAGGAAGGCCGTCGCGTGGGCCTGCTGGTGGACGACCTGCTCGGCCAGCAACAAGCGGTGGTGAAATCGCTGGAGGCGCATTACCAGCGCGTGCAGGGCATTTCCGGCGCCACCATCCTCAGCGATGGCTCGGTGGCGTTGATCGTGGATGTAAGTGGAGTAGTACGGCTCGGCCAGAGCCAGGGGCAGCGCCGGAAAGCAGCCTGACATTCAACCGGTGAGGGCGGACGCGCGGGGAATACCCGTCACACCGCCGGAAACGTTTCCAGATACCCGGCGCATCGGCGCCGATACCGTCAGCAGGTCGCGATGCGGCCGGCTGGCACCTTCCTTCGCGTTATTTGCTGTTTCTGAGGTTCGTGTCATGTCGTTCCTGAAACGCTGGTCGTTCAACCGCCTGAGCCTCAATGCACGGGTGGTGCTGGTGGTCGTGGTGGTGATCGCGGGATTGATCGGCCTCACCGTGATGAATGCCTTCGAGAGTCGCGCGCTGCAGATGAACGGCCTGCAGAACACGCTGCGCAGCGAGGTGCAGACGGCGATTGCGGTGGCCACCAACTTCCATGACCGGGCTGGCAAGGGCGAATTCAGCGAGACGGAGGCACAGCGCCTCGCGCTGGCCCAGATCCATCAGATGCGGTGGGACGACGGCGCGGGGTACGTGTTCGCGTTCGATGCCAACTATGTCCTGACCCTGCACCCGGTATGGCTGGACAAGCTGGGCAAGAGCGTTCGCGACGAAACCGACCCGCACGGCCATACGCTGTTCCAGTCGATGCATGACGCCGATCTGCGTGATGGCCATGGTGTCACCCGGTACGACTGGCTCAAGCCCAGTACCGGCAAAGTCGTTGGCAAGATCACCTACTCGCAGCTGTTCAAGCCCTGGGGCATGCACTTTGGTGCCGGCGCCTATTTCGACGATATCGACGCGCAGTTCCAGCACTCGTTGATGGTGAACCTGGCCAAGGCGGGCCTGGTGGCCTTGCTGGTGATCCTGCTGGTGTGGTTGTCGATGCGCAGCATCCGGCAGAGCATCGGTGGCGAGCCGGATTTCGCGGTGAAGATGGCCTCGCGCATCGCCGATGGCGACCTGGTCATCGACGATGAAAAGACCTTCGCCAGCGGCAGCCTGCTCGACGCGCTGGCGCGGATGCGGCTGCGGCTGACCACCATCGTGGGTGAAGTGCAGCACGGTTCGCAGGCAGTCAGCACGGCGGCGCACCAGATTGCCAAGGGCAATGACGACCTCAGCCAGCGCACACAGGAGCAGGCGTCCAGCCTGGAGGAAACTGCCGCCTCGATGGAGGAAATGACCTCCACCGTGAAGCAGAACGCGGAGAACGCCAGCCACGCCAACCAGCTGGCCCGCGGCGCGCGCGAGCAGGCCGAGCACGGCGGTGAGGTGGCGGCGCGGGCGGTCGAAGCCATGGGCGAGATCAACGCCTCCAGCCGCAAGATCGCCGACATCGTGGGCCTGATCGACGAGATCGCGTTCCAGACCAACCTGCTGTCCTTGAATGCTGCCGTGGAAGCGGCGCGCGCCGGCGAGCAGGGCCGCGGCTTCGCCGTGGTCGCCAGCGAGGTGCGCAATCTGTCGCAGCGCAGTGCCGCGGCGGCGAAGGAGATCAAGGGGCTGATCAGCGAAAGCGTACGCCGGGTGGAAGCGGGCAGTGCGCTGGTCGACGAGTCCGGCGCGGCGCTGACCGGCATCGTGGACAGCGTCAAGAAAGTCACCGACATCGTGGCCGAGATCGCCGCTGCCAGCCAGGAGCAATCCAGCGGCATCGACCAGGTCAACCGCGCGGTGATGCAGATGGATGAAGTCACCCAGCAGAACGCGGCCCTGGTGGAGGAAGCCTCCGCCGCCGCCCGCGCGATGCAGGAGCAGGCCAACGAATTGCGCCAGCAGATGACGTTCTTCCGGGTGGACAAAACCGAGCGGACGACACCTGAGGCAGCTCCGCCCAAGCGTGTGGCGGAAACCGCGGTACCACCGCGACGCCAAGTGGCGGCCCGCCCTGATGTGATGCGGCCGGCCATGGCCGGCGAGTGGACAGAATTTTGATGTGCGCGTTGCCGAGTGTCGTCGCTCGCCGCACCTGACTTTTTTCATCATCTTTGGATTTACAACATGTTTTCGTTGAAACGTTGGTCGTTCAATCGCATGAGCCTCAATGCACGGGTGGCTCTGGTGGTTGTCGTGGTGATCGCGGGGCTGGTTGGCCTTACCGTGATGAATGCCTTCGAGAGCCGTACGCGGCAGATGGAAGGGCTGGAGCGCACCTTGCGCAGCGAGATCGAATCGGCCATCTCGGTGGCTACGGCTTACGATAAGCGGGCAGCCGCCGGCGAGTTCAGCGCTGCCGAAGCCAAGCGTCTGGCATTGCGACAGATCGAGGACATGCAGTGGGACGAAGGCACCGGCTACATTTTTGCCTTCGATACCGGCCTGACCATGCGCATGCATCCGCTGAAGAAAAAGCTGGTCGGCCAGAGCATTGCCAAGGAAACCGATGCCAAGGGCAAGCCGCACTATCGCCTGATGGTGGAGGGCAACCTGAAGAACGGACACACCCTGATCCGCTATACCCAGATCATGCCGGACGGCAGCGGCAAGGACAAAATCACCTACAGCCAGTTGTTCAAGCCGTGGGACCTCAATTTCTCGGCCGGCGCCTATTTCGACGATATCGATGCGCAGTTCCAGCACTCGTTGATGATGAACCTGGCCAAGGCGGGCCTGGTGGCCTTGCTGGTGATCCTGCTGGTGTGGCTGTCGATGCGCAGCATCCGGCAGAGCATCGGTGGCGAGCCGGATTTCGCGGTGAAGATGGCCTCGCGCATCGCCGATGGCGACCTGGTCATCGACGATGAAAGGACCTTCGCCAGCGGCAGCCTGCTCGACGCGCTGGCGCGGATGCGGCTGCGGCTGACCACCATCGTGGGCGAAGTGCAGCACGGTTCGCAGGCAGTCAGCACGGCGGCGCACCAGATTGCCAAGGGCAACGACGACCTCAGCCAGCGCACGCAGGAGCAGGCGTCCAGCCTGGAAGAAACCGCCGCCTCGATGGAGGAAATGACCTCCACCGTGAAGCAGAACGCCGAGAACGCCAGCCACGCCAACCAGCTGGCGCGCGGCGCGCGCGAGCAGGCCGAACACGGCGGTGAAGTGGCGGCGCGGGCGGTCGAAGCCATGGGCGAGATCAACGCCTCCAGCCGCAAGATCGCCGACATCGTGGGCCTGATCGACGAGATCGCGTTCCAGACCAACCTGCTGTCCTTGAATGCCGCCGTGGAAGCGGCGCGCGCCGGCGAGCAGGGCCGCGGCTTCGCCGTGGTCGCCAGCGAGGTGCGCAACCTGTCGCAGCGCAGTGCCGCGGCGGCGAAGGAGATCAAGGGGCTGATCAGCGAAAGCGTGCGCCGGGTGGAAGCGGGCAGTGCGCTGGTCGACGAGTCCGGCGCGGCGCTGACCGGCATCGTGGACAGCGTCAAGAAAGTCACCGACATCGTGGCCGAGATCGCCGCTGCCAGCCAGGAGCAATCCAGCGGCATCGACCAGGTCAACCGCGCGGTGATGCAGATGGACGAAGTAACCCAGCAGAACGCGGCCCTGGTGGAGGAAGCCTCCGCCGCCGCCCGCGCGATGCAGGAGCAGGCCAACGAATTGCGCCAGCAGATGACGTTCTTCCACTTGACCCCGGACGAGGCGGCACCTGCCGCCCCGGCGCCCGTATCCGCTCGCCCTGCGCGGGCGCAGCCGCGTCGCGTGACCAAGGCCATGCCGGTGCGCACCGCAGCATTGGTGGCCCCGGGCGACTGGACCGAGTTCTAGGGCCTCGTCCCCGCAGCTATCCCCGGGAGCGGCACGCTGCCGCTCCCTTCTCCTTTTCCACGGAAATAACCATGAATTCTGTTTGGATGTCGGCCCGGCACGCGATGCCGGTGCTTGCGCTCGGTAGCGCATTCGCGCTGGCCACCCCAGCCGCCAGCGCCGGCGATTTCAGCTTCGGCGGCAAGGTGTTTGCCGATATCAGTCAGCTGCAGAAACAGGACCACGCGGCGGGTACCGACACCCGTGCGTGGGACGTCGATCTGAAGCGCCTGTACCTGGATGCGGATTACGCGTTCGACCCCGCGTGGTCGGTCCATGTCACCACCGACGTGAACTGGCTGCGCGGCGAGCGCGACCCGGACGTATGGCTGAAGCACGCCTACGTGCAGCGGCAGTGGGACGGCGGCACCCGCCTGCGCGTGGGCGTGGACGACATGCCCGCGCTGGCGCTGACCAGCAAGTGGTACGGCTACCGCTACATCGACCCCATCGGCACCTCGATCCAGAAGATCGACAGCGCCGCCGATTGGGGCGTGCACCTGACAGGCGTGCTGGCGCCGAAGGTGGATTACGCCGTGTCCGTGGTGACGGGCGGCGGCTACAAACACCCCACCCACGGCCGCCGCGCCGACGTCGAGGCGATGGTGACGTGGCATACCAGCGAACACACGATGCTGGCGCTGGGCGGCTTCGATGGCCAGCTTGCCGCCAGCGCGGATGCGCGGCCGCTTTACCACACCGCGCGCCGGCTCGACCTGCTGGCAGCCTATGCCAGTGACGTCTGGCGCCTGGGCATGCGCTACAGCTACGCCAGCAACTGGACCACGCTGTACAGCGTGAACAGCGAGCGCAACGGCAGCTGGTCGGCCTGGGGCAGCGTGCAGGTGGCGCCGCAATGGAGCGTGTTCGCCCGTTACGACCGGGCCCAGCCCACGCGCCTGAACGATCCCTCGCGCCGCGCGATGTACGCCAACGCCGGCGTGCAGTGGCAACCGGTGAAGCGTCTGCGGCTGGCGCTGGCGTTCAAGCGCAACGCCCTGCGTCGCGACAACGGCGAGATCCGGCGCAGCAATGAAGCCGGTATCTGGAGCGAATACTCGTTTTGAACCGGAGCGGCGCCATTCCGGCCCCGCTCAAGTTTCCCCTTCAGGCGCCGACAAAGTCAGGGCAGCAGGACGTCTGCAGGCGTCCGTCAACAGGTAGCAGGCCATGCACGAAAACAACCAGGACGCGGCAACAACGTTGCAGCAGCTCACTTTCACTCTCGCCGGCGAGGAATACGGCGTGGACATCCTGGCCGTGCGCGAGATCCGCGGCTGGTCGCGGGTGACGCGCATTCCACAGACTCCGGAGCATCTGCTGGGGGTGCTCAACCTGCGCGGCGCGATCGTGCCGATCATGGATCTGCGCCTGCGCTTCGGCCTGGAGCGGGAAAGCTTCGGCGACAACACGGTGGTGATCATCGTGGCGGTGGATGAGCGGCTGTTCGGCATCGTGGTCGACGCGGTGTCCGACGTGGTCGACATCGACCCGGCCGCGATCAAGCCCGTGCCGGACATGGGCGCCGTGGTGGATACCCGTTACCTGAAAGGTCTGGCCACCCATGTGGAACGCATGGTGATGCTGCTGGATGTGGAAAAACTGATGCGTCCTGAAGACGTTGAAACCCTGGACGCCGCCATGCCGGATGTCCGGGATGTCGAAGTTGCTGCCTGAATCGGGAACAGAAATGAAACTAAAGACATTCATGGCGCGCTTTACCAAGATGCCCACGCTGAGCGTCAAGGCCCGCCTCATCGGCGTGCTCGGCCTGCTCGGCGCGATGCTGATTGGCGGCGCGATCATCGGCCTCGGTGCCATGCAGATGCAGAACGACGGCACGCGCGAGATCTACGACGGCCAGATGGTGCCGGCCAACCTGGTGGCCACCATCACGCAGCGCTCGCTGATGTCGTACATCGCGCTGGGCGAAGCGGCCTCGCTGATGAGTCAGCCCGACCAGATGAAGCAGAAGATCGACGACTTCAACAAGGCGCAGGCCGAGATCGCCGCGCTGAAGAAGAAGTTCGCCGCGGTGCGCAAGACGCCGGAGATCGAAAAGCTCTACAAGGACTGGACCTCGACCGACGGCGACCTGGAGTCGAACAGCAAGGACCTGCTCGATGCCCTGGCCGACAAGGACGAGGCGTCGCCCGACCTGCTCAACATGCAGGTGCGTCCGCTGATGCTGATGCGCCAGGCCACCCTGGCCAAGATCATGCAGGCGCAGCAGGCCGCCGCGCTCAATATCTTCGACGAGCAGGTGAGCCGCTACCAGAAGATCCGGGCCCTGACGCTGGCTGCGCTGGCCGGTGGCCTGCTGCTGGCGCTGGTTGTCGCAGTGCTGCTGATCCGCTCGATCACCGGCACGCTGAGCCGCGCCGTGGAAGTGGCGCACGCCATCGCGGAGGGCAACCTCGGGCATGAAATCAAGGCGGGCCGCAACGACGAACTGGGCAAGCTGTTGAATGCGTTCCGCACCATGGACGATCGCCTCAGTGCGATCGTGGGTGAGGTGCGCCAGGGCTCCGAGGCGGTCAATACCGCCGCGCAGGAAATCGCCCGCGGCAACGACGACCTCAGCCAGCGTACCCAGGAGCAGGCATCCAGCCTGGAAGAAACCGCCTCGTCGATGGAGGAAATGACCTCCACCGTGAAGCAGAACGCCGAGAACGCCAGCCATGCCAACCAGTTGGCCCGCGGTGCCCGCGAGCAGGCCGAGCGCGGCGGCGAAGTGGCCAGTCGCGCGATCCTGGCGATGGGCGAAATCAATGCCTCCAGCAACAAGATCGCCGACATCGTGGGCCTGATCCAGGAAATCGCGTTCCAGACCAACCTGCTGGCGTTGAACGCCGCGGTGGAAGCGGCGCGCGCCGGTGAGCAGGGTCGCGGCTTCGCCGTGGTCGCCACCGAGGTGCGCAGCCTGGCGCAGCGCAGCGCCGGCGCCGCCAAGGAGATCAAGGGGCTGATCGCCGACAGTGCCGAGAAGGTGCGCAGCGGCTCCGAGCTGGTCGACCAGTCCGGCAAGGCGCTGGCCGAGATCGTGGACAGCGTGAAGAAGGTCACCGACATCGTGGCCGAGATTGCCGCGGCCAGCCAGGAGCAGTCGGCCGGCATCGACCAGGTCAACAACGCCGTCATGCAGATGGACGAGATGACCCAGCAGAACGCCGCGCTGGTGGAAGAGGCTTCGGCCGCCGCCCGTGCGATGCAGGAGCAGGCCGGCGAACTGAGCCGCCAGGTCGGCTTCTTCCACCTGAGCGAGGACGGCGACGACGTGGACGCCGCCGCGGCACAGGCGCGCACGCAGAAAGTGGCGGTGGCCACCGAGGCCGTGTTCGCCGCCATGCGCAATGCGCCCGCATCGAAAACGTCGCCGGCAACCGCCGACGCCGGCAATGCGAGCGGTGCCTGGAAGGAGTTCTGAGTGAGCGTGTTGTCCGCCCCGGCTAAGAATGATCCGGCTGCGGCGGGCAGCAATGGCCCCGTGCTGCAAACCGCGGAGTTCGAGTTTCTGCGCCGTTTCGTGCTGGAGCACTGCGGCATCTCGCTGGGCGACCACAAGCATCAGCTGGTGCAAGGTCGCCTGCAGCGGCGGCTTCGCGCCCTTCGCCTGAAGGGTTTTGCCGAGTATTGCGACGTGTTGCGGCATGACCCGCAGAGCGAACTGGGTGAACTGGCCAGCGCCATCAGCACCAATGTCACCAGTTTTTTTCGCGAAGTGCATCACTACGAACTGCTGGAGAACGAGCTGCTTCCCGCGTGGCTGGCACACAAGCAGCGTGCCGGTGACCGCTTGCGCATCTGGTCGGCCGGGTGTTCCAGCGGCGAGGAGCCGTACGCGCTGGCGATGGTGCTGGCCGAGGCCCTCGCGCGCAACAACAGCACGCTGGACGCGAAGATCCTGGCCACCGACCTGTCGCCGCAGGCACTGGCCACCGCCCGCAGGGGCGTCTATCCGCTGGACCGCCTCGGCGGCATCAGCGCGGAGCGCTGCCGTCGCTGGTTGCTGCGCGGCACCGGCGAGTACGAAGGCCTCGCCAGCGTGCATCCGCAGCTGCGCGAGCTGGTGACGATCCAGCCGCTGAACCTGCTGCATGACTGGCCCATGAGTGGGCCGTTCGATGCCATTTTCTGCCGCAACGTGGTGATCTATTTCGATCAGCCCACCAAGCAGCGCCTGTTCCGCCGCTACGCGCAGTTATTGCCGGTGGGTGGTTACCTTTTTCTCGGTCATTCCGAATCGCTGCATGGCATCAACGACGATTTCGAACTGATTGGCCGCACGGTCTACCGGAAACGCGGATGAATATTTCGACCTTCGCGAAACCCACGGCGCCGCCGCCGCGTGCGCTTCCCGGTTTCGAACATCTGCGTCGCTACTGGGACCCGGTCAGCGCGTGCATGACGGTGAAGGTCCTGCCCGGCGAGCTGTATGTCAGCACCCAGGAAGAGCTCGTCACCACGGTGCTGGGTTCGTGCGTATCGGCCTGCATCCACGACGCGCGCCGGGGTATCGGCGGCATGAACCATTTCATGTTGCCCGAGCCGCTGGGCGAACGCGATGGCTGGTCGTCCACCATCAGCCGCGCGGCGCGCTACGGCAGCGACGCGATGGAGCAGCTGATCAACGGTGTCCTCAATGCCGGCGGCCAGCGCGTCGACCTGCAGGTGAAGATTTTCGGCGGTGGCCGTGTGCTGGCCCAGCTCAGCGACGTGGGGCAGCGCAACATCGAGTTCGTGCAGCGCTACATCGAAGTCGAAAAGCTCAATCTGTGCGCCTCCGACCTGGGCGACATCTACCCCCGCCAGGTGCAGTTTTTTCCGCAGAGTGGCCGCGTGCGGGTACGCCAGTTGCGCCGCCGCGACGATGTGGCGCTGGTGGCCGACGAGCGCGGTTACCTCAAGCGTTTGGCAAATGATCCGATAAAGGGTGAGGTCGAGTTGTTCTAGCGACCGCGGCGGCAGGCACGCGGATTGACAGTGCTGTCGCATGCGACAGGGTTTGGATTACGGCAGGGTGATGGACAACATGGAAAGAGTGCGTGTTCTGGTGGTCGATGACTCCGCATTGGTGCGCAAGCTGATGTCGACCATGCTTGCCTGCGATCCGGCGATCGAGGTGGTCGGCACCGCTGCCGATCCGTTGATCGCGCGCGAGAAGATCAAACAGCTGAACCCGCACGTGCTCACCCTGGACGTCGAGATGCCGCGCATGGACGGCCTCACCTTCCTGGAGAACCTGATGCGGCTGCGACCGATGCCGGTGGTGATGGTGTCGTCGCTGACCGTCGAGGGCGCGGACGTGACCTTGCGCGCGCTGGAACTGGGTGCGGTGGATTTTTTCGCCAAGCCCGACAGTGACCTGGCCAGCCGTTTCGGCGAAAGCGCGCAGGAGATCTGCCACAAGGTGAAGATGGCGGCCACCACGCGGCCGCGCGCGCGCACCGCCGTGCGCAAGCTGGACGTGCCGCCACGCCTGTCGGCCGACGCCGTGCTGCCGCGCGCGCAGACCGCGGGTACCCGTGGCGGCAGCCCGCTGATCGCGGTGGGCGCATCCACCGGCGGCACCGAAGCGGTGCGCGTGCTGCTGGAAGCGATGCCACCGGATGCGCCGCCGATCCTGGTGACCCAGCACATCCCGGCGGCGTTCAGCGGCCCCTTCGCGGCGCGGATGGACCGCTGCTCGGCGATGCGCGTATGCGAGGCCCGCGACGGCCAGCCCATCCAGAGCGGCCATGTCTACATCGCGCCGGGCAGCCACCACCTGCTGGTGATGTGGGACGGCGCGCGCTACGTGTGCCGTTTGCACGACGGCCCGGCGGTGAACCGGCACAAGCCCAGCGTGGACGTGCTGTTCCGTTCGCTGGCGGCCAGCGCCGGGGCGGCCACGGTCGCGGTGCTGCTTACCGGCATGGGCGACGATGGCGCGCGCGGCCTGCTGGAATTGCATCAGGCTGGCGCCACCACCCTGGTGCAGGATGAAGAAAGCTCGGTCGTCTGGGGCATGCCCGGTTCGGCCTGGAAGCTCGGTGCGGCTAGCGAAATGCAGCCGCTGGACCATATTGCCGCGCGCCTGCTTGCGCTGACGCGCCAAACTCACGTAAGCGCCACGAGCGCCTGACCTGCGGATCGTCACTCATGCTTTTCACTGCCCCCAGCGCCACCAAATATCCCGTCTACGGCGGGCTTGCCAGTGCGGTTGCCTTGCTGCTTGCCCTGTTCGTGCGCGAAGCCTGGCTGGCGCCGTTGCTGATCGTGCTTCTCACCATCGTGTGGATCATCGAAAGCCGGACACGCAACACTGAACAGGTGCCCGCGGCGGCGCCCGGCAACATCGAGCCCGTGCGCGAGGCGCTGGATGACATGCGCGGCGCAGTGGTGGACGAGTTGGGCCACGCCACCCGCGAGCTGCACCAGGGCCTGGACCTGCTGCGCGATGCCGTGCTCGAACTCGGCGGCGGCTTCGACGGCTTGTCCAACAAGACCGCGCTGCAGCAGTCGCTGCTGAAACAGATCATCGGCGGGCAGGAGGGTGGTGTCTCGGTGCAGGATTTCGCGGCGCGCACTGCCGACCTGCTGCAGCATTTCGTGGGCATGATCGTGCAGATGTCGCGCGAGAGCCTGCGCATCGTCTACCGCATCGACGGCATGGCCAAGGAAATGGACGCCGTGTTCGGCCTGCTGCGCAACGTCAACACCATTGCCGAAGAAACCAACCTGCTGGCGCTGAACGCGGCGATCGAGGCGGCGCGCGCGGGCGAATCCGGTCGCGGTTTCGCGGTGGTCGCCGGCGAGATCCGCAACCTGGCCAGCAACTCCAACCAGTTCAACGAGCAGATCGGCAGCCACGTGGAGCGTGCGCGCGCCGCGATGGAGCAGCTGCGCGGGCTGGTGGGCACCATGGCCTCGCAGGATCTGAACGTGGCGCTGTCGGCCAAGGGCGGCATCGACGCGATGATGGCGCACGTCACCGAGAGCGACGCGCGTACCAGCGCCGTGGCCGACCAGGTCGTCGAAATCAGCCGTGGCCTGGGCAGCGACGTGTCCACCACCATCCGCTCGCTGCAGTTCGAGGACATCCTCAGCCAGCTGATCAACCAGACCCGCACGCGCCTGATGGAGCTGCAGGAAGTCACCGCCGAGTGCACCCGCGACATCGAAGAGCTGGCCTGCGGGCCGGACGACGCCGAAGTGCTGCAGGCCCACGCGCAGCGCCTGCGCAGCCGCCTGGCCATCCAGCGCGAGAAAGCCCGGCTGCGTTCGCGCGGCCCGGCCTTGCAAAGCTCGATGGACGCCGGCGAGATCGAGCTATTCTGAGGAACCCACCATGATCGTCCACCACGACAGCGACAACGATTGCCTCACCCTGCAACTGGGCGAGCGCTTCGACTTCAGTATCCACCGTGAATTCCACGACGCCTGCCTGCGCGACGGTGTCGCCCGCAGCTATGTCATCGACTTCAGCGAAGTGAGCAGCATGGACAGCTCCGCGCTGGGCATGCTGCTTCTGCTGCGCGAGCATGCCGGCGCGGACAAGGCCGACATCCGCATCGTCAACGCCGGTACCGAACTGCGCGGCACCTTGCGCGTGGCCGGCTTCGACAAGCTGTTCGTACTGCATTGAGCGGGCGCCCGCGTGGCGGGCCGCGCATCCATCCGTCAGTGGGTCATGGGATGGCGGGCATAAAAAAGGCTCCTTTCGGAGCCTTTTTCGTTTCCATCGGTGCGCTTTGAAGACTTACCAGATGCGCACGTCCGTGATCGTGGCGGTGAACGCGCTCATGCCGTCCTTGTAGCGGAACAGGCGGCCCACGTCGAAGCTGACCTTGTCGCCCGGGCCGATGTTGCCGGTGCCGGCGGGCCACACGTCCTTGCTCTGCAGGACGTTGCCCTTGTCGTCCTTGATGTCGATGCGGATCTGCCCCGCGGCTGCTTCGGCGCAATGGTTGACCAGGTCACCGCGCAGGGTGATGCGCGTGGACGAACCCACGCTGGTCATGGCCGGCGAGAAGTTGGCGATAGCGAAATCCTTGACGGCGCAGGCCGCATGCGCACCCATCGGCAGCAGAAACAAGGCAGTGGCGGCAAATAGTATTTTCATAGGTGAGTGTCCATCCGTACAAAGCCAGAACAAGTCGATATACCCATGATCGGCCACGCCGCCGGATTCTTTAGCCGCACCCACGACGATGCACGCCGCACGCCGGCACCGCCCGTTTTCAGCGGTGGCCGGGCGCAGCGAGGCGGCTCGGCGTCATCGCCGGGCGGTGTTCTTTTCTACGGAGGGATGGCGTTTACGCCGGTGCGATTGTCGCCGTTCGTATCACCGGGGGAGGCCACCGCATGCGCGGCGGCGGCCCCGGCTGGTGCTTACCAGGTGCGCACGTTGATGATGCTGACGGTGTAGGTGTCCATGTCCGACTGGTAGCGGAACAAGCGGCCGAGGTCGAACTTGGCCGTTTCGCCCGGGGCAATGTTGGACGTGCCGGCCGGCCAGCCTTCCTTGCTCTGCAGCACCTTGCCGCTGGCGTCCTTCGCTTCGATCCGGATCTGGGCTGCCGAGGCGGTGGCGCAGTGGTTGGCCAGCTCGCCGGCGAGGCGCAGGCGCATGGAGGAGCCGGAACCGGGAACCTGCGGCTTGAACTCGGTGATCGTGAAATCGGTGGGCGAGCAGGCGGCATGGGCAGCCAGCGGCGACAGCAACAGCAGAGCGGAGGCAAGCAGAATTTTCATGGGGACGGATCCATCTGTGGGGGGACGCCGATGTGGGTCGGCATACTCATGGCGGCAATCCGTCGAAAATCTTTAGCTCTTTTTGTTCGCCGCTTCGGTGGCCGGGGCGCCGTGCTCGATGAACCACAGGCCGGCGAACAGCTTGGGGTCGATCGAATAACCTTCGGCGGCGCGCGCGAACAGCCAGGCACCGGCGTCGCGCCGCGGTACTTCGTGGACGACGATGTTTTCCGTTTCGTCGCCACCGCCCGGGCCGACTTTCTCCAGCTCCCACGCCCGCACGAACGCGATCATCTCGGTACTCATGCCCGAGGACGACGGACCGGTGTGGATAAACTCCACGCGCTGGCAGCGGTAGCCGGTTTCCTCTTCCAGCTCGCGCTGGGCGGCCAGCAGCGCGCCCTCATCGGCCTGGTCCGGCAGGTCGCCGACCAGGCCGGCCGGCATCTCGATGGTGTTTTGCAGGATCGACACCCGGTACTGCTCGACGAACAGCACCTTGTCCTCCGGCGTTACCGCCAGGATGATCACTGCGCCGCCGGGGTTGTTGCGCTCGGCGTACTCCCAGCGGCCACGCTTGCGCAGGCTGAGCCAGCGGCCTTCGCACAGGGTTTCCACGGGAGCATGCGCGTCGGCCGGCACATTTTCAGCTGGGGTCATCGTTGTCGCCTGTCAAAGGGATACGGCCATGGTGATACCGCGCGGCGCGGGCAACAACCGGGCGTCAACGCAGCAGGGCACGCAGGCGGCTGCGGGTGAAGGCGCCGAACCGCAGCTGTTCGCACAGCGCTTCCAGTACGGCGGGGTCGGCGGGGCGCCGCTGCAGCGCTTCGGTCGTGGTCATGCCCGGTGCGTCCAGCGCGATCCGCGTCAGCCGCCGGTAAGTACGCGCGTTCTCCGCGTGTTCGCGCAGCTTGACGGCGCAGCTGGCCGCGCCACGCAAGCGCAGGAAGGCCACCTCGTCGATGCGGTCGAGCAGGTTGTCGAGGCTGCCGAAATGGGTGAGCAGCGCCGCGGCGGTTTTCGCACCCACGCCCGGCACGCCGGGGATGTTGTCGATCGCGTCGCCGCACAACGCCAGGTAGTCGGCGACCTGATGCGGGTGCACGCCCAGCTTTTCATGCACACCGCCCGGACCCCAGCGCAGGTTGCGCGCGTAGTCCCACTGTTCGTCGTGTTCGCCCAGCAACTGGCCGAAATCCTTGTCGGCCGACACGATGACGCTGCGCCAGCCCTGCATGCGCAGGTTCCAGGCGGTGCTGCCGATCAGGTCGTCGGCTTCGTAGGCGTGGTCGATCATCATGCAGATGCCGAGCGCCTCGGTCACCGCGCGACATTGCACGAACTGGCGCTCCAGCGACGGCGGCGGCAGTTCGCGGTTGGCCTTGTAGGCGGGGTAGATCGTGTTGCGGAACGAACTGGTCAGCGAAGCGTCGAACGCCACCGCGATGTGGTCCGGCTGCGCCCGTTCCAGCAGTTCGCACAGGAAGCGGGTGAACCCGTGCACGGCGTTGATCGATTGCCCGTCGGCATCGAAAAACTCGTCCGGCATGGAATGCCAGGCGCGAAAGACATAGAGGCTGCCGTCCACCAGGTGGACGGTGGACGGCATCACGCTGTCCATGTGCTGAGCAGGTCGTCCAACGCGGGCCGGTCGCGATCGGCGATGTCCGCCTGCGGCGTGCCGATATGGACGAAACCGATCACCTGTTCGTTGTCGGCCAGGCCCAGGATGGCGGCGGCATCGCGGTCGTAGGCAGCCCAGCCAGTGAGCCACTGCGCGCCGAAACCCAGCGCATGGGTGCCCAGCAGCAGGTTGTGCGCCACGCAGCCGGCGGACAGCTGCTGCTCGATGACGGGCACCTTGGCGTGGGTGTCGATATTCGCCACCACCACGATCACCAGCGGCGCAAAGAGGTAGCGCCGTCGATCCTTGTCGAGCTTGGCGTCGGAGATGTCCGGATGCTTGGCGAGCGACAGCGCCACCAGCTTTTCGCCGAATTGCAGCTTCGCCTCACCCTGCAACCGGATCAGGCGAAACGGCACCAGCTTGCCGTGGTCGGGCACCCGCACCGCTGCCTCAAGCAGGGTGCGCAAGGTGGCTTCATCGGGAGCGGGCGCGCCCAGTTGCGGCGCGGGGACGGAGTGGCGTTGTTGCAACAGTGTCAGTCCGGAAAGCATGGGGAACTCGATGATGCGGGAACGCCCATGCTAGGAGTGGATGCGCTGGAAGCCAAGCAATTACCGGGACAACGTGAACGCGCCCGGCAGCAGTGCATCCACCGTGGTTTCCGACATGTCGCCGCGCAGATTGGCCAGCAGCACCGGCATCCGCGCATCGCACAGTTCGGCCATCACCTGGCGGCAGGCGCCGCAGGGGCTGGCCACACCATCGGTATCGGTAACCACGGCCAACGCGGCGAAGTCGCCGGGCTGGCAGCCGGCCGCCACCGCGTTGAAAAGGGCGGTGCGCTCGGCGCAGTTGCACAGGCCGTAGGCGGCGTTTTCCACGTTGCAGCCCTGGAATGGACGGCCATCACGGGTAAGCAGCGACGCACCTACCTTGAACTTCGAATACGGCGCGTAGGCCCGGTCACGCGCCTCGCGTGCCAGGGTCAGCAGGTCTTCGGACGTTTCGCGGGGTAGCGACACCGGCTATATCCATGCAGACAGCGGGAGCGTCGGCGGCGGCAGGGACATCACACGCCAGGCAACTGCGCCCATGGGCACGCTAAGATAACCCAACTCTCCAGCAGGGAACGTCCGATGTCGATGACCGTAGCCGCCTTGAGTGAAACCGCCGCAGGGGAACGACGCGTGGCGATCACGCCGGAGATGGCCAAGAAATGGCGGGCCCGCGGTGTACGTATCCTGCTGCAGCATGATGCGGGGCGCGCCGCCGGTTTTCCCGATGCGGCCTATGCGGACGTGGAATTCGCCGACGCGGCCGCGGTGCTGGCGCAAGCGGATCTGCTGGCCTGCGTGCTGCCGCCTGACGATGCGGCGCTGGCGCAGTTGCGGCCGGGCAGTGTAGTGGTGGGTCAGTTGCGCCCGCACGGCGCATCCGCGCGCATCGCGCAACTCGTCGACGCCAAGCTGACCGCCTTTTCGCTGGAACTGCTGCCGCGAACCACGCGGGCGCAGGCGATGGACGTGCTCAGTTCGCAGGCGGCGGTGGCAGGTTACCGGGCCATGCTTATCGCAGCCGAGGCCTCGCCGAAATTCTTCCCGATGCTGACCACCGCCGCCGGCACCATCCGGCCGTCCAAAGTGCTGGTGATCGGTGCCGGCGTGGCGGGGTTGCAGGCGATCGCCACGGCACGCCGGCTGGGTGCGCAAACGGAAGGCTACGACGTGCGCCCGGAAACCCGCGAACAGGTGGAGTCGCTGGGCGCGAAGTTCCTGGAGCTGGGTGTCAGCGCCGCTGGCAGCGGCGGTTACGCGCGCGAGTTGTCGGCGGAGGAACGCGCCGCGCAGCAGCAGGCCCTGGCCGAGCACCTGAAATCCATCGACGTGATCGTGACCACCGCCGCGGTGCCGGGCCGACCGGCGCCGAAGATCCTCAGCGCGGCGATGGTCGAGGGCATGAAGCCGGGCGCGCTGATCGTGGATCTCGCCGCCGAAGGCGGTGGCAACTGCGAACTCACCCAGCCGGGCCAGCGGGTGGAGCACGCTGGCGTGGTGATCCTGGGGCCGCTCAACCTGCCGGCCGGTGCGCCTTTGCACGCCTCGGAAATGTACGCGCGCAACGTCTTCAACTTTGGCGAGCTGCTGCTGCGTGACGGCGCGCTGGCACCGGATTTCGAGGATGAGCTGGTGGCCAAGAGCTGCGTGAGCCACGCCGGCGAGGCCCGTTTCACGGCGTGAGTGTCGTGCGGTAGGCCGGGTGATTCGCCGCGACGATGAGGTCGCGGCTTCCGGTTCGGTCAGACCATCACTGCGGATGTGATGGTGGCGACGGTTGGTCCGATGAAGGCGGTTGCGCCGCGGGCGCCGTCGGTTCGCGCCATTCCAGCCGCTGTTTCGGCGTCAGCGCGCGCCACTCGCGTATGAGGCGCTCGCGCTGCGGCGGCGGCAGGCTCTGGAAATGCTCGAACGTGGCGTGCAGTTGTTCGCGCTGCTCGCGCGGCATCTTGTGGAACTCGCGCATGTTGGCGCGGGCCTGCCGGCGCTGCTCGGGTGTCATCTGCTGCCAACGGGCGATGCGCTCGCGGATTTCCGCGCGCTTTTCCGGTGGCAGCGTGGCCCAGTGTTCGGCGCGACGGAGCATGTGCGCCCGTTTGCGTGGCGACAAGCTGTCCCACTCCTGCTGCAGCGGTGCCAGCACGTCGCGCTGGGCGGCGGAAAGGCTGCTCCAGGATGGCGGCGGCGTACCCGCGTCGTCCTGCGGTGGGGCGGCAAAGGCATTGCCAAGCGCGCCGGCCAGCAGCAGGGAGAGTGCGATGCGGAGTAGTGGTTTCATGACTCAGCGCGTCGTCGGGTGGTGGTCGGCAGCAGCCAGCCAGGTGTAGAAATCGAGGTTCTGGTAGAGCACCGGATCGGTCTTGTCGGCATCCGGCGGCAACTCGTTGTCGAGGTCGGTGGCTGCCTCGACGGTGGTGGCTGGCCGGTTGCTGCCTTGCGGCAACGGTTGCCACAGCATCAGCGACGCCAGGGCGATCACCGCCACGGCGCCGGACGGAATCAGCCAGCGGCTGACCTGGTGCGATGGCTTGCCTGCCGTCTCCAGCGCCTGCCGGCGGGCCGCGCGCAAGCGCCCGGCGGTTGCCGGGTCGACGCGTCGGCCAGCTTCGCGGTAAAGCTCGCGGGCGCGCTGTTGCAGCCGCTGGTCGGACAGGTCGCCCGCCAGGCTGCCGGATCGATCACCAGGCCGGGTGGACTCGGTGTCGGGCATGTTCATCGCCAGTTCTCCAGTTGGTCGCGCAAGGTGTGCATGGCGCGCGACAGATGGGTTTTCACGCTGCCTTCGCTGCAGCCCATGGCTTGCGCCGTTTCCTTGCCGTCGAGGCCTTCCAGCATGCGCAGCATGAAAGCTTCGCGCTGGCGCCTCGGCAAGGTGTTCACCGCGGCGGCCATGTCTGCATAGGACTGCACGTCGTGCAGCCGGTCGAGCGGGCCTGGGTTCTGGTCAGCGGGCTCCCATACCGGGAGTTCGTCGCCATCCTTGTCGTGGCCGCCGCCGAGCCAGCCCACCACGATCGAGCGCACCTTGCGCCGCCGCTGCAGGTCGACCACGCGCCGCCGCAGGATGCCCCAGAACAGCGGCGCCCATTCTGCGGCGGGCTTGTCCCGGTAGTGCTTCACCAGCCGCAGCATCGCGTCCTGCACCGCGTCCATGGCGTCTTCGCGGTGACGCAACTGCATCTCGGCCATGCGGAACGCGCGGCGCTCGACCTGCGCCAGGAACGCGTCCAGCGTGGCCGGTGTCGCCTCATCGAGCACCATGTCCGCGCCAAGCGCGTCGACCGCCGTATTCATGGCTGGCGCGCCCGTGTCGTCGCGTGCTGCATTTTCGGGCTCCATCGTTCGACTCCATAGCTTGAACGCGCCAAGCTCGCGCCGGTTGACGGACAACCGTATGATGCGTGAACCAAGTTCCTGACAGGGTGGGGTCATGATCGACGGTTTCCTGGCACTTTACATCTTCATGCTGGCCGCGTTCTGCGGTTACGAAATCATCGCGCGGGTGCCGGTGATCCTGCATACGCCGTTGATGTCCGGCTCCAACTTCATCCACGGCATCGTGCTGGTGGGCGCGATGATCGCGCTCGGTCATGCACAGACCCCGTTCGAGATAACCATCGGCTTCGTGGGCGTGCTGCTTGGCGCCGGCAATGCCGCGGGTGGCTACGTGGTGACCGAGCGCATGCTGGAGATGTTCAAGTCGAGCAAGCCGGGCGCCGGCAAGGGAGATCAGGGATGAGCCTGCTGCCGACCTTGATCAAGGCGTGTTATTTCCTCGCCGCGCTGCTGTTCATCCTGGGGCTGAAACGCATGAGCTCGCCGCGCACGGCGCGCGGCGGCATCGTGTGGGCCGGTGTGGGCATGCTGCTGGCGGTGCTGGCGACGTTCTTCCTGCCAGACATGCACAACCGCAGCCTGATTGTTGCCGCCGTGCTTATTGGCGTCAGCGCCGCGTGGTGGACCGGTCGGCGCGTGGCGATGACGGCGATGCCGCAGATGGTGGCTCTGTACAACGGCATGGGCGGCGGCGCGGCGGCGGCCATCGGCGCGGTCGAGCTGATCGGCTACGCGCGTGCGTTGGGGCTGCTGCACGTGGTGCCGAATACCTCGCCGCTGCAGCCGGAGAGCTGGGCGATAAACGGTCTGCCGCCGATGCTGTCGCCGGTGGAGCTGTCGCTGGGCGTGCTGGGTGCCTTGATCGGCACGGTGAGTTTTTCCGGTTCGCTGGTCGCTTTCGCCAAGCTGCAAGGGTGGATGGACAAGCGCTTCGTGTTCCCCGGCCAGCGCGTGGTGAACATGCTGCTGCTGGCCGCCGCGGTTGTGGTGGGCGTGGTACTGGCGTCCGGCCATGTCAGCGGGCCTCTGATCGCACTTTTCTTCGTGCTGGCGTTGCTGTTCGGCCTGCTGATGACGTTGCCGATCGGCGGCGCCGATATGCCGGTGGTGATCTCGCTGTACAACGCGTTCACCGGCCTGGCCGTGTCGTTCGAGGGTTTTGTGCTGGGCAACGAGGCGATGATCATCGCCGGCATGGTGGTCGGCGCGGCCGGCACCTTGCTGACCCAGTTGATGGCCAAGGCGATGAACCGTTCGATCGGCAATGTGCTGTTCGGCAGTTTCGGTGCGGCCGGTGGCGAGGCGCAGGCGATCGAGGGCGCGCAAAAGCCGGTCGAGGCCAGCGATGCGGCGGTGATGATGGCCTACGCCGAGCGCGTGGTGATCGTGCCCGGCTACGGCCTGGCGGTGGCGCAGGCGCAGCATAAGGTATGGGAGTTCGCCCAGTTGCTGATCAAGCGCGGGGTGAAGGTGAAATTCGCCATTCACCCGGTGGCCGGCCGCATGCCCGGGCACATGAACGTGCTGCTGGCCGAGGCGGGCGTGCCCTACGACCTGATTGCCGACATGGACGAGATCAACCCGGAATTCCCCGCTACCGACGTGGCGCTGGTGATCGGCGCGAACGACGTGGTGAATCCGCTGGCCAAGACCGACCCGGCTTCGCCGATCTATGGCATGCCGATTCTCGACGTCAGCGCCGCGAAACACGTGATCGTGATCAAGCGTGGCAAGGGCACCGGCTTTGCCGGCATCGAGAATGCGCTGTTCTACGCTGACAACACCCGCATGCTGTACGGCGATGGCCAGGCTGCCGCGGGCCAGCTGGTGAACGAGCTGAAATCGCTGGACGACTGAGCGCGCGTGATGCGATCGAGGAAAACCACGGAAAGTGGTTTTCCTCGACAGTGCCGACGCGTCAGTTGCTCCGCCGGGGCCGGCTTGCGAGTACCGCAGCCAGCCCGGCGGCGACCAGGTACCAGCCGGCATCAGCCGCCGAGAAGCCCATCCGCGCCAGTTGCAGCAGCATGCCGGCGCCCGCCGTGCGCAGCGCGTCGACGATACCCATGCCCATGTTGGCGGCAACCAGCGCACCAGCCATCAGCACATTGACGTACAGCGCCGCCAGCAGTGCGGCGAGCGCGGCAAGTAACGCCGCGAAGCGGCCCGGCGACTGCACCCAGTGCCGTATGGTCCATGCCAGCACCACGGCAAACGGCAACGCCAGCCAGGACGTGGCGTGGCCCGCGTAGAGAGCGGCCACCATCCACACGGCGCCAGCCGCGAGTCCCAGCATGGCAGCGCAGACGAGGGCGAACAGCGCGCGGAAAACGGAATGCACGCTCATGAATGCGACGGGCGCGAAAGAATGGCGGTCACATTGATTCCCCGGATAAAGCCCCGATCATAACGCGAGCGCGAAGAGCCACGCCCGTCGCGGGCGGCTGACTGGCTCTCGCTTGATCTGGAACAAGCAGCCCGGGGCGACGGGCGGCATAATAGAGCGCCGGCGCGGTGTCTTGTCGCGCCCATTGATTCGGGTTGGACAGTGGTATGAGTGGTTTCAGTTTGAGCAGCGAACCTTTCACCCTGTTGCGTGATTGCAACGCGGTGATGGTGCCGCAAGGTGAGGTGATCACCTTGCCGGCCGGTCAGATCGGCTACATCACGCAGGCGCTGGGCGGCAGTTTCACGGTCTATGTCGACGGCAACCTGTTCCGTATTGCGGGCGACGATGCCGATGCACTGGGCAAGCCGCCACCGGAGGCGATCGAAGTGGCTGCCGATGCCACCAACGAGGACGTTGAAAAACTGGCCTGGGACCAGTTGCGCACCGTGTTCGATCCGGAAATCCCGGTAAACGTGGTCGACCTTGGGCTGGTTTACGACCTCAGCCTGGAGCAGACCGCCGAAGGCGATCGCAAGGTCTACGTGAAACTCACCCTGACCGCACCCGGCTGCGGCATGGGCGACATCCTGGTGGACGACGCGCGCACCAAGCTGGAGATGATCCCCACCATTATCGAGGCGGACGTGGATCTGGTATTCGATCCGCCATGGAGTCACTCGATGATGTCGGACGCGGCGAAACTCGAAACCGGCATGCTCTGACCCAAGCGTGCAACCCCGGCCGGCGACCTGGCCAGGCCTCAGCGCTCAACAAACACCGTAATTCCTCTCCCCCAAGGGAGAGGTAGCTTTTTTGGCTGGCCGGAGTGCTCAGCTCCACATATCGCGCCCAAAGAAAAAGCCCGCAGGCGTCCAGGACACCTACGGGCTTGATACTTTTCAATCGGTGCGGCATGGATCACTGCACGCCCGTTGCAACACGCAAGCGCTAAATCAGATCGCCAGATCCTTTTCCTTCTTGCCCGCCTTCAAGGCATCGTTGTACCAGCGCGGGCGCTTGCCGCGGCCGGACCAGGTCTGGGCCGGGTCGGCGGGGTTGCGGTATTTCGGTGCCACCGGACCGGTGCGACGGGACTTGCCGCGGCTCTGGCCGAAAATGTCCTCGAAGCTGTAACCCTCGGCCTTGATCAGCGCGTGGACTTTCTCGCGCAGCTTGACCACCTTTTCCTTGCGCAGCTCCGTCTGGCGCGTTTGTGCCTTGCTGATCAGTTCGTTGAGCTGGTTATGGTTGAGGTTCTTGATATCGACGGCCATGGGGAACTCCGGGAGTGGTTATCAGTAATGTGGAATTGGCTGCAACGGGGTGGAACAAACGAAGTGCCACTGCATGATTCTCCACGAAAAGAAAATTGAATGCAAAGCAGGCGCCCATTAGCTACACGCGTCCCCTGTGACGATTAACTCGATCACATCGGTTTCACGTGGTCCGGGGGCGCCGTAATGCATTGCCGTGTAGTTAATTTGCGGCCGCCGCCCGATAACGGGGCGGCATTCGTGTGCTGTCGTGACAGGTACTTTGTACCCGCTGCGCGAATCAGACAAGCAGGTCGAATAGCTGTTCCTGGGTAATGGCCCGGCTCTCGGTTTCGGTACGCCCGCGATATTCAAGCGTGCCCGCGGTGAGGCCGCGGTCGCTGATCACCACCCGGTGCGGAATGCCGATCAATTCCATGTCGGCGAACATGCCGCCGGGACGCAGGCCGCGGTCATCCAGCACGGTTTCGATACCGCGTGCATTGAGTGCTTCATAGAGTGCCTGCGCTGCTTCGCTTACCGCCGGCAGGTGCTTCGGGTTGATTACGCAAACCGCGACACGCCATGGCGCCATCGCTTCGGGCCACACGATGCCGGCGTCGTCGTGGCGCTGCTCGATGGCCGCCGCCACGATGCGGCTCACGCCAATGCCGTAGCAGCCCATGGTCATTACCTGCGTCTTGCCCTGGTCATTCAGCACCACGGCGTCGAGTGCTTCGGCGTATTTCGTACCGAGCTGGAATACGTGGCCTACTTCGATACCCCGCGCAATATGCAGGATGCCTTCGCCATCGGGTGAACGATCGCCCTCGACCACATTGCGGATATCGGCGATGCGGGTGACGCGCACATCACGCTCCCAGTTGGCGCCCGTGTAATGGGTGCCGTCGGCATTGCCGCCGCAAACGAAATCGGCGAGCACGGCGGCGTCGCGATCGACAATGACCGGAATCGAATCAGGCAGTTTCACCGGCCCGATGGAGCCCGGGCGGGTTCCGACGGCGGCGAGGATTTCTTCCTCGCTCGCCAGTATCGATTCGCCACCCAGCTCGTCGAGCTTCGCCGCCTTGACCTCGTTGACCTGGTGGTCGCCACGCAGGCACAGCGCGACGAGCCCGTCGCGTCCGCGCAGCAGCAGGGTCTTCACACAACGGTCGGGTGAGACGCCGAGGAATGCAGCGACGTCCTCGATGGTTTTCTGGGTGGGCGTAGCCACTTGCTGCAACGCCGTCGTGGCGGCCGGGCGCTCACTGGTGGGCGCCAGCGCTTCTGCTTTCTCGATATTGGCCGCGTAATCGGAACCGTCGGAAAACGCGATGGCGTCCTCGCCCGAATCGGCCAGCACCTGGAACTCGTGGCTGGCATTGCCGCCAATCGCGCCGGTATCCGCCTGCACCGCGCGGAAGCTCAGCCCAAGGCGGGTGAAAATGCGGGTGTAGGCCTGATACATCACCGCATAGGTGGCGGCCAGCGATTCCTGCGTGAGGTGGAAGGAATAAGCGTCCTTCATCAGGAATTCGCGCGCGCGCATTACACCGAAGCGTGGGCGGATCTCGTCGCGGAACTTCGTCTGGATCTGGTAGAAATTGACCGGCAGCTGCTTGTAGCTTTTCAGCTCGTTGCGGGCAAAGTCGGTAATGACTTCCTCGTGCGTGGGGCCGTAGCAGAACTCCTGCTGCTTGCGATCCTTGATTTTCAGCAGCTGTCCGCCGAATTTCTCCCAGCGGCCGGTTTCTTCCCAGAGTTCACGCGGCTGCACCGACGGCATCAGCAGTTCGATCGCGCCGGCGCGGTTCATTTCCTCGCGCACCACGTTTTCGACCTTGCGCAACACGCGCAGCCCCAGCGGCGACCAGGTGTACAGGCCGGAGGCCAGCCGCCGGATCATGCCGGCGCGAAGCATCAGCTTGTGGCTGGCGATTTCGGCGTCGGCAGGGATTTCCTTGACGGTGGCCAGGTGGAATTGGCTGAGGCGCATGCGAGTGGATCCGGCGGAGGGGAAAGGCGCCGATTATAGCCGTCAGACCGCGCTGGAAGCCGCTATGCAGCGTGAATGCGGGTTTTTCGCCGGCGCGTTTGAAAGGCGCGCCGATGGGGGTGAACGTAAATCAGTTGGCCTGGCAATATTGCTGATATTGCGCTTCGTCCGCCGCGATCTGCTGCTTGCGCTGGGTATCGTCCAGCGCCGTCGATTTTCCGGCCTGCTGCATCACCACCGGGCCGGTGCCCTTGAGCATCTTCAGATTGTTCTGCAGGGAGTCGCAAAGCGTCTTGCGGTTGGCGGGTGTGTCCGCGATCGGCTGGCTGGACGCCGGGGCGGGCTGTGCTTCGGTGGTAGCTGCCGGCGTTTGCGCCTGCGGGTCTTGCGCGGGCGCCGCGGCGGATTCGACCGTCTTTATCCTTTTGAAATCGACACCGGAGGCCGGTGCGGTCTGCGAGTAATGCACGGTGCCTTGGCTGTCGGTCCATTTGTAGACCTGCGCCACGGCCAGCGGCGTTAGCAGCATCAGCGCCACGGCGATCAACGAACGTTGCATGGAGTGTCCCCTGGATGAGATACGCAGGCCGTCCTTGTTATCACTCCGGCGATCGGGACTCAAGCGATGGTTTACACTTCGCGCATCCTGTCACGGTTTGATTCATGAGCGAGCAAATGCCAGTCCGCGCGCCTCGGCACCGGGGTATCTACCTGTTGCCCAACCTGTTCACCACCGGGGCAATGTTTGCCGGGTTCTACGCGATCATCGCCAGCATCAGCGGCTTCTATTCCGATGCGGCAGTGGCGGTGTTCTTCGCCGCCGTGCTCGATGGCATGGATGGCCGGGTGGCAAGAATGACCGGCACCCAGAGCGAATTCGGCGTGCAGTACGACTCGCTGTCCGACTTGATCAGCTTCGGTCTGGCGCCTTCGCTGGTGCTGTACACGTGGTCGTTGTCCGCGCTGAAGGATTTCGGCCCGCTGTGGGGCAAGCTGGGCTGGGCCGCTGCCTTCATCTACGCCGCCTGCGCCGCCTTGCGGTTGGCGCGGTTCAATACCCAGGTCAGCGTGATCGACAAGCGCTATTTCCAGGGGCTGGCCAGCCCCGCTGCGGCCGGTGTCTGCATGTCATTCGTGTGGAGCATGGAGAAATTCGACGTGCCGGGTGCCGAGCTGTGCTTCGTGGTGCCGTTCATCGCCGTGATTACCGGTTTGTTGATGGTGAGCCGGTTTCGCTATTACAGCTTCAAGTCGCTGCCGACCGGCGATCGCCAGCGGGTACCGTTCGGCTGGATGGTCGGTGCGGTGCTGTTGCTGGCGCTGCTGATTCTGGACACGCCGCGGGTATTGCTGGCGGGGTTCACGATTTACCTGTTGTCCGGCCCGGTAATGACGCTGTGGGGTTTGGCCGAGCACCGGCGGCGGGGACGCCGCGGCAACGCATGAACGCGGCCGCGAGCCATGTCGACGCCGTCCATCGTGCGCGGGTGTTGCGCGCGCTGGGCATGGTGCCGTGGGTACGCCGCGCCGCGCCCACGCCGCTGGCTACGCAAGAAGACATCACGGCTGCGCCGCCGGTGCAGGGCGACGATGCGCCAGGCGCCTGCGTGGTGGTCTTGCCGGGCGGCTGCGCCATGCGCGAGCTCGACCTGCTGGGACGCACGTTCGGTGCCTGTGGTGCCTGGCTGGCGCGTGCCGCGCGGGTCAGCGTGAATGCGGCAGGCGAACTGGCGGAGGCACCGCCAGCGGCGCGCGCGTATTTGGTGTTCGGTGAAACCCAGGCCCACGCGCTGGGTCGGAGCCTGCCGGCCGAGGTGATGCAGCGCGCGCAGATCGTGCTGGTCGACGAGCCGTCGCAGGTGCTGTCGCACGCAGCCTCCAAGCGGCGCTTGTGGACCGCAGTGCGCACGCTGCACCGTGCGCTGGCTGGCGTCACGGGCTGACGTCGTGGTCGCGCTCGCTCATCCCTCGGCCCGGATGCGCACGATGACGGCGGACGATCTTGTCGCTGTTGGCGAGATCGAGCTGGCCTCGTATGAATTCCCCTGGTCGCCGGGCGTCTTTGCCGATTGCCTCAAGGCTGGCTATCCGTGCTGGGTGCTGGTCGTGGACGACGTCACTGCGGGCTACGGCATCCTTTCGATGGGCGCGGGCGAGGCGCATGTGCTGAACATCTGCATAAGCCCGCAACGGCGCGGCCAGGGCCTGGGCCGTTACCTGTTGCGCAGGCTGCTGGACAGCGCGCGCTGGAACGGCGCCGAGCGCGTGTTTCTGGAAGTGCGGCCGTCCAATGCCGATGCCCGGGCACTGTACGCGTCGATCGGGTTTCGCGAGATCGGTCGGCGGCCGCGCTACTACCCGGCACGTAACGGACGCGAAGAGGCGATCGTGATGGCGCTCGATCTGGCTGCAAGCCATATCGAGAAATAGGCGAGGGCGCTTCCGCTCCTGCTGCCTGGCGCGAAAAGCCCCTCTCCCCCAGCCCCTCCCCCGCAAGCGGGGGAGGGGAGCTCAGCCGCCCAGCTTCTGCGCCTGCTCGCGCAGAGCGCCCAGCGTGGTGTTCCAGTCGGTGATGCGCTGGCGCTCCTGGGCGACGACTTCGGCCGGGGCGTTGGCCACGAAGTTGGCATTGCCCAGCTTGCCCTCGCACTTCCTGATTTCGACTTCGATGCGGCTGATCTCCTTGGCCAGGCGCACCTTCTCCGCTTCCAGATCGATCAGCCCGGCCAGCGGAATCATCACCCGCAGCGCGCCCACCACAGCGGCAGCCGAAGCCGGTTCGTCGGCGCCGGCTTCGATCCATTGCGGCGTTTCGGTACGGGCGAGGAAGCTGATCTGCGCCGCGAACTTGGTCACCCGCGCGTGGTCGCTGGCGTCACCGTCGGCGAACAGCAGCGGGATGGTCTTGGCCGGCGAGATGTTCATTTCCGAACGGATCTTGCGGATGCCGGACAACACGTTCTTGAACCACTCGATCTCGCCCGTCGCCGCGTGATCCGCCGCGATGTCGTCGGCCTTCGGCCACGGCCGGTGGATCAGGCTTTCCTCGGTGAGGCCGAGCTTTGGTCCCACATCCTTCCAGATTTCTTCAGTGATGAACGGGATCACCGGATGCAGCGCGCGCAACACCGATTCCAGCACCACCAGCAAGGTGTGGCGGGTGGAAGCGGCGGCAGCGGCATCATCGCCATTCAACGCAGGCTTGGACAGCTCCAGGAACCAGTCGCAGTACTCGTTCCACACGAACTCGTACAACGCCTGCGCCAGATGGTCGAAGCGATAGCTGACGAAGTGCTGCTCGACCTCGGCCAGCGTCTGCTTCAGGCGGGTGAGAATCCACCGCTCCGCCTCGGTAGCGGGCAGGCCTTGGGGAGCGGCGATCTGGCCCTCGGGCAGATTCATCAACACGAATCGCGCCGCATTCCACAACTTGTTGCAGAACGCCTTGTAGCCTTCGGCGCGCTTGATGTCGAAGTTGATCGTGCGGCTGTAGCTGGCCAGCGCGGCGAAGGTGAAGCGCAGCGCGTCGGTGCCGATCGCGGGGATGCCGTCGGGGTAGTCCTTGCGGATGCGCTTCTCGACCTTGGCGCGCACCTGCGGGATCAACAGCGATTTGGTGGATTTGGCCACCAACGGCTCCAGCGCGATACCGTCGATCAGGTCCAGCGGATCCAGCGTGTTGCCCTTGGACTTGGACATCTTCTGGCCTTCCGCATCACGCACGATGGCGTTGATGTAGACCTCGCGGAACGGAATCTGCCCAGTGAAATACTTGGTCGCCATCACCATGCGGGCGACCCAGAAGAAGATGATGTCGAAGCCGGTGACCAGCACCGCGCTGGGCAGGAAGATCTTGTCCTGTTCCCAGTTGGCGACGATTTCGCCGCGCTCGTTCTTCACCGGGCCATCGGCCGGCCAGCCCAGGGTGGAGAACGGCCACAGCGCCGAGGAGAACCAGGTGTCCAGCACGTCCTCGTCCTGGCGCAGCGCACCAACCGGTGCGGTCGTGGCGCTGGCGCGCGCGTCGGCCTCGTCCTCGCCCACGAAGATGTTGCCGGCCTCGTCGTACCACGCCGGGATGCGGTGGCCCCACCACAGCTGGCGGCTGATGCACCAGTCCTGGATGTTGCCCAGCCATTGCGTGTAGGTGGTGCTCCAGTTCTCGGGCACGAACTTGATTTCGCCCGAGCGCACGGCATCCAGCGCAGGTTCG
This sequence comes from Rhodanobacter ginsenosidimutans, assembly GCF_042655685.1. Taxonomy (NCBI): domain Bacteria; kingdom Pseudomonadati; phylum Pseudomonadota; class Gammaproteobacteria; order Lysobacterales; family Rhodanobacteraceae; genus Rhodanobacter; species Rhodanobacter ginsenosidimutans. The sequence continues at coordinate 400,620 of NZ_JBHSMM010000002.1, read as the reverse complement.
GTGATCGCCTTGCGGCCGCCTGGACGTCCATCGGCCAGCATCTCCGAGGTGAGATCGACGAACCACTGGTCGGTCAGCATCGGCTCGATCACCGCGTCGGAACGCTGGCTCACCGGCACCTGCAGCTTGTGCGGCTTGGTCTCGACCAGCAGGCCGGCGGCTTCGAGATCGGCCAGCACGGCCTTGCGCGCGTCGTAGCGATCCAGACCGCGGTATTTCTCCGGCGCGTTGTCGTTGACCTTCGCGTCGAGCGTGAAGATTTCGATCGGCGCCAGCTTGTGGCGCTGGCCGACCGCGTAATCGTTGAAGTCGTGCGCCGGCGTGATCTTCACGCAGCCGGTACCGAAATCCTTGTCCACGTAGTCGTCGGCAATCACCGGAATCTGCCGGCCGGTCAGGGGCAGGTGCAGCATCTGGCCGATCAGGTGCGCGTAACGCTCATCCTCCGGGTGCACCGCCACGGCCACGTCGCCCAGCATGGTTTCCGGACGCGTGGTGGCCACCACGAGCGAGGCTGCGCCGTCGGCGGTCATGTAGCGGATCGACCACATGTGGCCGTCCCGCTCGACATTGTTCACTTCAAGATCCGACACCGCCGTGCCAAGCACGGGGTCCCAGTTCACCAGCCGGTTGCCGCGATAGATCAGGCCGGCGCGATACCAGTCGATGAACACCTTGCGCACCGCGGCCGAGAGGCCTTCATCCATGGTGAAGCGTTCGCGCGACCAGTCGGCGGCGGCACCGATGCGGCGCATCTGGTTGGTGATGGTGGAGCCGGACTCTTCCTTCCATTTCCACACCCGCTCGATAAAGGCCTCGCGGCCCAGGTCGTGCCGGGTCTTTTCCTCGACGGCGAGCTGGTTCTCCACGATCTTCTGGGTGGCGATGCCGGCGTGATCGGTGCCCACCTGCCACAGCGTGTTCATGCCGCGCATGCGCTGATAGCGCACCAGCATGTCCATCACCGTCTGCTGGAATGCATGGCCCATGTGCAGCGTGCCGGTGACGTTCGGCGGCGGCAGCAGGATGCAATAGGGCTCGCCCTGGCCCGACGGCTTGAACGCGCCGCTGGCTTCCCAGCGGGCATACCAGGTGGACTCGATCTGGGCAGGCTCGAAACTCTTTTCCATCAGGTTGGGCTCGGTGGCGCGGGCAGAGCCGGCGCTTGGATCAGTGGGGAAAACGATGATTGTACGGGGCGGGAGCGAGGCTGCCAAAAGGCGACTCACTCAAAGCCGCCTTACACGCGCCAGGCGTGGTGAGCGGCGAGCCTGCGATGGGGAATCCCCACGATGCCAGTCAGGTCTTAAAGCAGTTCGATGCCGAACCGCCGCACCAGCAGCGCAAACAGCCAGAAGCACACCAGCGTGATCACCACGCACGACAGCAGCGTTGGCCAGAAACCGAGCCGTGGCAACAACACTGGAAACGCCAGGAACATCGGCAACGTCGGCACCACGTACCAGAAGGTGTACCAGGCGTGGTTCGCGATTTTCACCTGCGGCTGGCGCTCGACCTGCAACCAGATCAGCGCCAGCACGGTGACCAGTGGCAGCGCGGCGATCAGGCCGCCGAGGCGGTCGCTGCGTTTGGCGACTTCGGAGACGAGCACCACGACGGCGGCGGTGATCAGGTATTTGGTGACCAGCCACACCATGGTGTGCTCCCTGGAAGATGTTCAGCGGCGCAGCGTGCGTCCGTAAGCGTGCACTTCATCGACCAGTACTTTGACGTGCTCGGGCTCGACCTCGGGCGTGATGCCGTGGCCCAGGTTGAACACATGGCCGGGGTGGTTGCCGTAGCTGTCCATCACGGCGCGTACCTCGCGGCGGATCACCTCGGGGCTGGCGCGCATCACGGCCGGATCGAGGTTGCCCTGCAGCGCGACCTTGCCGGCTACGGCACGGCGTGCGTCGGCCAGGTCCATCGTCCAGTCGACGCCGAGCGCGGCGCAGCCGCTGTCGGCCATTTCCGCGAGATGCTGGCCGGCGCCCTTGGAAAACAGCGTCACGGGCAAGTCGCGCGAGGCCGGGTCGGCTTTCAATGCGGCCACGATCGAGGTCATGTAGCGCAGCGAAAATTCGCGGAACGGGGCCGGGCCGAGCAGGCCGCCCCAGGTGTCGAAAATCATCAACGCCTGCGCGCCCGCGTGAGCCTGCGCGATCAGGTAGGCGGCAACGGAGCGGGCCAGGGTGTCGAGCAGTTGGTGGGCGAGTTTCGGCTCGTTCCAGCACAGGCTCTTGAGCGTGGCGAAGTCCTTCGAGCCACGGCCTTCGACCATGTAGCAGGCCAGCGTCCACGGGCTGCCGGAGAAGCCGATCAGCGGCACGCGGCCGTGCAGCTCCTGCCGGATCAGCCGCACGGCGTCCATCACGTAGCGCAGTTCGCCGTCCATGTCGGGCACCGCGAGTTTCGCGATATCGGCCGCCGTGCGCACGGGATGCGCGAACTGCGGGCCTTCCCCTTGCGCAAACGACAGGCCCAGGCCCATCGCGTCGGGAATGGTGAGGATGTCGGAGAACAGGATCGCCGCATCGAGCTCGAACCGCTCCAGCGGCTGCAGTGTCACTTCGCAGGCGTATTCGGGGTTCTGCGCCAGCCCCATGAAGCTGCCGGCGCGTTCGCGGGTGGCGCGGTATTCGGGCAGGTAGCGGCCGGCCTGGCGCATCACCCAGATGGGCGTGGTGTCGGTGGCTTCGCGGCGCAGCGCGCGCAGGAAGCGGTCGTTTTTCAACGCGTCGGTCATTTCAACGTCCGTAGGGGCCTTCCTGGCCTTGGCTGAACATCAGGCGGAAGCCGCGCTTGAGTTGCGCGTCGCGGGTTTTCTCGAAGGCGGCAATGGCCTCGTCGCGCTCCAGGTATTGCTCGCGCTTGAGCGTGGCGCGGCCACCCTGCGTGCCGGATTCGCGGTACAGCGTCCAGCCGCCGAGCAGGTCCTGCTCCAGCGTGATCTGGACATAGCGTGGCGCGTCGGCGTTGACGGGCACGGTTTGCAGGTAGAGGCGCATGGTTTCCAGAATGGAGCAAGGCGCGTTGCCGGACCGCGGAGTTTATCGCACTGCCGACCTGCCCGATGCCGCGCTAGGCCGGCATGGCCGCCTGCAGCACGGCCAGTACCTCGGTTTCATCCACGCCACCGACGATTTCGGCCTTGCCGATACCGCGCCACAGGATCAGGCGCAGCTGGCCGTTGGCGTTCTTCTTGTCCAGCCGCATCAGCTCCAGCAGGTGCTGCGGGTCCATGCCGGCGGGCACCGTCGTGGGCAACCCCAGTCGCTGCAGCAGGCGCTGCAGCCGTTCGCGGTCGACCGCCTCGCTCATGCCCAGCCGCTCGGACATCTTCGCGGCCAGCACCATGCCCACCGCCACGCCTTCGCCGTGCAGCAGGGTGGTGTAGTGGCCGGCGGTTTCCAGCGCATGGCCGAAGGTGTGGCCCCAGTTGAGCAAGGCGCGCTCGCCCTGTTCGGTTTCGTCGCGGGACACCACGCCGGCCTTGTAGCGCACCTTGCGGGCGATGGCTTCGATCACCAGCGCGGTGTCGTGGGCCATCAAGGCGTCGGCGTGTTCTTCCAGCCATTCGAAGAAAGGTACATCGCCGATCGCGGCACCTTTCACCACTTCGGCCAGGCCGGCACTGTATTCGCGCTCGGGCAGGCTGGCCAGGGTGTCGATATCGGCTACCACGGCGCGCGGCTGATGGAAGGCGCCGACCAGGTTCTTGCCCGCGGGCAGGTTGACGCCGGTCTTCCCGCCCACCGAGGAATCCACCATCGCCAGCAGCGTGGTCGGCATCTGGATGAAGTCGATGCCGCGCATCCAGCACGCGGCGCTGAAGCCGGCCAGGTCACCCACCACGCCGCCGCCCAGCGCGATCACGCAGGCGTCGCGGGTGGCGCCCAGGTCGGCCAGCGCCTGCAGTGCGCGCTCCACGTTGGAAAACGATTTGTGCGACTCGCCGTCGTCCAGCAGGAACGATGACCACTCCAACCCCTCCAACCCCTGCGTCACGCGCTGCAGGTACAACGGCGCGACGGTGGTGTTGCTGATCACCAGCGCATGCCGGCCGCGCAGCATGGCGCGCCAGCGGTCGCGGTCGGCGAGCAGGTTGTGCCCGATCCAGACCGGGTAGCGGCGCTCGCCGAGGGCAACGTCAATCGTGGTGGTGGGGTGCGAATCGTTCATGCGGTTTGCGATGGCCTGATGGGTTGGCGCTGCCAATGGTGGTTGATCAGATCGATGCAGCGGTCGCCCGCCGTGGCGACGGTGGTGCTGCCGCCGGGGATGGCGAGGTCGGCCATCTGGCGATACAGCGGCTCGCGGATTTCCGCCATTGACTGCAGCCGTGCGCGGCGATCCGTGCGGGCCAGCAGGGGGCGATGGGTGTCGCGCTCCAGCCGTTCCAGTTGTTGCCCGATGCTGGCCTGCAGCCACACCACAAAGCCACGCGTGGCCAGCCTGTCGGCGTTTGCCGGGTCCAGCACGGCACCGGCGCCGGTGGCCAGCAAGATGTCGCCGCGGGCGGTGATGGCATCCAGCAGCAGGCTCTCGCGCTGGCGGAAACCCGCCTCGCCCTCGATCTCGAAGATGGTGGGGATGTCCACGCCGGTCTGTCGCTCGATCTCCTGATCCAGGTCGATGAACGAGAGGCCATAATGACTGGCCAGCCGCCGTCCGACGGAGGTTTTTCCCGCTCCGGTGGGGCCGATGAGAAAGAGGCTGGACGACGGATTCATCCGTGAACTTTAGCAGCAGAAGCTGATATGACCGAACGCGTTTTACTGGCTGGTTGTGGCGATCTGGGCTTGCGTGTGGCGCGGCAACTGCTGGGCCGTGGCGACCGTGTCTGGGCGCTGCGGCGGACGCCGCCGGTCGGTGACACCAGCGGCATCCATTGGCTGCGCGCCGACTTGCGCCATGCCGAAACGCTGCGCGACCTGCCGCCCGGAATCACCCGGCTGGTCTACCTGCCCACGCCCGACCGGCGCGATGAGGCGGCCTATCGCGCCACCTTCGTCGACGGCTTGCGGCATCTGCTGCAGGCGCTGGACGCCGACGCGCTGCGGCGGGTGCTGTTTGTTTCGTCCACGGCGGTTTATGGCGCGCACGGCGGCGAGTGGGTGGATGAAACCACCGCGCCGGCTCCGCCGGGTTTCAATGGAAAGGCCTTGATGGACGCCGAGCATTGGCTCGCGGCGCAGCCCGTTTCGTCGGTAACGCTGCGGTTGGCTGGTTTGTACGGGCCGGGTCGGCTGCAACTGGTCGAACGGCTGCGCGCCGGGCAGGTGCAGGTGCCGCGTGAGCATCCGCACTGGGCCAACCGCATCCACGTCGACGATGCCGCAGCCGCGATCACGCATCTGCTGACGCTCCCCGCGGCGCAGTCGCTGTACCTGGGCGTGGACGACACACCGTTGCCGCTGGCTGTGCTTTACGATCATCTGGCCCGCCTGGCCGGCGCACCCTTGCCGGCCGAGGGGCCGGCGCCGGCCGGTGTCGGTAGCAAGCGGCTCGGCAATGCCCGCTTGCGCGCCAGCGGCTGGGTGCCGCAATGGCCGGATTCGCGTGCCGGCTACGCTGCGTTGCTCGACAAGTGACCCACTACGGAGAACCGTCATGGCCAGCACCGTTCCGCATCATCAGGTCAGTACCACCAACGACATTCCCGGCTACCGCATCGTGCGTTCGCTGGGCATCGTGCGCGGCATCACGGTGCGTTCGCGCAGCGTGGTCGGCAATATCGGTGCGGCATTGCAGACCATCGTGGGCGGCAATATCTCGATCTATACCGAGCTGTGCGAGAAGGCACGCGAGGAAGCGTACGAGCTGATGCTGCAGCACGCCGCGGCGATGGGTGCCAACGGCGTGGTGGGGATGCGCTATGACGCCAACGACGTGGGCCAGGGTGTTACCGAAGTGCTTGCCTACGGCACCGCCGTGCAGGTTGAAGCGTCAACGTAAGGTGATTTTGCAATGCGGCTTGTCACCCGCACGGAGCGCGGGCCAGACTCGGGCTTCAGGATGGGGGAGCGCATCGTGCCGCTTGCACGATTCAATCGGAGATTGACGCCATGTCGGTAGCCAAGGTCATTGAAATCAACGCTTCGTCCAGCAAGGGCGTGGAAGACGCCGTGCAGCACGGTTTGAAGAAGGCGGCGGAGTCGGTCAAGAACATCAAGGGCGCCTGGGTCAACGAGATCAAGGTGGTTACCAGGGACGACGGCACGGTGACCGAGTGGCGCGTCAACATGAAGGTCAACTTCGTCGTCGACTGATTCGGCGGGATGTTCGGGGCGGGGCAGGCAACCCTGTCCCGAACCCCGAAAGCGCGGGCTCAATCGTGGCTGAGGCCGGTGACGTGGCGCTCGTCGTCGTACTCCACGCAGCTGTCGGCCAGCGCGGGCAGGGTGGCCAGGGCGTGGCGGCTCAGTCGTTCGAAGTGCGACAGGAAGCGATCCATGGCGTCCGCATCCATCGCCAGTGGCGCATGGCGGGCCATCAAATCCTCCTCCTGCTGGCCGCGCCAGCGGCGCACGATGTTCCAGTCCGGTGCCTGCAGCACGATCAGCGCGTCGAACTTGCGCCATAGCGGCTGGTAACTGCGCAATTGCTTGTTCACCCAGCGGCGCCAGCTTCCGTCGGCGTCTTCACGGCGCTCCAGGTCGTTGATCGGGGGGAGCAGCGCCGATTGCGCCTGCGGCCGGATGCCCAGCGCCCAGCCTTCCACGATCACCAACTTCGGCGCGCGCTTGATGCGCGGCCAGCGCGACGGTGGAAAACGGGTGTCGCGGCCCTTGTCGAAACGCGGATGGGTTACCGGCAGCTTGTCCGACGCATGCGGCAGCGCCGCCAGCACCGACATCAGCAACTCGATCTCGTGGGTGCCCGGCACGCCGCGCGTGCGGAGCAGCGGATGCACCTGTTGGGACAACGCCTCGCGTTCGCTGCGGGCGTAGTAGAAATCGTCCAGCGAAAGCACTTCGGTGGCCCAGCCGCGCGCCTCGGCCTGTGCCTTCATCACCCGCGCCAGGGTGCTCTTGCCGCTGCCCTGCAGGCCGGAAAGCGCAAGCACGTATGGCCGCCGCGAACGGGCGATGCGGCCGGCGTAGTGATCCAGCAAGTGGCCGGCAAGTGCCTCGTTCTGGGTGTCCGCGAGAGCCTTCATTCGTACCGCGCCGTGACGTGCGGCTGCACCGTGCAGCGGGCGGCGGATCCCCGCCGTGTGGCGCGGGCTGGGGGGGGGATTGAGCTAATATGTGAGGTATCCATCTGCCCCATGATGGCGCGCGCGGGCCACGATTCAAGGAAAAGTTTCAAAAGCCATGCTTAATTCCGAGATGTTGCACATTTTCCAGCAGTTGCTGGAGGAGGCCCGGGCCAGCGGCGACCCCGAGCCGACCGCGATGAACCTTGCCACGGTGGATGCTTCCGGCCGCGTGGCTTCACGCATCGTGCTGCTCAAGGGCGTGGATGAGCGCGGGTTCCGCTTCTTCACCAATTACGCGAGCGACAAGGGCTCCCAACTGGAAGCGCACCCGCAGGTGGCGTTGTGCTTTCACTGGAAGCAGATCCGCCACGGTGTGCAGGTGCGCGTGGAAGGCCATGCCCGCAAATTGCAGGACGAAGAATCCGACGCCTATTTCGCCACCCGCGCGCGCGGCAGCCAGATCGGTGCCTGGGCGTCGCTGCAATCGCAAACGCTGCCTGATCGACAGACTTTCGAGCAGCGGGTGGAACGCTACGAACAGGAATTCGCCGGCCGCGACGTCAGCCGCCCGCCGCACTGGGGCGGCTTCGTGGTCGAGCCCGACACGCTGGAGTTCTGGTACGGCGCGGAATTCCGCCTGCACGAACGCGTGCGCTGGAACCGCCACGGCCAGACCTGGACCCATCGCCTGTTGTACCCATGAACGGCGGCGCCCAACCCGGTCGGCTGGTCGACCAGAACGGCTTCACGGTCGCCACCCGTGGCCGCGGCTTCAGCGAGATCACCCGCGACGTAGCCGACCTGGTGGCCGCCAGCGGCGTGCAGACGGGTATCGCGCAGGTGTTCACGGCGCACACCAGTTGCTCGTTGCTGATCTGCGAAAACGCCGATCCCTCGGTACGCGGCGACCTGGAGCGCTGGATGGCGCGCGTCGTACCCGATGGTGATCCGATGTTCCGTCACGACACGGAGGGCCCGGACGACATGCCCGCGCATATCCGTTCGATCCTCAGCGGGGTAAGCCTCACTGTGCCCGTCGGTGGCGGTCGCCTGCGGTTGGGCACCTGGCAGGGCATTTACCTGTGGGAGCATCGGACGCACCCGCATCAGCGCAAGGTCACCGTGACGGTCCTGGGATGCTGACGACCCGGGCCATGCCGCTGCACGCCATGTGTCTGACGCCATACATGCCCGACGCCTACCCCCAACGCATCGTCTGCCTTACCGAGGAACCTACCGAGGTGCTCTACGCGTTGGGCGAGGCGCACCGCATCGTCGGCATCTCCGGTTTCACCGTGCGTCCACCGCAGGCGCGGCGGGAAAAGCCCAAGGTTTCGGCTTTCACCAGCGCGAAAATCGGTGAGATCCTGAAGCTGGAGCCCGACCTGGCGATCGGCTTCTCCGACATCCAGGCCGACATCGCGCGCGAGCTGATCAAGGCGGGTGTCGAGGTGTGGATCAGCAACCATCGCAGCGTGGACGGCATCCTCGCCTATATCCGCCGGCTGGGCGCGATGGTGGGTGCGGCCGCCAAAGCCGAGGCGTATGCGCAGCAGGCGGAGCAGCACCTGGCCGATATCCGCGCTGCCGTCGCCAGCTTGCCGCGGCGGCCGAAAGTGTATTTCGAGGAATGGGACGAGCCCATCATCACCGGCATCCGTTGGGTCACCGAGATCATCGGCATCGCCGGCGGTGACGACTGTTTCCCCGAGCTGGCCCGCGAGCCGCTGGCCAAACAGCGCATCCTGCCCAACGGCGACGAGGTGGTGCGGCGCGCGCCGGACATCATCCTCGGCTCATGGTGCGGCAAGCGTTTCCGGCCGCAGAAAGTCGCGGCACGAGCGGGCTGGGACGCGATTCCCGCGGTGCAGACCGGCGACCTGTACGAGATCAAGTCGCCGATCATCCTGCAGCCGGGGCCGGCCGCGTTGTTCGATGGACTGGACGAAATCCATCGCATCATCGCCGCATGGGCGCTCCGCTGAACCGGCTTCAATCAGGCGCCGGCCTCAGGTAAAAGCTCAACGCGCCAATGCCAGCCGCATGCCCAGATCCAGCAGCGGCGCGGCGATCAGCATGCGCGCCAGCAGCAGAGCGATCATCACCGCCATCGGCGCGAAATCGATCATGCCCACCACCAGCCGCCCGCGCAGCGGCCGCATCAACGGCGCCACGATGGTATCCAGCAACCGCAGCACCGGATGGCGCTGGTCGACCGCGAACATGCTCAGCAACGACCACGCGAAAACCAGGATCAGGTAGAACATCAGCGCGAAATCGAGCAGCTCGGCCAGCGACAAAACCAGCAACCCGGCCACTCCGGGCATCATGCCCGTCACCGCGAACAACACCCAGCGTTTCAGCAGCATCGCCAGCCATGCCAGCAGCAGGGCGGCCAGGTTGATCCGCCGCCAGTTGGGGATCACCCGCCGCACTGGCGCCAGTACCGGGTTGGTGTAGCGATAGACGAACTGGCTCAGCGGATTGTGGAAATCCGCCCGGCAGGCTTCGGCCAGCACTCGTAGCAGGAGCAGGGTGACGGCGGCATTGAAGGCCAGTTCGATCAGCAGGCCCAGGGCATTCAGCAGGTAGCTCACGTTGGCTCATCCAGGCTGGCGGCAAGTTCGACGCCGCGCTTCCTGGCCGCGCCCATGGCATTGGCCACAATGAGGGGCAGACCGTCGGCGGCAAAGCTCTCCAGCGCGGCCTGCGTGGTGCCGTTGGGTGAGGTGACGCGCTGGCGCAAGGTGGCCGCGTCTTCGCCGCCTTCCGTCAGCATGCGGCCGGCGCCCAGGCAGGTCTGTGCGGCCAGCGCGCGCGCTGCGTCGCGCGGCAGGCCCTGCGCCACGGCCGCGGCTTCCATCGCCTCGACCATGGCAAAGAAATACGCGGGGCCCGAGCCGGACAATGCCGTGACCGTATCCATCAGGGCCTCATCATCGATCCAGCGGGTGACGCCGGCGGTACCCAGAACTTCCTGCGCCTTGGCCTTTTGCGCCGCGCTGACCGCCGCATTGGCGCACAGCCCGGTGGCGCCTGCGCCGATCAACGCGGGCGTATTGGGCATGCAGCGCACAATCGGCAAGGCGCCAAACCAGCGTTCAAGCTGGTCGATGCGCACGCCGGCGGCGATCGAGATGAGCAGGGGCGATTTGGCCTGCAGGATATCGCGCAGGTCGCCCTGGATGGCCGGCATGACCTGGGGCTTTACTGCCAGCACGACCACATCGGCGCCGGCTGCGGCGGCCTTGTTGTCACCATGGCAGGTCACGCCCAAGTCGCGCGTCAACGCCTCGCGGGCCGCGGCCATGGGCTCGGCAACGTTGATGTCGCCCGGGGCAGCGCCATGCTTCAACAATCCGCCGATCAGGCTGCGCGCCATGTTGCCGCCGCCGATGAAAGCAATCTGTGTCATGAAAATCCTCGTTGATGGGCCTTGCCGCGATGCCTGCTGCAGGCGCTTTTTTGCCTTGTTGCCGATGACCGCTCCCGGCGGTGCGTCGCGCCGAAAGTGAGATCTGTACATCTATACCGAAACGCTTGAAGTGGCGGCTGCCCGGTTTTGCACGCCGGGCTGCCTAGCCTAACCGAGCCGGCCATGGCGGGGAAAACGGCCGGCATGCCGGCGTCGTCGGACGGCTACCCTGGCGCCACGTGCAAACTGCGTCGAAAGTTTGCAATGTCCGCCCGGGAAACAGTGGCCGCGCAGCGGCTTGCGCGAGTAGTATCGAAGCGGTCGCAAGGGGAAGGGGTACCCGGTTGTCGGATCGCGCCGGCGTCTGCGCTGGCGAGGGTCGCCCCGGTGAACTTCGCCCCCGTTTCATGCGGCACCAATCCATGCATCCAGACGATCGGTTTTGAGGGGAACGATAGATGGACATTGCCGAACTGCTTGCGTTCTCGGTGAAAAACAAGGCTTCGGATTTGCACCTTTCCGCGGGCCTGCCGCCGATGATTCGCGTCGACGGCGACGTCCGCCGCATCAACATCCCGGCACTGGAACACAAGGAAGTGCACTCGCTGATCTACGACATCATGTCGGACAAGCAGCGGCGCGATTACGAGGAGTTCTACGAGACCGACTTCTCGTTCGAGATTCCCGGCCTGGCGCGTTTCCGCGTCAACGCGTTCACCCAGAACCGCGGCGCCGGCGCCGTGTTCCGCACCATTCCGTCCGAAGTGCTGACGCTGGAGGACCTGGGCTGCCCGCGCATCTTCAAGGAGCTGATCGAGCAGCCGCAGGGCCTGATCCTGGTGACCGGGCCGACCGGCTCGGGCAAGTCCACCACGCTGGCGGCGATGGTCGACCACATCAACAAGACCGAATACGGCCACATGCTGACGGTCGAGGACCCGATCGAGTTCGTGCATACCTCGCAGAAGTGCCTGGTCAACCAGCGCGAGGTGCATCGCGACACGCACGGTTTCAACGAGGCGCTGCGCTCGGCGCTGCGCGAGGATCCCGACTACATCCTGGTCGGCGAATTGCGCGATCTGGAAACCATCCGGCTGGCGCTGACCGCGGCGGAAACCGGCCACTTGGTGTTTGCCACCGTGCACACGAGTTCCGCGGCCAAGACCATCGACCGCATCATCGACGTGTTCCCCGCGGGCGAAAAACCCATGGTGCGCTCGATGCTGTCGGAGAGCCTTCGCGCGGTGATCTCGCAGTCGCTGCTGAAGAAGGTGGGTGGAGGCCGTATCGCGGCGCACGAGATCATGGTGGGCATCCCGGCCATCCGCAACCTGATCCGCGAGGACAAGGTGGCGCAGATGTATTCGTCGATCCAGACCGGCCAGCAGTTCGGCATGCAGACCCTCGACCAGTGCCTGCTCGACCTGGTCAAGCGCGGCGTGGTGTCACGCCAGCAGGCGCAGGGGTATGCGAAGAACAAGGACAGTTTCAAGTGAGGCCGGGAATCGGGAATCGGGAATGGGGAATCGTTGAAAGGCCCCGCGCCTTGCGCGCTTGTGGCTTGAACGTTCCTGCGTCCCGACGCCGATTCGTGCTGGATGCCGGTTTTCCGATTCCCCATTCCCGATTCCCGATTCCCGGGGTACAGCCATGAGCGATTTCGATTTCACCTCGTTCCTGAAACTGATGGTGCACAAGAAGGCATCGGACCTTTTCATTACCGCCGGTGTGGCGCCGTCGATGAAGGTGCAGGGCCGTATCGTGCCGATCACGCAGAGCCCGCTGTCGGTGCAGCAGGCGCGCGACATGGTGTTGAACGTGATGACGCCGGGGCAGCGCGAGGAGTTCGAGAAAACCCACGAATGCCAGTTCGCGATTTCCGCGCAGGGCGTGGGCCGCTTCCGTGTCTCGTGTTTCTACCAGCGCAATTGCGTGGGCATGGTGCTGCGCCGGATCGAGTCGAAGATCCCCACGCCGGAGGAATTGAACCTGCCGCCGGTGATCAAGCAATTGGCAATGACCAAGCGCGGCATCATCGTTTTCGTGGGCGCCACCGGCTCGGGCAAATCGACCTCGCTGGCCGCGATGATCGGCTACCGCAATGCCAACTCGACCGGCCACATCATCACCATCGAGGACCCGATCGAATACGTGCACAAGCACGAGGGCTGCATCATCACCCAGCGAGAAGTCGGCATCGATACCGACAGCTGGGACAACGCGCTGAAGAACACGCTGCGCCAGGCGCCGGACGTGATCATGATCGGCGAAATCCGCACGCGCGAAGGCATGGACCACGCGATCGCGTTCGCCGAAACCGGCCATCTGGTGCTGTGCACCCTGCACGCCAACAACGCCAACCAGGCGATGGATCGCATCCTGCATTTTTTCTCGGAAGACCGCCGCCAGCAGTTGCTGATGGATCTTTCGCTCAACCTGAAAGGCATCGTGGCGCAGATGCTGATTCCCACGCCCGACGGCAAGTCGCGGCGGGTGGCGGTGGAGATACTGCTGGGTACGCCACTGGTGCAGGACTACATCCGCCAGGGCGACATCCACAAGCTGAAGGAGGTGATGAAGGAATCCACCTTGCTCGGCATGAAGACCTTCGACCAGAGCCTGATCGAGCTTTATCAAGCCGGCGAGATTTCCTACGAGGACGCATTGCGCTATGCAGACAGTGCCAACGAGGTGCGCTTGCGCATCAAGCTGGCGCAAGGTGGCGATGCGCACACCCTCGCGCAGGGGCTCGACGGCGTGGCGCTGGAGGAGGACCGCGACCCGAACAACATTGGCTCGGGCAGCAATCTGCTGAATCGCTGAACTTCGCAGACTGTTTGCCAAAAAAAGGGAGCCGCGAGGGCTCCCTTTTTTTGGCCGCATCACCGCGGCACCACGCTGACGACAGCTGTTGTTTTACTGGCCAGCCGACGCATTCACCGTTATGCCGCTGGCATCCACGCTCTTGACGCCCTTGACGGACTTGGCCACGCGAACCGCGTCCAGCTTTTCCTGCGCCGAACCTACGGTGCCGCTGAGGGAGACCGTGCCATCAACGGTGGTGACCGATATGTCGGTCGCCTTCACGGTCTTGCTGGTGCCGAACTCGGATTTGACCTTGGTGGTGATCCAGGCATCGGCCGCCTTGTCCGGCACGGTCTGGTTGCTGTGCTGCATTGAGTCGTTGGCGCTGGCATCCTGTGCCGCGACCTGGCTGAGCGGAATCAGCGCAAATGCGGCGGTCAGGCCAGCGGCCAACACGGTGCGACGAATCATGGACTGGTTACGCATGGGCTCTCTCCTGCGGTGGGGGGATCTGTCGATATGACAGCCGGTCGCCAACATCCCGGCGTCCGTGAGCACATGGCAACAGCCGCGCCGTGAACCTCGCGTGGGGACGAAAAGCTCCGGTTCAGCCCGCGATCACCGACGCGAAGAGAGAGTTACGTGCATGTTTTCCTGCCGTTACGGGATCAATTGCGCGACTGCAGTTTCGACAGCAGGCGCAGCAATTCCAGATACAGCCAGACCAGTGTCACCACCAGCGCGAACGCGCCGTACCACTCCATGTATTTCGGCGCGCCCGACCGGGCGCCGGTTTCGATCAGGTCGAAATCAAGCACCAGGTTCAGTGCGGCGATGATCACCACCACGATACTGAAGCCGATGCCCAGGGTGCTGTTGCCGCTGATGAAGTCCATCGAGTGGCCGAAGAAGCCCATCACGAAATTGGCGAGATAGAGAAGAAGCACGCCGCCGGTGGCCGCGACCACGCCCAGCTTGAATTTCTCGGTGGCGCGGATCAGCCCGCTGCGGTACGCCAGCAGCAGCGCCGCCATGGTGCCGAAGGTGAGGCCGACGGCCTGCATCACGATGCCGGGAAAACGCACTTCGAAAATGGCCGACAGCGCGCCGATGAAGACGCCTTCCACCAACGCGTACAGCGGTGCGGTGAACGGCGCCCAGGTTTTCTTGAAGGTGGTGACCAGGGCCAGGATCAGGCCGCCGATCGCGCCGCCGAGAATCAGCGGATAGAGCGCGGGCGCACTCTCCGGGCCGCTGAAACGGCTCCAGCTGTACATCGCCCCGACCAGCACCAGGATCAGCAGCAGCCCGGTCTTGTTGACCGTGCCGTTGATCGTCATGGTGCTGTCGTCATGGGCAACCAGAGCGCCGCTGGCCGCGTCCAGGAAGGTGTTCTTGTTGATGGCCGGATTGCCGCTTTGCATGATGAGCTCCTGAAGAAGTAGTGCTCATCTTAGAGCCTGCGGCGCGGAAGTCGACCGGTCCGGCCGCACCGGCGCCAAAGGCGGCGCCGGGCGGCGGAAAGCGGCTATTTCAGGACGGTCTGGCTGGTGATCACCATGCCATCGTCGTCGACGTGCATTTCCGCGTCGATACTGTCGACGCGCTCGGCCTGGGCCTTCATGACGGCGAACTGGGCTTTGGAACGAGCCGCGTTGGCGGCGGCCTCGGTTGCCGCGTCATCGTTGTCGGCACCCAGCGAGGAGTCGTCGCCGCGACTGATGGTCGCAGTTGCGGCGGCCAGGCTGTCGGCCTTGTCCTCCATCAGTTGCAGCCAGCTCAGGTACATCGCGCCGTTCAGGTGCATGCGCAGCATGCGCCCGGCGTCGCCCACCGGCGTGTTCAGGGTTTCGGCGAGCTTGGCGTCTTCGCCGGCACCGATGCCGATGGCCAGTGCATGCGGATTCATGGCCAGCCACGCCGGCTGACCCACCATGTTCGCCAGGTCCTGCGGCAGCGGTACCGGCTTGCTGTCCGCGGCGAGTTTCAGCCGCGCCAGCGACGGCACCATCATCTGGCCGGTGGCGAGCAGGCCGGTGGGGTTGGAGGTGGCCAGCACAAAGCGTCCGCTGAAGGTCGGCAGCGAGGTGTTTTTCGCGGCCACCATGGTGTCCAGCGCCACCCGCAAACCGAGCATGTCGCCGAACGGCGGAATGGCTGCCTGCTGCATGGCGGCGCCGAGCTTGGCGAACTCGTCATTGAGATCGGTCAGCTTGGGGCAGGTGAATGGCTTGGCGGCTACCGCATCGGCCTGTGCCGACCAGAACGTGCGCAAGGACATGACCGGCAGCGCAATGCTGAGGTCGAACGGCGCGGTGCCGGCCGTGCCCAGACCTGGCAGATCCACCTTGAGCTTGGCAAAGGCCTCGCTGATGTCAGGTGCCAACGCGATGTCGAAGCGGGCATCCTGGTGTTTCGGGTCGAGCCGCGTGTAGCCAAAGCTCATCGCAGGCACGCGGGCGGCGATGCGCGCCGCGTCGATGGCGCAGCTGGGCGGCGTCTGCAACTGGTTGGCCACCGGTTCACCGGTCTTGGCCGACTCGGCCTTGGCCCGGGCCTTCTCGATGGCGCCGAACAACGGGTCGTTGCCACTGGCCAGCAGCGGCAGGGCGCGGGTCAGATCCAGCTGGCCGACCAGCCAGTCCTTGTAGCCCTTGGCCTTGGCCAGGGTCTTCAGGCGGCCATCATCCTGCAGGCTCTTTTTCGGCCGATCCAGGCCCAGCGCCTGACGCAGCAGGCTCGGTGTCGCCGTGTCGGGCAGCAGGGCGATGACGGCCTGCTTGCCGACGATGGCCAGGATCACCTCGGTGCCCGACGCGGTGGAAACGTGGCGACGATAAGCCTGCTTGTCTTCCTGCGCGGTATCGAGTTTCTTGCCGTAGGCGGTTTCGAGCCGGGTGACGAACCCCTCGAACATCGCCGGGTCGCTGAGGTCGAACCGCAGCACCGGAGCCAGGCCCAGGCCGTAAAACGCGGCACGGCCCTTCACGTCGATGCCGGCGTGTGCGGCAAAGGTTTCGATGGTCTGGCCTTTCAGCTCGGTGCCGAACGCGCGCAGCAGGCGCGCGGTATCCGGATCCTTGGCGGCCATGTCGTCAGCCATGGCATTGAGCTGGGCCAGTTGGGCCGGCAACTGCGCGTCGGCCTGGGTCAGCAGGGCGGTGCGGGTGTCATCGTCCAGCGTCGCCAGGTTGGCCACCGCATACGGCGTGTCGGCAGGTACGAAAGCCAGCGGTGCGTTCTTGTCCTTGTGCGAGCAGGCCACCAGCATGAAGCCGGCCAAACCCAGCGCGATGAAGCGCATCGTCGATCGCATGATGAAACCCCTGATGGATAGGTGGAAAGCGCGGCTATTATGCCCGTTTCCACCCGTGCCGCATCGCAACACCGAAGCGGCGGCGCGCGCCATCACGTACCGCCGGATGCTTTCTCAGCGGGCCAGCACTTCGCACAACACGGCCATGCGCACGAACACGCCGTTGCCCACTTGTTCGAGGATGCGCGACTGCGCCCCATCGGCCACTTCCGACGCGATCTCGATGCCCCGGTTGAGTGGCCCGGGATGCATCACCAGGCAGCCCTTGGCGGCACGCGCCAGACGGCGTGTGTCCAACCCGTAGTGGTTGAAGTACGCGGCCTCATCGGGCAAATCCACGCTGGCCATGCGCTCTTTCTGCAGGCGCAGCATGATCGACACATCGGCGCCCTCGATCGCGGCGTCGAAGTCGTTGTAATAGCGGCAGTGGGGGAATTCGTCTGCCGCCGGCATCAGGCCCGCGGGGCCGCACAGGCGGATTTCCTTCACCCCCAGCACGGTCAGCGCGTGGATGTCCGAGCGCGCGACGCGCGAGTGCTTGATGTCGCCGCAGATCACCACTACCAGGTTCTCGAAATCCGGCCGGTGCTGGCGGATCGTGAGTACATCGAGCAGGCCCTGGGTGGGGTGGGCGCGGTTGCCGTCGCCGGCGTTGACCACCGAGACACCGCTCATCGCGTGGCGTACGAGTGCGTCGGGCGTGCCGGCTTCCTTGTGCCGCACGATGATCGCATCCAGGTGCATGGCTTCCAGCGTATGCAGCGTGTCGTACAACTCCTCGCCCTTGCTGGTGGACGAAAAGCTCAGGTCGAAATTGATGACGTCCGCGCCCAGCCGGCGCGCGGCCAGTTCGAACGACGTGCGGGTGCGGGTGGAGGGTTCGAAGAACAGGTTGAGCACGGTGCGCCCGGCCAGCACGTCCAGCTTTCGGGTGCCGTGTGCGCAGGCGTCGCGCAGGGCTTCAGCCCGATCGAGCAGGCGCTCGATGCTGATGCGGGGAAGGTGTTCCAGGGTGGTGAGGTGGCGCAGGCGAGGGCTCATGGAATCGGGTCGACAGGTGGGCGGGATCAGCGTGGTTCGGCGGTGGCCGCAACCGGCGGTTCGAGGAGCCAGTGCTCCAGAATGACGGCGGCGGCCTCGGCATCGATGTCGTCGGCGTGCCGGCGACGTTTCAGGCCGACGGAGCGGGCATGCGCGAAGCGGCGCGCCGCTTCCTGCGAACTGTGTCGCTCGTCGACAAGGACCACGGGCACGCCGTAGCGCTCATGCAATTGCGTGGCGAACCGGCGCGCACCGCGGCTGGCCGGTTGTTCGGCGCCATCGAGCGTCAAGGGCAGGCCGACCACGAAGGTGTCCGGCAGCCAGGTCTTTTGCAGCGTGTCGATGACATGCCATTCGATGTTGCCGTCGCGCACTTGCGCGGTGGCCACGGCGCGGGCGCTGCTGGTGATCGTGTTGCCGACGGCGACGCCGATGATGCGGCTGCCGACGTCGAAACCCAGCGCGCAACTCATGCGTGGCCTGCGTACATGGAAAGCTGACGCGGGTCCACGCCAACCAGAGCGGCGGCTGCGGTCCAGCGGTCTTCCAGTGGCGTCTCGAACAGGATGTGGCTGCTGGCTTCGGCGGTGAGCCAGGCGTTGTCCAGCAGCTCCTGCTCCAGCTGCCCCGCTTCCCAGCCGGCATAGCCCAGCGCCATCACCGCCTGCCGCGGACCTTCGCCGGCGGCGATCGCCACCAGGATGTCGCGCGAGGTGGTGATCGACCACTCGGTGCTGACGCGGTAGCTCGACTCCCAGTTGCCGGTTTCGCGATGCAGCACGAAACCGCGCTCCTGTTGCACGGGGCCACCGATCAATACCGGTGAATCGGCCATTTCGATATCGGCGCAGTCGAGCTTCATTTGCGCCAGCACGTCGCCCAACCGGTACTCGGACAGGCGGTTCACCAGCAGGCCGACCGCGCCGTTCTCGTCGTGCTGGCACAGCAGGGCCACGCCGCGCGAAAACGGCGGATCGGCCAGGTTCGGCATGGCGATCAGGAAATGGCCGGTGAGAATGTCGGCGGCAGGCGTGCTCATGTGCTCATTGTAAGCCCGGCGCGCCGAATAACGTGCGAACGGGAAGTGACCGCCATGCCGGTTCTAGTGATTGCGCAGCACGTCGCCCGGCAGGAACTGCCAGGTGCGCGTGATGTACAGCTCGTCCACGGCGGCGTCCCTGGGCAGGGCCGGGAAAGGCGCCGCCAGCCGCACGATGCGTTCGGCCGAGGCATCCAGCAGCGGATGCCCCGAACTCTTGATTACCTCGATCGTCTTGATGCTGCCGTCGCGGCGCAGGCCCACGGTGAGCACCAGGTCGCCGTACAGCTTGCGCTCGCGCGCCTGCTCCGGGTAGTTGAGGTTGCCCACGCGCTGCACCCGGTCGGACCATCCGCGCATGTAGCTGGCGTAGACGTACTCGCGGGTGCTGGCGGAGATGAATTTCTTCTTCGGCCGCTTCGCCAGCGCCTCGGTCTGCTCGCGCAGCTCGGCGGCCAGCTGCGCCATCGTCTGCTGGCGTTGCAGGTCGGCGGCGGTCTGTGTCTGCGGTTGCGGCGCGACCTTGGTCTGCGCCGAATCGCTGGTCACCGCGAACGCGCTGGTGCCGGTGGTGGTGACCATGTGCGTGGGCGTGGCGTCGCGCGGAGCGGGTGTGGTCGCCTCCGTTGCCTTGGCCGCCGTGCCGGGGTCGGGCTTGGATAGCGCGCCGGAGTGCCGCTGCGACGGCCGTGCGGCCCGATCGCTCACGCCGCCGCCGCTGTTGTTGGCCTGGGCCAGGAAGTCCGCCTGGTCCGGCGCCCGCTGGTTGGCCACGTTGACCAGCGTCACATCCAGCGTGGGCAGCGCGGGCGTGGGTTTGGTGAAGTGGAACGTGATGCCCAGCAACAGCACGCCGTGCAGCAACAGCGAAAACAGCATGGTGGCGCCGATCGCGTTCGGCGTCTCGTTGACGGTGACGGCATTCACGCGGCGCGCGTTCCGGCAACGCGCTGCTCGATGACATCGAACAACTGGCCGGCGATATTGAGGCCGAACTGGTGATCAAGCTCCCGCACGCAGGTGGGCGAGGTCACGTTGATTTCGGTGAGGTAGTCGCCGATCACGTCCAGGCCGACGAACAGCAGCCCGCGCCGGCGAAGCTCGGGCGCCACCTGCGCCACGATCCAGCGATCACGCTCGGACAGCGGCACGCCTTCGCCACGCCCGCCGGCGGCGAGATTGCCGCGGAACTCGTTACCTTGCGGTATGCGCGCCAGCGCATACGGCACGGGTTCGCCGTCGACCACCAGGATGCGTTTGTCGCCGGCAGTGATTTCCGGAATGTATTTCTGCGCGATGGTGAGCTGTCGGCCGGCACCGTGGGCATCGCCGCCGAGCAGGGTTTCCAGCATCGAGTTGAGGTTGCTGTCGCCCGCCTTGACCCGAAAGATGCCCCGGCCACCCATGCCGTCGAGCGGCTTCAACACCACCTCGCCGTGTTCGGCGGCAAAGCGGCGCAGTTCGTCGGCGTCGCGCGCCACCAGGGTCGGCACGATGCACTGGGGGAAATCCATCGCGAACAGTTTCTCGTTGCAGTCGCGCAGCGCCTGCGGCTTGTTCACTACGGTGACGCCGGCGCGCTGGGCAACTTCGAGCACCAGGGTGTCGTTGATGAACTGAGCATCCACCGGCGGGTCCTTGCGCATCAGTACGACATCGATGTCGCGCAGGTCGCGCCATTGCGGCTCGCCCAGCGTGTACCAGTCGCGCGGATCGTCGCGTACCTGCAAGGCAGCCAGTCGCGTCCACGGCACGCCGTCGCGCAGGGCCAGGCTGGCCTGCTCGAAGTAGAGCAGCGAGTGCCCGCGACGCTGCGCCTCGAGCAGCATCGCGAAGCTGGTGTCCTTGGCGACCTTGATGGTGCTGATGGGATCCATCAGCACCGCGACCGAAAGCGTCATCGTATTTCTCCGTGGCGGGTATGGCGGACCGAGTGGCCCGCGGTCGCCATGTCATGCGTGAATGGTCGCCGAGACCACGCCATCGCCACAAGCGATTCCGGCCCTGCCGTGTGCGTTGCCTGCCGCTCACCGCCACATGCTGCCGATTTGCGTCACACTCGACATCGCCGAGCGGAGCGCTCTGTCATCATTGCTTGACAGTCTCGGCGAGCAGGCGGTAAACAGCAATGCGCGAGAGGCATTGCCCGAAAGCCTGTTTTCGAGCGGCCTTATCTTTGCTGAATTTGTGCATGTACCCCAGCGGCATAGTAGTTGCTTGCCATCAAGGTCCATGCTGAGCTCGGTGCGCCACAGGGGGAGCTTGAGTGAATTTGAACGTGAGCGTTAACGGCCTCGCTGGACTGAAGGTCATGGTGATCGATGACTCCAAGACCATCCGCCGCACCGCGGAAACCTTGCTCAAGAAGGAAGGTTGCGAAGTGTTGACCGCGGTGGACGGATTCGAGGCATTGGCCAAGATCTCCGATCAGAAACCCGCGATCATCTTCGTCGACATCATGATGCCGCGGCTGGATGGTTATCAGACCTGTGCATTGATCAAGAACAATCCGCAATTCCGCAGCACCCCGGTCATCATGCTGAGCTCGAAGGATGGTCTGTTCGACAAGGCTCGCGGCCGCATCGTGGGCGCGGAACAGTATTTGACCAAGCCGTTCACGCGCGACGAACTGCTGGGTGCCATCCATAGCCACGTCGGCTCAGCGCATACCGCCGGCTGACTGCAGAGATCCAGGGGGTTCTGTGGCAACTATTCTCATCATCGACGATTCGCCGACCGACGTGCGTGTCTTCACCACGTTGCTCGAGCGCGCCGGTTATACCGTCATCGCGGTCAGCACCGCCGAAGACGGCATTGAACGCGTAAGGGCCGAGCTGCCCGACCTGGTCATCATGGACGTGATCATGCCCGGCATGAACGGCTTCCAGGCCACCCGCATCCTCACCCGCGACCCGGCCACGGCCGGCGTCCCGATCGTGATGATCACCACCAAGTCGATGGAAACCGATCGCGTGTGGGGGCTGCGCCAGGGCGCGCGGGCCTTCATCACCAAGCCGGTGAATGAAAAAGAGCTGCTGGCCAGCATCAGCGGGTTGCTGCCGGGGGCGGCATGAACCAGGCGGTCAACCTCACGCCTTTCGAGATACTTGCCCATTTCGAGCGGAAGTCGCTGGCGCACGCCTCGGCTTCGCCCGACACGCTGGAGGCGCCGGGGCTTTGGCGCGGCATCGGCTTCCGGGTGGGCTCGCGTCTGCTGGTCAGTGGCATCGACGAGATCAGTGAACTGCTGGCGGTGCCACTGCTTACGCCGGTGCCGGGGACGCAGCCATGGCTGCTCGGCGTCGCCAACGTGCGCGGCAACCTGGTCCCCGTCATTGACTTCGCCCGCTTCCTGTTCGGCGAACGCACGCTGCATACCGACCGTACGCGCCTGCTGATCGTGCGCCAGAACGGCGGCAACGTGGCGCTGCTGGTGGACGAGGTGTTTGGCCAGCGTACGGTCGACCAGGAACAACGGACTCAGGCGATGAACGAGGACGATCCGCGCCTTGTTCGTTTCGTCGATGGCCGCGTGGGGGAGCAGCAGCTGGCGGTTTTCAGCATGAACCGGCTGGTGCGCGCACCGGATTTTCGACAGGCCGCGGCCTGACGCGTCACATCGAATACAAGAAGGACCGGGATCGGTTGGGACCGGAATCAGGGGCAACTGCTCCGCTGAGCGCCGCCACGAGCGGCGCTGCCAGAAGCGCAGACGGGTGAGGTGAACATGAGCACTACAGGGGGCGTTAGCAGGGAACGGGGTTACACCCTCCTTATCGTCATGCTGCTGGCGGCGATCGGTTTTGCGGCGGTGGACTTTTTCCTGCTCAACCAGCGCAACGGCGAGGATCGGCAAGCGATCGCGCTGACCACGCAGATCCAGGTGCTGTCGCAGCAGACTGCGAAATTCGCGCTTGAGTCCGCCGACGGCAACGTCGATTCGTTCAAGGAACTGGAAAGCACGCGCAACGCCATCGATTCGGCGGTGCAACGGTTGAGCAAAGGCGATACCGCCGGTGGCATGCGTGCCTACGGCAACAACGACACCACGCCGTCCGGTCGCGCGGTAACCGCGTTGAGCCATTCCTGGAGCCAGCTCGACGCCGATATCGGCAAGATCCTGTCCAACAAGTCCGTGGTGCTCGATTCGGCCCAGCGCGCCGCCACGCTGTCGCGCGAGATACCGCTGCTCAACTCCAGCATGGAGCAGGTGGTCAACATCCTGCAGCAGCGCAACGGCAGCTCCGAGCAGATGCTGGGCACTTCGCGCCAGATGCTCTCTGCTGACCGCATCATCCGCCGTGTGCAGGAAGTGTTGCAGGGCGGTTCCACCGCCCAATCCGCGGCCGACGGACTCGCCCGTGACGCCCAGCTCTACGGCACCGTGTTGAAGGGGTTGCTCGAGGGCAACAGCGGCAGCGGCGTAAAACCGGTCAGCGACGCCAATGCGCGCAAGATCCTTTCCGACATGGATGCCAGCTGGGAAAAGCTGGCCGATCCGCTATCACGGCTGGTCGCTGCCGCCAGCAACATCGCGGACGTGAAGCACGCCGGCAACCAGGCATCGCTGGATTCGCAGACCGTGCTGTTGCGCGCCAACGACCTCTCCGAGCAGATCGGCAAATTGCCGTTGCGCAGGCTGTTCCCGAACGTGTGGTGGGGCCTGCTGGCAGCGATTGGCGCGGTGGCCTTCGCGCTGTTGCTGGTGGTCAGCCTGGTGCGCGACCAGCGCCGCCGCTTCGCCGAGAGTACCGAGCTGAACCAGCGCAACCAGGAGGCGATCATGCGCCTGCTGGATGAGATGGGATCGCTCGCCGAGGGTGACCTCACCGTCAAGACCACCGTTTCCGAGGACATCACCGGCGCCATCGCCGACTCGGTGAACTACGCCATCGACGAGCTGCGATCCCTGGTGACCACGATCAACGAGACCTCCGAGCAGGTGTCGTCCTCGGCGCAGGAAACGCAGACCACCGCCCGCCAGCTGGCGAACGCGGCCGAGCAGCAGGCACAGCAGATCAGCACCGCGACCTCCGCGATCAACCAGATCGTGAGTTCGATGGACAACGTGTCGCGCGATTCGGCCGAGTCGGCCGACGTGGCCGAGCGCTCGGTGAAAATCGCCTCGCACGGTGCCGAGGTGGTACGCGAAACGATCTCCGGCATGGACTCCATCCGCGACCAGATCCAGGAGACCTCCAAGCGCATCAAGCGGCTGGGCGAATCCTCGCAGGAGATCGGCTCGATCGTGGAACTGATCAACGACATTGCCGAACAGACCAACATCCTGGCATTGAACGCGGCCATCCAGGCCGCGTCGGCCGGTGAGGCCGGTCGCGGTTTCGCGGTGGTGGCGGACGAAGTGCAGCGACTGGCCGAACGCTCCACCAGCGCCACCAAGCGTATCGAGACGCTGGTGCAGACGATTCAGTCCGATACCAACGAAGCGGTGAACTCGATGGAGCAGACCACCGCCGAGGTGGTCGCCGGTGCGCGACTGGCGGAGGACGCAGGCAGCGCGCTGGGTGACATCGAGCGCGTTTCGCACGATCTGTCCGCACTGATTCAGAGCATTTCCACGGCGGCAAGGGAGCAGTCGGCGGCGGCCACCGATATTTCGGTATCGATGAATGCGATCCAGGAAATCACCTCGCAGACATCGCAAGGCGCCAGCCAGACAGCGGATTCCATCGGTACGTTGGCGCAGTTGGCGAGCGATCTTCGCCGCTCGGTGGCGCATTTCAAGTTGCCGGATTGACATGAGCACTTTGAAGGGGGGCATTCTCGCTGGTGGCGTAATGCATCGCTGCGCAACCGCTGAGAGAGGCGCATGAGACTTCAAGACCACATCGATTTCACCACGCTGCAGTGGGTCAAGCCCCAGCTGGACGAAGCACTGTCCAGCGCCCGTGACGCGTTGGCGACCCATGTCGAAAATCCCGCCGATCGCAGCGTCATGCGTTCGTGCGTGGACCAGTTGCATCAGGTGCGTGGCACCTTGCAAATGGTGGAGCTGCATGGCGCCGCCATGGCGGCGGCCGAGATGGAAGAGGTTTCCCGCGCGCTGCTTGACGACCAGGTTGCCAATCGCGAAGACGCCTACGCCGTATTGATGCGTGGCCTGATGCAGTTGCCGGACTATCTCGAGCGCCTGTCCGGCGGACATCGTGACGTGCCGGTGGTGTTGCTGCCGCTGCTCAACGACCTGCGCGCGGCCATCGGGAAACCGCCGCTGTCCGAGTCGGCCCTGTTCCATCCCAATCTCGACGCCTTCCTGCCGGAGCAGGCGCCCGCCGCCATGAGCGAGTCGCATGCCGAGGCGCGTCGTGGCGAATTGACCGCGCTGCGGCTTCGCTTCCAGCGACAGCTGCTGGGCTGGTTCCGTGGCGAGGATCCGACGCGCCAATTGGCCGGCATGCGCACCACGCTGCTGGAAATTGCCGCGCGCTGCTATCACGTGCACGGTCGCCGGTTGTGGTGGATCGCGGCGGGAGTACTGGAGGGCCTTGGGCAAGGCTTGTTCAAGAACCGTACGACCGAAATCCGCCAGCTGATCGGCAAGGTCGATCGCAATATCCGCGAGCTGGTCGAACACGGCGAGGACAGTTTGCGCGGTGGTGACGCCGACGAACTGGCGTGCCAGCTGCTCTATCTGGTGGCGCAATCGCCGCAGCGCAGCCCGCAGATGGAGCTGCTGCAATCCACGTACGCGCTCGATCGCCAGGTGCCTGACGCCAGCGAACTGGAGCACGCGCGCGGATCGATGGCCGGCCACAACCGCGCCTTGCTCGACTCCGTGTCGCGCGCGCTGAAAGATGATTTGTTGCGGGTGAAGGAAGCGCTGGATCTGTTCCTGCGCCAGGTGGATGGTGACCCGGCCCAATTGGCTGCACAGGGCGAAGTGCTGGAGCGTGTCGGCGACACCCTCGGCATGCTGGCGCTCGCGGTGCCGCGGCGGATGGTTGTCGAGCAGCGACAGGTTCTCGACGAGATCGCCAATCACATGCGCAGTGCCGACGAGGCCGCGTTGCTCGATGTTGCCGGCGCGCTGCTCTATGTCGAGGCATCGCTGGACGACCACATCGAAAGCCTTGGCGCCGAGGGTGTGACGGAAGGCGACGAAGGTGTGGTCGGCGTTCCCCGCAGCGAGGCCATGGGCATCGTCGTGGCGTTGATGCAGGAAGCGATCAGCAACACCGGCAAAGTGAAAGACGCGATCGTGGCGTTCAGCGAATCCGGTTGGCAGCACGAGCATCTTGCCGGCAGCCCGGCGTTGATGGATGAAGTGGCCGGTGCATTGCGTATGCTGTCCACGGCACGCCCCGCCGAGCTGGCCGAAGGCATCAGCCGCTTCATCGGCAATGAGCTGCTGCTCGATCGACGCGTGCCCGATGGCGCGCAGATGGATCACCTGGCCGATGCGCTGGCCGCGCTGGAGTATTACCTCGAGGCTGCCCGCGAACATCGCGGTGGCCTGGAACATATCCTTGATGTCGCCGAGCACAGTCTGGGCCTGCTGGGTTACTGGCCGCCGCCGGCTGCCCGCGAATTGCCCGAGACCCCGCCGCCGGTGGCCGCCGATGCATTGCCGACGAACGACGAACATGTCGAGCTCTCCGAATCGGTGAGCGTGCATCCGGGCGACAGCATCGATGAGCTGATCATCGGCGAAGACACATCCTCGCCGCGCTCCGCGCAGGATATCGATGGCCTGCGCCTGGCTGAAACCGAATCCCTGAAACCCGAGTCGGCCGAAAGCGCTTCCGACGAGGACTGGGTCGAAATCGAAGAGGAGATCGTCGAGCAGGTTCCGGTCACCGATCCGCTGGCGGCCACCGCCGGCTTCAATGCCAACGCCGAAGGCATCGATGACGATATCCGCGAAATCTTCCTGGAGGAGATGCAGGAGGAAATCGACAACCTCACCGAGGCCGAAAAGGTCTGGCTGGACGATCCAGCGCAGTTGTCCTCACTGACGGCCATCCGCCGCTCGTTCCACACATTGAAAGGTTCGGGCCGCCTGGTTGGCGCCAGCGTGCTCGGCGAGTTCGCATGGAAGGTCGAAAGCACGCTCAACCGCGTGCTCGACAACAGCATCGAACCGCATGAAGGCGTGCAGGCGATGGTGCACCGCGCCATCGATGCGCTGCCGCAGTTGCTGGCCGCGCTCAAGGGCGAAGGCGCGCTGAAGGCACCGCTCGGCGCCATCATGGACGTGGCCGAACGACTGGCCGCTGGCGAGGAGGGCGCGCGGGTCGAGGGCCATCCGTCGGTTGTTACCGAAACGGTTCGCCGGGTGGTACGCCGCCGCGTGCCGCGCATGGACGCGGATGCGGCAGCGATTCCGCAGGCCGGCATCACCGACGCCCACACGTTGGCAGGCGCGCCGGACGATGACGTCGAACCGGTTGAAGCGTTGCCGTTGCCGGTGATGCCGCCGGTGGACCCGGTTCTGCTGGAGATCCTGCGCAGCGAAGTGGCCCAGTATCTGCAGACGATACGCGGCGCCATCCAGCGCGCGGGCACCGAACTGCGGGTGGGCGAAGAACTGCTGCGCGCCGTGCATACCTTGCACGGGGCCATCGCCATGGTCGACATCGCCTTGCTGATGCAGGTGTTGTCGCCGCTGGAGGGTTTGCTCAAGCGCCTGCGCGCCGCCGATGTGCCGTTGTCCAGCGAAGGCATCCGCCTTCTGGGCGAGGCCGCCGACGTAGTCGATACCGTGATGGAGCAATTCGACGCGGCCGATCCGCAGTTGCCCGTCGTGGATGCGCTGGTCGACGAGATCGTGGCCATGCGCGACTTGTACTCCGAGTCACAGGTTGCCCACGTGGTGTACGAGTCCCGCCCCGACGACCTGGAAGATGCCGCGGCATTGGGTGCGGAGCATGATCTGGACGCCTGGACGCCGTCGTACGAACTGGACGCGATGCCAGTCGACAACGACGAAGCACCGGCCATCGCCGACGAGACACCTGCCGACGAGACATTGTCGGAGGCATCGCCGGCTGCCGCCTTTGTTGACGGCGCCGAGCCTGCGGCCGATGCCGACGATGCGCACCACGAGACGTTTGCCAGCGAGTTGATGGCGGCGCTGGATGCGTTCGAACCAGGGGAAACCCGCGACAGCGATATCGAAGACGCTCCCGTCGACGATGCCGTACGGATGGACGACGAGAACGCCGCCATCGACGCGCAGCAAGACGACCTGGACGACGCCGGGCTGGCCGAGGAGCTTGCCGCGGAGCTGGAGGCCGTCGAGCGTGAGGCTGCTGCACGCGAAGCCGCCGAGCGTGAAGCTGCGGAGCAGCGCGAGGCCGAAGCGCGTGCATCGGCAGAACGTGAAGCCGCCGAGCGCGAAGCGGCTGGACGCCGTGCGCGTGAGGCACGCGAACTCGCCGAGCGCGAGGCGTCGGAGGCTGCTGCATTGGCGCGGCAGACGACCCACGCCGTCGATGCCGGTGCGGTATCCACAACCGTGGAAGGCGGCGCCGATGAGACGCCCGCCGCCAATGCCCTCGATGACGACTTGCTCGAAGTGTTCCTCGATGAGGCACATGAGATCCTGGATCACGCCGATGACGTGCTGGCGCAGTGGCGCGCCGAGCCGACTGAACTTGGCTACGTCGGCGAGCTTCAGCGCGACCTGCATACGCTCAAGGGCGGCGCGCGCATCTCGGGCCTGGGGTCGATCGGCGATCTGGCCCACGCGATCGAGACACTGCTGGAGAAGCCGGTCGACGCGTCTGGCACCGCCTCGTTGATCGGCGCGTTGGAATCCAGCTTCGACCAGCTCAACGCGATGGTGCAGCAGGTGGCGCATCGCCAGACGATCGAATACCCGCAGGCGGCGATCGACCGGCTGCTGGCGCTCGCCGGTGAGGAAGGTTTCACCAACGACGACGTGCTGGCAGCCATTGCGATGCCCGAGGCGGCAGCGCCGGCGTCGCCGGTGGCGGCGTCCGGTGAGCGGACACCAGACGGCGATCTGCCGGGGCTGTTGCCCGAGGTGGAAGAAGAAGTCCGCTCGACGCAGGAACAGATCCGCGTTCGCGCCGACCTGCTGGACAGCCTCGTCAATCATGCCGGCGAAGTGGCCATCTACCGTTCGCGGCTGGAGCAGCAGGTTGCCGGCTACCGCTTCAACCTGGTCGAGCTGGAACAGACCGTGGCCCGCTTGCGCAGCCAGTTGCGTATGCTGGAAATCGAGACCGAGGCGCAGATCATCGCGCGCTTCCAGCGCGAGCATCGCGAGGCGGGCCTCACCACCGTGTTCGATCCGCTCGAGCTCGATCGTTATTCCCAGCTGCAGCAGTATTCCCGTGCGCTGGCCGAGTCGGTGTCCGACTTGGTCTCCATCCAGAGCACGCTGGACGAACTGACGCGCCAGGCCGAAACCCTGCTGATCCAGCAGTCGCGTGTAAGCACCGACCTGCAGGATGGTCTGCTGCGTACCCGCATGCTGCCGTTCGACACCATGGTTCCCAACCTGCGCCGCACCCTGCGCCAGGCCGCCCAGGAAGAGGGCAAGCACGCGCAGCTCTATGTGGACGGTGCGCACGGCGAAATGGATCGCAACCTGCTCGACCGCATCAAGGCGCCGTTCGAGCACATGCTTCGCAATGCCATCGCGCACGGCATCGAAACGCCGGACGAACGACGCAAGGTCGGCAAGCCGGCCGAAGGCGCGGTGCATATCCGGGTGGCACGCGAGGCGACCGAGGTGGTAGTGCGCGTCAGCGACGATGGCCGCGGCCTCGATCGCGAGGCGATCCGCGCCCGTGGCATCGAGCGCGGGCTGCTTCGTGCCGACGCCAACCCCAGCGACGATCAACTGCTGGGTCTGATCACCCAGGCCGGTTTCTCCACTGCGGGCAAGATCACCCAGCTGGCCGGCCGCGGCGTCGGCATGGACGTGGTGGCCAACGAGATCAAGCAACTGGGCGGCTCGTTGTCGATCGAATCGACCGCGGGCAAGGGCACCACGTTCGTACTGCGCCTGCCGTTTACCCTGGCGGTGACGCAGGCGATCCTGGTACGCATCGGCGAGGCCACGTTCGCCATTCCGATGACGTCGGTCCAGGGTGTCGCACGGATTGACGCCGATGAGATGACGGCGCTGCTGGAGCAGGGCGAGCCCACGTTCTCCCATGGCAATGAGTCCTACGCCATCCACGATCTGGCCGAACTGCTCGGGCTGCCGCCCGGGTTGCCGCCCGAGGGCGAGCAGCAGCCCCTGCTGCTTACCCGTGCCGGTGACTTGCGTGCGGCCATCCGGATCGACGCGGTGCTGGGCTCCCACGAAATCGTGGTCAAGTCGGTGGGCCCGCAGATCAGTTCGGTGCCCGGGCTGCTCGGCGCCACCATCATGGGCGATGGCTCGGTGCTGATCATTCTGGATCTGGCGCCGCTGGTCCGCCACGGCATCACCCGTCGCGAGCAGCGTCTGGCAGAGGGGCTCAGTGCCCTGCAGGCGCCGGTCATCGAGGAAGTCCGGGTGCGGCCGCTGGTCATGGTGGTGGACGATTCCATCACCATGCGCAAGGTCACCAGCCGCGTGCTCGAACGCCATGAATACGAGGTCAGCACCGCCAAGGACGGTGTCGATGCGGTCGAGAAACTGCACGAGCGCGTCCCTGACCTGATGCTGCTGGATATCGAGATGCCACGGATGGACGGCTACGAGCTGGCGACGTTGATGAAGGCCGACCCGCGCCTCAGCGGCGTGCCGATCATCATGATCACCTCGCGCAGCGGCGACAAACATCGCCAGCGGGCACTCGACATCGGTGTGGAGCGTTATCTCGGCAAGCCGTATCAGGAGGCCGACCTGCTGACGCAGATCGGTGAGGTGCTGGAGCTGCATGCGTCGGAGCCGGCCCATGACTGAATCCGGCCCGGGGATCGCATTGCTTTTCGGCGATGGCGAACTGGGCGACCAGTTGCGCCTGGCACTGCAGGAGCATGGCGCGCGGATCGTGCACGAAGGCAGCATGGCCAGCCTCAACCGCGACCTGCTGATGGAAAGCGGGGCCGAGGTCGTGGTGGTGAATCTCGACGACGAGAACGACGACGCGCTTGATCGCCTCTATGACGTGATCGACGGCGATACGCCGCGCGTGGTTTTCAATGACGGCCAGGCCAGCCGCGCGCTTGAAGGGTGGGATCGCGCCCGCTGGGCGCGCCATCTGGCGGCCAAGGTCATGGCCTCCGCCGATGTCGACCCGCCACGGCCGCTCACCGCCGCCAGCCTGGTCGTGCCCGCTGCGACCCCGTCAGTGGCCGAAAGCGCCGAGCTCACGGTCGACACGGTTCCTGCCGCTGAAGAGGCCGTCACGACGGCCGTATCCAGCGCGACGGAGACCGACGGTGACCTGGGTTTCGACGAGCCCGCATCGATCGATCAGGGCATCGATGGGCCCGAGAGCGCCGATTCCAACAGCCTCGAAGCCGAGCTCGAGGCCATGCTGGCCTCCGATGCCTTGTCGACGGGCGAGGACGAATTCGGCTCAGGCCTGCGTTATTTCGAAAACGCACCGGCATTGCACGATGGTGAGTTCGGTGATGTGGCTGGCGAAGCGGCCGAGGCCTCCGACGCCGTGAATGAACCCGCCGCCGAGGACAGCGTCGGTACCGAACCGGTTGCCGCAGCGGCCACGAGTTTCGATTTCGATCACCTGCCGACGGACCTGTCCCTGGCTGGTGACGCTGCACTTGTCTCCGAAAAAGCCCCGGCACCCACCGTGGTGAGTGCGCCCGACAGCTGGGCCTTGCTGGATGATGACGCTCCCGTCGCACCCGCGCCGGCGCCCGCCACGGTATCCGCCACGGATTTTGGCGTGGTGAAACAGACTGCAGCCGAATTCCTTTCACCCGAGGTCGAGCACGCGGCACCGGCCACCGAGCCGGTGATGAGCCTGCAGTTGCTGACGATGGAAGAGGCGGTGGCGCCGCAGCCCTACTCGCAGGACAGCGAGATGCACCTGGACGACAACACTCGCCGTCTGCATCGGGTCGTGTTGCTGGGGGCGGCGGCTGACGGGCTGGATTCGGTGTGCGAATTCCTTTCGGCGTTGACGGCACCCACGCGATCGACGTTTCTGCTCACCCAGCACCTGGGTGCGCAATCGATATCGGGGCTGATGGAAGTGCTGTCGGTCGGCGGCGGGCCATTGCCCGTCCGGCTGGCAACCGACGGTGACCATGCCGTGCCCGGCGAGTTGTTGGTGGTGCCGGCGGCGTCCCAGGTTTCGTTGCGCCGCGACGGCGCGATAACCGTACAGGCCAACGAGCCCGATGCCGGCAACGAGTCCTCGATCGATGCCAATTTCAGCACGGTCGCCACTATTTTCGGGCGCGACGTGGTGTCGATCGTGTTCGCCGGAAGCTCCACCGACGCGGTTGCCGGCGCCCAGGCCGTACACGATCTGGGTGGCGAGGTCTGGGTCGAAGCCGCGTCCGACGTGCAGTATTCCGATATGGTCGGCAGCATTTTTGCCGAGCGACTGGTCAGTTTTTCCGGTGCCCCGCATGAGTTGGCGGCGCACTTGATCGAGGTGTATCCATGAGTGATCCGCTGCCGCGCGAAATCCGCTGCATCCTGGTGCCGGTTGGCCATATGCGCTTGTTGTTGCCCAACGCCACCGTGGCCGAGGTCATCACCCTGCCCGAGGCGGAGTCGGTAGCCGGTGCGCCGGCGTGGTTGCTCGGGCGCATTGCCTGGCGTGGCTGGCGGGTACCGCTGGTGTCGTTCACCCGGCTTTGTGGCGCGGAAGAGGGCGACGCCGAACTCAGTTCCCGCGTTGCCGTGCTGAAGACACTGGGTGGCAATGCGCAGATGCCGTTCATGGCGCTGGTCACGCAGGGTTTCCCGCGCCTTACCACGCTCAACGCCGAGCTGATCATCCCGACCCACGACGGCACCCAATTGCCGCCGGGTATCCGTGCCCGGGTGCTGGTGCGTGACGATGTCGCGGTGATCCCGGACATGGAAGGCATCGAGGCGGAACTTCTGGCCTTGCTGCAGCAGGTTGATGCCGTGGGGTCGGATGAGACGACCGAAGACCACGTCGACTTCGAACGCATGGACTCCGCGTCCGCGCCGTCGTCATGGGCTGATTCCGACGATTGAGGCGTCAGGCGTCGCCGTGCAGTGCCTGCAACGCCGCAAGTGCCGCCATTCCCGCCGTTTCTGTGCGCAGGATGCGCGGGCCGAGGCGCAGGCCGGCAAAACCGTGCGCCGTGAGGGCCTGTATATCGCGCTCACCAAGGCCGCCTTCGGGACCGATCACCAGCGAGCCACCAGCCGGCCCGAAACGGAGATCGCGCGCGTTTTGCGTGCCTTCGGGTAACAGCGCCAGGCGCAGCGCGCCGTCGTCGGTCAGCTGATCCAGCCAGGCCTGCAGCGGTTGTGCGCCGAGGACCTCCGGCAGTCGCGCCCGTCCGCTCTGTTCACAGGCGCTGGCGACCACCGAACGCCAATGGGCCAGGCGCTTTTCCGCACGGGCGGCATCGAGTTT
Organism: Rhodanobacter ginsenosidimutans; assembly: GCF_042655685.1. Taxonomy (NCBI): domain Bacteria; kingdom Pseudomonadati; phylum Pseudomonadota; class Gammaproteobacteria; order Lysobacterales; family Rhodanobacteraceae; genus Rhodanobacter; species Rhodanobacter ginsenosidimutans. The sequence goes on along the minus strand of NZ_JBHSMM010000002.1, from coordinate 367,281 downwards.
CACCTCCGAACGCTCCGTCAGCAGCGGCACGATCCGCGCCACGCCCAGCTCCGTGGCTTTCTGCATGATCAGGTCCATCTTCTCGCCACGCGCCACCGCCTGCGCCAGTGTCAGCCGCAGCGGTGATTCCGTCCCCGCCGGTTGGCCAGCGGCCACGCGCACCACGACCTCGCGCTTGCCGGTGCGCTCGATGGTGGACGGGTAGTCGCTGCCGTCACCGTTGAACAAAGTCAACGGATCGCCGGCAACCAGACGCAGTACGCGCGCGACGTGTTCACCGGCTTGCGCCGGCAAGGTCAGCTCGGCGCCGGCCATCAGCGGTACATCAACGTGGATACGAATGGTGCGCATGGGAGCGATCCGCGAACGAGTGAGTCAGCCTGCCACGGCACGTTCGATACCGGCGATCGCGGTATCGACCAGCAAATCGATTTCCTGTTCCGTCACGACATAAGGGGGCATGAAATACACCACGTTGCCCAGCGGCCGCAGCAACACACCCTGCTGCAAACCATGCAGGTAGACGCGCATGCCGCGCCGCTCCTTGCTGTCGAACGGCCGGCGGGTGGCTTTGTCGGCCACCAGCTCCACCGCGGCGATCATGCCGGTCTGGCGCACATCAGCCACATGCGTATGGTCGCGCAGCGGGGCCAGTCGTTGTGCCAGATGGGCGGCCAGCACCCGGTTGCGATCAAGTACGGGCTCGTCGCGGAAGATCGCCAGGGTTTCCAGCGCCACGCGACAGGCCAGCGGGTTGCCGGTGTAGCTGTGCGAATGCAGAAACGCCTTGCCGGCGCTGTATTCGGCATAGAACGCGTCGTAGACGTCGTTGGTGGTGAGTGTCACCGAGAGCGGCAGGAAGCCGGCGGTGAGCCCTTTCGACAGGCACATGAAATCCGGTGACACGCCCGCCTGCTCGCAGGCGAACAGGCTGCCGGTGCGGCCAAAGCCCACGGCGATCTCGTCGGCGATGAAGTGCACCGAGAACTCATCGCACAGCGCGCGCAGGCCGACCAGATAATCGGGGTGGTACATGCGCATGCCGCCGGCGCACTGCACCAGCGGCTCGACGATCACCGCGCAGGTTTCGTGCGCGTGGCTTTCCAGCAGCGTGCGCAACTCGCGCAAGCGGCGGGCGGCCGTCTGCTGCGGGCTTTCACCTGGCTCGCCTTCGTAGGCATCCGGCGAAGGTGTCAGGAATGGCGTCAGCAGCAACGGCGCATAGGTTTTGCGGTACAGCGCCACATCGCTCACCGACAACGCGCCCAGCGTTTCGCCGTGGTAGCTGCCGCTGAGCGCGATGAAGCGGGTCTTCTCGCCGTGGCCCTGGTTGAGCCAATAATGGAAGCTCATCTTCAGCGCGACTTCCACCGCCGAGGAGCCGTTGTCCGCGAAGAACACCTTGTCCAGCCCGGCCGGCGTAATGGCGACCAGCTTCTCGGCCAGCTCAATCGCCGGTTCGTGGGTGAAGCCGGCGAAAATGACGTGCTCCAGCGTGCTTGCCTGGTCGGCCAGCGCGGCGGCGATGCGGGGATTGGCGTGGCCAAAGATGTTGGTCCACCACGAGCTGATGCCATCGAGATATCGGCGGCCTTCGGCGTCGATCAGCCAGGCACCTTCGCCGCGCACGATCGGTACCAGCGGTACGCTTTCGTGGTCTTGCATCTGGGTGCAGGGGTGCCACACATGTTTCAGGTCGCGTGTGGCCAGTGCGACGTTGCCGCTTGCGGGGTGAGTCATCCGGTTATCATCGGCCCTGCGCCGTGATCACTCAAGTGTTGCGGCTTTTCATCTGGAAGCGCCTTGACGTATCTGCGGAAAATCCTGCTTGGCTTCGGCGTCGTGCTGCTGGCCGTGGCGGTCTTGCTGTGGTTTTTCCCGGCGCGGTGGGCGGTGGCGCTGATCGCGCCGCAACTGCATGGCATGCAATTGCAGCAGGTTACCGGTTCGGTGTGGCAGGGCAACGCAGGGCAGTGGCGCGATCGCGAAGGCCACGATCTGGGGCGTGTGCAATGGCAACTGTCGCGCCGCGCGCTGTGGGGCGATGTGCGTCTGCAGATCGACATCGCCGGGCCGCAGCTGGATTTCAGTGGCAATGTGCGCAGGATTTCATCGGACACCTACGATTGGCGGAACGTACGGGCACGTGTGGCATTGGGCGCGCCTTGGCAAAGCTGGCTGACCAGCATCGGCACACCGCGCGGCGAAGTACAATTGTCAGTCGACCGTGCGCTGCTGCAAAACGGCTGGCCCATGGATTTGCAGGGCACGGCACATTGGCGCAATGCCACGATCCAAGGTGCTAACGACGAGGTGGCGTTGGGCGACTGGCAGCTGCAGGCACAGGCGCGCGACGGGTGGATCAAGGCACAATTCCGCAGCTACGGCGACGGGCCGCTGCGCGGGCACGGCCATCTGCAGGGCAATCTGCTCGGCTGGCGATTGCAGGCGACATTGCAGCCGCATGGTCCTGATCGCGCATTGCGCCAGTTGCTGCATCGATGGGGCACCGTCGGTGCCGACGGTGCCGTACATGTCGACCGCCGTGGCGGCCTGGCCATCTGAATAGATTTTCCACGAACAGGAAACAACATGGATTCCGCAACACTCGCTCAGGCGCTTGCCGCCGCCAAGGAAGCTGCTGCCGCCGCCGGTGAGGTCATTCGCCACTACTGGCAACAGGGCGTGGCGGTGGAACTGAAAGAAGACGCCACCCCCGTCACCATCGCCGACCGCGAGGCGGAGCAGGCGATCCGCAAGATCTTGCAGGCGGCGTTGCCGCAGGCGTCCATCTACGGCGAGGAATACGGCCTGGATGGCGAGCGCGGCGGCCTGATGTGGCTGGTCGATCCGTTGGACGGCACCAAGAGCTTCGTGCGGCGCACGCCGTTCTTCTCGACCCAGATCGCGTTGATGGAAGGCAATGAGCTGATCCTCGGCGTGTCCAGCGCGCCGATCTACGGCGAGGTGATGTGGGCCAGTGCCGGCGGCGGCGCGTGGATGGATGGCGAGCGGGTGCAGGTGGCGGGCACGTCGGCGATGGCGCAGGCATCAGTCTCCACCGGCAACGTCAAGACGCTGACAAGCGATGCGCGCTGGGATGCGCTGGGCGCGTTGATCCGCGACAGCAACCGCATTCGCGGCTACGGCGATTTCTGCCACTACCACCTGCTGGCGCGCGGCGGGCTGGATCTGGTGATCGAGTCGGACGTGAATATCCTGGATATCGCGGCGCTGGCGGTGATCGTGCGCGAGGCCGGCGGTGTGTTCACCGAACTGGACGGCGCCCCGTTGACGCTCGATACGCGCAGCGTGCTGGCGGGCACGCCGGCCATCCACGCACAGGCGCTGCAGCGGCTGCGCCTCTGAATCGCGTCGGCTGACGTCGCGCGGCGTTCGATTTCTGCGGTGCGGGCTTCTAGAATGGGCGGATGCCGAAACTGCCGATCATCCACGCCACGCGCGACGTCACCCACGGCCGTTTTCAGGTCGAACAAGTCGATCTGGAATTTTCCAACGGCGTGCGGCGCACCTACGAGCGCCTGAAAGGGGGCGGCCTGGGCGCGGTGATCATCGTGCCGATGCTGGACGACGACACCGTGCTGCTGATCCGCGAATACGGCGGCGGCGTGGGCCGTTACGAACTGGGTCTGCCGAAAGGCCGCCTCGACCAGGACGAGACCGCCGAGCAGGGCGCCAACCGCGAGCTGAAGGAAGAGGTCGGTTACGGCGCGCGCAAGCTGAAAATACTGCACAACCTGTCGTTGTCCCCCTCGTACATGACGCACATGGCGCATGTGGTGCTGGCGCAGGATCTTTACCCCGAGCGGCTGCCTGGCGACGAGCCCGAGCCGCCTGAAGTGGTGCCCTGGAAAATGTCCGAATTGCACACCCTGCTCGGTCGCGACGACGTCACCGAGGGGCGTTCGATCGCCGCGCTCTACATGGCGCACGAGTACCTGGCTGGCCGGTTCAAGCGGTCATGATCGCGCTTTCGTTGGCGCAGAAAGTCGGTGCCATCACGCGCGCTGCCGGCGACGCCATCATGGCGATTTACAGCGGCGATTTCGCGGTGCAGACCAAGGCCGATGCGTCGCCGCTCACCGCCGCAGACCTGGCCGCGCAGCAGGTGATTGCCACGGCGCTGGCCGAGCTCGATCCGCCGCTTCCCATCGTGTCCGAAGAAGCCCGTGCGGCGGATTGGTCGCAGCGCCGGCAATGGTCGCGTTACTGGCTGGTCGATCCGCTCGATGGCACGCGCGAGTTCGTCAAGCGCAACGGCGAGTTCACCGTCAACATTGCCCTGATCGACAACCACCAGAGCGTGCTGGGCGCGGTGCTGGCGCCGGTCACCGGTGATCTCTACGTGGCCGCGCGGGGCGCCGGTGCCTGGCTGCAGCAGAAGGCCGACGGACCGTGGCAACCGATCCACGCCCGCTCCTTGGCACAGCCGGCCACGGCTGCCGGCAGCCGTTCGCACGGTGGCCCCGAGCACGCCTTGCTGAGCCAGTTGGTGGGCGACGATTACGAACGCCTGCCGATGGGCTCTTCGCTGAAGTTCTGCCTGATGGCGCGGGGTGCTGCGGACGTCTATCTGCGGCTTGGACTCACCAGCGAGTGGGACACCGCCGCCGCGCAATGCGTACTGGAGGAGGCGGGTGGTGCGGTGCTCGACTTGGCCGGTGCGCCGTTCCGCTACAACCGCGGCGAATCACTGCTGAATCCGGAATTCCTGGCGGTCGGCGATGGTTCGGTCGACTGGTCAGCGCGCCTGCAAGCCGCCACACGGGATTGATGGGGTGACCCGGCGCGCCTCCGATCCGAGTGCGCTGGCTGGCGTACCGCACGGTCTGCCTGCGTGGAAACGTTCGCAGCGGTTACAGCAGCGTGCGGCCGCCACCGGCTTCGAATGGACCGATCCGCAACCGGTGCTGGACAAGCTGCGCGAAGAGATCGAGGAAGTGCGCGCCGAGTTCATCGCTGGCGCCGACCCGGCGCGGCTGGAAGACGAGATTGGCGATGTGCTGTTCGTGATGGTGAACCTGGCGCGCCACGCCGGCGTGGATTTTCCGCGCGCGTTGCGCCACGCCAATGCCAAGTTCGAGCGACGCTTCCGGCAGATGGAACAACTCGCGGCCGACGATGGCGTCGAGTTTGCGAAGTGCAGCCTGGCCGAGCAGGAGCAGCTGTGGCAACGCGCGAAATAGGCGGAACGGCAATCATGAAAAAACGCGCGAAGGTTGCCCTTCGCGCGTTGCGTTTCACGACAGGTGTCGTCTTGGGTTACTTGGCGGTTGCCGGAGCCGTGGCACCCTGGGCGCGACGCGACTGCCACTCGGCGCGCATTTTTTCCTTCGTCGCCTGCATCTTCGCCTCGTTGGCGAGGCTCTCGTCCAGCCCCTTGCGCAAGGTAGTGATCGCCTGATCCACGTTGGCGGGACGCGCCTGCAAGCGGGCCAGGTGGTGATAGACGTAATTGCGCACGCGCGGGTTCTGCGACCTGGCCAGCACGTCGTTGTACACCGCGGTCAGCTCCTTGCTGCGCCCGGACTCCATGTACAAACGCTCCAATTGGCGCAGGTCGCCGATCACGCCGCCGCGATCCTTGTTGAAGCCATGGCGCTGCATGCCGTGGCGATACTTGCCATGGTCGCGCATGGCCTGGACGCCATGCCCGTGACCGGTGGTGCCCTGCGTCGTCGCAGCGGGAGGCGTCGTGGCTGGGGCGTTTTGCGCGATGGCGAACGACGCGGAACCGGCCATCAGCAGGGTCAGCGCGGAAGCGAGCAGTGTCTTGCGATGCATGGTGGATCTCCGTCGGTAGGTGGGGAGAAAAAACGTGCGGTCGCCATGCGCGTTGACAGGTGCATTCAAGCGCCGCTCAGTTTCGCCACCGACTAGCCCAACCAGTGCCACGTCAGATACACCAGCGGCGCTGCCACCAGCAGAAACGGAATCGACACCGCATGCAGCAGCCGCAGGCCGTGCGGCTGTCGCGCCAGGCGCAGCGCGATAAGGTTGGCGAGCGAGCCGGTCACCAGGCCGAAGCCACCCACGTTGACCGCCACCGCCAAGGCCATGGCATCCGGCGCGCGATCGAGCAACAGGACCGTGGCCGGCACGTTGCTGATCGCCTGGGATGCCACGATGGCGCCGAGGTAAACCGTCAATGGCTGGTTGAAATCCATGGTTTGCAGGGCACCGCGCACCCACGGCAATTCGGCGAAATGCCCCAGTCCCAGGAAAATGGCCGCGAACGTCAGCAGCAGCAACCAGTCCATCCGCCGCAGGCTTGCGCGCGCGCCCAGCACAAACAACAGCAGCAGAATGGCGGCGCCCAGCGGGGCGTGGCCGTGCTCCATCAGCACCACCATGCCGGTCAGCGCCAGCGCGGAGCACACGCCGAGGCGGACGGAAATCGGGGTGCGGTCGAGTCGGTCGGTGGTCAGCGCCACCCGGCCGCGTGGCAACCAGAACACGGTGAGCAATGCCACCATCGCCAGCATCACGGCGGCGGCCGGCAACATCGCCGCGATGAACTGCGCGAAGCTCAGCGCCGAGTGTTGCCACAGCAGCAGGTTTTGCGGGTTGCCGATCGGGCTCAGGGCAGAGCCCGCGTTCACCGCCAGCGCTTCCAGCACCACCATGCGCGACACCGGCAGATTCGACATCGTGCCGATCGCCAGTGTCAGCGGCACCACCAGGAACAGGCTCACGTCGTTGGTCAGCACCATCGACAACACGGCAGTGGCGGCCACCAGGCCCAGGCCGAGCCCGCGCAGCGAATGCGCATGCGCCATTACCGCCGCCGCGGCATGCTGCACCAGGCCGCTGTCGCGAATGCCCTGGATCGCCAGCAGCAATCCTGCGAGCCCGGTCAGCGTGGGCCACTGCAGCCAGCGCTGGTAGTCGGCAGTGGGCCGGGGGTCGAACAGCGCCAGGAGGCCGGCGAAAACGGCGAACAGCAGCAATAGCCATTCGTCGCGCAAGCAGGTGCGCCACGATTGTCGTGGCGGAGCGTCAGGCGTCATGGCCAACGGCGACTGTGGATGGGTGTGTCATCAGCTGGAGGAAACCTCACCCCTCCCGCAACAGGCGCATCGGTGGCGTGCGACTGACCTTGCGCGTGCCAACCAATCCCAGTGCCATTACGACCAGCGCCGCAGCGATGGCGGCCAGCGCCAGCGGTGCCAGTGGCGGCGTGAAGTGCTCGATATGAAACACGGCGCGGCCCAGCCACCAGCCCGCACCGGCGGCGCCCAGCGCGGCGGTGAGGCCGGCGATCAATCCGAGCAACGCAAACTCGCAAGCCGCCGCCACCCGCAATTGGGCGCGGCGGGCGCCCAGCGTGCGCAACAGCGCGGCTTCGTGCTGGCGTTCTGCCGCGCTGGCGGCGAGTGCGGCGGCCAGTACCAGGGCGCCGGCGAGCAGGCTGAAACCAAGAATCCAGCGCACGGCATTGCCCACCCGGTCCACGATTTCGCGCACCCGGTCGAGCAGCGAATCCACGTCGATCAGGCTGAGGTTGCCGTAGTCGCGCGACAGTTGCGCCAGTCCGTCGGCGTGGCCGGGCGGCAGGTAGAAGCTGGCCAGCCAGGTATGCGGCAGGTCGCCGGCGTGGGCCGGATCCAGCATCAGGAAAAAGTTGACCCGGAACGAACTCCAGTCGACCTTGCGGATGCTGGTTATCGTCGCGTCGATGCTGCCCTCGCCGATGTCGAAGCGCAGCGTGTCGCCCAGCTTCAGCGCAAACATGTCGCGCCACGTGGTATCGACCGACACCTCGGCCTGCACCGGATGCGGCCCCGGCCACTGTCCGGCGATCACCTGATTGCTGGGCGGCAGCGCATCGGCCCATGACAGCCGCAGCTGGCGATCCGCGCGGTCGTCGGCGCGTTCGTCCTCGAAGTGCACCTGGTCGATCGGCTGGCCATTGATCGACGTGAGCTTGCCCACCGCCAGCGGCATCATGTTGAGCTTCTCGCCGCCGATCGCCTCCAGCGCCCGGGCAAAACCTTCGCGCTGATCGTCCTGCAGGTTCATGGCGAACCAGTTCGGTGTGTCGGCCGGCAGCTCCTGGCGCCAACCCTGCAACAAAGACGGCGCCACGATCGCCAGCAACAGCAGCGCGCACAGGCCGAGGCTGAGCGCGGTGGCCTGGATCAGGCTCAGCGTGCGTCGCCGCGCCAGTGCCGCCAGCCCCAACCGCAGGCCGGGATGCGCGCCCGGCGCCACGCGTCGCGCCAGCCACAGCATCAACGCTGCCAGCAGCGCAGCAACCACGGCCACGCCGAACAGGCTGGCGGCGAGGATGCCGGCCAGCGTCAGCGACTGGCTTTGCGCCCAGATCAGGCCCAGCGCCACCAGCACGGGTATCAGGTACAGCGCATCGAAGCGTCGCGTTTTCCGCGTGGCGCTCTGGCGAAACACCGCCACCGGCGGCACCTCGGCCAAGCGCGCCAGCGGTGGCAACGCGAAACCCGCCAGCACGGCGAGGCCCATGGCGGCCGCGGCGAACGACGGCGCCAGCGGCAATGAGGTGGGCACCGATCCGAACAGCGTGCTGGCGAACAGCCACGCCAGCTGCGACAAACCAAGAGCCAGCACGGCCCCCAGCACGGTGGCCGGAATGGCCAGCGCACCCAGTGTGCCCAGCAGCAAACCCATCACCTGCCGGCGCGGCGTGCCCAGGGCGCGCAGCAGGGCGACTTCGGCGGTCTTGCGCCGCGCATAGCGTTGCGCCGACAACGCGATGGCGATGCCGGCCAGCAGTGCCGACAGCAGGGCAGTGAGGCGCAGGAAGGCGCCGGCGCGATCGAACGAGGTGCGCATGCGCTCCTGCGTCTGCTCGGGCGTGATCAGCTGGGCGCCTTGCGGCAGCGCGGAGGCCTGCACCTGCTGGCGCCACGCGTCCACCGCGCCTGGTTCACCCGCCAACAGCAATTGATGGCGGGCGCGGCTGCCGGGAGCGAGCAGGCCGGCCTGCCGCGCGTCGGTCAGATTCATCAGCGCCCGTGGCGCCAGCGCCAGCAGCTGGCCGCCATCGGGTTGGCGCTGGAGTTCCGCGGCAATGGTCAACTCGCGTCCGCCCAGTTGCAGCGGCTGCCCCACTTTCAGGTTGAGCGCGACCAGCGCGCGGTGATCGAGATAGACCTGACCCGGGGCGGGCGCGTGGCCCACGTGGCTGCGGCCCGTCGCGTCGCCGAGTTGCAGCGTGCCGCGCAACGGGTAGCTCGGCCCGGCTGCCAGCACGTCGAGCAACTGGGTCTGCTCACCGGCAAAAGCCACGCTGGGGAAACTGGCGCTGTGTGCAATCTGCAAGCCGCGCTGGCGCGCCGCATCGGCGTAGCTGTGGGGCAACGCCTGCGGCGAGGACAGGCCGATGTCGCCACCGATCAGCTCGGCCGCGCCCGCCACCATGCCGCGCTCGATCCGTGCGGCCAGCGTGGCCACCACGCCCAGCGCCACCACCGCCAGCACCAGCGACGCGGCCAGCGTGCGCAGTTCCGGCAAATGCCATTCCCGCCGCAAGCTGCGCAAGGCCAGCCACAGCATCCTCATGAGTGGGTGCCCGTGGCCACGACGCGGCCTTCTTCAAGCTCGATCCGCCGGTCACAGCGCGCTGCCAGTTCGGCGTCGTGGGTCACCAGCACCAGCGTGGTGTGGTGATCGCGGTTCAACGCAAACAGCAGGTCGCAGATGTGGTGGCCGGTGCGCTGGTCCAGGTTGCCGGTGGGTTCGTCGGCAAACAGTACGCGCGGCCCGTGCACGAAGGCGCGGGCGATCGCCACGCGCTGTTGTTCGCCCCCGGAAAGCTGTGCCGGATAGTGCCGCCGCCGCGACGTCAGCCCCACCGCGTCCAGTGCCTGGCGCGCACGCGACCGCGCATCGCCAGCACCTTCCAGTTCCAGTGGCAGCATCACGTTTTCCTCGGCGGTGAGCGCCGGCAGCAGGTGGAACGACTGGAACACGAAACCCACCAGGCGCCGGCGCAGGTCGGCGCGTGCTTCCTCATCCAGCGATTCCAGCGCGTGGCCGTCCAGATGGATGCCACCGCTGCTGGACGTATCCAGCCCGGCCAGCAGGCCGAGCAGGGTGGTTTTGCCAGAGCCCGACGCGCCCACGATGGCGAAGCTTTCACCGGGAAGGATCTGCAGGTTCACCCCGCGCAGGATGTCCAGGGCGCCCTCGGGGCCGACGACCGACTTGCTAACATCGCAGGCCACGACAAGCGGATGGGAAGAATCACTCATGCATCGAAGCCCTGGTTGGAGGATATGGAGCGTATGGGTGTTGCTTTGTTGCATCGGTGTCGGCAGCGCGCAGGCGGCCACGCCGAAAACGGTATTGGTGCTGGGTGACTCGCTGTCCGCCGCGCACAACATTCCGGTCGAAGCCGGTTGGGTGCACTTGCTGGACACGCGTCTGGGCAAGATGGTGCCGGAATGGCGCGCGGTCAATGCCAGCATCAGCGGCGAGACCTCGCTCAGCGGCCGCAACCGCCTGCCGGCGCTGCTGCAGAAATACCATCCGGACGTGCTGGTGATCGAGCTGGGCGCCAACGACGGGCTGCGCGGTTTGCCGTTGACTGCGCTGCGCGACAACCTCGACGCGATGATCGTCATGGCGCAGAAGAGTCGCGCGCGGGTGTTGCTGGTGGGCATCGAATTGCCGGTGAATTACGGGGCCCGCTACCGTGACGGCCTGCGCGCGGTTTACGCCGATCTGGCCGCCACGCGGAATCTGGCGTTGGTGCCGTTCCTGCTGAAAGGTGTCGCGATGGACCCGGCATTGATGCAAAACGACGGCCTGCACCCCGTGGCGGCAGCGGAACCGACCGTGCTGGAGACCGTGTGGGAGGGGCTGTACCCCCTACTGAAGCTGTCGCGTCCCCCTCGTTCCTGAACGGCCCCCCGAGCCGTCCACCGCCATTTCACGCATCCCTCACCGGGCAACCGTTTAGATCTTCACATTTGTGAAACCACTGAACGCGAGGACGACTATATGACCGTACACGACGAGCAAGCCGGGTTGATCCTGTTGGTCGAAGACAATCGCCAGATCGCCGAGATGGTGGGCGAATTCCTTGAACGCCGTGGTTATTCCGTGGATTACGCCGCCGATGGCGTCAGCGGCCTGCACCTGGCGGTGTCCAACAGCTATGACGTGATCGTGCTCGATCTGATGTTGCCGGGGCTGGACGGGCTGGAGGTCTGTCGCAAGCTGCGCAAGGAGGCACAGAAATCGACGCCGGTGCTGATGCTTACCGCGCGCGACACGCTGGACGACAAGCTGGTTGGCCTGGAAGCCGGCGCCGACGATTACCTGGTAAAGCCGTTCGAGGTGCGCGAACTGGAAGCGCGCCTGCGTGCCCTGATCCGCCGCGATCGTCGCCAGGTATCCACCGAGGTGCTCACCGTGGGCGACATGACCCTGGACACCGCCACGCTGCGTCTGACCCGCGATGGCCAGGAACTGGTGGTGTCCCCGATCGGCCTGAAGCTGCTGGCGATCCTGATGCGCGAATCACCCCGCGTGGTCAGTCGCCGCGATATCGAGCGCGAGATATGGGGCGACACCTTGCCCGACTCCGACACCTTGCGTTCGCATCTGTACAATTTGCGTCGCGTCATTGACAAGCCCTTCCCACGGCCCCTGTTACATACCATTCATTCGGCCGGCTACCGCCTCGCGGATCTCGATTCGGAGGTGGCGCTGTCCGCCCAGACGGCTTGATACCGACACGGCGAAGTCAATGGACGAAAGGGTGAAAACGACGCCCACCTATCGGGTGGGCGCCTTCCGCCGGCGCATCGCCTGGGTGTTCGGCCTGCAACTCGTGGCCGTCGTGATCATCTGCATCATGGGCATTTATGACGTGGCGCCGACGCTCGCCGTCGTCACCGTCATCGTCATCACCACCGTGCTGGGCTGGTTCGCCACCCGCCGCGAATGGCGACCGGTGCGGGCGCTGGCCCGGCTGGTCGCGGGGTGGGATGGACAGCAGCCCGACCCGAATGCGCTGCAACTGCACAAGCTGTCCACCCATACCGACGCCGACGTGGCGTCGCTGGCGCGCGGGCTGCACGGGTTCGCCACCCGCATCGCCGGTTACAACCAGCGCGAACGCAACTTCACCCGCGACGCCAGCCACGAATTGCGCAGCCCGCTCACCGTGATCAAGATGTCGGTGGACATGCTTGCCGACGAAGAGGGCATGACTGATTTCGGCACGCGCTCGGTGAACCGCATCCGCCGCGCCACCCGCGAGATGGAAGTGCTGGTCGAGGCCCTGCTGATCCTGGCGCGCGAGTCCGATACCGTCATCGACAACGAACGCTTCGTGGTCAACGACGTGTTGCAGCAGGAGCTGCAATCGGCCCGCGAACTGCTGATTGGCCGACCGATCGAACTGGAACTGGAAGAACCCGCACGGTTCGCGCTGGAGGGCTCCTCACGAGCGTTCTCGGTCCTGTGCTGGCAGTTGATCCGCAACGCCTGCCAGCAGACCGAACAGGGTCGCGTCATGATCACCGTGACGCCCGGCGTGGTCAGCGTCAGCAACCACGAGTCGTTGCAGCTGGTGGATGACACCCACCCCAAGCGGATGCACGGCGCCGACCGCCATGGCTTCGAGCTGGCCATCGCCCAGCGCATCAGCGACCGCTTCGACTGGCCGCTGGAGCTGCAGACCCATCCGGGTCACGAGAACATCGCCCGCATCCGCTTCCCGCATCCGCTGCCGGGCTAGCCCGACAGCAGACGTCGCGTCCCCTCAGCGCTGGAGCGATGGCGAAACAGTAAACGCGCAGCCCGTCTTCGCCTTCACGTCTTCCAGCGTGACGCCGTCGTTGAGCTCGATCAGCGTCAGCCCCTTGCCCTTGGCCACCTCGAACACGCACAGGTCGGTGATGATCAGATCCACCACCTGCTTGCCGGTGAGCGGCAGGTCGCATTGATCCTTGATCTTGGGGCTGCCGTCCTTCGCGCAGTGCTCCATCAGCACCACCACGCGCTTCACGCCACTGACCAGATCCATCGCGCCGCCGGGGCCTTTCACCATCTTGCCCGGCACCATCCAGTTGGCCAGATCGCCGTGCGCGGAAACTTCCAGCCCGCCCAGGATCGACAGGTCGATATGGCCGCCGCGGATCATCGCGAAGGAATCGGCACTGGAGAAGAAACTGGAGCCAGGCAGGGTGGTGATGGTCTGCTTGCCGGCGTTGATCAGGTCCGGGTCGAGCTGGTCCTCGGTGGGGAACGGGCCGATGCCGAGCAGGCCGTTCTCCGATTGCAGCGTGACGCTGACGCCTTCCGGGATATGGTTGGCCACCATCGTGGGAATGCCGATGCCGAGGTTCACGTAGAAGCCGTCGCGCAGCTCCTGCGCCGCGCGCCTGGCCATCGCCACGCGGGTGGGGTTTTCCTTGCCGGCGACGACGCCCGCAATGGTGCGGAACTCGATCCGCTTCTCGTATTTCTCGCCCTGCACAATGCGGTCGACGTAGATGCCCGGCACGTGGATGTTGTTCGGGTCCAGCTCACCCACCGGCACCAGATGCTCCACCTCGGCCACGCAGGCCTTGCCGCAGGTGGCGATCATCGGGTTGAAGTTGCGCGCGGTCTCGCGGAACACCAGGTTGCCGTGGGCGTCGCCCTTCCACGCCTTCACGATCGACAGGTCGGCATGGATGGCTTCCTCCAGCACGTATTCCTTGTCACCGAACACCTTCGTCTCCTTGCCCTCCGCCAGCTTGGTGCCGAATGCAGTGCGCGTGTAGAAACCGGGGATGCCGGCGCCGCCGGCGCGCAGTTTCTCGGCCAGCGTGCCCTGCGGGGTGAGGTGCAGCTCCAGCTCGCCGGCCAGCGTCTGCCGCTCGAATTCCTTGTTCTCGCCCACGTAGGACGCGTACACGCGCTTCACCTGATGGGTCTTCAGCAACGGGCCCATGCCGAAATCATCCACACCGGCGTTGTTGCCGACGATGGTCAGGTCTCTGGTGCCGGCCTCCAGCAAGGCGCCGATCAGGTTTTCGGGGATGCCGCACAAGCCAAAGCCACCGGCCGCGATCGTCATGCCATCGAACAGCAGGCCGTCGAGGGCTTGCGTGGCGCTGGGATAAACCTTGTCCATTGCACGTATTCCTGCAGGAAGAGTCGTCCTCCAAGAATACGACGGAATGGTTCGGCGGGCTTTGTGGGAGCGGCTTCAGCCGCGATGCTTTTGCTCTGAAGCCATACCAAACCCAAAAGTATCGCGACTGAAGTCGCTCCCACAAACATCGAGAGCATTGCGGCTGAAGCCGTCCGTAGTGCGACTTACCGAATCTTTTGCAACTGCGCAGGCGTCAGCGCGCCACTGATGCCGGTGCGGCTGCCGTCGGCGCGGATCACCAATACCCGCGGGGTTTCCCCACCCCAGTTCGGATCGAGCAGGAAATTGATGCGTTCCGGGCTGGCTTCGGCGTAGGCGCGGGCGGGGTAGGTGGCCATCTTCATCTTGCGCAGGCGTGCTTCGATCACCGGGCGCTGGGCGGTGATGTCGTCGGTGGTGACGGTGATCAGTTTGATCGACTTCGGATGCGCACGCTGCAAGGTGGCCAGCGCTTCCAGGTTGGATTCGCAATAGGCGCAATCCAATGACCAGAGCGCGATGATGCGCTCGCCGTGGGCGGGCGGTTGCAGCAGTGCCGGCACGTCGGTGCCCGCCAGCGGTTGCAACGAGGCGGCGCTGGCGAGGGTGGGGATCACCAGCAGCAAGAGGGCCAGCAGGCGTTTCATGGTGTCGACTCCGTGGCGATCAGGCGGAAGCCATCGGCGGTGTTCCATGCCGCGAATACGTGCCCGTTCTTCTGCAGCAGTTGCGGCGAGCCAACGGCGACGGTGCTCTGGGCGATGTCGCGGGCGGGGCCGAAATGCGTGCCGTTATCGGTGGAATGGCGCAGCATCAGTGAGTAGCCGGCGGCGCTGACCTGGTTCCACACCACCCAGACATCGTGGCCGTGCACCGCCACGTCGGCATGGCTGGCGCCGGCCTGGGCGATGGCCAATCGATGGTGTGGCGGGTGGCCGGGGTCGAGTTGGCCGTACCAGATCGTGGGCTGTGTCTTCGCCTCGTACCACACGGCATGGCGGGTGCCGTCGGCGCCGATGGCCAGGCCCGGGCCGTGGTGCGGACAGCCGGCGATATGCCAGTCGCTGAAGGTGGCGCGTGTGGCGGTTGCGGCTCGCCCTTGCGTGGTCAGCACGGCGTAGGCGTGGTCGCGGATGTTGTCGCCGTAGATGCTGCGGAAGAAGGCGGCGACGTCACCTTGCGGCGTCGTTGCCAGGGCGATGCGGCAGCATTCGCAGCTCTGGTCGACCAGCTTGCGTTCGGGAACGAAGGTGACCCCGCCGTCGTCGGACCAGCTGTAATACACCGCCGCCCCAAGGTACGGTTTTTTTGCGGCTTCCGCGGCCAGCAGGTCGCGCTTGTCGATCCAGGCGATCACGATGCGGCCGTTGCCGTCGACCGCCAGCGCGTCGAAGCGGTGAGTGATTTCGGCGCGGTCGTGATGCACGGTGATGGGCGTGGAGAAGTGCGCGCCGCCATCCAGCGAGCGGGCAAACCGCACGAAGCCGGTCCATGGCTTGGCGCGCGGCTGCGACCAGCTCACGTAGATTTCGTCATGCGGGCCGAACGCCAGCTTGGGGCGGTTCTCGCCTTCGGCGTAGATGCGTTCGGCCTGGGCGTTCACCAGTATCGGTGCGCTGAGGCTATGGCCGTCATCGTCGGAATGGCGCAGTTGCACGTGGCCATCGACTGCATCCACCACCCACAACCGGCCGTGGCTGTCGAAGGCGGTGCTGGCGCCCAGCTCCGGCGCTTTCGCCATCTGGCCCATGTCGTGTGCGAGGACCAACGGCGAGAGCAGGCACAGCAGGATGGCTAGCAGATGGCGCATCAGATTTCCTCGCGGTGAGCTTTGCTCCCTCCCCTGCAAGCAGGGGAGGGTTGGGGAGGGGTAACGCTCTTGATCGTGAGGCAAAAGCGTTACCCCCTCCCAACCTCCCCCTGCCTTGCAGGGGGAGGAGCAGAAGCGGTGTTCACAACTCCCAGCGCACCTCGCCAAACCAGGTTCGGCCAGCGTAGGGGTGGTAAACCCAGTAATGAGTATCGGTGAGATTGTCCACGCCCAGTGAAGCGGTCCAGTGTGGCGCGAAGGCCCAGCGCAACTTGGCGTCGGCGACAGTGAACGCGCTGACGGCGCCGTAGGTGTCGACGAAATCGCTGTTGTCCAGCGTGCCGTACTGGCGGCCAGAGCGGCGCACACCCAGCGAGGCATCCCAGCCGGGCGCGAAGCGGTAATCGGCGAACAGGTTGGCGCGCAGCCTGGGGATGCGCGGGAAGTCGTTGCCCTCGGCCCGCGGGAACTGGCGGTCGCGCAAGGTCATGGCGTCGTTGAGTGCGAGGCTGGCGGAGATGTCGAGTCCGGACGTCCAGACGTCCGTCAGCACCAGCTCGCCTTCGATGCCGCGTGAGCGTACGAGGTCGATGTTCTGCACGCTGGTGACGGTGGGCGTCACGGTGATGTCGGTTTGCGAATACAGCGAATCGGTGATGCGATCCTGGTACAGCGACACGCGCCAGTGGCCCTTGTCCAGTTGGTGGGTGAGAGTGAGGTCGGCGGATTGGTCGCGCTCGGGGCGCAGCGCCGGGTTGTTGTTGACGATGGCATTGGCCGAGATCGAACCCTGGAACAGCTCCGATACGGTGGGGTAGCGCACCGCCTTGCCGTAGGCCAGCCGCAACTGCCAGTCGCTGGCGAAATCCCAGGCTAGCGAGGCCTTGGGTGAGAA
This sequence comes from Rhodanobacter ginsenosidimutans, assembly GCF_042655685.1. Classification (NCBI taxonomy): domain Bacteria; kingdom Pseudomonadati; phylum Pseudomonadota; class Gammaproteobacteria; order Lysobacterales; family Rhodanobacteraceae; genus Rhodanobacter; species Rhodanobacter ginsenosidimutans. The sequence goes on along the minus strand of NZ_JBHSMM010000002.1, from coordinate 350,442 downwards.
GTCGGTGCGCTGGCGGTTGGCGTAATGCAGGCTGTCGTCCGCATTGCCCAGCACGCCGCCATAGGCGCGCCATTGTTCCAGCCGCCCACCCACGGTGAGCGCCCAGGCTGGCGCGAACGCCCACACATCCTGCAGGTAGGCTGCGCGCGTCTGGGTGCGGCCGGCGAAGTGGCTGACCTGCGGGCCGTCGGCTGCGCCCGTCCACCACTGGCTGCTGTTGCGCACGCGTGAATCCAGCAGGTAGCGATCGCCATGCACGCCGGCATAGAGCATGTGGCTGTCGCCGACCGGTCCGGAACTGCGCAGGTCGAAGGTGTCCCAGCCCGAGCCGCCCTTGTCCGCCACGGTGCCAGCGGCACCGGTTGGCGTCAGCGCATTGCGGCTTTGCGAGCGCAGGAAGTCGTAGTGGCTGGCGACAGCCGTCCAGCGCCAGTCGTTATCGAACTTGCCATTGAGTTCGACGCCGTAGAGCGCGTGGGAGTCGTTGGCGGAGGACGGTGCCAGACCGCTGGATGGCAAGGTCCAGGTATTCCCGTTGGCGCTGATGACGCCTTCGTCGACAAGTTCGCCGGCCGCATTGCGGATCAGGCTGCGCGTGCGGTCGTCGGCGCGGTTGTGCCACCAGCCGAGGGTGAACAGGGCATCGACGTGCTCGGCAAGTTTCACGCCCAGCTTCAGCTTGGCCTGAGTCTGCACCGTGTGCTCGATGGTGTTGGCGCCATAGACCAGTCGCGGCGACCCGTTGGGATTGCGGTCGTTCGTGGCGCCTGTCACCGGCACTGCGACGGCGGCATCGCCACCGGCGCGGGCGGTGGCGTACTGCATGGGTTGGCCGTGGTTGTCGAGCCGGTTCACCGATAGCAGCCAGCTCCAGCGGCCTTGCTGGTTGCCCAGCGTGGCGGAAAGCTGGTGGCCGTTGTAGTGACCGCCGGCGCCGTACGCGTCGCGGTAATCCTGGCTGAAGAATTGCGAACTGGCGTTGGCCATCAGGCGGTTCGGCAGGATGGTGTGGATCAGTACCGTGGTGCCCAGCGAGTTGCCGGGGTACAGCGCGGAGTAAGGGCCGTACAGGATGTCGACCGCGCCGATCTCCTGCGGTGCCACCATGCCCCAGCGCGGCGCGCCATCCCAGCCGTTGGTCATCAGGTTGGAAAGCAGCAGGCCGTCGGCGTAGAGCAGGCTGCGCGCGCTTTGCAGGGTGCCGGTGTTGCGACCGCTGATGACGGCGTTGGGGTCGCCGATATAGCGTTTGCGCACGATCATGTTCGGCGCGTATTTCAGTGCGTCGGCGCTGTCGCTGACGTTCTGCCGCTGCAGTTGGGCCCGGTCGACCCGCACCTGCACGCTTTCGGCGCTCATCACCTGGGTGTCGCTGGCGTGTACCGAGACCGGTGTCAGCGTGGTGGCTGCGGTGACGGTGTCGCTGGCCATCACCGGGCTGGTGGAGATCGCGAGTGCGGCTGCGCACAGACCGAGCGGGATGGCGTTCAAGCGGGACTCTGGATGGGGGTCTAGGGTTTCAGGATAGTCCGATGGCGCGCGCGCAAAAGATGGCGCGTTGTCGCAGTGGGGTGCGGACGTTGATGGGATGCGCGGGCATGACGAAAGGTGCCCGCCGCGGATTTTTGTAGGAGCGGCTTCAGCCGCGATGCTCTAGCCTTGGAGCTCCAGAGCAGGAGCATCGCGACTGAAGTCGCTCCCACAATCAGTCGTCGCGGTCGGGGCGTTCGCGCACGGGGTGCTTGCTCAGTTTGCGCTGCAAGGTGCGGCGGTGCATGCCGAGCCGGCGGGCGGTTTCGGAGATGTTGCCGTCGCATTCGGTCAGCACGCGCTGGATGTGTTCCCACTCCAGCCGGCGCAGTGCCAGCGGTTGTTCGGGCGTATCGGGCAAATCGCTGTCGTCGCTTTCGTTGTCGCCGTCGAGCAGGGCGCGTACGACCGCGTCGGCGTCCACCGGCTTGGCCAGGTAATCGTGGGCACCACGCTTGATCGCCTCCACCGCGGTGGCGATCGAGGCGTAACCGGTCAGCAGCAATACTCGGATGTCCGGCACCAGCGTGTGCAGTTCGGGGATCAGGCGCAGGCCGTTGTCCTCGCCCAGCTTCAGGTCGAGCACGCAATAGCGTGGATGATGCCGACGCGCCAGCGCGCGGGCCTCGTCGAAGCTGGTGGCGGTGATGACCTCGAAGCCACGCGATCCCAGCGCACGCGCCAGCACGCGGACGAAGGTGGTGTCATCGTCGACCAGCAACAACGGACGGCCGGACAGCGGGCTCGGTGATTCGGTCATCATGTTCTCCATTCAGTTCCGCCATTTTGCCGCAAGTGTGGCGCGGGAAGGGGTTGCCGGTGCCGAATGATGCGCGACGCGATGGCGTGGGTCAGCGGATCACGGCGTTTCAGCGATCACCGCCAGCGGCAGGCGCAGGCACACCTCGGCGCCATTCCCGCTGTTGCGCGCGATGAGTTCGCCGTTGAGCCGCTCGGCGGTGGCTTCGGCCAGCGCCAGGCCGATGCCCAGGCCGGTCTGTTTCTGCGAGATGCCCAGCGCCATCTGCTGGCCGGCTGCCACGAACCCGGGGCCGTGGTCGCGCACGCTCAGTTGCAACCACTGGTTTTCGTGGTGCACGTCCAGCTCCACCTTGTGCGATTCGTGCACCGCGGACGCGTCGGCGGCGTTGTTGAGCAGGTTCAGCAAGGCGTGGCGCAGGCCCGGCGGCGTGCGCAGCACGATGGCGGCGGTGGCGGGGTTCAGTTGTACGGCGAGCTCCGCCTCGGGCCGCAGCAACTGGAAGCGCTCCAGGCAGCCGTGGATGAATTTCGCCACGCTCAGCCGCTCGGGTTCCTGCGACAGCTGCGCCTGGCCGAACGCCACCATCTCGCGCAGGATCGTGCGGCAGCGATCCACCTGGCCTTCCAGCAGCGCCAGGTCGTCGGTGAGCGGGGTGTCGGCGGCGTGTTCGCGGCGCAATTCCGGCAGCAGCGTGCGCATGGTCGACAACGGCGTGTTCAACTCGTGCGCGGCGCCAGCCGCCTGGGTGGCAATGGCCAGGATGCCTTCGTCGCGCAAGGCACGCTCGCGCACCCGCTGCACTTCCTGCTGCTGCAGGCGCAGCACGTTCGCCAGCCGGTTGATGAAGAAGCCCAGCAGCAGCGCGCTGATCACGAAGTTCACGCCCATGCCCGCCACGTGCAGCGAAAACCGGCCGCTGGCGTTTTCGTGCATCGCCGTCGGCAGCGGCACGTGCCAGTACAGCAGCACCAGGTAGGCGATACCGGCGAGCGTGGAGACCATTGCGATCGCCCGCGCGGACAACGCGGCGGCGGACAGCGCGATCGGCACCAGCAACAAGGTGATGAACGGGTTGCTGGCACCGCCGGTGAAATACAGCAGGTAGCCCAGTATCAGTGTGTCGAAGGCGATGTGGCCGATGGTTTCCGCCTGGCGCACCGGCCATGGCTGACGCAACCGCCAAGCGGCGAAAACCGCAAACACCGCCAGCAGCCCGATGCCGATCAGCAACGGCAACAGCGGGATCGGCAACTGCATCCACCACGCGCATACCAGCACCGCCACGCATTGCCCCGCGATGGCGCACAGGCGCAGCCACGCCAGCGTGCGGGTGAGGGCGAACGGTCCGACGCGTTGGGTCAGTCGATGCATGGGTCGGCGCGCTCGCTGATGGGTCAGGGGGAGGGCGGAATCGTTTCGCTGTGAACCGGAGGCAGCGGATCGTTGTTGTTGGCCGCCTCGGAATGGCTGGCGGACAATTTCTTCATCAACGGCAGCATCGCCAAGGCGATCAAGGTGCAGATCACGCCCGCCACGCCGAGCTGGTTGAACAGTTTGGTATAGATCGGCAGCGACACCATCGGATCGACCACATGCTGCGGGATGCTGGCAAAGTTCGCCACCACGCTGCCCAGATATTGTGCGATGCCCGAGGCGACGTAATACGCGCCCATCATGAAACCGCCCATGCGCGCCGGCACATAGCGGGCGATCATCGCCAGGCCCAGGCCGCTGACCAGCAGTTCGCCCAGCGAATACAGCCCGTAGCCACCCACCATGAACCACGACGAGATCTGGCCGTTGACGGCGAACTTCGCGCCCACGCCATACATGAAAAAGCCGGCGGCCACCGCCGCGAAACCCCAGGCGAACTTCACCGCCACGGCGGGATTCTTGCCCACCTTGCCCATCGCGTTGTAGATCAGCACCAGTACCGGGCTCAGCAGCACGATCCAGATCGCGTTGAGCGACTGGAACTGCTCGGGAATCCAGTTGAACAGGTGCAGGCCAAACACGTCGAAAGACAGGTCGACGTTCTTCTGCGCAAACAGGTTCAGCGAGGTGGACATCTGCTGGTAGAAGATGAAGAAGAAGATCGTCTGCACGGTCAACACCAGCGCGGCGACGAGACCGGCACGTTCGTGCTGCTGGCTACTGCGGATCAGGTGGATGAAGATGCCCAGGATCGCCACGCCGGCCGCATACACGCACACGCGCGCCACCGTCTCGCTTTGCAGGATGAAGGCGGCAATGAACACCATCACCGCGCCGGCGGCCAGCACGCCGCCCAGGCGTTTGAAGTTCACCGGCTCGCCATCCGCGGGCGCGCCCACGTGCGCCAGCGTGCGATGCATCAGCGAGTAATTGATCAGCCCCAGCAGCAGGCCGATCGCGCACACGCCGAACGCGGTATGCCAGCCCCAGGCGTCGCCGTATTTGGCGCCCACGTAGTCACGGATCCACGGCGTCAGCAGCATCGAGATGGTCGAGCCGATGTTCACCGCCATGTAGTAGATGGTGAATGCGCTGTCGATCTTGGTGTCGTCGCCCTCGTAGATCTTGCGCACCAGATTGCCGGCGTTGGGCTTGAAGAAGCCGTTGCCCACGATGATCACGCCCAGCGAGCAATACAGCAGATACGGGTGGCTCGAGGGAATCCACAACATCGCGTAGCCAAACGCCAGCACCACCGCGCCCAGCAACATGGTGCGGCGGGTGCCGATCAGCTTGTCGCCGACCCAGCCGCCGATCGCCGGTGTGGCGTAGATCAACGCCGCCGCCGCGCCCCACACCAGGTTCGCCTTGCTGTCGACGAAGCCCAGCCGCTTCACCATGTAGGTGACCATCAGCACCTGCATGCCGTAGAAGCCGAAGCGCTCCCACATCTCGATCAGGAAGACGGTGCTGAACGAGCGGGTTTGTGAAACCGGGGGGTTCTGGGTTGCCATTGACGATTCCGTACACGATTCAAAACAACAGTGCGGCAGGCACAGGTACATGCGCGGCCGTACTGCACCACAACCGGGCGAGGGTACCCCACTTCGGCGCAGGCGCTAGCTGCACTGCGGCGTGACAGCGTGGGCAAATCGTGGACGATCCGGCCTGGTTTTCAATGTTGCACCAGGCCTGCTGTGGCATCATCGACGCTCGGCGCCATCGCCACCTGACCGAGAGTTTCATCCGCCATGCCCCATGGTTTCAGCAGCGAGGCCGCGTTCCGGCCACAGCTTTCCGATGGTCGATCGCGCAGTGGGGACGCCGTATATGGCTGCTGAAGGTTTTCGCGGGCCACGGCAAGTCTGGAACGCCTTCCGCTGGTCGATGAAGGGCCTGAAGGCCGCCTGGCGGCACGAGGCCTCGTTCCGGCTGGAGGCGTGCCTGGCCATCGTGGTGGTGCCGCTGGGTATGTGGCTGGGGCATGGGCCGCTGGAGAAGCTGGCACTGGTCGGCCCGCCGCTGCTGGTGCTGTCGGCGGAGTTGCTCAACTCGGCGATCGAGGCGGTGGTGGACAAGGTCTGCCCGGAGATCCACGAGCTCGCTGGCCGCGCCAAGGACATGGGCTCGGCGGCCGTGTTCGTGCTGATGATGCTGGTGGTGTTGAGCTGGGTGCTGGTGCTCGGGCCGCGCTTTTTCGGCTGAGACACAGGCGGTGACACGCGGCGGGACCGCGTTGCGCCGTGTTGCAGGGGGACAAATCATGGCTTGCAAAAAAACCTGTCTGCGTGGGGCCTTGGCCGCGTTTGCCGCAAGCCTGTGGCTGCTTTCCGCTGCCGCACAGGGCGCCGTGGCGCCGTTGTCCACCCACGGCAACAAGGTGCTGATCGGCGGCCAGCCGGGCAGCGTGTCGGGCAACAGCTTTTTCTGGAGCAACACCGGCTGGGGCGGTGAGCGCTTCTACAACACCCAGGCCGTGGCCTGGCTGAAAAAAGACTGGAACGCCGGCATCGTGCGCGCCGCCATGGGCGTGGATGCGCCTGGCGGCTATCTGGCCGATGCCTCGAACAGGCAGCGCGTGGCGACCGTGGTGGACGCCGCGATCGCCAACGACATGTACGTGATCATCGACTGGCACTCGCACCATGCCGAGCAGTACCGCGCGCAGGCGATCGCCTTTTTCCAGGACATGGCGCGCACGTACGGCCATCGCGACAACGTGATCTACGAGATCTACAACGAGCCGCTGGACGTTTCGTGGCACGACGCGCTGAAGCCGTACGCCGAAGCCGTGATCGGCGCCATCCGCGCGATCGACCCGGACAACCTGATCGTGGTGGGCACGCCGCACTGGTCGCAGGATGTGGACGTGGCCGCCAGCGATCCGATCACCGGCTACGCCAACATCGCCTACGCCCTGCATTTTTACGCCGGCACACATGGCCAGGCGTTGCGGGACAAGGCACAGGTGGCGCTGGACAAGGGTGTACCGCTGTTCGTGACCGAATGGGGCACGGTCAACGCCAATGGTGATGGCGCGGTGGCCGAGGGCGAGACCGCCGCGTGGATGGCCTTCCTCAGGACCAACCACATCAGCAACGTCAACTGGAGCATCACCGACAAGGCTGAGGGCGCCGCGGCGCTGGTGCCCGGTGCCAGCGCCACCGGCGGCTGGGCCGAGGCGCAGCTCACCGCGTCGGGGGCGCATGTCCGGACGATCGTGCGCAGCTGGCCGGCGCTCGATGCGGGCGGCTGGCCGCGGCGTCGGTTGCGCATGTCCACGATTGCCGACCGGGGCGCTGCCGGCCAAGCTGTGATAGCCGCCGCGCAAGAGCCGTGATGTGACATCCGGCTTGCCGAGGCCCGGCTCGCGTCGATTTGCGCGGGCCGGGCGGTAATGCTGCAATGGCGCCTCCACCGACCGGAGCCGCCCATGAAACTTCTTCGCCCTCTCGTGTTGCTGCTGCTCGCCTTCAGCCTCACCGGTTGCGGCTACAACGCGATCCAGAAGCAGGATGAGGCGGTCAAGGCCGCCTGGTCCGAGGTGCTCAACCAGTACCAGCGGCGCGCCGATCTGGTGCCCAACCTGGTCAACACGGTCAAGGGTTACGCGCAGCACGAGGAGAAGGTGTTCGTCGAGGTGACCCAGGCGCGCGCCAAGGTCGGCAGCCTGCAGATCAACGCCGATTCGCTGGACGACCCGCAGAAGATCCAGCAGTTCCAGGCGGCACAGGGCGAACTGGGCAGCGCGTTGTCGCGCCTGATGGTGGTCAGCGAGAACTATCCCGAGCTGAAGGCCAACGGCCTGTTCCAGAACCTGCAGGCGCAACTGGAAGGCACCGAGAACCGGGTCACCGTGGCACGCAACCGCTACGTGCAGGCGGTGCAGCAATACAACGGCATGATCCGCACCTTCCCCAACAACCTCACCGCCAAGATGTTCGGCTACAAGGTGAAGCCCAACTTCAGCGTGGACAACGAGAAGGCGATCTCCACCGCGCCCACGGTTGATTTCGGCACTACGGCGCCGGCACCTGCCGCCACCCGTTGATGGGTTTCCTGCGCACGCCGCGCTGGTGCGCCGTGCTGGCGCTGGCGTTGCTGTGGCCGCTTCTGCTGCAGGCAGCCGACAGCGTGCCGCAACTGAAGCGCCACGTCACCGACCTGAGCGGAACACTCACGGCCGCGCAGGTCGACCAGCTCGATCAGCAACTGGTGGCGCTGGAGCGCAGCAAGGGCGCGCAGCTGGTCGTGCTGATGGTGCGCAGCACCGGCGGCCAGGACATCGAGAGCTACTCGCTGGCGGTGGCCGAAGCCAACAAGATCGGCCGCAAGGGCACCGATGACGGCGTGCTGCTGCTGGTCGCCAAGGACGACCGCCACGTGCGCATCGAAGTGGGTTACGGCCTGGAAGGCGCCATCCCCGACGCCGCCACGGCGCGGATCATCCGCGAATATATCGCGCCGAAATTCCGCACCGGTGACTATTCCGGCGGCATCGGCGATGCGGTCGGCGCGCTGACCCAGTTGATCGATGGCGAACCCTTGCCTCCGCCGGTGCAGGGCAACGCCGAGCGCGAGCGGCCCGGCCTCGGCCTGCAGGGCGGCCTGATGGTCGGCCTGTTTGCCGCTCTGTTCCTGCGCAACCTGCTGGCGCGTGCGCCGTCGTGGCTGCGCGCGCCGGTGGGCGCGGTGCTGGTCGGCGGGTTGCTGTGGCTGCTGATCTCGATCGGCGCCGGCATCGTCGGCGCGATCGTCGGCGGCCTGCTGATGCTGCTGCCCGGCGGCGCGGCCCGCTCGATCGGCCACGGTGGCTGGGGCGGGTTCGGCGGTGGCGGCGGCTTTGGTGGCGGTGGCTTCGGCGGTGGCGGTGGTTTCAGCGGCGGTGGCGGCAGCTTCGGCGGCGGCGGTTCTTCGGGGAGCTGGTAATGGGGCGCGTGCGGCGGTTATGGGCAAACCTGTGCGGCGGCTGGTTCCAGTTGCGTCGACGCTTCCCGGCTGCGTTGCTGGACGATATGGCCGCAGCGATCACCGAGGGCGAACGTACCCACCTGGGCGAAATCCGTTTCGTGGTGGAGTCGCGACTGGCGCCGCTGGATGTGTTGGCGGGCCTCGACGCTGCGATGCGTGCCCGGCAGCTGTTCGCGCAGTTGCGGGTGTGGGACACCGAGCTCAATACAGGCGTGCTGTTCTACGTGCTGATGGCCGAGCACCGCATCGAGATCGTCGTAGACCGTGGCATCGCCGCGACAATGGCGGCCGACGAGTGGGATGCGATCTGCGCGCGCATTCAGCAGCACTACGCCGGCGGGCGATGGCGCGAGGGCAGCCTCGAAGGCATCGCTCGCGCCAATGCCCTGCTGGCGCAGCATTTTTCCGGCACCGACCGCGCCAATCCCGACGAGTTGCCGGATCGGCCCGTATTGCTCTGAGCCGGACTCCGGCAAGACGCCTCCATGGCGGCATGGCGGGTTTACCTGACTGGCGTATCGGTCATGCGCCCTTGCCGATGTGCTTTTCCAGAAAGGCCTGCAGACGGTTGTAGAACTCGATGTTGTTCTTCTCGTCGTAGAAACCGTGGCCTTCGCCAGGCTTGCTCAGCCATTCGTAGGGTTTGTGCGCGGCATCCAGTGCGGCGCGCATCGCCTTGGCTTGCGCGAACGGTGCGCGCTTGTCGTCCTCGCCGTGGATCAGCAGCACCGGTACGTCGATCTTGCCGGCCAGTTTGTCGGGGGAGTTGGCGGCAAGGTCGGCATCGTCCTTGCCGATCACCGTCTTGAGGTAGCTGCGACCGGACTCGTCGCTCTTGATGTCGCCCTTCTTGTACATCATGGCCAGGTCGTAGATGCCGGCGTAGCCGACGGCGCACTTGAACATGCCTGGCGCGCGGATGGTGGTCATCATCGCCGAGTAACCGCCGAAACTGCCGCCGTAAACGCAAATGCGCTGAGGGTCGGCATATTTCTCGGCAATCGCCCACTTCACGCCATCGATCAGATCCTGCTGGATGCGGGTGCCCCATTTCAGGTAGCCGGCCTCCAGAAAATCCGCGCCACGGCCGCCTGAACTGCGATAGTTCACCTGCAGCACCAGATAGCCGCGATTGGCCAGGAACTGTGCGTCGGTGTCGTAGAACCAGTCGTCCTGCACCCCGACCGGGCCGCCGTGTGGCAGCAGGACCATCGGCAGATTGCGCGGATTGACGCCGTTGGGAATCGTCAGGATGGCGTCCAGCTCGACGCCGTCATCGGTCCTGAAATGCAGCGGCCGTCGCTCGGCCATTTTCGTCGGGTCGATCCACGGTGCCACGGCGAACAACTGGGTCACCTTGTAGACGTGCGTGTCGATCACGAAATAGGTTCCCGGGTCGCGGTCGCTGCTGACCGAAAACAGCAGCTTGCCGCCGTCCTCGCTGTAGTTGATGAAATTGACCAGCTTGCCGGGGAACTTCAGGCTGAGCGCCTGGTGCAGTTTGCCTTCTGACGAGGTGGCGTCGATGTAGGTGACCATCGGCAGGCCGGTGGCGGGTGTCGTGGCAAATGGCCGGTAGGGCAGAGCCGTCCACTGGATATTTCCGATGCTGCTGAAAGCGTCGCTGGCGAGCGTCTTGCGGTTGCCGCCGTCCTCGTCCTGTTCCACCAGTGAAAGCGGCCCACCGCCGGCGTCGTATTTGGCGTAGATACGCTTCCCGTCGGGGGTGGGAAATAGCGGGGTAAAGCTGCCCCCGATCGTGGCCGCGCTCAACTGGAGCCAGCCATGGGGTCCCTGGCGATAGACGACATAATTCCAGCTGTCGTCACGGCCGTACGCATAGACGGCCTGCCCAGCGGCGTCCACCATGAAACTCAATCCACCCACGCCGATCTTGCCGATCAGTTTCCGGGTATTTCGGCTTGCGTCGACGTCATACAGGGTGCTGTAGTCATTGTTGTCCCAGTTCTGCGTAGCCATGTAGAAGTGGCCATTGACAGGTGTAGGCAATCCATCGACGAAACCCCAGCCGCGGTCGGTACCGCGCGTCGCCGCCCGCGTGCCGAACTTGCTCTCGAAACCGTACAGGTAGTCCTGATGCTTGCCATCGATATCGGTGGCGAGGATTTCGCCGGTGCTTACCGGCTTGTCGATCGAACCGTATTGCTTGCCTTTTTCCACCACCAACCGGGTATTGCTGACCCACGTGATGCCGGTGGCGAGCTCGTACTTGGGCAGGCGCAGCATGCTTATCGGCCGGGTCATGTCGTCCAGGTCGTAGACCGCCAACATGTGCGAGTCGCCGTCGATTTCGTTCATGTTTACCGCCAGGTGCTTGCCGTCTGGCGAGAGCGTCGGCATGGACAGCAACGCGTGACGCGCGAAGTTCTCGACCGGGATCAGGTCGGTCGCTGCAGCGACGGCAGGCAGCAGCAGGCAAAACGCGGACAGTGCCGTCCGCATGACGCGATGAGACATCGGTTTTCCCCTGGTACGTTCCGTGTGAAGGCTTACGCCGCGACAGGCGCGGCGATCCGGTCGAAGGTGCAACTCGCAAACCTGCCATCCGTCCCACCCCCCGGTGGAACCGGTCTGCTTCGGCGGATTCTAGCCACAGGAAAAGGGGTTCGTAAGTGGGTGTCCGCCTATTCGCGGCCCGCTACACTAGGCAATTGTTTGCCAGCCTGGCCGCCATGTCCCAGCCTCACATCGTCGCGTTCGACCCGGTTGCCTTTCAGCTTGGTCCGGTCCAGGTCCACTGGTACGGGCTGATGTATCTGCTCGGGTTCTTCTTCGTGGCGGTGCTGGGCGAGTACCGCCGCCGGCACGGCCGTTTGCCGGTGACCCGCGACGCGCTGGGCGACCTGTTTTTCTACGGCATGATGGGCGTGATCGTGGGCGGGCGCGTGTGGTACATGCTGTTCTATTACGAGGGTGGCATCGGCTGGATCTGGCGCGATCCGTTGGCGCTGTTCAAGGTGTGGGATGGCGGCATGAGTTTCCACGGCGGCCTGCTGGGCGTGCTGGCCGCGGGCTGGTGGTGGTCGCGGCGGCAGAGCCTGCATTTCTTCGACACCATCGATTTCGTAGCGCCGCTGGTGCCGATCGGCCTGGGGCTGGGCCGGCTGGGCAACTTCATCAACGGCGAGCTGTGGGGCAAGCCCACGACGCTGTCGTGGGCCATGATTTTCCCCAATGCGCATGCGGAGGATGTGGCCTATGCAACCAGCCATCCCGCGCTGTGGCCCACCTTGCAGCAATACGGTGGCCTGCCGCGACATCCATCGCAGCTGTACGAGATGCTGCTGGAAGGCGTGGCGATGTTTGTCATCGTGTGGCTGGTGTCGTTGAAGCCGCGACCGCGTTATCTGGTCTCCGGGCTGTTTGCGCTGCTCTACGGCTGCTTCCGCTTCGCGGTGGAATTCGTGCGCGTGCCCGATCCGCAGCTTGGCTACCTGTTCGGCACGTCGTGGGTGACGATGGGGCAGATGCAGTCGCTGCCGCTGATCGTCATCGGCGTGGTGCTGATCGCGATGTCACGCCGGGCCCCGACGCTGCCGTTGGCGAACGCCTGACAGGCGATTCGCCGCAAAAAAAATTGTAGGAGCGACTTCAGTCGCGATGCTCTCGCTTTGAAGCTCCAGAGTAGAAGCATCGCGACTGAAGTCGCTCCCACATTCAGCCCATTCAGGGGTGGCGTCAGAAGTTGCGGTCGCCGCCCAGGATGTCGCCCAGACCGCCCAGGATGGAACCTTCGCCACGCCGCTGACCGCCACCCTGCGGCGCCGCCGCCAGCATGCGGCCGGCCATGCGCGAGAACGGCAGCGATTGCAGCCAGACCGTGCCGGGGCCGGTCAGCGTGGCCAGGAACATGCCTTCGCCGCCGAACAGCATGCTCTTGATGCCGCCTACCGGATGGACGTCCATGCTGACGCCGTCATGGAACGCCACCACGCAGCCGGTATCCACATCCAGCCGCTCGCCCGCCGCCAGTTCGCGCTGCATCACGGTGCCGCCGGCGTGCACGAAAACCCAGCCGTCGCCTTCGAGCTTCTGCATGATGAAACCCTCGCCGCCGAACAGGCCGGTGAGGATCTTGCGCTGGAAGAAGATGCCCAACTGCACGCCGCGGGCGCCGGCCAGGAACGCGTCTTTCTGGCAGATCAGCCGGCCGCCGTGGTCGGATAGTTTCATCGCCATCACGGTGCCGGGGTAGGGCGCGGCGAACGCCACCTTGGCCTTGCCCTGGCCGCGGTGGGTGAACACGGTGGTGAACAGGCTTTCGCCGGTGACCACGCGCTTGCCGGCGGAGAGCAGCTTGTCCATCAGGCCGCCGCCGGACTGGCCACTGCTGGCGCCGTCGCCAAACACGGTATCCATCTGCACCGCCGACTCCTTGTACATCAGTGCGCCGGCCTCGGCGATGGCGCTTTCGCCAGGGTCGAGCTCGATCTCCACGAACTGCATGTCGGTACCCACGATGCGGTAGTCGATCTCGTCGGCGCGGCTGCCGCTCATGGATGGCGGCATCGGCGGCGGCACGAGGGTGACTTCATCGGCCAGCGCGGCCACGCTGCGGATCGGCTTCCATTCGGCAAAACCCTCGCTCCAGCAGTAGCCGTCGGGCTGGCGCCGGGCCTGCGCCTTCGCCGCGGTATCGTCGAACGGGCCCAGCCGCTCGGTGTTCTTGCCGTAACTGAAGTACCACTGCGCCATGGCGTCGCTCTCGTCGTTGGAAAAGCCCGAGTCTAAGCCCGGTTCGGACCGTGCGGGAATGGCGCGGGGCGGTCGTGCGGTTCGCGTAAGGGGCGCCGCCACCTATACTTGCCCGATGCGCGCCTATCTCGACCTGCTCCGCCACGTCCTCGACCATGGCACCGAAAAAAGTGATCGCACCGGCACCGGCACGCGCAGCGTGTTCGGCTGGCAGATGCGCTTCAACCTGGCGGAAGGTTTTCCGCTGGTCACCACCAAGAAACTGCACCTGAAATCGATCGTGCACGAGCTGATCTGGTTCCTGCGCGGCGACACCAATATCGGCTACCTGAAAGAACACGGCGTGCGCATCTGGGATGAGTGGGCCGATGCCGAGGGCAATCTGGGGCCGGTCTACGGCCGGCAGTGGCGGGCGTGGCCTACCGCTGACGGCGAGGCGGTGGACCAGATCCGCTGGGTGGTCGACGAGATCCGCCGCAATCCCTATTCTCGCCGCCTGATCGTCAGCGCCTGGAACGTGGGCGAACTGCCGAAAATGGCCTTGATGCCCTGCCACACGCTGTTCCAGTTCTATGTGGCCGACGGCAAACTCAGCTGCCAGCTGTACCAGCGCTCGGGCGACATCTTCCTGGGCGTGCCGTTCAACATCGCCAGCTACGCCTTGCTCACCCACATGGTGGCGCAGGTGTGCGGCCTGCAGGTGGGCGACTTCATCCATACGCTGGGCGACGCGCACCTGTACAACAACCACCTCGAACAGGCGCGCCTGCAGCTGACGCGCGAGCCGCTGGCGCTGCCGCGGCTGGCGTTGAACCCGGCCGTGCGCGAGCTGGGCGACTTCCGTTACGAGGACATCGTCATTGAGGATTACGTATCGCATCCGGCGATCAAGGCGCCGGTGGCGGTATAGCGATTCGAGCCGGCGCGCGGCGTCACCGGGGTCGTGTTCATCGCTAGAATGGTGATGCCACGCACCGTGCCCGCCGCAGGCTCCTGCCCGATCATCAAACTTTTGCATCCTGGAGTTTCTTCATGGCCATATCGCTGATTGCGGCACTCGACGAGAACTTTGCCATTGGCCGCAACGGCCAGTTGCCGTGGCACCTGCCGGACGACCTGCGCTGGTTCAAGCAGCTGACCGTGGGCAAGCATGTGTTGATGGGTTACAACACCGCCGTATCGATCGGCCGTGCGCTGCCGGACCGTACCAACCTGGTGTTGTCGCGCAAGCACGAGGCACCGTTTCCGGGCCAGATCACCGTGCGCTCGGTGGAAGAGGCGCAGGCGCTTTGCGGCACCGGGTTGATGGTGATCGGCGGCGGCCAGGTCTTTTCCGAGGCGATGCCCAAGGCCCGCCGCATGTACCTCACCTGGGTCGGCGCGGCGATCGATGGTGCCGACACGTTTTTCCCCGGCGTGCATTTCAGCGAGTGGACCGAGGTGTCGCGCGTGCACCACGCGGCGGATGCGGAGCACGCCTACGCCTTCGACATGGTCGAATACCTGCGCAACAGCTGAGCTGGGCCGCCGCCGTGCACGTGGTCGCGGCCGCGCTGATCGATGCCGATGGCCGGCTGCTGCTGGCCCAGCGCCCGCCGGGCAAGCACCTGGCCGGCGCTTGGGAATTCCCCGGTGGCAAGCTGGAAGCGGGCGAGACGCCGCTGGCGGCGCTGGCGCGCGAACTCGACGAGGAACTGGGCGTGGCCGTGGAACAGGCCACGCCGCTCATCCGCATTCCCTGGCGCTACAACCACCACGAGCTGTTGCTCGATGCCTGGTGTGTCACCCGCTGGCGCGGCGAGCCGCGATCACTGGAAGGCCAGGCGCTGCGCTGGCAATTGCCCATCGACGTCGACCAGGCGCTACTTGCACCGGCCGATCGCCCGCTGTTGCAGGCGTTGCGGTTGCCCAAGAGTTATCCCATCACGCCGGCCGATGCGCCGCTGGTGCAGCGCGACCATTGGCGCGAACAGCTGGCCGCCGCCATCGTGCACGGCGAACGCCTGCTGCAACTTCGCCTGCCGCTGTGGCCACGCGATGCGGTGCGGGAATTGGCAGCGGACTTGTTGCCGCTGGCCGAACGGTACGGCGCCCAACTGTTGTTGAACGAGGATATCGACGGCGCGCGTGCGCTGGGTGTCGGTGTGCACCTGAAAAAGGCGCAACTGGTTACCTTGGCGGAGCGCCCATTGCCGTGGCGGCAGCTGATCGCGGCCAGTTGTCATGATGCGGAAGAGTTGGCCCACGCCGTGGCACTGGGGGCGGATTTCGCCACCTTGTCCCCGGTCGCCACGACCGCCAGCCACCCGGGTGCCACACCGTTGGGTTGGCCCGCGTTTCACGCGCTGGCTGAAGCGGCGGCGTTGCCGGTTTATGCGCTGGGTGGCATGGGTCCGTCGATGTCGCGGGAAGCGTGCGCGGCGGGGGCGCAGGGCGTGGCGGGTATCGGCGGCTTCTGGCCTGATTCGTAGGAGCGCACCCTGTGCGCGATGGCTCTTCCCTCGCGCAAAAAGCATCGCGCACAGGGTGCGCTCCTACATGGCCTCGTCGGGCACAGAATCGCCATCGCTGTCCGCCGTCAATTCCTTCAGCAACTGGAAAATCTCGCGGTAGGCGCGTGGTGGCTTGTTGGTGTCGCGCTCGCTGCGGGCCTGACGGATCAGCGAACGCAGGTGCTGCCGGTCCAGCCCGGGATGCTCCGTGATCAGCGCCGACAGGGCGCCCTCATCCTCGCCCAGCAACTGCTCGCGCAGCGCTTCCAGCCGGTGCATGGCGGCTTTTTCCTGGCGTTGGCGATCACGGTTTTCGCCCAGTTCGGCGCGCACCGAATCGAATGCCTCATCGCCATGCCGACGCATGATCTTGGCCAGGTAGGCCAGTTGCCGCTTGTGCGCGATGTGGGCGGTGATGCGGCGCGTGGTGGCCACTTCGTCGCGCACGTCGTCGGGCAGCTGCAGCTTGGCCAGCCGGCTGGGCGGCAGCTCTACCAACTGCCTGGCCAGGGTCAGCGTGGCCAGCGCCTCGCGGCGTTGCTGGGTGCGGCTGGGGCCGTAGTCCTCGTCGGACAGTTCGGTCTGGTTGCGGCTGCGGCTGGGGCTCACGGTGTCATCCTGTAGTGGGTCAGGCGTCGGCCTGTTCGAGGGCGAAGCGCGCCACCGGCGCGCCGTTCACCTCGATGATTTCGCTGAACATCGCGGCCGGTCGTACCCACAGGCCGCGCTCGCCGTAGAGCGCCTGGTAGACGACCAGCGGCTCCATCGTCTCGCTGTGGCGGGCGGTGCCCAGCACGCGATACGGCTGGCCCTTGTAGTGGCGGTAGACGCCGGCGACTACAGTCATGGCGGTGTCCTGCTTTCGGCTGGCGCGCTTTTCATTTGACCGCGTCGACCCCATGTCGGGCTGTCGAGCGGTTGCGAACCGTGCATTCTACCCTCTTCAAATTGCAGGAAACCGATGTGAGCGAAGTTACCAGCCAGGATCGCAGCACCCGCGACAGCAGCCAGCAGGATCTGGACCGCCTGGCCGAACTGGCCGAGGACGTGATCCGCCGCGCCCGTGCCGCCGGCGCCAGCCAGGCCGAGGTGGCCGCCAGCATCGATTCCGGCCTGAGCGTGAACGTGCGCCTGGGCGAGGTGGAAACGGTGGAGCACACGCGCGACCGCGGCTTCGGGCTCACCGTGTATTTCGGCCAGCGCAAGGGCTCGGCCAGCACCGCCGACCTGCATCCCGATTCGCTGCAGGCCACGCTGGACCAGGCCTGCGCCATCGCCCGCTATACCGAGGAAGATCCCGCCGCCGGCCTGGCCGATCCCGCGCGCATGGCCGATGCCTTTCCCGACCTGGACACGTGGCATCCGTGGGACATCGACACCGCGCAGGCGATCGAGCTGGGCATCGCGATCGAGGAAGCCGGTCGCGCCCACGCCGGCATCACCAACTCCGACGGCGCCTGCGTGCAGGCCGGGCAGGGGCTTTCGGTGTACGCCAACTCGCATGGTTTCGTGGGACGCGAGCGCGGCACCCGGCATTCGCTGTCGCTGTCGCTGATTGCCGGCGACGACGATGGCATGCAGCGCGATTACTGGTACGACAGCGTGCGCGCGGCCGGCGATTTCATCAGCGCCAGGGCCCTTGGCGACAAGGCCGCCCAACGCACGTTGGCGCGGGTGGGTGCGCGCAGCCTGTCGACGCGGCAGTGCCCGGTGCTGTTCGCGCCGGAGCTGGCGCGCGGGCTGATCGGTCATCTGCTGAGCGCGGTGAGCGGCGGTGCGTTGTATCGCCAGGCCAGCTTCCTGCTCGATCACGTGGGCAAGCCGGTGATGCCGGCCTGGCTCGATATCAACGAGCGGCCGCGGCTGCCGCGTGGCCAGGGTTCGGCCAATTTCGATGCCGAGGGAGTGGCCACGTGCGACAGCGCGCTGGTCGAAGGCGGCGTGCTGGCGCGCTACGTGCTGGGCAGCTATTCGGCGCGCAAGCTGGGGCTGGCATCGACCGGCAATGCCGGTGGCATCCACAACCTGGTGGTGGAGCCGGGCAGTGTCGATCAGTCGCGCCACGATTTCGCGGGCATGCTTCAGCGCCTGGGCACCGGTCTGCTGGTGACCGAGGTGATGGGCCAGGGCGTGTCCACGATCACCGGTGATTATTCGCGCGGCGCGGCCGGCTTCTGGGTCGAGAACGGGGTGATCGCCTACCCGGTGGAGGAGATCACCATCGCCGCGAACCTGCGCGACATGTTCGCCGGCATCGTGGCGGTGGGCACGGATGTGGACCCGCGCTCGCACATCCTCACCGGCTCGATCCTGCTGGAGCGGATGACGGTGGCGGGGGAATAGGCCGAATGGTTTGCGTGGCGCGTCGCGACATGTCTGCACAGCCCCTCAAGGCTTGCTAGCATTCAAGGCACCGGCAATTGGCCGGCGCTGTCGACGCCAAGGAGATGCGCAATGAGCGTTCCACCCGAGTCCGTCATACCCCCGCCGCCCGACAACCCGCCGCCGTCCGGTGAGCCACCGCTGGGCGGTGCACCATCGGCCGAGCAGCGCCAATGGGCGATGTTCGGGCATCTTTCCGCGTTGCTGGGTTTGGTCACTGCGGGCTGGTTGTGTTTCCTTGGCCCGTTGGTGATCTGGCTGGTGAAGAAAGACACCATGCCGTTCGCTGCGGATCAGGCGAAGGAGGCGTTGAATTTCAACATCACCGTGATGATTGCCGCGGCTATATCGTGGATATTGATGTTCGTACTGATAGGTATTTTGCTGTTGGGGGTGCTGGCTGTCGCGTGGCTGGTGTTCACCATCATCGCCGCGATCAAGGCGAACGAAGGCGTGGCCTATCGTTACCCGTTCACGCTGCGCCTGATCAAGTGATCTGCCGGTGTTGATCGACTGGTACTGATCGACTTGCGGTGACCAAAAAAGGCAGCCATCCGGCTGCCTTTTTTCTTGCCGGAACGATGGCGTTGCGGTGGTCAGTTGGCGCGCTCGGCGGCGTAACGGGCCAGCTCTTCCAGCAACGCCCCGCGTTCGCCCAGCGGCGCGATGGCATGCAGTGCGACGTCGGTCAGCTCGGCCAGCCGTGCGCGCGAGGCGTCGAGGCCGATGATCGAGGGGAAGGTGGGTTTGCCGGCGGCCGCGTCCTTGCCGGCGGTCTTGCCGATCACGGTGGATTCGCCTTCAACGTCCAGGATGTCGTCGCGCACCTGGAACGCCAGGCCCACGGCGCTGGCGTATTCATCCAGTGCCAGCAGCTCGTCGGCATCGCCGCCCGCGGCCAGCGCACCCAGTTGCACTGAGGCGCGGATCAGCGCGCCGGTCTTGCAGGCATGCATGTGCTCCAGCTGGGCCAGCGTCAGCGGCTGGCCCACGGCGGCAAGGTCCAGCGCCTGGCCGCCGGCCATGCCTTCGGCACCGCAGGCGCGGCCCAGCGTGCGCAGCATGGCCATGCCGGTCTCGGGGCTGGTCTGGCGGGTGGTGTCCTCGGCCAGAATTTCGAACGCCAGCGCCTGCAGCGCATCGCCAGCCAGGATGGCCATCGCCTCGCCGAACACGATGTGGCAGGTGGGGCGGCCGCGGCGCAGCGCGTCGTCGTCCATCGCGGGAAGGTCGTCGTGCACCAGCGAATAGGCGTGGATCAGTTCGACCGCGCAGGCGGCCGCATCGAGTTGCGGGCCGTCTTCGCCCAGTGCCTGCGCGGCGGCGTACACCAGCAGCGGGCGCAGCCGTTTGCCGCCACCGAGCACGGCGTAGCGCATCGCGCGGTGCAGGTCGGCGGGGGATTGGTCGGCGGGTGGAAGGCGGTGATCCAGCGCCTGTTCGGCGCGCAGGATCAGCGCTTCAAGATTCGGGTTCAAACGGCTGGGCGTTGTCGGGGGCATCGGGATCAAGCAGCAGGCGCACGCGCAACTCGGCTTGCTCCAGCGACTGCTGGCAGTGGCGGTACAGGCCGATGCCGCGCTCGAAGGAGGTGAGTGATTCGTCCAGACTCAGTTCGCCACCTTCCATCCGTGCCACCAGTTGCTCCAGCTCGTCCAGCGAATGCTCGAAGTCGGCGGCGGGCGGTGTTTCGGGTGCGGGAGCGGTCTTGGCCATGGCCCGCAACGCTAACGCAGTGACTGCAGGGAATCAATCGGCGTGAGGTTGTGCCGCAGGCGCGTGTGGGCTTTCAGCGGCCGGGTCGCCACTGCGGCCGGCCACCGGCTTGCTGGAAAAGTGCCGCGCCGCGGGCGCTGGCCCAGCGGTCGGCGACGGCCACCAGTTCGTCGCCGGCATACAGCAGCGGACAGGCCGGGCGTCGCCAAGGCGGCATCATGTCCTGCTGGAACAGGTCGCGCAGCTCGCGTGTGTGCGCATCGCCCGCCGGTTTGATCCGTTCGCCACCGCGACGCAGGCGTACGGTGATCGGCGGGTCGAGCTGCGCACCTTGTAGCAGGAGCAGCTCACCGCCGTCGGGCAGGTGCAGGGGCTCGCCGCGCCACTCGGTTTGCCATTGCGGGTCGATGGCTGTGGCTGGCGGCACGCTCCAGAGACGTCCCCGCCAGATATGCAGCTCCGTGCCGGGCCAGCGGATGCAGGGCAGTTTTCCGGGGCGCGATTCGCGCAATTGCCGTTCGATCTGCTGGCGCTGGGCGGTGGTGGGCGCGGTCAGGCCGCGTGCATGCAGCCAGTGATCGAGCAGCGGATCGCGCAGCGCCGGTACGAGCGCCAGCCAGGCCTGGCCGTCGAGGCTGTCGGTGGCCGGATCGCGCAGGCGTTCCAGTGCCCCCAGCCATTGCGAGCGCAAGGCATCGGCGGCGGCGCGGCTCAGGGCGGCGCTGTGCAGGATCGAATCGGCTGCCTGCGGCCAATGACCTTGCAGTCGCGGCAGGATCTCGTGGCGCAGGTAGTTGCGCGCCAGCTGGATGTCGGCGTTGCTGGGGTCCTCGATGAACGCCAGCCTGTGCGCCTCGACGTAAGTGCGCAGCGACGCCCGCGGCACGTCCAGCATCGGCCGCCACAATTGGGCATGACCCAGCGGCCGCAACGTGCGCATCGCGCCCAGCCCGTCCGGGCCGGCGCCGCGCAGGAGTTTCAGCAATACGGTTTCCACCTGGTCGTCGCGATGGTGGGCCAGCACCAGCCGTTCACCCTCGCGCAGGTGCGCGTCGAACGCCTGGTGACGGGCGCGTCGGGCCGCCGCTTCCAACCCGTCACCACGTCCGTCCTCGACCTGCACGCGCACCACCTCGCAAGGCACGCCCCATGCCTCGCCGAACCGCTGGCAATGCGCGGCCCAGGCCTCGCTGTCGTGCTGCAAACCGTGGTTGACGTGCAAGGCCCGCAGGCCGTTCGCACGCGCCTGTGGCAGTTGTGCCAGCGCGTGCAGCAGGGCGGTGGAATCGGCACCGCCACTGAAGCCCACGCACAGCGGCACCGGTTCGGTCGCCGCCAGGCTGGCGGCGAGATGTTGCTGCAGGGGGTCGCTCATTTCCTGGCGTGCGACCGCACGTAGATGTGCTTGCCGTTGCCGACCTGCCGCTCCTCGGCGTCGAACAGGCCGATGGCGCCGATCAGCCCGCTCAGCTTGGCGTAGCCGTAGTTGCGCGAGTCGAACTCCGGCGATTGCTTGTTGATGTTCTGGCCGACACGCGAAAGTTGCGCCCAGCCCGTGTCGTCGTCGGAGGTGGCTTCGATGGCATTGCGCAGCAGGTTCACCAGGCGCGTATCGCCGCGCAATTCCTTGGACGAGCGCTGCTTCGGCGCTGCCTCGGTTTCGGTGGAAGCGCTGCTGGCCAGCACGTCGGTGTAGATGAACTTGTCGCAGGCGGCCACGAACGGCGTCGGCGTCTTGCGTTCGCCGAAGCCGTAGACGAACAGGCCCGATTCCCTGATGCGCCCGGCCAACCGGGTGAAATCGCTGTCGCTGGAGACGATGCAGAAGCCGTCGAAGCGGTTGGTGTAGAGCAGGTCCATCGCATCGATGATCATCGCCGAGTCGGTGGCGTTCTTGCCGCTGGTGTATCCGAATTGCTGAATCGGCTGGATCGACTGGGTCAGCAACTGGTCCTTCCAGCCACGCAATTGCGGGCTGGTCCAGTCGCCGTAGGCGCGCTTGACGTGGGCGGTGCCGTACTTGGCCACCTCCGCCAGCAGCCCTTCCGCCAGCGATGGCTGGGCGTTGTCGGCGTCGATCAGTACGGCAAGTTTGGCGGCGTCGTGGGCCATGACGTTCTCCGTCGAAGGATGCGCCGATGGTAACGCCGCCCAGTACTGCTCGTGGGAGTTAATCCGTGAGCAACGCTTTCCCGGAACGGCTATTCCTGATACGCGCCGTAACCGCGCAGGCGCTTGTAGCGCTGTTCCAACAGGTCGGTCGTCGGCATCGCCTGCAGCTGGTCGAGCTGGTTCAGCAGTACGGCCTTGAGCCGGATCGCCATCGAGCGAGGATTGCGATGGGCGCCGCCCAGCGGTTCACGCACCACCTTGTCGACCAGGCCCAGTTCCAGCAGGCGCGGGGCGGTCATGCCCAGTGCCTCGGCGGCATCCTTGATTTTATCGGGGCTCTTCCAAAGAATCGAAGCGCAACCCTCCGGGGTGATCACCGAATAGGTCGAGTACTGCAACATCAGCGTGCGGTCGCCGACGCCGATGGCCAGCGCGCCGCCGGAACCGCCTTCGCCAATCACCGTGCAGATGATCGGCACCTTCAGCTCGGCCATTTCCAGCAGATTGCGGGCAATCGCCTCGCTTTGCCCGCGCTCCTCGGCACCGATGCCGGGATAGGCGCCCATGGTGTCGATGAAGGTAAACAGCGGAAGCTGGAAGCGCTCGGCCATCTTCATCAGGCGTAGCGCCTTGCGATAGCCCTCTGGCCTCGGCATGCCGAAGTTGCGCTTGATCTTGCCCTTGGTGTCGCGGGCTTTCTGGTGGCCGATGATCATTACCGGCCGGCCGTCGATGCGGCCCAGGCCGCCCACGATGGCGCCGTCGTCGGCATACATGCGGTCGCCGGCCAGCTCGTGGAATTCCTCGCAGATCACGCCGATGTAGTCGAGCGTGTACGGCCGCGCCGGGTGGCGCGACAGCTGGGTGGTCTGCCAGGAGTTGAGGTTGCGGAAAATCTCCGCCGTCTTGATCTTCAGCTTCTCGCGCAGACGGCCGACTTCCTCGTCGATATTGAACGCCTGGCCATCGCTGGCGTGGCGCAGCTCCTCAATTTTCGCGTCCAGTTCGGCGATGGGTTGTTCGAAGTCGAGGAAGTTGGGATTCATCCGTTTTCATTCATGAACGATAGCCTCGCAGTATACCGCCATGGCCGCTTTTCACGGGAACGCGACCGTATGGCGTCGTTCATCGTCCAACCCCCGGCAACATGCTGGCACGGCCCGGTTTTGCGCTATCGTCGGAGCCCCCGATTTTCGCCCCGGAATCCTTATGGCCATCGACAACGCCAAGCTCGACCGCATCGTGGCCGAGGCCCGCCGCAACGCCGAACAGCGCGAACTGGGCTATCGCGAGCGGGCGCTGAAAATGTACCCCTGGGTGTGCGGCCGCTGCGCCCGCGAATTCACCCGTGCCAACCTGCAGGAACTGACCGTCCACCACCGCAACCACGACCACGATTTCAACCCGCCCGATGGCAGCAACTGGGAGTTGCTGTGCGTGTACTGCCACGACAACGAGCATTCGAGGCACATCGACCACGTGCGCGGCGGGGTGATGGCGGTCGATGAGGCGCCTGCGGCCACGGGGAATCCGTTTGCCGATCTGAAGGCGATGATGGAGCGCGGCAAGAAGTGATGTATCGGTTCCTCCCCTGCGAAGCAGGGGAGGTCAGGAGGGGTGCTCGGCTTTCAGATCAAGAGCGAACCCCTCCTCATCCCCTGCAAGCAGGGGAGGGAGTGAAGCGTCGCTGCAAAACACGGGATCGGGTGCTTGCCGCTCAGTCCTGCTGCTTGACGATGCGCAGGCGGACGGCTTCGATGCCGGGCATGGCGCGTACGGCGCGCAGCAGGTCGGGGACGGCGTCCACGCGCCACTCGTCGCCGAGTTCCAGGTCGGCCTGGGCAGCGCCGTTGCGGTAGTTGTGCAGGATCACGGTGGCACGGCCGCCGCGGTAGCCGGTGAGCACGCGCTGCAACTGGGCGGGGAAATCGGGGCTGATGCCGTCGAGCTTCAGGCGCAGCAGGCGGGCGTGTTTGTGGCAGGCCTCGGCCAGCGAAAGCGCGCTGCGGGCGCGCAACTGGAAGCCGCCGCCAGAGAAGTCGTCGATGCGCAAACCACCTTCCACGATCAGGATCTGGTCGCGGGTGAGCAGCGGTGCGATCTGCTGGTACAGCTCGCCGAAGAAACTCACCTCGATGCTGCCGCTGCCGTCCTCGATGCGCACGAACGCATCGCTGTCGCCGCGCTTGCGCACGGCGGCGACCATGCCGGCGATCGTCCATGGGGTGTCCGGGCCACGGCGGAAACGGTTGCCGTCGCCATCGTCGTTGCGGCGCGGCTTGGGCGGCTGGTAGCGGTCCACGATCTCGCCCAGCGGGCAGGTGGAGAGCTGCGCCAGCTCATCCTTCCAGGGGTCGGTGGGATGGCCCGAGAGATAATGCCCCAGGGTGTCGCGCTCGCCCTGCAGCTTCTGCTCCAGCGGCCACTCGGCCACGACGGGCAGCTCGACCTTGAGCACGGGCGTGGCATTGCCCATGGCCGCGCCGAACATGTCGTTCTGGCCCGACTGCTTGTCGCGCAGGTGCTGCTCGGCCGCCTTCATGGCATTGGGCAACTGCGCGATCAGGCTGGCGCGGGTGGGCGCCAGGGCATCCAGTGATCCGCAGAGGATCAGCGCTTCCAGCACGCGCCGGTTCAGCCGCGTGGGGTCGACGCGGCGGCAGAAGTCGGCCAGGTCGGTGTAAGCGCCATTGGCGCGTTCGGCCACGATCGCCTCGCAGGCGCCCTGGCCCACGCCCTTGATCGCGCCCAAGCCGTACTGGATCGTCTTTGGCTCGACCGCGACGAACATGTACTCGGACGCGTTCACGTCCGGCGGTTGCACGGCGATGCCGATGGCGCGCGATTCGTCCAGGAAGGTCACCACCTTGTCGGTGTTGTCCATGTCCGAGGAGATCGTGGCGGCCATGAATTCGGCCGGGTAGTGCGCCTTCAGCCAGGCCGTCTGGTACGACACCAGCGCATAGGCGGCGGCGTGGGATTTGTTGAAACCGTAGCCCGCGAATTTCTCCATCAGATCGAAGATGGCGTCGGCCTTTTCGCCGCTGAGCCCGTCCTTGGCCGCACCTTCGCGGAAGATCGCGCGGTGCTTGACCATCTCCTCGACTTTCTTCTTGCCCATCGCGCGGCGCAGCAGGTCGGCGCCGCCGAGCGTGTAGCCGCCCACGATCTGCGCCATCTGCATCACCTGCTCCTGGTAGACCATGATGCCGTAGGTCTCTTTCAGGATCGGCTCGACGCGCGGGTCGGGGTATTCCACGTCCTCGCGGCCGTGCTTGCGCGCCACGAAGCTGGGGATCAGGTCCATCG
The DNA here is from genome assembly GCF_042655685.1 of Rhodanobacter ginsenosidimutans. Classification (NCBI taxonomy): domain Bacteria; kingdom Pseudomonadati; phylum Pseudomonadota; class Gammaproteobacteria; order Lysobacterales; family Rhodanobacteraceae; genus Rhodanobacter; species Rhodanobacter ginsenosidimutans. The sequence continues at coordinate 325,017 of NZ_JBHSMM010000002.1, read as the reverse complement.
GGCCGGGGCGGTACAGCGCCACCAGCGCGATGATGTCCTCGAAGCGGTCGGGTTTCGCGTCCTTCAACATGCGCTGCATGCCGGAGGATTCGAGCTGGAACACGGCGACCGTCTGCGCCTTTTTCAGCAGCTCGTACGGCGCCGGGTCGTCCAGCGGCAGCGCGGCGATATCGAGCGGCTCTTCGCCGGTCCTGGCGCGGCGCGCGTTGATCGCCTTCACCGCCCAGTCGATGATGGTCAGCGTGCGCAGGCCCAGGAAGTCGAACTTCACCAGGCCCACGGCTTCGACGTCGTCCTTGTCGAATTGCGTCACCACGCCGCCGCCGCCCGGCTCGCAATACAGCGGGGCGAAATCGGTCAGCGGGGTCGGCGCGATCACCACGCCGCCGGCGTGCTTGCCGGCGTTGCGGGTGAGGTTTTCCAGCTTCAGCGCCAGGTCGATCAGGGCGCGTGCGTCTTCGTCCTGCTCGTAGATGTCGCAGAACTCGCGCACCACGCGCTCGGGTTCCTTCTTCGCCTTCTCCGAGCGGTTCAGCGCGTCGGACAGGGTGAGGTCGAGCGGGCGCGGCGGGATCAGCTTGGCCAGCTTGTCGACCTGGCCGTAGCCCATGCTGAGCACGCGGCCGGAATCGCGCAGCACCGCCTTGGCCGCCATCGAGCCGTAGGTGATGATCTGGCTGACGCGGTCGCGGCCGTATTTGCGCGAGACGTAGTCGATCACCTCGTCGCGGCGATCCATGCAGAAGTCGATGTCGAAGTCGGGCATCGACACGCGTTCGGGGTTCAGGAAGCGCTCGAACAGCAGGTCGAACTGCAGCGGGTCCAGGTCGGTGATCTTCAGCGCCCACGCCACCAGCGAGCCGGCACCGGAACCGCGGCCCGGGCCGACGGGAATGCCGTTGTCCTTGCCCCAGCGGATGAAGTCCGAAACGATCAGGAAGTAGCCGGGGAAGCCCATCTTCACGATCACGTCCAGCTCGCGCTCCAGCCGCTGGTCGTAATCCTCGCGCGTGTGATTGTTGGCCAGCGGCGCCAGCGCCAGGCGCTGCTGCAGGCCTTCGCGCGAGAGTTCGCGGATGTAGCTGTCCAGGTCGTGGTCGCCCGGCACCGGGAAATCGGGCAGGTAGTAGGTGCCGAATTTCAGTTCCAGGTTGCAGCGTTTCGCCAGCTCGACGGTGTTTTCCAGCGCCTCGGGCAGATCGGCGAACAACGCGGCCATTTCTTCCGGGGTTTTCAGGTATTGCTGGTCGCTGTAGTCGTGCGGGCGTTTGGGGTCGGCCAGCACGCGACCCTGGTTGATGCACACGCGCGCCTCGTGCGCCTCGAAGTCGTCCTGCTTCAGGAAGCGCACGTCGTTGCTGGCCAGCACCGGCAGGTTGAGTCCGGCGCCCAGCGCCAGCGCCTGCGTGTTCCAGTTTTCCTCGCCCTCGCGACCGCAGCGGGTCAGTTCCAGGTACAACCGGTCGGGAAACAGTTGCGCCAGCGGGCGCAGTTTCTCCAGGGCCGCGGACGTGCCCTGGTTCTGCGCGATGCGGCCGATTTCGCTGTCGCGGCCGAGCAGGGCGATCAGGCCGGAGGTGGTTTCCGCGGTAAGCCAGGCGGCGTCGACCAAGGCGCGGCCGCCGTGCTGGCCATCGCGCCAGGCCCGCGAGACCAGCCGCGACAGGTTCAGATAACCGGCGTGGTGCTGGCACAGCAGCGTGAGGCGCCAGGGGCGGGGATCGTCCGGCGAGCTGATCCACAAATCGCAGCCGCCGATCGGCTTGATGCCGGCCGCGTTGCATGCCTTGTAGAACTTCACCAGCGCGAACATGTTGCTGTCGTCGGTCAGCGCCACCGCGGGTATGCCGTCGCGCACGCAGGCGCCGACCAGCGCCTTGATGCGGATGGTCGAATCGACCAGCGAGTATTCGCTGTGCAGGTGCAGGTGGGTGTAGCGGACGGTCATGCAGTCTTACGCGCTGAATCCATGCAGGCTACCGGGCGCCCTGCGCATCGGCAAGATTGACATGTGCGCGGTTTGCGCCAAACGGCGCCCGTGCTGGCGCCAGCCCTCAGAGCAGTGGCTGTTGCAGCAATCGACCCACCGGGGCAAAGCTGCGCCGGTGTTGGCGGCACGGGCCCAGCTGTTGCAGCGAGGCCAGGTGCAACGGGGTGCCGTAGCCCTTGTGTGTGGCGAAGCCGTAGCCCGGATAGTCGTCTTCCATCGCCACCATCAGGCGGTCGCGGCTGACCTTGGCCAGGATCGATGCGGCGCTGATCGCCGGCACGCGCGCGTCGCCACCGATGATGGCGCGGCCGGGGCAGGGCAGATCCTTGGGCAGTTGGTTGCCGTCGATGAATGCTTCCTGCGCAACCACGCTCAGCCCGGCCACGGCGCGGCTCATGCCGGCCATGGTGGCGTGGAAGATGTTGAGGCGGTCGATCTCTTCCACCTCGATCATCACCACGCACCAGGCCAGCGCGCGTTCGATGATCTGCGGATACAGGGCCTCGCGCTTCACTTCGGTGAGTTTCTTTGAATCGTCCAGCGCCTTGATGGGTCGCGACGGATCGAGGATGACCGCCGCCACCGCCAGCGGACCGGCCAGCGGTCCGCGCCCGGCCTCGTCGACACCGGCCACCAGCAGGCCCGGGGTAGTTGCGATATAGCCCTTGCGGCGCGAGAACGGGGTGGCGGCACGCGTGCGCGCGGGGCGTTCAAGCACGGGCATGCGCGTGCTCCAGCAGCTCGGCCACGGCCGTGGCGGCGCGGTCGGCGGCGTGGTGGGCGTCGTCGCCGCGCAAGGCCTGGTGCAGGTGCTCGAAGGCGGCCACCACGGCGCCGCGGCGTTCACTGTCGCGGAACAGCGCCAGGGTGGCGTCGGCGAGCTTCTCCGCGGTGCAGTCGTCCTGCATCAATTCAGGCACGGGCAGGCCGGGCAAGCCTGCGGCGCGCGCCAGGATATTGGGCAGGGTGAAAATGTCGGTCTTCAACATGTTCAGCGCGCGGGCGATGCGGTAACTCATCGGCGCCACGCGATAACCCACCACCATCGGCCGCTTGGCCAGCATCGCCTCCAGCGTGGCGGTGCCGGAGGCGAGCAGGACCATGTCGGCGGCCATCATCGCCTCGTGGGCGTGGCCATCGAGCAGCAGCGGTGCGGTTTCATCGCGCGTGCCGTTGGCCAGCATGGTCTTCAGCATGGCGTGCACCTGCGGGTTGGCGGCGGGTATCACCACACGCAATCCCGGAATCGCGGCCGCCACGCGGTGCGCGGCGTCGATGAAAAGCTGGCCCAGTCGCGACAGCTCGGAAGGGCGGCTGCCGGGCAGCAACGCCAGCACGGGTGCTTCCTGCGGCAATTGCAGTGCCTCGCGTGCAGCCACCCGATCGGCCACCAGTGGAAAACGGTCGGCCAGCGGATGGCCCACGAAGCGGGCGTCGACACCGTGCTTGGCGTAGATCGCCGGCTCCATCGGAAACAGGCACAGCACGCGGTCGGCACTGCGGCCGATCCGGGCGGCGCGCTTTTCCCGCCACGCCCATACCGACGGACTGACGTAATGCACCGTGCGCAATCCGGCCTCCTTCAGGCGGCGCTCGACGGCGAGGTTGAAGTCCGGGGCGTCGATGCCGATCACCACATCGGGCCGCGTCTTCAACAAGCGGGCAACCAGCGTGCGGCGCAGGCGAAGCAGCCGCGGCAGATGCTTCAGCACCTCCACGAAACCCATCACCGACAACTCGCGGATATCGTGCCAGGACTCGAAACCCTGCGCCTGCATGCGCGCGCCGCCGATGCCCACGAAGCGTGCTTGCGGGTAGCGTCGGCGCAGGGCCTCGATCAGGTCGGCGCCGAGCTGGTCGCCGGAGTCTTCGCCGGCGATGATGGCGAAGGTTGGGGCAGAGGCGTCGATGTTTTGCATTTTCGCCCCTCCAAATCAGAGCAAGAGCGCGTGTTTGATTTCGCGATAAGCGCGATGCGCTTATCGCGCCAGCGCCCGCTCGCTGCGGTCGATGAAGTCGAGCATGGCGCGCACGTCGTCGCTTTCGCGGGCCTGCGTGGCCAGTTGCTCGCGCGCTTCGGGCAGCGACAGGCCGGCCATGTACAGCGTGCGGTAGGCGCGCTTGATCGCGGCGATCCGTGGCGCGTCGAAGCCGCGGCGTTTCAGGCCCTCGCTGTTGATGCCACGCGGGCGGCCCTGCTGCTCGTTGGCCATGGTGACGAACGGCGGCACGTCATGGCCGACCAGGCAGCCCATGCCGATGAACGCGTGGGCGCCCACCTTGCAGAACTGGTGCACGCCCGAATAGCCGGAAAGAATCGTCCAGTCGCCGATTTCCACGTGCCCGGCCAGTGCCGAGTAGTTGGAAAACACCACGTTGTTGCCGATCTGGCAATCATGCGCGATATGCACGTAGGCCAGCACCCAGTTGTCGTTGCCGAGGCGGGTGAAGCCGCCGCCGTCGCCGGTGCCGCGGTTGATGGTGACGAACTCGCGGATAAGGTTGCGGTCGCCGATCACCAGCTCGGTATGCTCGCCGCCGAACTTCTTGTCCTGCGGGTCGCCGCCCAGCGAGGCGAACTGGGCGATGCGATTGTCGCGGCCGATGCGGGTGGGGCCCTCGATCACCACGTGCGGCCCGATCACGGTGCCTTCGCCGACGTGCACGTCCGCGCCGATCACGCTGTACGCGCCGATGCCGACATTGGCGCCGATGACGGCGGCCGGATCGACCTGGGCGGTGGGATGGATCGAGGCGGGCTGGGTCATTTCTCCGCCCTCGCCGCACACATCAGTTCGCAGCAGGCTACCTCCTTGCCATCCACCACCGAGCGCGCAAGGAACAGGCCCATGCCGCGCATCACGCGCTTTTGCGTCACTTCGAAACGCAACTGGTCACCGGGCACCACCGGTGCGGTGAAGCGTGCGTTGTCGACCTTCACCAGGTAGAACAGCGGCGCCTCGATCAGGCCCTTGGAGCGGTTGCTGAGCTGGGTCAGCAGGCCGGCGGCCTGCGCCATCGCCTCGATGATGAGCACGCCGGGCATCACCGGGTGGTTCGGGAAATGGCCGTTGAAGAAGGGCTCGTTGATGGTGACGTTCTTCAACGCCACGATGCTGGTTTCCGGCACGATCTCGATGACCCGGTCGACCAGCAGGAACGGATAGCGGTGTGGCAACAGCTTCTGGATCTGTTCCACAGTCACCGGCAAGGTGATCGCCGGGGTGTTCTCACTCATGATTCTTGTCCTTTTCCAGCGCCGCCAGGCGGCGCGCGTACGCGTCCAGGTGTTTGAAGCGCGCGGCATTCTTCCGCCATGGGCGGCTTTCCTGCAACGGTACCCCAGATGAATATTCGCCCGGCTCGTGGATCGAATGGGTGACCAGGCTCTTGGCGGTAATGGTAACCCGATCAGCCAGTTCCAGATGGCCGAGCACGCCGGCGTTGCCGCCGATCATGCAATAGCGGCCGATTTTCGCGCTGCCGGCCACCGCCGCGCAGCCGGCCATCGCGGTGTGCGCGCCCACGTGCACGTTGTGCGCGATCTGGATCTGGTTATCCAGCCGCACGTCCTCTTCCAGCACGGTATCTTCCAGCGCGCCGCGGTCGATGGTGGTGTTGGCGCCGATCTCGCAGTCGTCGCCGATGCGCACGCCACCCAGTTGCGGCATTTTTACCCAATGGGCCGGACCAGGGCCGCCACGGTCGAACGCCAGGCCGAAACCGTCCGAGCCGATCACGGCGCCCGGATGGATCAGCACGCGCTGGCCCAGCGTTACGCGAACCACCAGCGTCACCCGCGCCACCAGGCGTGAATGCGCGCCCACGGTGCAGCCGTCGCCGATGATGCAATGCGGTCCCAGCACCGCGCCGTCACCGATCATGGCGTCGTCGCCGATCACGCAGCACGGTCCGATGCTGGCGCTCTGGCTGACCCGCGCCGTTGGCGCGACCACCGCGCTGGGATGGATGCCCACCGGCGCCGACGGCAAACGTTCGAACAGCGCCGCGATTTTCGCGTAGGCCAGGTACGGGTCGGCCGCGACCAGCGCGGCGCCCGGGCACTCGGCCAGGTTTTCCGCGCGGACGACCACGATGCCGGCGCCGCTGGCAGCCAGCTTGGCGGTGTACTTGCTGTTGGCAAGGAAGCTGAGCTGGCTCGGTCCCGCCGCCGCCAGGGTGCCGACGCCGTCGACACGCACGCTCGCGTCGCCATGCGGTACGAGGCCGAAGCGCTCGGCCAGTTCGGCCAGGGTGTAGCTGGGGGTCGTGCTCACGGTCATCTCCGAAGGCGCGAGGGACGCGAAACGGAAAAGCGCGGCATCGCCGCGCTCCTTTCCAGCGTTTGCGGGAGGTCCGGTATCAGAACTGGCTCCCGAAGGTGAACTGGACCCGCTCCTCGTAGTGGTGGTCCTCTTTCTGCGAGCGGATTGGTACGGCCAGGCTGATGATCAGCGGGCCGATCGGCGCCTGCCACTGCAGCGACAAACCGGTCGATGCGCGCAACTGCTTGGCGTCGAAGCTCTGGTAGTCCTTGTACGCATTGCCCACGTCCATGAACCAGGACACGCGGGCCGTGTTGATGTCCTTGAGGAACGGCAGCGGGATGAACACCTGCGCCGTGCCGAGCACCTTGAACGCGCCGCCGATCGGTTGTGCGTAGGAGTAGTAGCCGCCGGTGCAGGTGCCGTCGGGGTTCTGTGTGGCGCGGGGGCCCACGCAGGAGCGTGGACCCAGTGTGTTGTCCTGGAATCCACGCACGTCGCGCACGCCGCCGGAGTAGAAGTTCTGCCAGAACGGGAAGTCATTGCGCACGTCGGTCAGGACGTGGGTGGGATCTTCCTTCGCGCTGGCAGCTTTCAGTGCTTCGAACTGCGCGTCGCTGATGCCGTTCCTGCCGTAGCTCTGGCCGTAACCGACCTGGCCATCCAGGTACAGCACGAAGCCCAGGCCGACCGGCCAGTAGTGGTTGGCCTGCGCAAAGAACTTCCAGTACTTCGCGGTCGAACCGGGCAGGGCGACATCCACCGACGCCGCCAGCAGGCCACCACGGGTGGGTGCCCAGTAACCGTTGCGGGTGTCGTGGTTCCAGCCGACCGTGCCGGTCCAGGCGTGCTCGGTGCGATTTCCGAGCTGGTCCTGGTATGCCACGAACTGCGGCGGGCTGTAGAAGCTGGTGACGATGCGGTTGCTGCTGATGCCAAGACCCAGGCGCAAGCTGTCGGTTTCGCCGAGCGGCACGCCCAGGTAGGAGGAGAACGCCTTGGTGCTCGTCTCGTAGTTGGCCAGTTCGGTATTGCCGTAATCGGTCTTGGAATAGGTGGCGTTGTAGCCGATGCCAATACCGTTGTCGGTGAGGTACGGGTTGTAGTAGTTGAGGTTGAAGCGGGTGTAGTAGCTGCTGCGCTCACCGCTGATCGCAAAGCTGTCGCCGCTGCCGAACAGGTTGTTCTGCGACACCGAGGCCGACAGGATCATGCCCGAATACTGCGAATAGCCCACGCCGAACTGCATGCTGCCGGCCGACTGCTCCTCGACCTTGACCGTCACGTCGACCTTGTCCTGGGTGCCGGGGACCAGCTTCTTGTCGATGTCCACCTTCTTGAAATAGCCCAGCCGCTGCAGACGGATCTTGGAGCGGTCGACGGCGGCCTGCGAATAGAACGTCCCTTCAAGCTGGCGCATCTCGCGGCGCAGCACGCCGTCTTCGGTGCGGGTATTGCCCTGGAAGACCACGCGGCGCACGTACACGCGCTGGCCCGGTTCGACGTACAGCGTGAGGTCGACCGTGCGCTTTTCCTTGTCCAGCTTGGGGATCGAGGTGACCTTGGCGAACGCGTAGCCGAGGTTGGCCAGCAGTGCCTTGATGCCGTCGGTGCTGGCTTCCACCAAGGCCCGGTTGAAGGTGTCGCCCGGTTCCACGATGACCAGGTGGCGCAGCGTGGATTCCGGCAGGATCAGGTCGCCCAGCAGCTTCACGGCGGTGACCTTGTAAATCTCGCCTTCCTTCACGTCGGCGGCCACGTACATCGTGCGTTTGTCCGGCGCGATCGTCACCTGGGTGGAGTCGATGCCGAAGTCGGCGTAGCCGCGGTTCATGTAGTAGGACTGCAGCTTTTCCATGTCGCCGGAAAGTTTTTCGCGCGAGTACTGGTCATTCTTCGAATACCAGGACGTCCAGTTGGTGGTGCCCGATTCGAAGTCGCTGCGGATTTCCTTGTCGGTAAAGGCGTGGTTGCCGAGGATGTTGATTTCCTTGATCTTCGACACCTTGCCTTCGCGAATCTCGATTTCCACCGCCACCCGGTTGCGATCCAGGTGGGTGACATGCGGCTCCACCGACACGTTGTACTTGCCGCGGTTGTAGTACTGGTGGATCAGTTCCTGCCGGACCCGGTCCAGCGCCAGGCGATCGAAGGTCTCGCCTTCGGCCAGGCCGATTTCCTTCAGGCCTTTCTTCAGGTCTTCGGACTTGATGTCCTTGTTGCCGCGCAAGGTGAGCTTGCTGATCGACGGCCGTTCGACCACCTTGATCACCAAAATGTTGCCTTCGCGGCTGAGCTCCACGTCGGTGAAGAACTTGGTGTCGTACAACGCGCGGATGGCCCGCTGGGCCTGCGCATTGGTCATCTGGTCGCCCTTGTCCACCGGCAGGTAGTTGTAGACCGTGCCGGCCGCGATGCGGCTGAGCCCGTCGATGCGGATGTCCGACACCACGAAGGGGGCGAACGCAAACGCGTTGGCGGAGAGGGAGGCAAGCAGGAGCAGGGCGGCGACACGCTTCATCGTCGATTCCGATGGGTTATTTGGATGAGGCAGCCTGTGCGGCCACCTCGATCAACAGTGAAGCTAAGGACGAATCCCGCTTCGAGAAAGTACTGACACGTGGCCGTGGTGCATCGCGAGGTCCGCCGTCGCGATGCCACGCACAGTGGCGTGCCGCGGTCATGAGCTTGTCGTGAAGCGCTGGCGTCACGACAGCAGCATGCGGTGAATATCGTTGTAGAACGCCAGCCCCATCAGGGTGAACAGCAGCGCCAGGCCGATGTACTGACCGACGATCATGACCTGTTCGCTGACCGGACTGCCTTTGACCAACTCGACAAGGTAATACAGCAGGTGGCCGCCGTCCAAGACCGGGATCGGCAGCAGGTTGAGAATGGCCAGGCTCAGCGACACCAATGCCAGGAATTGCAGGAACCACGGCAGGCCCATGCTGGCTGATGCATTGGCCACCTCGGCGATGCCGATCACGCCGGAAAGGTTCTTCGTCGACGCCTCGCCGGTGAGCATCTTGCCCAGCATGCTGAACGTCTGCGTGGTGTTGCGCCAGGTGGTTTCCAGCGAAGCACCCAACGCGCGCAGCGGGCCGTAATGCAGGGTGGCCAGTTCGGTTACCGGCGAGCCCACGCCCATCACCCAGCGCGCCGGCTGGCCCTGCAGCGATTCGAAGCGGGTGGTGACATCCAGCTTCAGCGGTTGGCCGTTCCGGTTGACCACCAGCGCAAGCGTGGGCGATGTTGCCGCCTCCTTCTGCACCAGCTCACCGAACGCCAAAAAATCCGTTGCCGCCTTGCCGTTGACGCTGACGATGCGGTCACCCCCCTGCATGCCTGCCAGCGCGGCCGGCTGGCCCGCCATCACGGTGGCGGCGATGGCCGGCGGCGGCGCCAGTTTCAAGCCCAGCGTGTCGAGGTAATGGCCCACGTCCTGCCCGGCGGGCAATTGATTGAGCGGCAACACCAGCTGGCGTTGCGCACCATCGGCGTCGCGTACGGTCAGCGGCAGCGGTTGGCGGCCCAGCAGGGCGTTGGCCACCGCCGCCATGGAATCGCTCCAGGTCGACACCGGCTCGCCATCGACCGCCAGGATGCGATCGCCCGGCTGCACGCCAGCCACGGCGGCCATGCTGTTTGGCGTGGCGGTCACCACGGGCGCCACGTCGGGCTTGCCCAGCATGAACATCGCCCAGAACGCCACGATCGTGAAAATCAGGTTGAACCCGGGGCCGGCCGCCACGATGGCGATGCGTTTCCACACCGACTTGCCGGTGAATTCCTGCGCGCGCAGGGCGGGGTCGACCTCGCCCTCGCGGGCATCGAGCATCTTGACGTAGCCGCCCAGCGGGATCGCCGCGATCTGGTATTCGGTGCCGTCGCGGCCGACCCGTTTCCAGATCGCGCGGCCAAAACCCACCGAAAAACGCAGCACCTTGACGCCACAGCGGCGCGCGACCCAGTAATGGCCAAATTCGTGAAAGGTCACCAGCACGCCAAGCGTGACCAGCAACCAGAATACCGAGCCGAAGAAGGAAGTCATCAAGTGCCGAAGTTGAGGAAAATCGCGGGCTACAGAATATCAGCAAGCATGCTGCAGAACGCGACGGGCCGCGGCGCGGGCGATCCGGTCGCGTTCACATAGCGCCCCCACATCGACCACGGCTTGCCCCGGCAGTTCCGTCAATACGCTCTCGACGACGTCGGCGATCGACAGGAAGGGCAGCGCGCCGGCGAGAAACGCCTCCACGGCGACCTCGTTGGCGGCGTTGAGTATCGCCGGGCTGTCGCCACCGGCACGCAGGGCCTGATAGGCCAGCGCCAGGCAGCGGAAGGTCGACAGGTCCGGTGCTTCGAACGCCAGCGGCGCGCAGGCGGCCAGGTCCAGCGACGGCACGCCCGATTCCACCCGCTCGGGCCAGGCCAGCGCGTGGGCGATGGCGGTGCGCATGTCCGGGTTGCCGAGCTGGGCCAGCACCGAGCCGTCGACGTATTCCACCATCGAGTGCACCAGGCTCTGCGGATGCACCAGCACGTCGATGGCATCGGCGGGCGCGCCAAACAGGTGGTGCGCCTCGATCACTTCCAGCCCCTTGTTCATCAGGGTGGCCGAGTCGACGGAAATCTTGCGGCCCATCACCCAGTTCGGATGCTTGCAGGCCTGGTCGGGGGTGATGCCGGCCAGTTCGGCGCGCGTGCGACCGCGGAACGGGCCGCCGGAGGCGGTGAGAATCAGCCGTCGCACGCCGCTGCGGGTCAGCTCGGGGCGCCCGCCGGGCAGGCACTGGAATACCGCGTTGTGCTCGGAATCGACCGGTACCAGCGCGCCGCCGCCCACGCGCACCGCTTCCAGCAGCAGCGCGCCAGCCATCACGATCGATTCCTTGTTGGCCAGTAGCAGGTGCTTGCCCGCCTGCGCCGCGGCCAGCGTGGAATCGAGCCCGGCGGCCCCCACGATGGCGGCCACCACGGTGTCGCACAGGGTGCCGGCGGCCGCGTCGGTGATCGCCTGATGGCCGCTGGCAACGTCGCAGCGCACGCCGGCCGCGGCCAGGCGTCGGGACAGTTCCGCTTCCAGCGCGGGGTCGGCGATCACCGCCAGGTCCGGCCGGTGGCGCACACACAAGTCGGCCAGCACGGCGACTTGCCGGTTGGCGGTCAGTACGGTGGCGCGGAAGCGTTGCGGGTGGCGCGCGATGACATCCAGCGTATTGCCGCCGATGGAACCGGTGGCGCCAAGTACGGCGACCTTCTTCATGCCTGACGACCCATTACTTCAGAGGCCCAGCAGCCACAGGCCGGCGGCAAACACCGGCAAGGCGGCGAAGACGCTGTCCAGGCGGTCCAGCAGGCCGCCGTGGCCGGGGAAGATGGTGCCCGAATCCTTCACCTTGGCGTGCCGCTTCATCAGGCTTTCGATCAGGTCGCCCACGATGGATGCGGCGACGGTCAGGCACGCCAGTACGGCCAGGCCAACCAGCGAAGCGCCGCGCACATCCAGCAGCCAGCCACCGATCACCGCGACCAGGGTGCCGGCCACCAGTGCGCCGTAGGCACCCGCCCAGGTCTTGCCCGGGCTGACCTGTGGCGCCAGCTTGCGCTTGCCGAAGGTGCGGCCGCTGAAATACGCGCCGATGTCCGCGCTCCACACGATCAACAGGGCCAGCAGCGTCCACCAGTGGCCGTGCGGTTCGCGATCGTGGATCGCCACCAGCGCGATCCAGGCGGGAAAGATGATCAGCGCGCCGGCCATCAGCTTCAGCGCGCGGTTTTCGCTGGTGGGCGCGGCGGCAAACGCGAAATGGCGCAGCCACAGGCAGGCCACCGCCCACCACGCCACGCCCAGCAGCACCAGCGGTATCTCCACGGCGGCATGGCCCCACCACAGCAAGCCGAACACGGCGACCGCCGCCAGCAGCAGCACGATGGACGCCGCGCGGCTCTTCAGGCCGGACAGTTGCGCCCACTCCCACCACGCGGCGAGGAAGGCCACGGCGCAAAGCAGCGCGAAGATCGCCGTGGGCGGCCACAGGACGATCGCGATCGCCAACGGGGCGAGAATCAGGGCAGTGAGGACGCGCTGGAGCAGCATCAGGATACCTGGGCAGTGGTGGCGGCGACCTGCTCGCCGGTGCGGCCGTAGCGGCGTTCGCGGCGAGCGTAGTCTTCGATGGCCCCGCGCAGGCAAGCCTGGTCGAAATCGGGCCACAGGGTATCGGTGAAATAGAACTCGGCGTAGGCCGCCTGCCACAGCAGGAAGTTGCTGATGCGGGTTTCGCCACCGGTGCGGATGAACAGGTCCAGCGGCGGCGCATCGGCCAGGCTCATCCATTTGCCCAGGCGCGCTTCATCGATCTGGTCCGCTTGCAGCTCGCCACGCGCCACGGCGGCGGCGGCCTGGCGGCTGGCCTGGATGATGTCCCAGCGGCCGCCGTAGTTCACGGCCACGTTCAATTGCAGTTTGTCGTTATCGGCGGTGCGGGTCATCGCCGATTGCATGCGCCGGCGCAGCGGTTCGTCGAACGCGGTGAGGTCGCCGACGAAGCGCAGCCGCACGCCGTAGCCGTGCAATTCATCCACTTCCTTGTCCAACGCACGCACGAACAGGTTCATCAATGCGCCGACTTCATCCTGCGGCCGCTGCCAGTTCTCGCTGGAAAACGCGAACAGGGTCAGTGCCTGCACGCCTTCGCGCAGGCAGGATTCCACCGCCTCGCGCACCGCCTTGCGGCCGGCGTTGTGGCCGAAACTGCGCGGCTGGTGACGGGCCTTGGCCCAGCGGCCGTTGCCGTCCATCACGATCGCGATGTGGCGCGGGACCGCCGCCGCCGGCACGCTGGTCATGCGGCCGGCCGCGCGTGCCGGGTTACAGCGGCGGCAGCCGACGGGCTCATCATCAAATCGCCATCAGCTCGTCTTCCTTGGCTTTCACCACGGCGTCGACGTCCTTGACGGCCTTGTCGGTGAGCTTCTGGATTTCGTCGTCCACGCGGCGGTCGTCGTCTTCCGTGATCAGCTTTTCCTTGAGCAGGTCCTTGACCTGCTGCAAGGCGTCGCGGCGCACGTTGCGGATGGCGATCTTCGCGTTTTCGCCTTCATGGCCGACCATCTTGGCCAGCTCGCGGCGGCGCTCCTCGGTGAGCGCGGGCAGGTTGAGGCGGATCACGGTGCCGGCGGTGGTCGGCGTGATGCCCAGGTCGGAGGCCATCAAGGCCTTCTCGACCGGCGCCACCATCTGCTTTTCCCATGGCGTGATCACGATCGTGCGTGCGTCAGCCAGGCTGACCGACGCGACCTGGGTCAGCGGCATGTCGGAGCCGTAGTACGGCACCTTGATGCCGTCAACCAGCGCGGTGCTGGCGCGACCGGTGCGCAGGCGCAGCAGATCGTGCTTGAGGGAGTCGATGCTTTTGCCCATGCGGGTCTGGGCATCGTTCTTGATGTCATTGAGCATGTGGCGTTTCCCGAAGAGCTCTGGCAAGCAGACGATTATAGCAGCCGGGTCAAGCCGGCCGGCAGCGTTGCTGGCCTCAGTCGCCGCAAACCAGGGTACCGATCGCTTCGCCGCGCATGATCCGCATCAGGTTGCCCGGCACGGTCATGTCGTAGATGCGCAACGGCAACTGCTGGTCGCGGCACAGCGCGATGGCGGCGGTGTCCATCACTTCGAGCTTGTGCTCGATCACCTTGTCGTAGGCCAGTTGCTCGTAGCGCACGGCATCGCTGTGCTTGGCCGGGTCGGCGGTGTAGACGCCGTCGACCTTGGTGGCCTTGAGCAGCAGGTCGGCGCCGATTTCCACCGCGCGCAGTGCGGCGGCCGAATCGGTGGTGAAGAACGGGTTGCCGGTGCCGGCGGCGAACAGCACGATGCGGCCTTTCTCGATGTGGCGGATGGCGCGGCGGCGGATGTAATCCTCGGCCACGTCGTGGATCTGGATGGCGCTGGTGACGCGGGCGAAACCGCCGCGTTTCTCGATCGCATCCTGCATCGCCAGTGCGTTCATCACCGTGGCCAGCATGCCCATATGGTCGCCGGTGACGCGGTCCATGCCCGCCGCGGCAAGGCCCGCGCCGCGGAAGATGTTGCCGCCACCGATCACCACGCCGATCTGGATGCCGGCGCGCTGCACCTCGATGATCTCGTCGGCCAGGCGGCCGATCACCTTCGGATCGATGCCGTAATCGGCGTCGCCCATCAGTGCCTCACCGGAGAGTTTGAGCAGGATGCGGTGGTACTTGTGCGGGTTGCTCATGAGGACTCCGGATTGTGTGGGGTAAACCGGCATATTGTAGCGGAGCAGCGGAACGATGAGTGACTGTAGCGGGGAGCGGGTGGCGCGGGATCGGGCATGAATGGTGAGCCGTCAGGCGCGCCATCTTTCTCCCTCCTCCCCTGCGCGGCAGGGGAGGGGAAGGCCGCCCACGAAAAAGGCCGCGGTTTCCCGCGGCCTTTTCGCTTTCAGCAGTTTGTGCCGGCGATTACGCCAGGCCAGCCTGCTTCATCACTTCGGCGGCAAAGTCCTCGGTGGCCTTCTCGATGCCTTCGCCCACAGCCAGGCGGGCAACGGAGATCACGTCGGCGCCATCCTTCTTCAGCGCGTCGGCGACGGTCACGTTGGTGTCCAGCACGTACGGCTGGCCGAGCAGGGTGACCTCGGAGATGATCTTGTTGACCTTGCCGGCCACGATCTTTTCCAGGATTTCGGCCGGCTTGGCCTTGTCCTTGTCCGACATCTGGCTCAGCGCGATGTCCTTTTCCTTGGCCAGGAAGTCGGCCGGCACGTCGTCCGCGCGCACGTACGGCGGGTTCATTGCCGCCACATGCATGGCGATGCCCTTGGCCAGTTCCTCGGAACCGCCCTTGAGCGCCACCAGCACGCCGATGCGGCCGCCGTGGATGTAGGCGCCGATCACGCCGTCGTTCTCGACGCGCGCCAGGCGACGCACGTCGATCTTCTCGCCGATGGTGGCGATCAGGGCCTTGCCCGCTTCCTCGACGTTGGCGGCGCCGGGGTAGGCGGCAGCCTTCAGCGCGTCGATGTCGGCGGCGCCGGAGTTCAAGGCCACGTCAGCCACGGTGTCGCTGAACTTCAGGAAGCTGGCGTCCTTGGCGACAAAGTCGGTTTCGCAGTTCACTTCGACCAGCACGGCCTTGCCGGTGGCCTGGGCAGCCACGATGCGGCCTTCGGCGGCGATGCGGCTGGCCTTCTTGTCGGCCTTGGCCAGGCCGGACTTGCGCAGCCATTCCATCGCGGTCTCGATGTCGCCGTTGTTCTCGACCAGGGCCTTCTTGCATTCCATCATGCCGGCGCCGGACCGCTCGCGCAGCTCCTTGACCAGTTGTGCGGAAATATTGCTCATGGGTTGTCCTCTAATGCTTGAAAGCGCCGGGGCACGCATGCCCCGGCGCGGTTATCGCGTGCGGCGGATGCAACGGCGGCACAAGCCGCCGTTGTCGCGCTTACCTGGCGGCAGGGGCGCCATCGCGCGAACCACGGCCGCCGTCACGGCGCGGCGCGGACTTGCGCGGGGCAGCGTCGCGGCGCGGGCGATCGACCTTGGCCACCGGGTTGCCTTCCTCGTCCAGCTCGACGAAGTCGTTGCCGTCGCCCTGGGCGGCGGCCGGCGCGGCGGCCTTGCCTTCCAGGATGGAGTCGGCAGCGGCGCGGGCGTACAGCTGGATCGCGCGGATCGCGTCGTCATTGCCCGGGATGGCGTAGTCGACCAGGTCCGGGTTGTAGTTGGTGTCGACCACGGCGATCACCGGGATGCCCAGCTTCTTGGCTTCCTGCACGGCGATGTCTTCGTGGCCGATGTCGATCACGAACAGCGCGTCGGGCAGGCGGTTCATGTCCTTGATGCCGCCCAGCGAAGCCTGCAGCTTGTCGCGCTCGCGGCGACGGGCCAGCACTTCGTGCTTGACCAGCTTGTCGAAGCTGCCATCGGTCTCGGCCGCTTCCAGCTCCTTCAGGCGCGAAACGGACTGCTTCACGGTGCGGAAGTTGGTCAGCATGCCGCCGAGCCAGCGCGAGGTGACGAACGGCATGCCGGCGCGGGCAGCCTCTTCGGCCAACGGCTCGCGGGCGGAACGCTTGGTGCCGACGAAAAGGATGGTGCCGCGCTTCTGCGCCAGGCCCGACAGGAAGTTCATCGCGTCGGTGAACAGCGGCAGGGTCTTTTCGAGGTTGATGATGTGGATCTTGCCGCGGGCGCCGAAGATGTACGGGGCCATCTTGGGGTTCCAGTAACGGGTCTGGTGACCGAAATGGACGCCCGCTTCGAGCATCTGGCGCATGGTGACTTGTGCCATGGGGTATTACTCCGATTGTCGGCTCCCCTTGAAGGGAACCTGGGGTTGGGACCTCCACGCATCCCCGACTTCGACCGCGACTGCCCGGTTTGTGATGGGCGAGGCGCAGCACCCCGAAGACGGTGCCGATGCGTGTGTGGCGTTGGTTTGGGTGTTGTACCGCTGAGGGTTACAATCCCGGTTCGCTTTGCGCTGGGTAGCTGTCAAAACTGCTACGTCAGATCAGCAAAACTCCGAAATTGTAGCCGGTGCGCCGGCATAGCGGCAAGTCACCGGGTTCCCGAAGGCTTTGTCGCCACCGATTGAAGTGGAAACCATGGCCATCACCCTTAAATCCCCCGAAGACCTCGAAGGCATGCGTGTCGCCGGCAAGCTGGCCGCCGAGGTGCTGGCCATGCTGGTCGAACACGTCAAGCCGGGCGTCAGTACCGAGGAGCTGGACCGGCTCGCCTACGAGCACATCGTCAACGTGCAGAAGGCGATTCCCGCCAACGTGGGCTACCACGGCTTTCCCAAGACGCTGTGCACCTCGGTCAACCACGTGATCTGCCATGGCATTCCGAACGAGGGCAAGATCCTCAAGGACGGCGACATCATCAATCTCGACGTCACCGTGATCAAGGATGGCTGGCACGGCGACACCAGCCGCATGTACATCGCCGGCACGCCGTCGGTGCTGGCCAAGCGGCTGGTCGACACGGCATTCGAGTCAATGATGTGCGGCATCCGTGTGGTGCGCCCGGGCGCCACCCTGGGCGACGTGGGGCACGCCATCCAGCAGCATGCCGAGGGCGCCGGCTTCAGCGTGGTCAAGGAGTATTGCGGCCACGGCATCGGCAAGATCTACCACGACGAACCGCAGGTGCTGCATTACGGCAAGGCGGGCACGGGCGTGGAGCTGAAGAAGGGCATGACCTTCACCATCGAGCCGATGATCAACGCCGGCAAGGCGCAGACCCGCCAGCTGCCGGACGGCTGGACCGTGGTGACCAAGGACCATTCCCTGTCGGCGCAATGGGAACACACCATCGCGGTGACCGACGACGGCTTCGAGATCCTCACGCCCTGGCCCGATCAATGATCGCGACGTGCGGGAGTCGACCCACGACCTCCCGCACGTAATAAAGTGGCGTGACGTTTCCGGAACCATCCCGCTCATGCCGCCAACTTCCCCTTCCGTCGTCCTGCCCCCGTTGCCGCGCCTGCCCGTGGCGGTGCCGCGCTCGGGCGTTTCCAGCGATGCGCGCCGCGCCCTGCGGCAATTGCTGGGCGATGTGGATCGCGGCCTCACGGTGGCTTTCCGCGACGGAGCCGACGCCAGTGTGCTGGCGCGCCGGCGCAGCGAATCGGTGGATCGCATGCTCGCCCATGTATGGACGGCCTGCCTGGGCGAGGTCGACAACGCCGCGCTGTTCGCCGTGGGTGGCTACGGCCGCGGCTTGTTGTTTCCGTATTCGGATGTGGACCTGCTGGCGCTGGTCGACGCACCCTCGCCGGCGCGGTTGCGCGCGCTGGAGCAGTTCTTCGCCACGCTGTGGGATATCGGCCTGAAAGTGGGCCATGCCGTGCGCGAGCTGTCGCAATGCCGCGAGCTGGCGTCGAGCGATGCCACGGTGTTCACCAGCCTGCTGGATGCGCGCAGGCTGGTGGGTGACCCCGCCTTCGACGCCACATTGCGCACCATCATCGACGACCCGCAGCTGTGGCCCCCGGCGGATTACCTGGCCGCGCGCCTGGCCGAGCGTGACGCCCGCCACGCGCGCTACGACGACACCGCCTACAACCTGGAGCCCAATATCAAGGACGGCCCCGGCGGCCTGCGCACGCTCGACTCGCTGCGCTGGCTGGGCCGCCGGCTGGTGCATGCGGGCGGGTTCGAGGACATGCAGGTCGAGGGCCTGCTCGATCCGGCCGAACGCACCAGCCTGTGCGAGGCGGAGACCACGCTGCGTCGCTACCGCTACGCGTTGCACCTGGAGGCGGGGCGGCCCGAGGAACGGCTGCTGTTCGACTACCAGCGCGCGCTGGCGGCGCGGCTGGGGTTCGAGGACGAGCACGAGAAAAACCTGGGCGTGGAGCAATTCATGCAGGGCTACTACCGCGCCGCCAGCCAGGTGGAACGGCTGGGCGTGCAGGTGGCCGAACGTTTCGTGGAAATGCTTGAGCCGGCCGGTGACGAAGAGCCCGTCGGTGCGGACTTCGTGCGTTATGGCCGGCGGCTGGCGGCGCGCGATCCCGAACTCTTCATGCGTAGGCCGGCGGCGCTGATCGAGATTTTCATCGCGCGGCTGGATCTGCCCGGCGTGGTCGGTTTCAGTGCCGACAGCATGCGCCGCATCCACCGCGCCACCGCCGTGCACGAGGCGATGCTGGCCACCGACCCCGACGCGCTGGCCGCGTTCCTGCGTTTGCTGCGCCGGGGCGCGCCGGCGGTGGATGCGCTGTGGCGGATGAATCGGCACGGCTTGCTGGCGGCGATCCTGCCTGCGTTCGGCAAGGTCTTTGGTCGCATGCAGTACGACCTGTTCCACGTCTACACCGTCGACGAACACACGCTGCGCGTGCTGCGCAACATGGCGCGCTTCGCCGACCCCGCCGCGAAGCGCGATTTTGCGCTGGGCTGCGAGATCTGGGCCGACATGCCCAAGCCGGAGATCATGCTGCTGTCCGCGCTGTTGCACGACATCGCGAAGGGTCGCGGCGGTGATCATTCGGTGTTGGGCGAAGATGAAGCACGCGCGTTCTGCACCCGATTGGGGCTTTCGCGCGGCGACGTCGAGCGCGTGGCCTGGCTGGTGCGCTGGCATCTGCTGATGAGCACCACCGCCCAGCGGCAGGACATCACCGACCCCGACGTGGTGCAGCGTTTTGCCGAAAAGGTGGAGAACCGCGAACGGCTGGGCCAGCTCTACCTGCTCACCGTGGCCGACGTGATCGGCACCAGCCCGCGGCTGTGGAACGCCTGGAAGGATCGCCTGCTGGCCGACCTCTACCACGCCACGCGCTACGCCATGAGCCGCGACGTGGACCTGCCGCGCGATGCCGGCGAACGGGTGCAGGAATGTGCGGAGTATGCGCTGGCGCTGCTGATGGACCAAGGCGTGGCCGAGGCCGACGTGGAGCGCATCTGGGCGGATTTCCCGCAGCTCAGCTTCCTGCGCCACCGGCCGGAGCAGATCGCGTGGCAGACGGCGGCCATCCTGCGTGCCGGCGGCGGGGTGCCGCTGGTGGCCGTGCACCCGATGTCGGTGCGCGGCAGTACCGAGCTGTTCGTCTACACGCCCGACCGCGACGGCCTGTTCGCCTCCGTCACCGCGATGCTCGACCGGCTGCGTTTCTCGGTGATGGAAGCACGCATCCTCAGCTCGCCCAAGGGCATGGCGATGGATACCTTCCTGTTGCTGGAGGCGGACAGCCAGCAGCCGGCCAACGCCGTGCGTGCCGAGGAACTGCAGCAGCGCCTGCAACGCGCGCTGACCCTGTCGACCGGCGTGCAGCCCAGCAAGCGCAGCATGTCGCGCCATCAGCGGCACTTCCAGACCGCGCCCAAGATCAGCTTCGACGATGCGGGCGACCGCACCCAGCTGGCGCTGGTCGGCACCGACCGTCCCGGCCTGCTGGCGGCGGTGGCGCAGGTGATCCTGGATGCCGGCGCACGCGTGCACGACGCGCGCATCGCCACCTTCGGCGAGCGGGTCGAGGATTTCTTCCTGCTCAGCGACCGCCACAACGCGCCACTCGACCAGGCGCTGCGCGATCGCCTGCTGCATGCCTTGCTGGAACGCATCGGGCCGTCCAAAGACTGAGTTCCTGTAACCTTGGCAGTCCGATTGCGCGGCCGTGGACAGGCCGCGCATTTAGCCATCCAGATACGCGAGCGAACTTCAGCCCATGCAAGCCATCGAAACCCTGATCAACGACGCGTTCGAGCGTCGCAATGAACTGACCGCCACCGAGATCGAAAACCAGCTGCGTCCCGCCGTCGAACAGGTCATCGACCTGCTCGAGTCGGGCGAGCGCCGCGTCGCCGAACCGGATGGCCAGGGCGGCTGGACGGTGAACCAGTGGCTCAAGAAAGCCGTGCTGCTGTATTTCCGTATCAATGGCAACCACGTCGTCGACGGTGGCGCGGCGCAGGCTTTCGACAAGGTGCCGCTGCGTTTCGCCCACGGCAACGACGGCGAGCTGCAGAACCTGGGCGCCCGCGTGGTGCCCGGCGCGCTGGTGCGCCGCGGCGCGCACATCGCCAAAGACGCCGTGCTGATGCCCAGCTACGTCAACATCGGCGCCCATGTGGGTGCGGGCACGATGGTGGATACCTGGGCCACGGTGGGTTCCTGCGCGCAGATCGGCGCGGGCGTGCACCTGTCCGGCGGCGTCGGCATCGGCGGTGTGCTGGAACCGCTGCAGGCCGGCCCCACCATCATCGAGGACAACTGCTTCATCGGCGCGCGCTCGGAAGTGGTCGAGGGTGTGGTGGTGGAGAAGGGCAGCGTGATCGGCATGGGCGTGTTCCTGGGCCAGTCCACCCGCATCTACAACCGCGCCACCGGCGAAACCAGCTACGGCCGCGTACCCGCCGGCAGCGTGGTGGTGGCCGGCAGCCTGCCCGCGAAGGACGGCAGCCACAGCCTCTACGCCGCCATCATCGTGAAACAGGTGGACGAGAAAACCCGCAGCAAGACCGGCATCAACGAACTGCTGCGCGCTGCGGAGTAGAGCCCACTCTGTGGGCGACAGGACTGGCGGTGAAATCAATCGCGCACAGGGTGCGCTCCTACAGGAAACCGGCGTGACCGAACCGACGCTTTACGGCCTTCCCAACTGCGATACCTGCAAGAAGGCCCGCAATTGGCTGACCCGTTTCGAGGTGGCCCACGACTTCATCGACTACCGCGCCAACCCGGTGCCGGCGGCCACGTTGAAAGCGTGGGCGGCGCAACTCGGCGGTTGGGAAAAGCTGGTCAACAAGTCCTCCACCACCTGGCGCAACCTGCTGCCGCAGCGCAAGAACCCCGGCAGCGATCCGGAGTGGACCCTGCTGCTGAAGGAATACCCGGCGTTGATCCGTCGCCCCGTGGTCGTGCAACCCGATGGCACGGTGAGCGTGGGCTTCAGCGACAACGGCTTCAAGAAGCTGTTCGCCCGCTGAGAGGTTGTGATTTTTTCAACCTCGAAGCCCGGTCACGATGGCCGGGCGCGGATCGATCACGCAAGTGATTGGTCCGCGTGAGCGCTTCCGGGCCTGTGCCGGAAGCGCGATAGAGAAAAACCACAGGAAGTAGTTTTTCTCACAAACTCTGAGTTGACGGATATGAGCACCCACCGGGTCCGGCGCTATCGCAACAACCTGCGCATCGAGCGCGACAACGCCGCGCTGTATGGACGGCTGGCCGAGCTGGCCACCGACGCCAGGCTGGCGCGGGCCTATCGACGCATTGCCGAGGGCGAAACCGTCAACGCCGGCTTCTGGGAAGCGCGCCTGCGCGATCTTGGCGAAACGGTGCCCCCGGCACATGTCGGTTTGCGCGTTCGCGCCCTGAGCGCGTTTGCGCGTCGCTTCGGCACCGAGTTCGTGATGCCTACCGTGGTGCGGCTGGAACATGCCGACCACGAATCCACGCCGGTGGACCGCAACCGCCATCGCGATCATTTCATTCCCCGGGACGAACACGGCGTGCACGGTCGGCGCGACCGTCCGCAAAGTGGCAACACGTTGCGCGCGGCGGTGCTGGGCGCCAACGACGGGCTGGTTTCCAACGTCAGCCTGGTGATGGGCATGGCCGGTGCGGCGTCGGGTGATCGCGCCGTGCTGCTGGCGGGTCTTGCCGGTCTGGTTGCTGGTGCCTGTTCGATGGCGCTCGGCGAGTGGCTTTCAGTCAACAGCTCGCGTGAGTTCTACCAGGCGCAGATCACCGAGCGAGCCGAGCGGCTGGCGGTGTCGCCGGAAGACGGCTTGCGCCACATCACCGGCATCTATCAGGAGAAGGGGCTCGACCCCGCCGCCGCCGCGCATCTGGCCGGCCACGTCACCGAAACCCCGCGCGCGGCGCTGGACATGCTGGTGCGCGAGGATCTGGGCGTCGACCCCAGCGAACTGGGTGGCTCGGCCTGGGGCGCGGCCATTTCGTCGTTCTGCCTGTTCGCCTGCGGCGCGCTGTTTCCGGTGGCGCCGTACTTTTTCCTGGGCGGCCGGGCTGCGCTGCTTGCCAGCGCCTGCTCCACGGCCGCCGGGCTTGCCCTGATCGGTATTGGCACCTCGCTGTTCACTGGGCGCAGCATGCTGTTCTCGATCGCACGCCAGTTCGCGATCACCGCCGCCGCCGCCGCGGTCACCTATGCGGTGGGACACGTACTGGGCGTGGTGGTGGCCGGCTGAGGCAACGCCGCGTCGCACGCTTGATATGCTGCGACTTTCCTTTTTCCGCCGCCTTTGCGAGAGCGCATGTCCGCCGTCTTCGATCTCACCTGCGATTTGATCCGCCGCCGCTCGGTCACGCCCGATGACGCCGGTTGCCTGCCATTGATTGCCGAGCGCCTCGAGCGCGTGGGCTTTCGCATCGAACACCTGCGTTACGGCGACGTCGACAACCTGTGGGCCACCCACGGCAATGCCGGCCCCACGCTGGCCTTCCTGGGTCACACCGACGTGGTGCCCAGCGGTCCGGAAGCTTCCTGGCAAAGTCCGCCATTCGAACCCTCCGTTCGGGATGGCCGTCTATACGGCCGTGGTGCCGCCGACATGAAGGGCTCGGTGGCGGCGATGGTGGTGGCGCTGGAGCAGTTCGTGGCGGCCCATCCGCAACATCGCGGCCGGGTGGGCTTGTTGCTGACCAGTGACGAGGAAGGCGTGGCGATCGACGGTGTGCGCAAGGTGGTCGAGCATTTCCGTGCCGTGGGCGAAAAGATCGACTGGTGCGTGGTGGGTGAGCCATCCGCGAAGGAAAAGCTGGGTGACCTGATCAGGGTCGGCCGCCGCGGCTCGCTGTCGGCCACGCTCACCGTGCGCGGCGTACAAGGCCACGTGGCCTATCCGGAAAAGGCGCTGAACCCGATCCACGCGCTGGCGCCGGCCCTGGCCGAGTTGACCGCTGAGCGCTGGGACGAGGGCAACGTGGATTTCCCGCCCACCTCGATGCAGGTGTCCAACATCAACGCCGGCACCGGCGCCAACAATGTCATCCCCGGCACGCTCACGGCGCTGTTCAACTTCCGCTACAGCACGGCCAGCCGCGCGGATGACCTGCGCGCGCGCAGCGAGGCGATCCTGCGGCGGCACGGCGTGGATTTCCATATCGACTGGCATCTCTCCGGTGAGCCCTTCCTCACACCTGTTGGCGGACTGTTGCGTGAAACCGTGGCGGCGGTGTGCCGTGATCTTTGCGGCATCGAGCCGGAACAGAGCACCGGCGGTGGGACCTCCGACGGCCGCTTCATCGCACCGCTGGGTGCCGAAGTCGTCGAACTGGGCCCGGTCAACGCCACCATCCACAAGGTGGACGAGTGCGTGGATGTGGCGGAACTCGACCAACTGCCGGCGTTGTATCGCACGGTGTGCGAGCGGTTGCTGGGGTAATCACCGAAGGCGCGTCGTCGTCAGCGCGGATCTTTCGGTGACGCCGGTTGTTCGGCGGCATCGCCCGATGCGTCGCTCTTGAGTCCCCTGCGGAAACCGGCGATGGCGCCGCCGAGGTCGCGGCCCGCGTTGCGCAGCCTGCCGGTACCGAACAACAGCAGTACCAGTGCCAGCAGCACGATCCAGTGCGAAAAACTGTTCAGTCCGAGCATGTTCGGGGCTCCCCTTTAGGGATGGTCGTGTGATTGAGTCGGCGGAAACGCGGGTTGCTTGTGGACCAGCAGGCCCAGCGATCGCGTGGACGGCGCGAGGCATTGCAGGGTGCCGAGACTCGCGGCGACCTGGATTGGGCAGCGGTAGTCCAGCCTGGCCACCAGCGCAGGCGTGATCTCGCTGAAATCGAGCACGGCACCGCCGTGTTCGGCCTTGAACGCTTCCGCCGCCGCGCGGCTGGCGAACGGTGCCAGGGTGGGGCCCATCGAGCCGGGCAGCGGTTGCCAGGCCACGTAGGAGGCGGTGCGCGCGTCGATGAAACTGGCGGCGGCGTGAGCGGGTTGTTGCCAGTCGATGCGCGCGCTGTCCTGCACGAACAGTTCCTGCAGTGAAGCCTGATTCTCCGGTTGCAACACGTAGGCGAAAAAGTCGCGGGTGGAATCGAACACCAGCGGTTTGGCGCGGCCGCTGACCCAGGCTTCGGCGCGCGGGCCGGGCGAGCCGTCCAGGTACATGCCGCATACCGCGCAGGCATCGTCCGGGTGGGTGTCGACGGCATGATGGGCAGGTGTGGGGCTGCCGCCGCACCCGGCGAGCAGGGCCAGCGCCAGCACGAAGGCGGCGCGGCGCAGTGTGATGATCGGCGGGCAGGGCATGCGCGGACTCCTTCAGATTTCCTTGCGCCGGAACGCGAGCATCGCCCACGCGAACGGCGCCACCGCCCAGCCCAGCAACAGTGCGTAGAGCAGGGCGGGCGAGTAGCTGTGGTGGGCGGTCATGCCGGTCAGCAGGTCGTTGCCGGCGCCGTCGCCCAGCGCGGTGAGGTTGACCAGGCGGAACACATCGACCGGATTGAACAGCAGCAGGTACGGATACACCGCGCGCTCGAGCGGGTTGCCGCCGCTGACCACCAGCAACGCCAGCAGCGCCAAGTCGAACAGCACCACGCTGACCAGCCAGCCGACCAGCGCCAGTCCGGCGGCGCGCGATTTGTCGGTCGTCTGCACGCTGATCAGGCAGGCCAGCCCGACGAAGCAGGCGCCGAGCAGCGAGGCGCTGAGGATGAAACGGCCGATCTGCAGCCACGCCTGCATCGTCTGCGCCGGCGGCTGCATCCACTGCATGATCGCCACCGCGAACCCGAAGCCGGCCAGCGTGGCGGCGGCCAGCGCTCCGCAGTGGCCGAGAAACTTGCCGGCCACCAGTTGCCCGCGTGAGAGTGGATAGCTGAGCATCAGCAGCAAGGTGCCGTCGTCGCGCTCGCCGACGATGCTGCCGTAGGCGATCAGCAGGCCGATCAGCGGGATCACGAACGCGCCCAGCGTGGTCAGGCTGGCCAGCGTGGCGTCGAACGAGGTGAAGCCCACGCGCCCGGCCGCCGCGCTGCCGAACCAGGCGATGCCTAATGCCAGCAGGGCGAACAGGATGGTCAGCGCGATCGTCCAGCGGTTGCGGAAGTCGTCGCGGAATTCCTTGGCGGCGACGGTGAGGATCGGGTTCATGCGGCCACCTCCGCGGTGGATGGCGGGCCGGCGCCGAGCCAGTCGTAGAGTTGCGCCAGCGTCGGCTCGCGCACGTCGAGATCGACGATCGCCGGGTCGGCCAGCAGCTCGCGCAGCACACGCAGCTTGCCGGCGCGCGGCACCTGCAGTTCCAGCCGGCCGTCGGGGCGAGCCTGCGCCGACAGTCCGTTCGTTTCTAGGCGTGCGATCAGTTCAGGCATCGTCTGCTCGCGCGGCCGCAGCAGTACTTGCGCCGGCAGCGCGGCCTGCTCGCCCAGCGCGTGCAAACTGCCGGCAGCCAGCAGCTTGCCCTGGCGCAGGATCAGCGCACCGTCGATGTGCGGTTCAAGTTCGGCCAGCAGGTGCGAGGAGACCAGCACGCAACGGCCGTCCGCACGCAGCTCGCCGACGATGCGGTACAGCTCGCGCGTCGCCTGCGGGTCGAGGCCGGTGGTCGGCTCGTCCAGCAGCACCAGTTCGGGTGAACCGAGCAGCGCCTGCGCCAGGCCCAGGCGCTGGCGCATGCCCTTCGAATACGTGCCGACGCGTCGGTCGGCGGCGTGCGCCAGGCCGACGCGTTCGAGCAACGTGGCGACCTGCGTGCGTGGTGCCTGCTTCAAGCGCGCCAGGTAGTCGAGCAGTTCACGACCGCTGAGGTTGCCGTAGAAGGTGGCGCTCTCGGGCAGGTAGCCGATGCGCCGACGCAAGGCGTGCGCGCGCCATGGAGACTGGCCGAGCACTTCAAGCTGGCCGCCGCTGGGCGCGATCAGGCCGAGGATCAGCTTGATCAGCGTGGACTTGCCCGCGCCGTTGTGGCCGAGCAGGCCGATCACCTGGCCACGCGGCACGGCGGCGCTGACGCCGTCCAGTGCGGCGAGTTCGCCATAGCGCTTGGCCAGCGCGTGGCATTCGATCGGGTGGTTCATGGCGTGGCCGGGGAAGTTTTCATCAGCGGGTGGCTGTCCTGCACCGAGGGCGGCGTGAACACCGGGAAGGCGCGCTGCACATAGCGCAGCAGCAGCACCGAAGGGCTGGACATCAGGTTGCGCGCGGAAGGGTATTTCCACAGCAGCACGTCGACGCCGTCGTTGGGGCGGAACGGGATGTCGCCGATGCCGTCGGCGTCCAGGTCCCAGCCCAGGTAATCGCTCCAGAAATTGCCGCGGCCGCGCTCGGACCATTCCTGCGCCAGGTTCTGGACGTACTTCACCTGGATGCGGTTGTCCTCGAAGTGGTTGCCCCACAGGCGGTTGTTTTCCGAGCCGGCGGTCACGTGGATGCCGATCTGCGAATCGGCGACGAGGTTGTCGTGAAAGCTGTTGAACTGCGACAGGTAGACGAACAGCCCCTTGCCCTCGGTGCCCTCGATGGTGCCGCCGGCGTCGTCGCTCTGACCCTTGACGCGATACACGCGATTTCCGGCAATCTCGCTGTGCGCGATGTAGTTGAGCAGGAAGCCGTAGGAGGCATCGTCCGCGGAGCTGTTGCCGATCACCTTGAGGTGGTGCGAGGACATGAGCGCATAGCCGGCCAGGTTGCCCCGGCTGACGTTGCCCTGCAGCAGGTTGTCCTGCGAATACATGTAGTGGACGCCGTAGCGCACGTCGTGCACCACGTTGCGCGTGATGGTGTTGTGCGAGCTGACGTAGACGTAGATGCCGTCGCGCGAGCCGGCGATGTCGTTGCCATCGATGGTGCAGCCAGTGTCGTTCCACAGGTGGATGCCGTCGCCGCGATCGGCCACGCGCAGCGCGCGCATGCCGCGGATCACGTTGCGTTCCACCCGCACGTTGGCGGCGCCGTCGAGGTAGACGCCGAACAGGCTGTCCTCGATGCGGTTGCCGTCGATGACCACGTCGCGCGCCGTACGTTCGATGAAGATGCCTGCGTTCATTGCGGTGAGGTCGCTGCCGCTGTGGCGCAAGGTGAGGCCGCGCACGGTGACGTTGGCGGCGCTGATGCGCACGATGTCGCCGTAGCCGCCGCCGTCCAGGATGGCGCCAGGTTCGCCGGTCAGCGTGACGGGTTTGTCCAGCTTCAGATGCACCACGTGTACGCCGGCCGGCACGCTGAGCGTGGCACCGGGCGCCGCCGTGGCCACCAGCTGTTCCAGTGATTCGCGCGCGTGCACTGGCGCCGGCAGCACCAGCGCCAGCATCAGGATCGCGAGGCAACGAAGCGTAATCATGACCGCGGCCGATCCGGCCGTGCCGCCGCGGGGTGCGCGACGGCACGGCACGGCTCAGGCCTCCACCAGCATCCGCCCGCTCATCTCCATGTGCATCGCATGGCAGAAGAACGTGCAGTAGTACCAGAACACCCCTGCCTTGTCGGCGGTGAAGGTGGCCGAGGCGGTGGCGCCGGGGCTGATCTCCATGTTGATGCCGTAGTTGACGATGCAGAAGCCGTGGCTCACGTCCTCCACCGCGTCGATGTTGGTCACCACCACGGTCACCTCGTCGCCTTTCTTCACCTTGAAGCTGCCCAGGCTGAAGATCGGCGCGGCCGAGGTCATGTAGACGAACACCTTGCGGCCCTCGCGGATGACCTTGCTGTCGGACAGCACGTTGACGCCGTGCTTCTTCGCCATCGCCACCGTTTCGGCGAAGAACGGGTCCTCGCGGTCCCAGCTCTTCTTGACCTTGTCGATCAGCAGGCGGCGGTGCAGCAGGATCACGTCGTGCGGCTCGGCGTAGACCGGGCCGTCGGCGACCAGCTTCATGGTCTCGCCGGAGATGTCGAACAGCTGGTCGTTGTCCGGATGCATCGGGCCGGTGGGCAGGAAGCGGTCCTTGGAGAACTTGTTCAGCGACACCAGCCACTTGCCGTCGGCATCGCGCGACTCGCCCATCGAAGTGTGGCAGTGGCCGGGCTGATAGGCCACGTCGACCTTCTGGCGCAGGTAGTTGACCTTCTTGCCGCCGTGGGCGGCGATCGCGTCGGCGATGTTCCACTTGGCGATCTGGCTGTCGATGAACAGCGTGGTATAGGCGTTGCCGCGGCCGTCGTAGGCGGTGTGCAGCGGCCCCAGGCCCAGCTCGGGCTCGGCCACCACCGTATCGCGCGGGTCCTTCAGTTTGCCCGCGAAGCAGTCGTCGATGCGGCTCCACTCGATCACGCTGACGGTGGGCGAGAGCTTGCCGTTGGCCACCACGTACTTGCCGTCGGGGCTGGCGTTGATGCCGTGCGGGTTCTTCGGGATCGGGATGTAGAGGGTGAACGACGAACCATGGCGGCCATCCAGCACCGGCACCTTCGAGTCGCCGATGGTCTTGAACTTGCCGTTCTTCACCGCCTCCTCGATGCGCGCGATGTTGAACACCACCGCCCAGTCGCGCTCGGCCTGCATGGTGCCGGGCAGGTCCAGGCCACCTTCGCTGTTGTAGCAGGTGGAGATCGCGTACTTGCCGGCGTAGTCGGCCTCGGTGTTGTCCAGGTTGCCATCCACCAGCACCTGCCAGGCCACGTCCATGGTGTCGCCGTCGATGGCGCTGAACATGGTCTGGTATTTCTTCGGGTCCTCCAGGTCGTGGCCGTCGTTGGGCGCCGGGACCATGAACTCGCCGTTGGCGAACACGTAGCCGGTGCGCGGCGCGCGCTGCACGCGCAGGCCGTGGATCGACTGCACGTTCGGCACGTCGATGATGCGGTCGGTGCGCATCACGTCGCAGCGGATGCGCGCCACGCGGGTATGCGCCTTGTCGTTGATGAAGATGTAGCGGCCGTCGTAGTGGCCGTCGGTCTGGCTCATGTGCGGGTGGTGGCAGTCGCCGCCGGGCGGGAAGTTGGCGCCCAGCACGCGCTTGCTCTCGTTGGTGATGCCCCAGCCGATGGTGAAGTCGGGGTTGAACACCGGGATGCGCATCAGCTCGCGCATCGACGGCAGTCCCATCACGCGCACCTCGCCGGACTGGCCGCCGCTCCAGAAGCCGTAGTATTCGTCGAGCTGGCCGGGCGGCACGTGGTCGGAGGCGGCCTCGTGCTTGCCGTGCTCGCGCTGGCGTTCGCCATCGTGCCCGGCGGCACCTTCCGCGCCGCCGAGGTCACTCTTGCGGCCGCAGCCGGCCAGCGCCAGTCCCGCCGCACCGGCGAGGCCGGCCAGTGCGCTGTTCTTCATGAAGTGGCGACGGGCGGGGTCGGCGCCCTCCGCGTTCGCGTCGGGTTTGTTCTTCGATTCGTCGTGCATGGCTTCTCATCCGCAGAGGGCAGGTGACGTGGGATCAGTCGGCGATGGGCGCCGGCTCTCGGGTTTCCGGCGCGTTTGCCGGGTTAATCAGCACGATCGGCGTGGGCAGCGGTCGCGCAGCGCGTTCGCGCTTCTTGCGTTGCTGCACCACCGGCGGGCATTTGTGGTCGTTGATGCGGGTGACCTGGCAGTCCAGGCAGTAATGGCATTCGTTGAAGTTGATGCGGCCGTCGGGGCCGATCGCCTTGACCTCGCATTCGTTGGCGCAGACCTGGCAGGGGCTGCCGCACTCCGGTCGCCGGCGCAGCCACTCGAACAGCCGCCAGCGCCCGGATACCGCCAACCCGGCGCCCAGCGGGCACACGTAACGGCAATAGAACTTGTGGTTGAAGGCGGAGACGCCGACCAGCAGCACCGCGTAGAACACATAGCTCCACGAGCGCGCGAAGTGCAGGGTGATCGCGGTCTTGAACGGCTCGACCTCGGCGTAATGTTCGGCCGTGTTGAGCGACTGCAGCGACATGCCGAACAGCACCAGCAGGATCACGTACTTCAGCGCCCACAGCCGCTCGTGCACCACGCGGGGAAACTCGAACTGCGGCACACGCAGCCGCTTGGCGAGCTTGCCCACCAGCTCCTGCAGCGCGCCGAACGGGCACAGCCAGCCGCAGTACACGCCGCGCCCGAGCAGCAGCAAGGTAGCGGCCACGAACACCCACAAGATGAAGATCATCGGGTCCATCAGGAAGGTTTCCCAATGGAAGCCATGCAGCAGCGACTGCACGAAGGTGAAGATGTTCACCACCGACAACTGCGCCAGCTCGTACCAGCCGATGAACACCAAGGTGTAGATCAGGAAGCCCGTGCGCACGCGTTCGAGCCACACCGGGTACTTCACGATCCAGTCCTGGAACAGCAGGATCAACGTGAGCACGGTCAGTCCGGCCAGCAACACGGCGATGTCGATGCGCCGGCCGTACCAGATCTTCTGCCACAGCGCGGCGTTGGCCGGCAGCGCGCTGGACTGCGACTCGGCGCTGCTCTGCGGCCGGGTGGTGTAGACGGCCGGCATGCGGTAGTCGCGGGTGAAGGTGTGGTAGATGCTTTGCAGCGGGCCGACCTGGCGATTCACCATCAGCTGCAGCGTCCACGGCCGGGTCGCGTCGAAACCGCTGCCGCCGTTGCGCACGATGAAGATCGCCTGCTCGGCGAACTCGGGCTTGCCGCGCAGCGGGGTGTCGTTCAACGGCACCAGGTCGGTGTCCTTGAACAGCACCAGCTTGCCGTCCTGCAGCACGTGCACGCGGTCGAAGATGCCGCCGCGCACGTAGCCCACGCCCTTGAACGAATAGATGCCGTTGGCCATCACCGCGATCGCCGAATCGCCGGGCTTGAGCTGCTTCATCAGGTCGGCGTGGGTGTCCGCGCCGAGCAGGTTGCGGCCCACCGTGGGCGGGGTGACGTCGGCGAAGTACAGGTCGATGAAGACATCGTCCTCGTGGCCGGGCGCCGGCGCGGTGGCGTCGTCGACCATGCCGCTCTCCGGCTGGCCCTTGAACGCGTCGGTGATCGCCTGGCGCTTGAGCTGCAGGTGGCCGATCGCGCCGTTGCCGGTCAGCGTGTCCCAGTCGGCCGGCTGGTAGTAGTCGGTGCGCACGGCGGCGGCGTTGGCGTCGGTATCGGTCGCGTCGGCGATCAGCTTGCGCGAGGCGGCCACCTTCAGCGCCGAGTTCATGATGGTCTCGTTGACCACCATCGAAGTCACCGTGGCGCTGCTGATCGCGTCGATGCGCACGCTGCCGCTGGCACCGCCGCCGACCACGATCTGGTCGTCCACGCGATGGCCGATGTAGCG
Organism: Rhodanobacter ginsenosidimutans; assembly: GCF_042655685.1. Taxonomy (NCBI): domain Bacteria; kingdom Pseudomonadati; phylum Pseudomonadota; class Gammaproteobacteria; order Lysobacterales; family Rhodanobacteraceae; genus Rhodanobacter; species Rhodanobacter ginsenosidimutans. The sequence goes on along the minus strand of NZ_JBHSMM010000002.1, from coordinate 293,109 downwards.
CGCCACGAAGTCGTACAGCTTCTGCACCGGGATGCCGACCAGCAGGATCGGCTCGTGCTGCTCCAGCACGCGCGCGTCGCGGATGCTGCCGTCGGTGCCGATCGACACCAGCAGGTTGATCGGCGCGCCCGAGTACGCGGGCACCGGCGCCACCATCACCGTCTCGAACACGTAGCCGATGATCTCGTCACCCTGGTAAACGGCGGCCGCCGGCGGTGTGCCTTCGATGTCGCCGTAGCGGGTGGCCTGCGGAAACACCTCGTGCAACTGCGGATGCTTCGCATCGATGCCGGCCAGCGTCGCGGGTGCCAGCAACAGCAGGCACAGCGCCAGCAGCACGCGGGTGATGAGCGGACGCGGCACGCGCATCACACGCGCTCTGCCGTGCCGGCGATCAGCGGCAGTTCGCGCGAGCGCCAGCGTTGCTCGCCCGTGCGCGAGAACGCCAGCCACTGCTGATCCTGCGCGTCCATCAGCGCGGACAAGCGCGGCAGCTCCAGCGAGAACGCCGCCGTGCTCATGCCGTCGGCCAGTACCGAACGCGGCGCCATCACGGTCACGCTGGAATAGCTTTGCGGCGACCAGCCGGTGCGCGGGTTGACGATATGGAACAGGCGCCGGTCGGCGGAGAAGAACACGCGGTAGTTGCCCGAGGTCGACAGCGCCGCGTTGCGCAATTGCAGCACCGCCGCCACGCGGCCGACGTCGCGTGGATCGACGATGCCGACGTTCCAGTGCCGTGCGGGATCGTTGCCGCTGATCGCGTGGATGTCACCACCGGCGTCGATCAGGGCGTACTCGATGCCGGCGCCGCGCAGCGCGGCGATGCCCTGGTCGACTACGTGGCCTTTGGCGATGCCGTCCAGTGTGACCGCCATGCCGGGGCGCAGCAGCCGCGCGCCGCGCGCATCCAGCGCGAGGTCGCGGTAGCCGACCAGCGCGTCGCGGCTTTCGGCCACGCGTTGTTCGTGCGCGTCGGTGGTTGCCGTGCCGCGCAGCGTTTCGAAGTAGCGCAGCACCGGCAGCACGGTGGGATCGAACGCGCCATCGGTCAGCCGCGATAGCGACAGCGCCTGGCGCAGCACTGCATCCAGCTGCGCCGGCACCTGTGCCAGTTGGCCGTCGCGATTGAGCCGCGCCAGGGGGCTGGCCGCATCGAAGCGGGTCAGCTGCGCGGCAGTCGCGGTCATGCGCGCAAACGCCGCCTCGATCGCCACGCCGGCGGCCTGCACGTCATCAGCCAGGCAGGTCACCGCCACCGAGGTCTGCATCAGCGTGCGTTCGCGGCGCACCTGCCACAGGTTCTGCTTGCGCTTGAGCACCGCCCAGCCGCCGCCAGCCAGCAGGCCGCCGGCGATGGCGAGCTGGCCGGCCTGCTTCAGCCAGCGCCGGCGGTCGGGCGAGCGCAGGTCGTCGGGGGCGGAGGGGCGGTACATGGGATGTCTCCCGGGGTGAGTGGTTGAGCGCGTGCGATGGGCGAGGTCAGGCCGTGGCAGCCACGCGTGGCTGCGGCTCGGCGACGACGGCATCGCGCTCGGCGTCGCGCACGCCCAGGCGCCGCTGCAGGGCGGGGCTGGTGGTCGTGTATTGCAGGTTCACCTTGTCGCCGGGATGCAGGTACGCGTGCACGGCGAACGCGCACAGCGCACTTTCGTGGAAGCCCGACAGGATCAGCTTCTTCTTGCCCGGGTAGGTGTTGATGTCGCCCACCGCGAAGATGCCGGCCACGGAGGTCTGGAAGGTCGCTGGGTCCACCACCAGTTGCTGGCGTTCCAGTGCCAGCCCCCACTCGGCGATCGGCCCCAGTGCCGGGTGCATGCCCCAGAACACCAGCAGGTGCGAAGCCTCGATGCGCTGGACCATGCCGCTGCGCGTGCGCACGCGTACCTGCGCCAGCGCGTCGCCGATCGTCTCCATGCCGATGATGTCCCCCTCGCAGAACTGCATGCAGCCTTCGTCGCACAGTGCCTGCATGCGCGCCACGCTGGCCGGCGCCGCGCGGAACGTCGAAGAGCGGTGCACCAGCACCACGCTGCGTGCGCGCTCGACCAGGGTCAGTGCCCAGTCCAGCGCGGCGTCGCCGCCGCCGGCGATCACGATGTCCTGGTCGTCGAACAGCGCAGGCCGGGTCACCTTGTAGTGCAACGTGTGGCCCACCAGCGGCGCGGCTTCCGGCAGGTTCAGTGTGCGCGGAGCGAACGCGCCCAGGCCACCGGCGATGATTACCGCGCCCGCGTCGAACACGAGCCCGCCGCTGGTCTGCAGCCGGAAGCGACCGTCCTGCATGCGCTCCAACGCGGTGACGGTGTGGCCCAGGTGGAACTGCGGCGCGAACGGCCGGATCTGCTGCTGCAACCGCTCGACCAACTCGCGCCCGCTGCATGCCGGCACGGCCGGGATGTCGTAGATCGGCTTGTCCGGATACAGCTCGATGCACTGGCCGCCGGCATGCGGCATGGAATCGACCACATGCGTATTCAGCCCGAGCAAACCCAGTTCGAAAACCTGGAACAGGCCGACCGGGCCCGCGCCGATGATGATGGTGTCGCAGCTGATCATGGAACGCATCCTGTGGACGGTGCGGATCATGCGCGCGCGCCAGAGGACAGCTTTTGACTTCAGTCAGATTCACCCGGGTGATCCGTGCGGTCGAATGACGCAGGAATGGGCCGCCGTGCCGCGGAACTCCGTCGGCGCGGCGTTCAGCGCATCAGTGGGCGAGCGGCTGCAGGGTCAGCGTGTGTTGCGTGGTGCCAGGCAGCAGCGGCGTCGGCCTGCCGTTGGCCCAGTCCGCATGGCCGGCGCCGTAGAACGGCGACAACGGATGGTCGCTCTGGCCGCCGGGCATTTGCAGGATGCCGTGGGCTTCGTGGCCGGGTGCCACGTCCAGCCGTTCGGAGGCGCCGGACGACGGTGCGGCCACGCGCGGCATGTTGCTGTCGCCGGCTTGCGGTTGCGACGGCATGTCGAGGTAACGGCCCAGCCATGCCGGCAGCGCGGCCGACAGCGGGTGGTTGATCCCGCTGCGGTTGTGTTCGCCCCAGGTGCGGGCGGCGAGGCCGCCGGGCTGCTTGCCCAGTTCGGTCGCCACGCGTTTGGCGCTGGCCACCAGCAAGGCGTGCCAGTCGGGGTAGGCAGGATCCAGCAGATATGGCGGTTGCACATGCACCAGCGCCCACACCGCGGCTTCCGCACTGTTTTCGCCGGGCCACGTGAAGTCGCCGTGTTGCTGCGCCACGCGACGGACGAACGGTGCCAGCACGGCCGCGGTCACCTCGTTGCGGAACGCGCGCACCAGCCGGTAGTCCACGCTGCCGACGGAGGCATGGCCATGCCAGTGCGCGGTGAGTTTGCGCAGCTGCTGCAGGTCGGGATCGTTGCTGCCGGCGAGCGCGTTCTGCAGCAGCCCCTGCCAGCGGCTGAGGAAGATCGCGCGGTCATCGAGCTGGATGTCGAGCAGGCTGCCGGGCGTGAAACCGGTGCGCGCGTGCAGGTCGTCGCGGATCTGCTGCGCACGGGCGCCGAGGTCGTGGCCGCCGTTGCCGAGCAGGGTCAGCGCATCGCCGTCGATGGTGCGGTTGTTGGCGGTCCACAGCCGGCCGCCGGCCGGGTCTTCGATACGCGGGTACTGCGGGGGTTTGGCCCAGCCCTGCCGGCCGCTGCCCGGCTGCGCGCCGTCGAACGGCATGCTGGGGTCGCCGTTGCCGCGCAGGGGCACGCCGATGCCGGCGATCGTCCAGCCGATATGCCCGGCGCTGTCGGCCACCAGCATGTTCTGCACCGGCATGCCGAACTGCGGTGCCAGCGCCAGCGCCGCGTGCGTGCTCGGTGCGCGCTCCATCTGCATCAGCGCCAGGTTGTAGTTGCGCGGCGCGGCGCCGCTCCATTGCAACGCCAGCGGCGTGCCGTCGGCATCGCGGCCCATGATCGGGCCCCAGCGCGTGTCCTCGACGGTGAGCAGCGTATCGGGCTGGCCTTTCACCTGGATGTGTTCGACGTGGCGCTCGATCGTGGCCCAGCCGCCGGGCACCTTGTAGCGGGTGGCGTCGTGCGGATCGCGCTGCACGCGCACCCAGTCCAGCCAGTCGCCATAGCTGTTGGTGAAACCCCAGGCGACCTGGCCGTTCGAGCCGACCACGATGGCCGGCGTGCCGGGCAGGCTCACGCCGTTGACGTCGCGCTGGCCGCCCGGCGCGGTGGGGTCGGGATAACGCAGGCGGGTGCGAAACCAGATGTTGGGCACGCGCAGGCCCAGGTGCATGTCGTTGGCGAGCAGCGCCGCGCCGTTGTTGGTGAGCGCACCGGCGACGGCAAAACTGTTGCTGCCGGGGCGCGGTGCATCGAGTGCGGGTGCCAATGCGGCCGTCAGGTCAGTCGGCTTGGCGGGCACCAGCTGGCGCAAGTCGAATATGCCCGAACCGGGAACCACCGGCGAACGCGACAGCCGCCCGCGCAGCGGCGCCTCCCAATCCGGATCGGGCGACAGCAGAAAATCCACCAGGGCGCCGGGCAGCACCGCACGCATCTGCGCGATGTGCAGTTCGCGCGCGTTGAGGCCATCGCCGTTGAGGTCGAGATACATGGCGGCAACCAGCAGCAGGCTGTCCGGCGACTGCCATGGTTGCGGCTTCGTGCCCAGCAGCAGGTATTCCCACGGCTTCACGCGCAGGTCGGCCAGGCCCGCGTTGACGCCGTCGCGGTAGTGGTCGAGTTGCTGCTTCTGCTCTTGCGGCAATTGCGCGTAAGCCGCATCGGCCACCGCGCGCAGGCGATGGCGCCGGTGGTTGAGATCAGTCGGCAATGCGGCCGGCCCGACCAGCGCCGACAATTCGCCGACAGGCATGCGGCGCATCAGGTCCATCTCGAAGAAGCGCTCCTGCGCATGCACGTAGCCCAGTGCGTAGTCGAGATCGGCGCGGCGCTTGCCGGTGAGCGTCACCGTGCCCAGCGCGTCGCGCTGCACGCTTACCGCTGACTGCAAACCGCCCAGATGCAACGTGCCGTCGAGCCGCGCGCGGCTGCCGGCAAGCGCCCACCACAGCGCGATGCCGGCTATCAGCAACAGCGCCGGAACCGCCAGCGCGAGCCCGCGCCAGACATTGGGTCGCCGCGCCATCACGGCGTGGCGAACACGGCAAAGATGCCTGCGTATGGCTTGACCATGAAGGCCGGTGCGCCGGCGTAACCCTCGTCGTCGACATACATCTGCGAGATGCTGCCGTCGAGGTAGAGCGCGTCGCGGCAGCCGAGCTTGTCGCGAAACAGACGTCCAAACGTGTGGAAGTTGACCGGCGCCTCGCTGACGGCGAACACCACCTCGTACGGGCCGCGGGCGCAGACGCCGCTGCGCCACTTCAGGCTGGCCGAGTCGCCCACGAATTGCGGGTTGAGCTTGCCGTCGATCAACAGCATCGGGCCGGACTGGCTAGCCCACTGCACGGGTTTGCCATCCGCCTTGAAATCGGTGCTGGTGCGCACGGCGGCGTGGCCATCCGGATACACGGCGAACACGCCGTTGGGCAGCAGCGAGAAATTGCCCGACGCCGGGTTGCCATGGGCCAGGTTCAGCGGCACCAGCGCCTTGCCGTTCTCCACGTACAGGCCCAGTGGCGCGAACTGCTTGTCGTAGATGCCCGCGTTGGCGGCAAACAACAGGCGCTGGCCGCGTGTCTCGCCCCAACGGCGCAGTGTCTCGATGCTGCCGAACGGTTGGCCGCTGGCCGGTTCGCGCCAGTGCAGGGTCAGCGCATGGCGGTGCAGGTCCAGCCGCACCACGCGATAGTTCTGGCCCTCGAACGCCAGCTCGTCACTGGCCACCGCCCGCGCCCGCGCGGTGCAGCCGGCCAGCACGGTCAGGAGGAGAAGCAGGATGAACACGACGGGCGCGCGGTGCGGGCCGGACATGCGTGAATGGGGTAGCAAACGGAAAGACGACATCCCCCGATGGTCGCCGCCCCGGCTGTCTCCATGCAAGCCCGTCCTTGCACCGTCCGAAGCCGCGGCGGGCAGGCGAGCCATGCAGCGGCTAGACTTGTGGGCTTTCCGCCAGCGATTCACGCATGTCCGCCTTGCCTCCGTACGCACCCATTGTCGCCACGCTCGGTTACGTGTTGTCGCCGGACCAGCGCGAGGTGTTGATGATCCATCGCAATACGCGCCCGGACGACCACCACCTGGGCAAGTACAACGGCCTGGGCGGCAAGATGGAGCCGGGCGAGGACATCGCGACCTGCATGCGGCGCGAGATCATGGAGGAGGCGGGCATCAGCTGCGAATCGATGCAGTTGCGCGGCACGCTGAACTGGCCCGGCTTCGGCAAGCACGGCGAGGACTGGCTGGGTTTCATCTTCGTGATCGACCGCTACAGCGGCACGCCGCTCACCGCCAATCACGAAGGCACGCTGCGCTGGGTGGCCCGCGACAAGCTGATGGAACTGCCGATGTGGGAAGGCGACCGCCACTTCCTGCCGCTGGTGTTCGACGGCGACCCGCGACCGTTCCACGGCGTGATGCCATACAAGGACGGGCGCATGCAGTCGTGGTCGTACAGCCGGTTGTGAGCGACAGGCGCATCCACATCGTCGCGGCGGTGATCGGCGATCACGCCGGCCGCAGCCTGCTGGTGCGCAAGCACGGTGCACAGGTGTTCCAGCAGCCGGGCGGCAAGCGCGAACCCGGTGATGCCGACGACCTCGCCACGCTGGCGCGCGAGCTGCGCGAAGAGCTGGGTTGCGAACTCGTCGCCGGCTCGGCTTCGCTGCTGTGCCGTTGCAGCGCGCCAGCGGCGAACGAGCCGGGCTACGTGGTCGAGGCGGTGGTCTACGTGGTGCAAGTCACCGGCACGATCACCGCGCAGGCCGAGATTGCCGAACTGCACTGGATCGACCCCGCCGCACCGGACGTGCCGGTGGCGCAACTGAGCCGGGAAAACATCCTGCCGTTGCTGTGATCGTCGTCGCGCCGGGGTGAAAACCACGATGGCCACGTCGGACTTCTGCGGATCGCGATGCGCACCGGCGTGCTGCGGCGCTGTCAGGGGACGTCGGCAAGCCAGGTCGCGTTGCCGAAGCGGGTTTGTGCGAGCGTTTCGGCCTGGGTCAGTTCGTCAGCGCGCAGCGTATCGTCGGTGAGGCCATGCAGGCGGCGGAAGGTGGCGATCATCCGTTCGATCACCATCTCGCGTGGCAGGCCGGTCTGGCTGCGTAGCGGGTCGACGCGCTTGGCGGCGCTGGTGGTGCCCTTGTCGGACAGTTTCTCGCGGCCGATGCGCAATACGTCCAGCATCTTCGCTGCGTCGATGTCATAGGCCATGGTCACGTGGTGCAGCACCGCACCGCCGCGGTGTGCCTGCGCCGCGCCGGCGATCTTGCCGCCTTCGGAAGTGATGTCGTTCAGCGGCTGGTACCAGGCCTTGATGCCCAGCTCGCCCAGCGCCTCGATTACCCACGCATCCATGAACGCGTACGCCTGCTGGAACGACATGTCCTTGATCAGCGAGAGCGGCGCGTAGATCGAATAGGTGATGGTATTGCCCGGCTCGATGAACATCGCGCCGCCGCCCGAGATGCGCCGCACCACCTCGATGCCGTGGCGTTGCGCGGCCTCGGCGTCGACCTCGTTGCGCAGTGACTGGAAGCGGCCGATCACCACCGCGGGTGATGCCCACTCCCAGATGCGCACGGTGGGTTTGCGGCGACCGGCGCCGACCTCGTGGGTAAGTACGTCGTCCAGCGCCATGTGCAGGCTTGGCGATTGCGGCGCGGTGTGGATCAGCTGCCAGTCGTGGTCGTGCCATTCGGTGCGCATCATGCGAGGTGCTCCCCTTGCAGCGCGCGGCGCACAGCCACGGCAATGGCCTCGGGCGAAATGCCGTACATCATGACGTCGGGCGCGAGCGCGTTGCGGATGCTGCGGGCGAGGCCGGCTTCGTCCATGTCGGCGGGCTGGCCTTCGAGCGCCGCGTCGATGGTGCGCAGTGCGCTGTCCGGTTCCAGGAAAAAATCACCGCTCAGTTGCACCTGGGCCAGTCGCCCATCGTGGACATCGAGATCGACCACCACCAGCTTGCCGCCGGGCATCTTGTATTCGCCATGCATCGACGGTTTTCCTCGCGAAGGAACAGACCGGGATTATCGCGCGTGCGAATGGGTGGCGGAATCGATGCATCGCCATCGTGTGGTCATGGGACGTTGATCTTCCCCTTTTGAGGGGGAGACATCCGATCGAGTCGGCCGCCGTCGCGAAATTTTTTCGCGCAATGAACCTGAGGGACGGATGAGCGGTCAGGCAGGCCCTCGAGCAGCCCGGAATCGGTCCTCATGCCCGCAAGCCTGGTGGTCCCGGGCGCCCACCATCTACGACGCTGGCCACACCAGTGATCGGTGAAGCTGCGCGCCGGCCCACGCACCATCACCCACCGCGAGCGACACCGAGTGCGGCATCCTTGCGGCGTCGCCGCAGGCGAATACGCCGGGGACGGTGGTTTCCCTGGCTTCGCCGGTGCCTATCTGCGTGCCCATCACGGTTTCGACAATTTCGCAGCCGAGCTGCGCGGCGATCGGCGTGGAAGGTTCGTTATGCGGCGCGGTGAACAGGCCGGCGAAGCTCATTCGCCTTCCGTCGGAGAGCACCACATCGGCGCTCCCGTCAATCTGGCGAATGCGAGTGGTCTCGATCGTCACGCCGCGCCGAATCAACTCGTCCTCGGCGGCCTGGTCGAGTTCGAACGTGCCGTTGAGGAAGAACGTGGTGTCTCCCCACTCCGGCAGCAGCTGCGCCTGATGGATCGACATCGGTCCGGTGGCGATGACGCCAACGCGGCCCCGGTGCAGTTCATAGCCGTGGCAGTACGGGCAGTGGAAGATGCTCTTGCCCCAGCGTTCGGCCACGCCAGGGATCGCGGGCAGCCGGTCCGATACGCCGATCGCCAGCAGCAGGCGCCTGGCGGTATAGATCGTGTCGCCGCAGGTCACCTGGAAGTCGTCCATCGTGCCGCTGGCCCGCCCGACATCGTCGTCCTGCCAGGTCAGCGTGGGATACGCCTCGAGTTGCGCACGGGCGACGCGGGCCAGCTCGGCAGGATCGACGCCGTCGCTGCCCAGGAATCCGTGTGAGTGGCTGGCGCTGCGGTTGCGCCGTTTGCCACCGTCGATGATGAGCACGCTGCGGCGTGCCCGCAGCAATTGCAGGGCAGCGGCCATGCCCGAATAGCTGCCACCGACGATGATCACGTCGTACTTCATCGCGTCATGCTTCATGCCGGTGCCTCGATCGATGGGCGCCATGACGGCGCGTGAAATCCGCGGCCAGTGCGGCCAGGGTGACCGATTCGAAGCGCTGCAGCAGCAGCGCTTCGGCGTCGGCAAACGCTGTGTCGAGCGCGGCATTGATCACCTGCTCGACGAGGCATGATGGATGCTCGCTCCGGTTGCCCACGGCGAACAGCGCAGGCTCGCCCAGCGCTTCATGCAGCTGGCGCAAGGTGACCTTGGTGAGGTCTGCCGAGATGCGCCAGCCGCCGGCGTGGCCCCGATCCGCGGTGACCAGGCCGGCCTCCCGCAGCAGGCCCATGGTGCGGCGGACCACCACCGGATGCGTGCCCAGGCACTGCGCCAGCGCATCGGATGTCATCGGCGTATGGCGCTCGGCCATGTGCAGCAAGGCGTGGAGTACGGCGGAAAGTCGGCTGTCTCGTTTCATGTAACAAACGATGTTACGTTTGTGCCTGAGTGTCAAGCAGCGAGAGCAACATGTCTTCTTTCAATGATCCACAAGCGGTGGCGCGGTACACGGATGGGCCACTGCGGCAGGTGCCCGGGCTGCATGCGCTGCACCAGATGGCCGGCCTGCTCCTGCACGAGCGCGTGCCGCCCGACGGGCGTGTGCTGGTACTCGGCGCCGGCGGAGGCATGGAACTCAAGGCCTTTGCCGAGACCTACCCGCAGTGGCGTCTGCTAGGTGTGGATCCGTCTGCGCCGATGCTGGAATTGGCCGTCCAGACGCTGGGGCCGCTGGCGCCGAAAGTGGAGTTGCTGGAGGGATACATTGATGCGGCTCCGCTCATCGAATTCGATGGCGCGGCTTGCCTGCTCACCATGCACTTCCTGTCCATCGAGCAGCGCCTGCACACGCTGCGCCAGCTGCGGTGCCGATTGAAACCCGGCGCGCCGTTGGTCATGGCGCACCACAGCGTTCCCGATGCGCCCGATGAAAAGAGGCGCTGGTTGCAGCGGCACGTAGCCTTCATGACCTCAAACGGCATGCCGGTGGCAAACCCGATCGCCACGGTCGAAGCGATGACCAGCCGTCTCCCGACGCTTTCTCCCGGAGCCGAGGTCGACCTGCTGGAGCAGGCGGGCTTCGAGCGACCGGAGCTCTTCTATGCGGCTTTCACGTTCAAGGGTTGGGTGGCGTATGCGGGGTTATAGGTTCGCCGATCTGCGTTTTCAGGGGCGCAGGCTCCGCAGGCTGGTGCGAATTTCGCTGACCAGGATCCCGGGCTGTTCGAAGGCGGCGTAGTGTCCGCCCTTGTCGGCTTCGCCGTAGTGGATCAGGTTGGCGTAGGTGTCTTCGATCCAGCTTCGGGGCAGGCGCGGGATGTCGCGGGGAAACACGGTCACCGCGACCGGCAGCGTCAGTTTGGGCCCGGCCATGCTGCCCGCCTTGTTTTCCCAGTAGATGCGCGCGGACGATGCGGCGGTGTTGGTGAACCAGTAGAGCGATATCGCGTCCAGGATCTCATCGGTGCCGAGGGCGTCCTCGGCGAGTCCGTGGTTGTCCGTCTTGGCTTGGAACTTGTCGTAGATCCAGGCCACCTGGCCCGCCGGCGAGTCCGCCAGGGCGAAGCCGATGGTCGCCGGCTTCGTGGCCTGAAGGTGATTGGCGCCACCCATGTCGCCGTTGTACAGGGCGAGGGAATCCACGGCGTATTGCTCTTCGGGCGACAGCGTGTCGGGTATCTGCGCGGGAAACGCGTATTGGCTGTTCAAGTGAATGCCGAGCAGTCCCTCGGGCTGCATGACCCCGAGCACGGAGGTGATGACGGCACCCCAATCACCGCCCTGGGCGGCCCACTTCGTATAGCCAAGGCGCTTCATGAGTTCCACCCACGCGGCGGCGATACGCGAGACCGACCAGCCCGTTTCTGCAGGCTTCTGGGAAAACCCGAAGCCGGGCAGCGACGGGATCACGACATCAAATGCATCGTCGGCGTTTCCGCCGAACGCCACCGGATCAGTCAGCGGGCCAATCACTTTCAGGAACTCGACGATCGAACCGGGCCATCCATGCGTCAGGATGAGCGGCATCGCGTTCGGATGCTTTGATCTGACATGGATGAAGTGGATATCCAGCCCATCGATCGCGGTCAGAAATTGCGGGAAACGATTGAGCTCGGACTCGAATCGGCGCCAGTCGTACTTGCGCGCCCAGTAGTCGATGAGTGATTTCGCATGGTCCAGGCGAACACCTTGCGACCAGTCGGCGACGGTTTCCTGAGCCGGCCAGCGCGTTCTGGCCAGCCGCCGCTTCAGGTCCTCGATCTCGGCATCCGGGATCGAGACGGTGAAGGGGCGGACGAGCGGTGGGGGTATGGGCGCCGATTCGGCCATTGCCTCGTTCTCCTGAACGTTTGCTTCGCCGTGCACACGACGATGCGCACGGACACTCGTGTGCAAACTACTCCATTCCTGCAGGAAGGCCGTACTAGCGGCACCTCAGGGGGCACGCAGGCATGGGTCAGATCGATGAGGATCTGTTCCCTTCCGGGCGGGCAACGCCTTGGCGACATCCTGGTGTGATTCGAAACGGACGGCTAAAAGACGCTGCCCGCCTTGAAGGCTTCAGCCTGTTTTCTTCGGGAGCTGTCCCGGTCCGATCGCGGCTGCAGCAGCAGACCCTGAGCTTTCCGGGGCGCGCGTGGTTGCAACGGATATTCCTGGACATGACAGTATTCCCTTCAATTGATCGCGATCCTGGGCGCGTGATTGAGGGGCTGAAGGATCAGACAATGCCGCCATTGGCGCGCAGCACCTGGCCGTTGATCCATGCGCCATCGGGCCCGACCAGAAAGGCGACGGCCGCCGCAATGTCCTCCGGCGTGCCGAGCCGTTCAAGCGGATTCATCTTCGACGTGCGCTCGATCAATTCCGGCGACTTGCCGTCGAGGAAGAGCGCTGTCGCGGTCGGCCCGGGCGCAATGGCATTGACGGTGATATTGCGGCCGCGCAGTTCCTTGGCGAGGATGCCGGTCAATCCTTCGACGGCCGCCTTCGTGGCGACATAGACGCCATAAGTCTCCAGCTTGAGCCCGACGACGCTGGTCGAGAAATTGACGATCCGGCCGCCATCGCGCAGACGCCGTGCGGCTTCGCGCAGGGTGTAGATGCTGCCCTTGAGATTGGTGGCAATCAGGCTGTCGATGAGGGCGTCATCGCCATCGGCAATCGTCGCCAGCCGCATGATGCCGGCGTTGTTGATCAGAACGTCGATACCGCCGAAAGCGGCTTCCGTGCTGTCGAACAGACGCGCCACCGCGGCCGCATCGCTGACATCGGCTTGCGCGGTGAGCGCCTTGCCGCCGGCAGCCTCGATCTTGCCTGCCAGCTGCTCGGCCTCGCCGGCATTGCTGGCGTAGTTCACCACGACCGTGAAGCCGTCTTTGGCGAGGCGTTGGGCAATCGCTGCACCGATGCCACGCGAGGCGCCGGTGACGATGGCGACCTTGTGGGTGGTCGTTGTCATTCGAGTTCTCCTTTGGGATGCGTTGCTGACAAAGGAGAGTCTGTTCTTTTCGATGCTTCGGATAATCAACTATGATCTGGCATCACTATTCGAAAATAGCGAACAAGTGACATGGATCGCTTCGATGCCATGCGCATCTTCACTCGTGTTGCCGAGCGGCGCAGCTTCACCTTGGCGGCCGACGACCTGGGCTTGCCGCGTTCGACCGCCACCGATGCCGTCAAGCAACTGGAGCAGCGGTTGGGAGTGCGCCTGCTCGAAAGAACGACGCGCGTTGTACGGCCCACGGTGGACGGCGAAGCCTATTACCAGCGGTGCGTTCGCCTGATCGCCGATCTTGAGGATACGGAGGCCGGGTTCAGCGGTGCCAAGCCTTCGGGTCTGCTGCGCGTCGATGTGCATGGTGCGCAGGCACGTTATTTCCTGCTGCCCGGGCTGCCGGACTTTCTTGCGCGCTATCCCGACATCAGCTTGCACATAAGCGAACTTCACCAGTCGCTCGACATGGTGCGAGAAGGCTTCGATTGCATCGTGCGGGCCGGCACGCTGACAGATTCTTCGCTCTATTACCGCAAGCTGGCCGAGTTGAAGCGCGGCACCTTCGCCAGCCCGGGCTATCTCGCTCGCTTCGGCACGCCGCGCACGCTCTCTGATCTCGCCAACGGCCATACGATGATGGGTCTGCTGGCCCCTGACTCACCGTCCATCAGGCCGCTCGCCTTTACCGTCGCGGGCAACGTTCAGGAATTGATGCTGCCCACCGTGGTTACGGTCACCGGACCGGACACGAACATTGGGTCGGCCTGTGCCGGTCTCGGCATCATCCAGGTGCCGCGCTACGGTGTGGTTTCCCAGCTTGCCAACGGTACGCTTGTCGAATTGCTGGCGGATTACCCGCCGCCGCGCCTGCCGGTGCATGCGCTCTATTCCCATACACGTCAGCTTTCGCCGCGCCTGCGCGTCTTCATCGACTGGCTGGCGCAGCAATATCGAACACGCGACGCCCCTTGAGAAGGGCAATGGGCTGCCGCCTGGCGGTGTTGATCCAGGCAGGTTGCCGTGGCCGCCATCAACGTCGCCACATGGTTGTAGGAGCCCGCTCGCGGGCGATGCTTTTCCGGTTTTCTGGATGCCACGCCAAGAGCATTGCCTGCGAGCGGGCTCCTACGAATATCGGTCGCGAATATGCGCCGAGGTTACGGTTTCCGACCGTCCCGCCTTGCATATTCTCCTTCGATTGGAAATGCCGGCATCCCCCAGGGGATGAACGGAGTGGCGCCCGCCCTGCGGGCGACTCGCGCCGCACACGACGGCAATTCCGCTGTTTTGTCGCCCGCTATGTCGGGGGCGAAAGCGGGTTTCCTTCCGATCGGCGTGACCTCTGAAGAAAACGCGCGGCGGTGCCCGGCCGCGCGCAGCAAGTCAGAGTTGCGCCAGACCACCGTCGACGGCGACCTCGCTGGCGGTCATGAAGCTGCTGTCCGACGACGCGAGGAAGGCGGCGACCGCACCGATCTCCGAGGGATCGGCCATGCGCTGCAGCGGCGTCATCGCGGCGAAGACCTTCTGGCCTTCCACGCCCAGCGCTTCCTTCGCCAGCTCGGTCGCCGTCGCCCCGGGCGACAGCACGTTGACGCGGATGCCGGTGCCTTTCAGGTCTTCCGCCCAGGTCTTGGCGAGGTTGCGCACGGCCGCCTTGCTCGCGCTGTAGGCGGTCATGCCCGGGGCGCCGGTGGTGCCGGCGCTTGATCCGGTCAGGATGATCGAACCGCCCTGACCCATCAGCGGCAGCGCTTTCTGCACCGTGAAGATCGTGCCCTTCACATTGGTGTCGAAGGTTTCGTCAATGTGCTCGGCGGTGATCTTGCCGAGTGCAAGCTGGCTGCCCGCGCCGGCGTTGGCGAAGACGATGTCGAGGGTTCCGCGCTCGGCCTTCACCGCCGCATAAAGCCGGTCGAGGTCGGCCAGATCGGAGACCGATCCCTTCACCCCACGGGCATTCGGGCCGAGGTCGGCCACCGCTGCGTCGAGCGCGTCCTGCCGGCGGCCGAAGATGAAGACGAACGCGCCTTCCTCGATGAAGCGCTTTGCCGCCGCGAGGCCGATACCCGTAGCGCCGTCGGTGATCACAGCGGTTTTTCCAGTTAGCTTGGTCATGTCTTGGATCCTTGGTGTGTGTATGTGTTTGGGGGCGCATCGCCGGCACATTCAGTCCCGCGTTCGGAATGTCCCGGGATTCGACTTAATCGGGGGCTCCAAGTCGCTGCGGAACCATGTCGCGGTGCGGTGGAAAAGTTGACGGACATCGCGGTACATGGGGCAGCTTCGTGATGCCTGGTTCCCAATCTAATCGGGCCAACGGCGTTTGATTAGTCGCCAATTGGGACTAAGATTGTCCCGCCAACGGGACAATCGCCGGGAGGCACCATGAGCCGCGATCTCAATGACACCTTGGTGTTCGTCAAGGTGGTCGAGCTGGGCAGCTTCACCGCCGCCGCCCGGGCGCTGCACCTGCCCAAGACCGCGGTCAGCCGCAAAGTGCAGGAGCTGGAAGCGCGACTGGGCGCCCAGCTACTGCATCGCACCACCCGCAAGCTCGGACTGACCGAGGCGGGCAGCATCTATTTCGCGCATTGCCAACGCATTGCGCGCGACCTCGACGAGGCGGAAAGTGCGGTAAGCGAGTTGCAGAGCGGACCGCGAGGCTGGTTGCGCGTTACCGCAACGCACACGGTGGGCAACTTCTGGGTCGCGCCTTTGCTAAGCGAATTCCACGCACGCCATCCGGAAGTGCACGTGGAACTGCTGCTGAGCAACGACAATCTCGACATCGTCGCCGACGAGATCGACGTGGCGATGCGCGTGGGCACGCTGGCGGATTCAAACCTGGCGGCGCGCAGGCTTAGCGTGTTCCACCCCGCAGTCTACGCGGCGCCGCGCTACATCGAGCGTTTCGGCGAGCCGCTGCATCCTGACGATTTGATCCACCATCGCGCATTGGCGCAGACCAACCACCGCCACGCCAACGCCTTCACCTGGACGCTGGGCGATGGCAACGGCAAGCCGCGCGACTTCCCGGTCGACCCGGTGATGGTCTCGAACGACCCAAGCGCGCTGCGCGCGGTGTTGCTGGGCGGCGATGGCATCATGCTGACCAGCGACGTGATGGTGCGGGCCCACGTCGAGCAGGGCCTGGTGCAGCGGGTACTGGCCGACTGGCGCGGTCCGGACGTCGACCTCCATGCGCTCTTTCCGCGCGGACAGGTGCAATCACCGAAAGTACGCGCCTTCGTCGACTTCCTGGTCGAACGCTTGAGAGTCTACGAAAATTACATGCGCGCGCTCGGCGACGACACCCCGCGCCCCGAACAGTTGGCGGCCGAATCGGCGGCGGCGAAAGCCTGACGGAGCCAGGTTCACTTCCCCGCAAGCAGCAAGTGAACGTGGTCCCGTTCTTGCCGAAAGTTGGCGTCTGTCACTTGGCTCCGGCATCTTCCCATGGCCTGCAACTGTTCACCTGCTGCGCCTGTGAGCCTGGTCCAGATCGGCGTGACGGTAGGCCCGGGACTGATCGTTTTATCCGGATACCGCGACTGGCAAGTTCGCCTGCAAATGTCTTCCCCATTTTGAGGTTGAAGAATCCACAGCCTCTCATTGCTCCTTCTTGAACAGGTCCTGGAAAATCAGCGGGCCCCAGACGCGGCCGCGTGCCTGTACCAGGTTGCCGCCCTCGTTGAACTTGCCGAGGTAGACGGGAGCGAAGCCGAGTTGCTTGGCCACATCCGAGACTTGCGCCGCGGCCGCTTCGTCGTCGCTGGACAGGAACACGACGCGGTGGCCGCCCTCGGCCTTCGGGTCGGTGGCCAGGGTGCGCGACAGCAGGTGATTGAAACCCTTCACGAATTTGGCGCCGGGGAACGACTTGGCGGCGAAGGCAGAAGAGGGAAGGTTGTCGAGCGTTTCGACAGGGTCGTTCGAGTTCATCGCATCGATGATCGTCTTGCCCTTCCAATCCGGAAGCAGCTTGCCGATGTCCCGATGCCCCTCGAACAGCACCGCGAGAATGATGACGTCCGCCTTGGCGGCTTCCTGCAATGTCCCGGGAATGACCTTGGGCCCGATCGCCTGCGCCTGCGGCAACAGCGCTTCGGGCGGCCGCCGGCTGGCGACCGTGACTTCGATATTGTTGCGGGCGAACGCGCGGGCGAGGGCTTGGCCGATGGAGCCGAAACCGATGATGGCGTAAGTCATGGGATTGTCCTTTTCACTAGGTGTTTGAAGTGGTTGCGGCCCCTGCGGGCCGGTTGCCCAACCAATCTGGGTCGCTTGACGCATCAACACAATTGACGAAACATCGTTCAATACCATCTAGTTTTTGGATAACTGATGCTCGACAACGTCACCATCAACCAGTTGCGCGCGTTCGTGGCGGTGTGCGACCAGGGCAGTTTCTCGGGCGCGGCGCGCAAGCTCGCGCGGGCGCAGTCGGCCATCAGCCATGCGATCAAGGCGCTGGAAAGCGCGTTCGACGTCGAGTTGTTCGAGCGCAACACGCGCAAGGCCCAGCTCACCGCCGCGGGCCGCAGCCTCCTGCCCGACGCGCGCGCGGTGATCTCGCGCACGGAGGAAATGAAGAACCGTGCCGGTTCCATCGCCAGGGCCGGCGTGCCGCAAGTGTCGGTGGCGGTCGACGCCTACTTCCCGCGCGCCCACCTGATCGACTGCCTGCGCACGCTGCAGCAGGAGTTCCCCACCGCCGCGATCAACCTGCGCATCACCACCATGCAGGGCGGCGAAAAGCTGGTGCTTGAAAAAGTGTGCGCCCTGGCCGTCACCATCAACGACGTGCCGGAAGTGAACCCGCAAGCCATCGAACGCCACTGGCTGCGCGAGGAGGAGATGGTGACCGTATGCGCGCCATCCTTCCCCCTCGCGGCAACCCCCAAACCCATCCCTGTGGATGAGTTCGGCCGCTACACCCAGATCATAGTCACCGACAACCAGCCCGGCGCGGACCAGACCCAGGAGGGCGTGGCCGGCAAGCGCCAGTGGCTGGTCAACGATCTCGGGGCGAAACGGGATTTGCTGAAAGCCGGGCTGGGTTGGGGGCACTTGCCTCGGCATCTCGTCGCCGAGGATCTGGCCGGTGGGCAGCTCGTCGAACTTGAGCGGCGCGCGTGGCACATCCGCTCGCTGACGTTCGTGGTTTCACAGCGGCGGGGACATGATTTGTCGGCGTGTGAGGCGCGGTTGGTGGGGCTGCTTGGGGAGGCTTAGGTTCGTGCGAAGCGCGGCTGTCTACGTGGGTTGTCGGTCATGGACGGACGTCCGCAGGGGAACGCTTACATGCGCTCCGTGGGCTGAGTACCGAGGGTCAGTGCATATTGGTCACGTCCCCTTTAGTTCAGTTCAGCATTTCGCCTAAGCGGCGGAGCCAGCCGCGAACCTCGCCGTCCGGATCGCGCTCAGCCAGCATTGCCGCTGTCATGCAAGGGAAGGCTTGCTGAGCAAGCTTCCTTTTCGCATTGGAGTCTTTGAGAGGCTTGCCATGGCCGGTGTGGGCTACGAACGCTTCACCAAAGATCTTGGGTGTTGCTTTGCCCTCCACTGGGTGGTCGGTGACCTCAATATCGAAGCCAAATGCCATCGAGATCGCGTCCTTGTGCAGGTAGCTCTCAATCTCATGTTTGGCGGTGATAACCGCCCAAGAGCCATCTTGCCGCTCATTGACCCGCCTTGCAGACTCCGCATAGCCAGGTACGTCACGGTCATAAATGTGCACCTCACGTTTGTTGAGGCCGCGCAAGTAGTGTTGATTGACCCAATGCTCTAGCGTTCCACCGCCGAGGACAATGAAAGCCACGCGCTCGTCAGCTGCGATGTTCGGCAGCGTTGCGTCAGCTTGGCGCAGTGCACTGGCCAGGGCCTTCAACGCCAAGACGTCGGTAGGTCCCTCGACGCAGACCAAGACTTGAACGCGGCTGTCCGGAGTCACACCGAGCGCCTCTGCAACTTGGCCAAACACATCGACCCCAGATTGGATGTGGGGTTTTTTGGTTTCGGCATGGCGCGAAACGTAGCGGATGCTGTCCTGGGGAAGCGAGGAGGCGAAGCCAGGGCTATGGGTGGTCAGGATCACTTGGCATCCTGGGTCATCTGACAGCGCCTTGAATGAGTCGATGAGGACGCGTTGGTTGTTCGGATGCTGCGCAGTTTCCGGCTCCTCGATGGCATAGATGATGCTGCGCTTGGCGCTGGTCTTGAGGCGACGCTCCGCCTCGGCTTTGAAGAAACTCACCAAGACCAGTCGCCGCACGCCACTGCCCCGCTTATTCAGGGGAATACCGTCGTCGGTGTTCAATCCAAGGGAGAACAGGCCCTGCCATTTGGCCGCGGTGGGCGGGCTGAACTCGGGCGTCAGTTCACTGGCAAGGTTCGGGTCGATCGTAGCCAGCGCGGCGTGTGTATTCTGCGCAATCTCCTCCGCCTTCTCACGCACCTTGGCTTGGATGCGTGCAATGTCCTCCTGAACTTCCGCGATCGCCGCAGCCACGGCGGCCTTCATGGGGCTCTGCACCTCGTCATCGGAATCCCGGCTACTCCGATCACTTTGGAACAGCGCGAACATGGGTAGGTGCGGCTCGATCTGCTCCCATATCCGCTTCACATCTTCCTTGGGCTTGCCCACGGGAATAGCGACCTCTCGGAGCCGCAGGTCGCCGGCGCCCGCCCAAATCGCCCGTCGCATCCTCGGGTTGCCCTTCAGGGCGACGTCCAGCCCGAGATCTTTCACGCGCTTCTGGAGGTCTTTCTCCTTGAGCTCCAACAGGTTGGCGCAGTCGTCCGCAGTGGGATGATTGGCGATGACCAAGACTTCCGCGGACGGCTTCTTGCTCGTGCAATCGAAGGTCTTCCGGATTTTTAGCCGTCCGTCTTGGGCCAACAAATATTCGTCGGCTAGCGTAGTTTCGGCTCCCGCATCCAGTGTCAGCTTGGACGGGAGCTCTGAGAATTCGCAGGTGATTGAGACGGTTTTGTCGGCGTTGTGGACGTTGGCGTCTCCTTGCTCCATAGAGACCAAGTCCCCGTTGAAGAAGATTTCCAAGGTTTCTAGGATGGCCGATTTGCCGATGTCGTTGCGACCGACAAAGGTGGTCAGGTCGCCCAGTTCGACCCGAACTTCTTCACCGTAGCATCGGAAGTTAGTGATGCTGACTGCTTCCAAGCGCATGTGGTCGCTCCCCCTGAGCGTCTGTCCCAGCCAAGCCGACTGCTGTTCGATGATGCCTTGGAGCAACTGGCGTAGCAACGGGAATACTTCATTCGACGAATATGGTCCAAGCTCATGCATTCCGGTTAGCGGGTCAGGCTGAGCTGGCTTTGGTTTGACGGACACCTTTTGCCGCATTACTCCCCAAAGCACGTATGCCGCCGCCAGTTGCGCCAAGACCGAGTTCTGCAGCGCAAGCCCAGTCAGCGCATACCGCAGCATGCGTTGCATGGAAGGAATCCAAACGCCTCGAGAAGCTCGTCCGACAATAACCCTTCCGGCATTTCAAGCTCGATCCGGTGGAAGTTGAAGACCAGCATCTTGATCGCCTTCTTGAGCTTCAGCAGTTCCAGAAATGCCTGCCTTCTGGCCTCGTCAAGCCTCTCATCCTTTGTTAGCGAGTAGAGCCTCTTGGGGTGCGCGTAAATGTACCCGTTGAGTCCAGTAGATCTAGCATGGTTCCGTACGTTTTCAACACCCTTGTGAATCTTCTCCAACAGCTCGGACTCGGTTTGATCCCGAACGCTCTCTGGACGTTCCTGTGAAGCATATGAGACCTCCTTCGGATTGATCGGTACGCCGAAGCGGCTTCCGACATGGGCCCAGAAGATGTCAACTGGCCGGTCTTTGTACTGGGGCCACTCTTTGTCGCAGAAGTTCTGAAAGTCGCGGACTTTTTCTGGACCAAGCTTCGCGATCTCTGGCGGCGTCTCGAAGTTCTCGAAGTTCGCCCGCAGGTACTCACACTCCGGTTTCGCATGGTACCGAGGTGTATTCACCTTCATGACGTATTGAGGAACGAAATACCGCTCCCTGCGACGTAGATCCTCCCGAATTACATTTGCATCTACCTTTACGCCACTGTTGGCCCATTGCTTGATGACACCGAGCGTCGTCTTGTGCTGGTACATAGTCACGATCTCGTCGTTATTGAGGACATCGCGGAGGGAGAAACGACTAAGGCCTGCAATTGCCTCATTCAGATCCGTCTTGTTGTCACTTGACCGCGCCAGACGGTCTAGCGATTTGAAGTAGTTGTACTGGGAGACATAGTGCATGTGCATCGATCTGTCGAATTCCTTGATTAGCAGTGCCATGGCGCCCAACAACTGAGCGCCGGTGCGCTCGGCTGACGAACGAGCGGGGGGCTTACTTTTCCGCTTTCTGGAAGGGACCGCGAACGCTCCGAAGCATTTCATTGTCGTTCTTGATCGCTCCAGCACCTACCAGAAAATCGAGTGCAGAGCCTGCTTGAACCCCATTACTGGCTTCCTCGGAGATGAGCGATTCGTTATCTGCGCTGCTGAGCAGGCTTTCCGCCAGCTGCTGAGATAACCCCTTCGTGAACAACGTGAGTACGGGTCGCTGAGAGGCGACACTGAGGGCTTGGACCATAGCGGCGGTCCTATGAGAGATCCGTAGACTCAGCGTCTCGAAGTCTTTGCTGTTCGACTCGACGGTTGATGCGCTGAGCGACGCGTATAGCTCGGAAGAATGTTTGTTCATACGTTGGCCCTCGAAAATCGTTCCACAAGAGTTAGGTACTCTTCGCGGAGACCTCCCAGGCGCTTCTTCTCGTCCAGTTCTTGACTGTAGTAGTTGTTCAGGTCGCCCCCTAAAGAATAGAAAAGCATGTCGGACCAGCTGCCTCTGCTCATGTAGTCGGTGCCCGCGATCGCATCCGCATGTTTGGCCACCAAAGCAGCACAGTCCTTGTCCTCTTTCGCAAGGTCCTGAAGCATCGTCCCGATCACGGATTCGATCATCGAGTTCAGAATCTGCGAGCGCGGGGTGCCCGACTGGCGCGAGACGGTGTCCAGGATCCGTAAGTCCGACTTACGGATCTTGACGTTCACCTTTGGCATCGGAGTCTCCTTCGCGGACTGAAAGACCTCCACCAAGGACGGACCGTCTGCAAACTTCTCGTGATTGATTTCGTAAGACATGGCTTGGTGTTCCGTATTGAGCAGTCAGTCCCGCTTGAACTTCTTGTGGCGATGGAACGCAGTGATGAGGGTCTCACCGCGATGGGCGACGCCCGCCCCACCACTGGCGCGCATTTTTTCCAGTTCGCGTATCTCCTGCTTGCGCTTCTGGATCTCCTGATCGATTTCCTTCCTTCCGAGCAGAGTCATGTCGCCACGGCCATTGGATGCTCCATGGTCAAGGATGAGGTCGACCATAGTGGGACTAATCCCCCGCTGCTGGGTTCGTGCCTGAAAGTGATGGGTCGCGTTCATTTCCCACTTCTGCGTTTGCGTGGGATTAAATGTACAGGTACGTATTGGATTAGTCAACAGGTTCGTTTCGGGTACGTTGCCTCCTTCAAGCCCGCGAAGCCGGGGTGGAGCCCCGTGGAAACCGCCGTGGAAACCGGGACGGGGGAAGTCAAAGGTGAAACCGAGGCAGAGTTGACCTTCTAACCCTGCCACAGAGAAAGACCACGCCGAAACCCGGGTCCGAGCCGGCGTTTGCGCGGGCCTTGCTGGACGAAGCCGGGTCGTTGTTTCTCAATGGCGATCCGGCGATGGCCCGCGTGGTCCTGCGCGACCTGGTCAATGCCACCGTGGGCTTCGAAGGGCTGGCCTCGGCCATCGATCGCCCCAGCGAGAGCCTCCATCGCATGCTGTCCGCCACGGGCAACCCGGGCATGGACAATCCGGCCGCCACCTTCGATGTGCTGTGCTGGAACTTGCAGGTGCACGACCAGTGCGATGCACCCGCAGGGCTGCTCGAAGGTTTCCTCGAATAGCAGCGCCAACTCCGGCGCGCCGCCGGCGATGTTTTCCGGTCACCGGGATATGCGCCACCAGCGTCGCAAGTCGGTTGGCGAAGCCGTACTCCTGATCAAATTTGCAGGACTTCATGTCACCGAAAGTCCTGATGGGACGCGCAAGATATCTCCACCGAGCAACACCGCCCGGCATTCTCCGCTCAACAGGAACTACCGCCATGTCCATCCAGAAAGTCCCCAATGCCGCCACCGCCACCGCCACCGCCACGGGTGGGCGCGACGATCGTGCCACCTCGTCTGACAACGAGCTCGACGTGCGGCGGTCCACCCCGTCCGAACCGGGCACCACCGATGCCACCGTGGACGGCAACTACATCGTCACCGCTGATGGCGTGCGCCTGTACTACAAGGATTGGGGCCCCAAGGATGGCCCGGTGGTCACACTCAGTCACGGATGGCCGTTGAGCTCGGACAGCTGGGAGTCGCAGATGCTGTTCCTGGCCGACAAGGGCTACAGGGTGATCGCCCACGACCGCCGCGGCCATGGCCGTTCCAGCCAGCCATGGGACGGCAACGACATGGACCATTACGCCGATGATCTCGCGGCCGTGATCGAAGCCCTCGACCTCAAGGACATCACCGCGGTCGGCTTCTCCACCGGCGGCGGTGAGGTGGCCCGCTACATCGGCCGCTACGGTACCGATCGCATCCGCAAGGCCGTACTGGTCAGCGCCGTGACGCCGATGATGCTGCAGACCGAAAGCAATCCGGCAGGCCTGCCGGTTGAGCCCTTCGATGCGCTGCGCAACGGCTCGCTGGCCAACCGGTCGCAGTTGTACCTGGATATCGCGTCCGGCCCGTTCTACGGTTTCAACCGTCCGGGTGCCAAGGCCTCGCAGGGCTTGATCGACAGCTGGTGGGCGCAGGGCATGCAGGCCGGCCACAAGAATACCTATGACTCCATCGCGGCGTTCTCGGCGACCGATTTCCGCGAGGACCTGAAGAAGTTCGACGTACCGACGCTGGTGGTCCACGGCGACGACGACCAGATCGTGCCGTTCGATATCTCCGGAAAAGCTGCCGCCGCGCAGATCAAGGACGCCAGGCTGATCGTCTATCCCGGTGCGCCGCATGGCCTGACCGAAACGCACAAGGACCGCTTCAACCAGGACCTGCTGACCTTTCTCGAGGAATGAGCGAACCGCTTCGGCACGCCGACCGTGGACTTTCCACGGTCGGCTTTTTCGTTTCAGAAGCAAGGGAAAACCGGCAGCCCGGTTCGGGGCGGGCCAAAACGGAGTCGGGTTATTTCCAGTTTGTCCGAGCAGGTTCGCCGCTTGCGTACCTACGCCTTCGCCGCCTCGCTCTCCCCAAGCGCCTTCCATTCCCGCGGTGATTGCCCGGAGTGCGCCTTGAACGCACGGGAGAGGGCGGCCTCGCTGCCGTAGCCCACGTCGGAAGCGATCACCTTCAGGGGGCGTCCGCGGCGCAGCGCCTTTTGTGCCAGCCGCACGCGCCAGCCTTGCAGGTAGCGCCCCGGCGTCGTGCCGACGGTCTCGCGGAACGTGGTGGCGAACACGCTGCGCGACATGCCGGCGGCGCGCGCCAGTTCGTCCAGCGTCCACTCCTGCGCCGGCGTTTCGTGCATGGCGACCAGCGCGTTGCGCAGGCGCGGGTGCGACAGGCCGGACAGCAGGCCGCCGTGCACGGCGCCGCTTTCCATCAGCTGGCGCAGGACCTGGATCATTACCACTTCGAACAAACGCTCGATCAGCGCGACGCGCCCGCATCGCTGTTCGAAGGCTTCCTCGAACAGCAGCGCCAGCACCGGTGCGGCGCCGGCGATGTCTTCCAGCGGCAGGCAGACAACGTCCGGCAGCGCCGAGGCGATCGGGTTGTCGGCGCCGCCTTCGAACGACAGGTTCGCGCAGACCATGTCCGCGCCGCGTTCCGGGTCGGTGACGAAGTGGTGCGTCAGCGGCCGCGGAAACAGCAGCAGGCTCGGCCGCTCGACGTGCAGTGTTCCTTTGCCGTAGCGCACCTCGACGGCGCCGCTGCGCACCAGGTGCAACTGCCCGTGCGTGCCATCGCCTTCCACCGTGTTGATGCCGCACAGCGCACCGGTATTGAACACCTGCGCGTTCACCGGGAAATGCGCCATCAGCGCCGCCAGTCGGTCAGCCATGTTCGTACTCTCGATCAAGTTTTCAGGATTTTATATCACCGGTAGTGCCGGGTGGGTGGGCAAGATACCTCCACCGAGCAACACCGCCCGGATCTCCCCACTCAACAGGAACTACCGCCATGTCCATCCAGAAGATCCTCTACATCGCTGCCGCCACCGCCACCGGTGGTCGTGAAGGCCACGCCACCTCGTCCGACAACGTGCTGGACGTGCAGCTGTCCACTCCGCGCGAGCTGGGCGGCGCCGGCGGCCCCGGCACCAATCCGGAGCAATTGTTTGCCGCCGGCTACTCCGCCTGCTTCCTCGGCGCGCTGAAGTTCGTCGCCGGCAAACAGAAGGTCGCGCTGCCGGCGGACACCAGCGTCACCGGCAAGGTTGGCATCGGCCAGATCCCGACCGGCTTCGGCATCGAGGCCGAACTGACCATCGCCGCCCCCGGCATCGATCGCGACACCTTGCAGTCGCTGGTCGACCAGGCCCACGTGGTCTGCCCGTATTCCAACGCGACGCAGGGAAACATCGACGTGACGCTGCGCATCGCCGACTGATGGCACAACTCCAGCGCCAGGCGTGCCTGGCGCTCCTCCCATTTCCATCGAAAGGAAGATCATGAAAACCTCGAACAAACGTCTTGCCACCACGCTTGCCGGATGGTTGGCACTGGGTGCCTTCGCGCTGTCCATGCCGCTGGTGGCGTCGGCGCAAAAGTCGCCGGCGCCCAGGCCGACCGTGGTACTCGTGCACGGTGCCTTTGCCGATTCATCCAGCTGGAACGGCGTGATCGGGCAGTTGCACGACAAGGGCTACACCGTGATCGCTGCGGCCAATGAATTGCGCAGCGTGAAGAGCGATGCCGCGTCCGTCACCAGCGTCGTCAAATCCATTCATGGCCCGGTGGTGCTGGTGGGCCATTCCTACGGCGGCTCGGTGATCAGCGAGGCGGCGACGGGGCAGGACAACGTCAAGGCGCTGGTCTACGTGGCGGCGTTTGCACCGGACGTGGGCGAGAACGCGGCCGAGCTTTCCGGGCGTTTCCCGGGTGGTTCGCTGGGCCCCGCGCTGGCTCCGCCGGTGGAACTGGCTGACGGCGGCAAGGATCTGTATATCGACCAGGACAAGTTCCACGCCCAATTCGCCGCGGACGTCCCTGCCGCGCAGGCCGCGTTGATGGCCGCCGGGCAGCGCCCCGTCACCGATGCCGCGCTGCACGAGGCGAGCACGTCAGCCGCGTGGAAAACCATCCCGTCCTGGTTCGTCTACGGCAGCGCGGACCTCAACATTCCACCCGCGGCGCAAGCCTTCATGGCCACGCGTGCCCACTCGCGCAAGACCGTGGTCATCAAGGGCGCTTCGCATGTCGTGATGGTGTCCCATCCGGCTGAAGTGGCCGCGCTGATCGAGCAGGCGGCGTTGGCGAAGTAACGGGCCAGGCTCATTGCCAGCTTGAAGCAGGAAGCAAGGGCTCGGGTTCATTTGCCGACACGGAAATAGAACCTGAGCCGCTTTTTTTGCCTCCGTTCAATTGGCCACGTTCCCTTGGGTTCCTCGAAATCGGGGTGCCATGGAGCCCATTGTTTTCATGAAAAGTCAGTAGGTGTTTCCGATATTTGACGGTTTTTCGGGAAAGTCGGGATCAACACAATGTGCGCCTCAGATCGCGCATCCGGCGCGTCAACAAAAGGAACTCAGCATGGCTTCCGCGTACATCGTGTTTATCCGCGAGCGCAGTGTCGATGGTGACGCTCTCGCCCGTTACTCGGCTTTGGTGCCACCGACTTTCGCTGGACGAAACGTCAATTTCCACGTCGCCTACGGGAGGCAGGAAGTCCTGGAAGGTCCGGAGGCGGATGGTGTGGTGGTGTTGGAGTTCGAGAGCTGGGACGAGGCAAGACGTTGGTACGACAGTCCGGAGTATCAGGCTGCGATCCCCGTGCGGCAGGGCGGCGCCACGTTTCGGGCCATCCTTGTTGAAGGCACGGCGTGAAAGACTCGCGCCCCGTAAGGCAGGGCGGCCGGTAACGGCGACAGGTTCGCTTCCAGCCTGACCCGGTGAATCCGATTGAAGGTGGCGAGGCCACTGGCAAGTTTGGCCTCGAAGGTCGCTGTCCGCCATTTCAACCCTTCAACCGGCCTCTGTTTCCCTGAGCTCGTTTCCGAGTGGACGAGAGCGATACTCGCTACGTGCTGCCATAAAGACCGGGCGTCGGATCAACACCGACCGTGCCGGCTCCTGCACGCAGGATGGCGTGCGGTAGACTATTGAGATTCGTTCTCATTTGCCTGCCATGACTCCAAGACATCTGTTCGCAGCGCTGCTGCTGGCCACGCTTCTGTTCTGCCCACGTCTTCATGCGGCGGTGGACTCGGTTCCCACCACCTGGCGACTGCTGGACTACATCGCGGTGGACTACCGCGAGGCGGTGCGGGACGGCGCGGTCGTCAATCAGGTCGAGTACCAGGAGATGCAGGAGTTTTCGGCGACGGCGGCGGCGGCGATCAAAGCCTTGCCGCCCACGCCTGACTCGGCTCCGTTGAACCAGGGCGCCGTGGCACTGCAGCAGGCCATCCGGGCCAAGAGCGCGCCGGAGGAGATCGCCACCCGGGCCCGCGCCGTGGCGGCCTTGCTGATCAAGGCTTACCCCATTCCGTTGATGCCGACCAGCGCGCCGCAGTACGCACGCGGCCAGACGTTGTACGCACAGCAATGCGCGAGTTGCCACGGCGCCACGGGTGCCGGCAATGGTCCGGCGGCCGCGGGTCTGGACCCGCCGCCGATCGACTTCACCGACCGCGCCCGCGCCGACGAGCGCAGCATCTTCGCGCTCTACCAGGTGATCGACCAGGGCCTGCAGGGTACGTCGATGCCCAGCTTTGCCAGCTTGCCGGCCGAGGATCGCTGGGCATTGGCGACCTATGTGGGCGCCTTGGCCTACCCGGAATCCGAGGCCGAAGCAGGGCGCGAGTTGCTGGAGAAAAATGACGCGTTGCGGGCAAGGCTCGATTTCAAGAGCTACGTCGACACGACACCCGCCACGCTGGCCACGGAGCTGCAGTCCGCGCAGAAGGCGGCGGCGATCGTGGCCTACGTGCGCCGGCATCCGGAGGCGACGCGAACGCGGGATGCGGAATCCGCCCTGGCGGTGTCGCATGAATTGCTTCGGCAGGCCATGGTGGCTTACCGCGGCGGCCAGCTGAAGCAGGCCAAGGACCTGGCGTTGTCCGCGTATCTGGATGGGTTCGAACCCGTCGAACCGCTGCTCGCCGCCCGCGATGCGCCGTTGATGGCGAAGATCGAGGAAGCGATGGCAGGCGTGCGTGCGGGCATCGGCGCCAACGTCGATGCCGATACCCTGCAGACCCAGGTCGATCGTCTGGACGATCTGTACGCTGAAGCGGGGCAGGTGCTCGCGCAGGGCGAAACATCCGCCGTGGCCAGCTTTGCTGCCGCCTTCACCATCCTGCTGCGCGAAGGGTTGGAGGCATTGCTCATCGTCGTGGCGATCATTGCCCTGCTGCGCAAGGCGGGCCGCAGGGAAATGCTTCCATGGGTGCATGGCGGCTGGCTGTCCGCGCTGGGCGCCGGCGCCGTGACGTGGGGACTGGCCACATGGGTGGTTTCCATCAGCGGTGCAAGCCGTGAGCTCACCGAAGGTTTTGGCTCGCTGCTGGCGGCGATCGTGCTGATCTGGGTCGGCATCTGGATGCATGGAAAGAGCCACGCCGAGAACTGGCAGCGCTATGTGCGCGACAAACTTGGCCACGCGTTGAGCAAGACCTCCGGGGTTTTTCTGCTGGGCCTGATCTTCGTCGTCGTGTATCGCGAAGTCTTCGAGACCATCCTGTTCTATGTCGCCATCTGGAATCAGGGCAGCAAGAGCAGCGTGATCGCCGGAGGCGTGGCCGGGTCCCTGGTGCTGATGGTGATCGGCTGGTTGATGATGCGTTACAGCCGCCGCCTGCCCATCAGCCAGTTCTTCCGCTACAGCTCCGTGCTGATGGCGGTGCTGGCCGTCGTGCTGATGGGCAAGGCGGTCTCCGCGCTGCAGGAGGCCGGCTACCTGCCTATCACCTGGATCAATGGCGGGCCGCGGGTGGAGCTGCTGGGCATCTATCCCACCATGGAAGGCATTGCCGCCCAGGTCGGCATCGCGCTGGTCCTGGTTGTCGGGTTTGTCTGGTCCAACCGCTCGGCAGGTGCGTTGAAGGCGTCTGATGGAACTCGGTGACACCGAGCGCCTTCGGGCCTGGCTTCCTTCTGCCCATCGCTTCGCACATGCCGCTCAATGCAAATAAATGGTCGGCCCAAGCGCAACGGCAAACGCCGCTGTCACCAGGACGCCAAGCACCACCAGCACCGGGTGGCGGCCCATGTGGAAATCCTGTGCGGGCAGGTCGGGGCGGTGGGAATAGGCGACGTTGAACAGGCCTGCCGTGCCGCCGAATGATGCCGCCACCGCTGACGTCAGCGTGATCACCATGCCATGCGGGTTGAAAAGGCCAACCAGCAGCGCGCTCACGCCGCCGACCACGTACACCGTCATCGCGATCCGGCGTTTCGTGCGAGCGGCCTGTTCACCACCGCCGAGCATCACCCCGAGCATGCGAATGGCGACGCGTACGATCAGGATGTAAACCACGAGTCCAACGACGAACAACCCCACCCGCCACAGCCACGGCCATGGCAACGGCGCCAGCCCGCCACCCACGTCCGGTCCCCAGTCACCCAAGTTGGTGACGCCGGAGAACATCCAGTAGCCGGCGGCCACCATGCCTTTCACCGTGAACACGATCCACGCCACCAGGCGCGGCAACGGCCCGCGCAAGCGGCGCCATGCCAGATACGCCAGCGCTGCCAGCACCACATCCACGCAGGTACCGGCCATCGCCACGAGGCGGTGATCCCATCCCTGCGTGCCGGGGCATTCGATGTAGTAGGCGCCCAGTTCGCTGGGCTGGTGCCCGGTGGCGACGCAGGTAACGGCGTGGCCGAGCAGCTCATGCGCCATCGTGAGCAGGGGCAACAGCAACAATGCCAGGCCCACCAGCGTCCATGCGTCCACCGATGGACGTGCGTGCGCGTCGTTCGTTGTCATCGCGTAACTCCCCTTGGATCAGATCCAGAGGATCACGCGTATTCCCGCCGCTAGCCAGTGTCGCTTACAGGTGTCTGCCGTGACAGATGTCACGAACGCAAGCCGTGGGGCGGAAGCGGGCCGGGTCGGCTTTCACCGCAGTCCCTACCCGGATTCAGGCTTGCCTCAGCGCCCCCGGCGGTTGTAGTCGGGGAAATGGCCGCGGCTGCCGCCGACCGAAATGCTGATGCCGCCGGAAGGTTCGTCGCAGCTGCCGAACGCCTGGCTGACGTTCACCTGGCCCGCATTCCAGTTGCCGGTGCCCATGTGGCTGCCGGTGACGATGCCGGTGCCGACGCTGCCGTGGACTTGCGGCTTGTTGTAGGTGGAGTCGTCGCAATCGGGTGCTTCGGCGACGGGCTCGGTATTGCCCATGCGGCCGCTGGTATCGCCGTAATACACGCCCGGTGCATCGCCTGCCGTTTTCGGGGTAGCCGGTTTCGGGGCGGTGGTGCTGGCGGCGGGCAGGTCGCTGGGCGGCAGCTTCAGGTTCAGCGGCTTGCCGGTGGTCTGCGCCCACGCCGTGGTGGCCAGCAGGCTGGCGGCGGCGGCGACGAGAAGCCGTTTGATGTTCATGCGTACTCCGGGTTGATACCAGCACCAACGCGCGAGGTGCGGTTGGCGTGTACATCCGGGTTGGAAAGGCGCAGGGGCGACAAGTTCCTGCGGGGCCGTCGGTGTCGACTTTGTAGGAGCGACTTCAGTCGCGACGTTTTTGCATTGAATCGCAAAAGCAAAAGCGTCGCGACTGAAGTCGCTCCTACAGTTGGAGTTGCCTTAGCCGGTGGTTTCGATGCGCTCCACGCGGCGCAGGCCGCGCGGCAGCAAGCCGCCGCGGCTGGCGCGGGTGCCGCCGTATTCCACCAGGTCGGCCCAGCGCAGGGTGAGTTTGCGCTGGCCGGCGTACAGGGTGACTTCGCCCTTGCTTTCGCCGACCACGGCGATGCCGGCCACGCGTTCGTCGCCGGCGACCAGTTTCGCCTTGGGGATCTCGATCAGCTTGTTGCCCTTGCCCTTGTCCAGCTCGGGCAACTCGGCCACCGAGAACATCAGCAGATGGCCTTCGGTGGTGACCACCACGATGCGGTCGCGGGCGGGGTCGGCGCTGATCTGCGGCGCCAGCACTTTCGCCTTGTCGCTGAGGCTGATGATCTGCTTGCCGGCTTTGTTGCGGCTGGTGAGGGTCTCGAAGCGGGTGACGAAGCCGTAGCCGAAATCGGTGGCCAGGATCAGCCGGGTGGCGTTGTCGCCGGCGATCATGGCGTCGAAGCTGGCGCCGGCCGCGGGGCTGAAACGGCCGGTGAGCGGCTCGCCGTTGCCGCGCGCCGAGGGCAAGGTATGTGCAGGCGTGGAATAGGCGCGGCCGGTGGAGTCGATGAACGCCACCTGCTGCGTGGTGCGGGCTTTCACCGCGGCCAGCAGGCCGTCGCCTTCGCGGTAGTTCAGGCCTTCGGCGTCGACATCGTGACCTTTCGCGGCGCGTGCCCAGCCCTTCTGGCTCAGTACCACGGTGACCGGTTCGCTGGCCACCAGCGCGCTTTCATCCAGCGCATGCGCCACGTCGCGCTCGACCAGCGGCGAGCGGCGGTCGTCGCCGAACTTGGCAGCGTCGGCGCGCAGCTCGTCCTTGATCAAACCCTTCAGCTTGGCCGGCGATTTCAGCAGCACGTTGATGCGCGCACGCTCCTCTTCCAGTTGGTCGGCCTCGGCGGAGATCTTCATCTCCTCCAATCGCGCCAACTGGCGCAGCCGCGTTTCGAGGATGTAGTCGGCCTGCTCGTCGCTGAGCTTGAAGCGGGCGATCAGCACGGGCCGCGGCTCGTCCTCGGTGCGCACGATGCGGATCACTTCGTCCAGGTTGAGGTAGGCGATGCGCAGCGCTTCGAGCAGGTGCAGCCGGCGCTCCACCTTGGCCAGCCGGTTCTGCAACCGGCGGGTGACGGTGTTGGTGCGGAAGCTCAGCCATTCGGTGAGGATGCGCTTGAGGTTCTTCACCTGCGGGCGCCCGTCCAGGCCGATCATGTTGAGGTTGATGCGGAAGCTTTTTTCCAGATCGGTGGTGGCGAACAGGTGCTGCATCATCTCGTCGGCATCGACGCGGTTGGAGCGCGGCACGATCACCAGGCGGATGGGATTCTCGTGGTCGGACTCGTCGCGCAGGTCCTCGATCATCGGCAGTTTCTTGGCGCGCATCTGCGACGCGATCTGCTCCAGGATCTTCGACGGGCTGACCTGGTGCGGCAGCGCGGTGATCACGATGTTGCCTTCCTCGCGCTGATACACCGCGCGGGCGCGCACCGAGCCGGTGCCGTTCTCGTACATCGCCAGCAGGTCGCCGCGCGGGGTGATGATCTCCGCCTCGGTGGGGTAATCGGGCCCGCGCACGTGTTCGAACAGGTCGGCCACGGTGGCGTCCGGGTCGTCCAGCAGGCGGATGCAGGCGCTGACCACTTCGCGCAGGTTATGCGGCGGGATGTCGGTGGCCATGCCCACGGCGATGCCCATCGAGCCGTTGAGCAGCACATGCGGCACGCGTGCGGGCAGCCAGCTCGGCTCCTCCAGCGTGCCGTCGAAATTCGGCACCCAGTCCACCGTGCCGTGCGCCAGCTCACCCAGCAGCGCTTCGGCGATCGGGCTGAGCTTGCTCTCGGTGTAGCGCATCGCCGCGAAGCTTTTCGGGTCGTCCGGCGAGCCGAAGTTGCCCTGGCCGTCGACCAGCGGGTAGCGGTACGAGAACGGCTGCGCCATCAGCACCATCGCTTCGTAGCAGGAGCTGTCGCCGTGCGGATGGAACTTGCCGATCACGTCGCCGATGGTGCGGGCGGATTTCTTCGGCTTGGCGGTGGCCGCCAGGCCCAGCTCGCTCATCGCGTAGATGATGCGCCGCTGCACCGGCTTCAGGCCGTCGCCCACGAAGGGCAGGGCGCGATCGAGCACCACGTACATGGAATAGTCGAGATAAGCCCGCTCGGCGTACTCCTTCAGCGGGATCTGTTCGTAATTGGCTTGCAGGATCATGCAGTTACATCATTCGGTCGGCGCGCAGGCTGCGCGGTTAACCGGTCGATGGTGCCAGAAAGCGCCCGATTCTTGTAGGAGCGCACCCTGTGCGCGATGCTTTCCGTTGCGTGACGAAGAGCATCGCGCACAGGGTGCGCCCCTACAGGCGCTGCGCTTCGACACCCAGCTTCTGCAACTGCACCTGCACGCTGTCCGGCTCGGCCAGATGCGCGGCGCCGACAGCGATGAAGACGGTGCCGGGCTGTTGCAGCAGGGCGGCGATCTTGGCTGCCCAGGCTTCATTGCGTTGCACCAGCAGCCGTTGGTAAAGCTCGGGCGCGGTCTGGCGCATGTCCTCGTCTTCGAGTCGGGCGATGGTGGCGACGTCACCGCTCTTCCAGGCGTCGATCAGCCGGGTCAGCTGGGTGGGTCCCTTGTCGGCATCGCGCATGGCCGAGCGCAGGAAGTCCAACTGCACTTCCTGCGGCATGTCGGCCAGGAAGTGCATCTGCTGTTCGGCGGTTTCCAGGCCAAACACGGGCTTGCCGGCGGCGGACATCTGCGCCTTGAGCTGCTTGTCCACGCCGTGCTCCGGGTCGAGCCCGGCTTTCAGCAGCGGCGCGGTCGTGAGGGTCAGTGCGGCCAGCCAGGGGCGCATCACGTTCAGCGCCTGCATGCCGCCGGGCACGCCGGCCTCGGTCGCCGCCGTACGCAGGCGCTGTTGTTCGTCGGCGTCGAGCTGGCTGGACAGCGGGTGTGCCGCATCCAGCCCGTAGCGCAGCACCAGCGCCATCATGTTGCCTGGGTCGTCGTCGGTCAGCTCGATGTAGAGCGCCTGGCTGTCTGCCACCGCGCGGTCCAGCGTCGCGTCATGCCAGTCGGCGTCGTTGGGCAGCAGGTGCACGGTGCCGAACAGGTAGATCGTGGTGTCGGCATCCTTCGTTACCCACAGCGCCGGTTTGGCGATGGCGGCCGCCGGAAGCAGCAGGACAAGGGCGATCAGCAGGCGCGCGGGCAGGCGTGGTTTGTTCATGCCCGCGAGTGTGACGGGTGCGGGCGGGTGGCTCAATGACGCGACGGACTCAGCGCGGCACGCGGTAGCCGCCGGGCACGCCGCGCGCACTGAGCGTCAGTTGCCACAGCTGATCGCGGCGGCTGCGGAACACGGCGGCGGAGGTGGCCAGGTAGAAACGCCACATGCGGCGAAAGCGTTCGTCGTAGTGCGCCGGCAGATGGTCCCACGCCGCTTCGGCATTGGCGTACCAGGCCATCAGGGTGCGGTCGTAGTCGGGGCCGAAGTTGTGCCAGTCCTCGACCACGAACAGGCCTTGCAGGGCCGCGGTCACCTGGGTGGCGGCGGGGATCATCGAGTTGGGGAAGATGTATTTCTCGATCCACGGATCGGGCTGCGCGGGCGCGCTGTTGGTGCCGATGCAATGCAGCAGCGACAGCCCGCCGCTCTTGAGGCAGCGCTCCACGGTTTCGAAATACGCGCGGTAGTTCTTGCCGCCCACGTGCTCGAACATGCCGATGGAATACACCGCATCGAAAGGCTCGTCGATGTCGTGGTAATCCTGCAGGCGGATCTCGATGGGCAGGCCGGCGCACAGTTCGCGGGCGAACTCGGCCTGCTCCTGCGACACGGTGATGCCCACGCCGCTGACGCCGTAGTTTTCCGCCGCGTATTTCAGCGCCTCGCCCCAGCCGCAGCCGATGTCCAGCACGCGTTGCCCCGGTTGCAGTTGCAGCTTGCGGCAGACCAGGTCGAGCTTGGCTGCCTGCGCATCGTCGAGGTTGTCGGCGGCGGCCCAGTAACCGCAGGAATACACCAGCCGCTTGCCCAGCATGGCCTGGAACAGGTCGTTGCCGAGGTCGTAGTGCGCCTTGCCGATCTCGAACGCGTGCTCACCGCGCTGCAGGTTGATGAAGCGCGCCTTGAGGTGGGCAACCACCGCCTCGAAGGTGTGCAGTTTCTGGTCGAGCCCGGACAGCAGCATGCGGGTGAACATGCCAGGCAGGTCGCCGGCGTCCCACCAGCCGTCCATGTAGGCTTCGCCCAGGCCCAGTGAGCCGTGGGCGAACACGCGCGAATACAGTCGCTCGTCGTGTACCTGGAGATCAGTGGGTGCGGCGCCGTTGATGGTGATGCCGGCGCCCTGCAGCAGTTCGCTGGCGCGATCCTTCAAGGTGTCCTGGCTCATGCCTTTCCTCGCGGAGTGGAACGAACAAACAGCCGTCAGCGCCGGATGGTGGACTCCCGGCGTTCGGCAACGTCGATGCGCGCGGCAGTCATCCGGCTTTCGCCGCCCCGTTGCCGAGCACGCCATAGTTTGCCGGCGTCCGTGCATACACCGTGTCGATGCCGGCGGCGCGTACGCGCTCCAGCAGCAGGTCGGCCTGGTCCTCGCGCAGCAGGAATTCCACCTTCACCGGCAGGTCGTCGGCCAGCTCGAAGAACTGCTCCTCGCGCAGCACGCCGTGGCGGCCGAAGCCGGCGGTGGCGCGAAACACCGAGCCGCCACCGAGGCCGTCGCGGCGTGCCTGCTCCAGCAGCCATTGCGATACCAGCATGCCCTCGTGGCGGGCGCGCACGTGGCAGTAGAACGTCAGATGCAGGCCTTGTTGCAGGTTGTCCTGGTTCATGCCGGTTCCCCGATCAATGGCGCAGCAGGCTGCGGGTGAGGGCGATGCCGATGACGGTCATGCTGATCGAACCGACCACGTGCACCGCCACGTGGCCGCTGAACCACAGGTATTGCTGGCGCAGCAGCAAGGTGGCCGATTCCGCCGAGAAGGTGGAGAACGTGGTCAGCCCGCCGAGGAAGCCGGTAAACACGAACAGCCGCAGCTCCGGCGACAACGTCTGGAAATGGTCGAACACGCCCATCACGCAGCCCATCAGCAAGCCGCCGGTGAGGTTGGCCGCCAGCGTGCCCAGCGGCAGGGTGGGAAACAGCGGGTTGAGCGCGATGCCCAACAACCAGCGCGACCAGCAGCCGATGGCGCCGCCGAGGCCAATTGCAACGAATCCGGTTACACCCACGAGCGCGTCTCCTGACGAATGGAAGTGTCCGGCTACCGCGGCGGCAGGCACGCCTGCGCCGCCGGAAGCCGGTGGTGCAGGCATCATCAGCCCCTGCAGTGATGCGGGGCGGTTGGTTCCCTTGATCTTGCGTCGCGGGAACGGGAGGCATGCCATCTCCCGGAGCGGCCATGCTAGGAGCCGGGGCGATAGAAACGCAAGCGCGGCGGGGGCGCACCGTCGCATGGCGCAGGCCGGGCACGCGCTCGCTACAATGCACTTCCTGTTGCCGCCCGACGTTGTCGCTCCGATGAACCCACCCCCGCGCGCGGCACGCCGTAGCCTTCCCTGGTTGCTGGCGGCGTTGTCGATGATCGGCCCGTTTTCGATCGACGCGATCTTCCCCGCTTTCCCCCTGATCGGCGCCCATTTCCAGGTGGACAGCGCGGCCTTGCAGCAGCTGATCAGCGTCTACCTGCTGACCTATGCGGCCATGAGCCTGTTCCACGGCGCGATCTCCGACGCGATCGGGCGCAAGCCGGTGATGGTGGCCGGCATGCTGGTGTATGCGTTGGCGTCGGTGCTGGCGGCGGTATCCACCTCGTTCGCGATGCTGCTGGCCTGCCGCGCGCTGCAGGGTGCCTGCGCCGGCGCGGGGCTGGTGGTGGGGCGCGCGGTGATCCGCGATACGTTCGAAGGGCCGGCCGCGCAGCGGTTGATGTCGCAGGTGATGATGATTTTCGGCGTGTCGCCGGTGATCGCGCCGATGGTGGGCGCGTGGCTGCTGCCGCTGGGCGGCTGGCATGGCATCTTCTGGTTTCTGCTGCTGTTCACGCTGCTGTTGTCGGCGGCCGTCGCGATCTGGCTGGAGGAGAGTCACCCGCCTGCGCGGCGCACCACGTTCGCGGTGCGTCCGCTGCTGGCCGGCTATCTGTCGTTCGGTCGTGACCGGCCGTTCTGGCCGTTGCTGATTTCCAGCTCGGTGAACTTCGCGGGGTTGTTCCTGTTCATCGCCTCGGCACCGCGCATCGTGCTGGAACTGCTGCATCTGTCGGCGCAGGATTTCCCCTGGTTGTTCGTGCCGGTGGTGGTCGGGCTGATCAGCGGCGCCTGGCTTTCCGGGCGACTGGCCGATCGGCGCAGCGTGTGTTTCACGGTCAACCTGGGTTATGCGGTGATGCTGTTGGCGTGTGTGCTGCATGTATCGCTGGCGCTGGCGTTGCCGCAACCACGGCTGCCGTGGTCGATGTTGCCGCTGGTGCTGCACGGCGTGGGCGTGCAGTTGGCGTTCCCCACGCTCACCTTGCTGCTGCTGGATCGCTTCCCCCACCTGCGTGGCGGCATTTCCTCCGTGCAGGCGTTTGCCAGCCTGCTGCTCAGCAGCCTGGTCGCGGGCGTGCTGTCGCCGCTGCTGTCGTCGACCATGTTGTCGCTGTCGCTGGGCTCATCGACCCTGACCCTGATCGGTGTGTTGTCGTGGTACTGGTACGGGCGGATCAGCCGCGTGCCGAAGGCGCCGGGTCTGGCGCGGGATGTCGAACTGCAGGCGCAGATCACCGAGCCGCGCTGACGTCGCGGTCCAGCCGTATTCCTTTCCATTCCATTCGTTGCCGCGAGGAGCCGCATGAAAGCACGCATTGATTTCCGCACCGCCGTCCCCGACGCATTCAAGGCGATGCGTGGCCTGGAAGCCGTTGTGCATCGCAGTGAACTGGAGCGTTCGCTGCTGGAGCTGGTGAAGGTGCGGGTGTCACAGATCAACGGCTGCGGCTATTGCCTGGACATGCACATCAAGGAGGCGCGCGCCGCCGGCGAAACCGAGCAGCGGCTGTACCTGCTGTCGGCCTGGCGCGAGGCGCCGTTCTATTCGCCGCGCGAGCGTGCCGCGTTGAGCTGGGCCGAGGCGGTGACCCAGGTTTCCACCAGCGACCTGCCCGATGAGCTGTATGCCGAGGTGCGCGAGCACTTCGATGAAAAGGCGACGGTCGAATTGACGTTGGCGATCATCGCCATCAACGGCTGGAACCGGTTGGTGAAGGCCTGCCGTACCGAGGTGGGCAGTTATATGCCGACAACGGTTGCGTGAGCTTCGGTCGGTTGGGGCGGGCCTTTTGACGGCTGTTTGACCGCGACCGGTCCAGACTTTGCGGACGCCATCGGTCCGGTGTTTCCGGACTGCCGCGACTGCATTGCTGGAGGTTCGGTCATGCCTTACAAATCCATTAGCGACCTGCCTGATTCCGTACGCGACAACGTGCCGAAGCATGCGCAGGAGATCTACAAGGAGGCGTTCAACAGCGCCTGGGACGAGTACGCCGACAAGGACGATCGCCGCGGCGATGCGTCGCGCGAGGAGACGGCGCACAAGGTGGCGTGGTCGGCCGTGAAGAAGGATTACAGGAAAGGCGACGACGACAAGTGGCACGCCAAGTAAGTCGCGTGGCGCCTGGGCGGCGGGCGGACGATTGTCAGACCAATCCGCGCGCGACGAGAAACGCCCGCGCTTCGGCCGCGTCGTTCTCGAACCAGGCCCGGGTGGAACCCAGCCGGAACGTATAGCCCCACGCATCCATGTCGGCCATCAGGCGTTCGCGGCCCACGCCGGGGAAGGCATCGGCCAGCACGATCTGCAGGTAGCAGGTGGCGTCCTCTTCCTCGATGGAATCGGTGGCGTTGGTATGGACGTCCAGACGTCTGTCTGGCGGCATCACGATCAGGTGGCAGGCCTCGTGCAGTAGCGAATGCAGGGGTGTGTCCGGCCGGGCGTAGACGGTCGAGCCGATGATGCCGGCCTCCTCGTCGCCCCAGAAACTGCCGGGAATGGGCGCGCCGTATTCAACGCGCTGCAGTGTCAGGCCGTAGCGGGCAAGCAGTGCGGCGGGTGCGTCGAAGCCGAGTTGGGCCAGCCGCAATACGGAGTCGGGAGATGGGGCCGGAAGCGGGTGTTCAGATGACATGCGGGTGCGGTGACGGAAGGGCGGAAGAGGGCCGGCCGATGCGCCGGCCCTCGGTTGCCGGAACGCTCAGTTGGCCGCGGTGGCGTCGCCGGCGTCCGGTTTTTTCTTGCCGTCCGGCAGCGTCACCGACAGCTCGAGGATCTCATGGCCGCTGTCACGCTCCAGGTTGATGTTGATCGCCTCGATGTCGACGTGCACGTATTTCTTGATCACTTCGAGCAATTCGTTGCGCATCATCGGCAGGTAGTCGGGCGCGCCGCGGGAGGAGCGCTCCTGCGCCACGATGATGCGCAGCCGCTCGCGGGCCACGGTGGCGGTCGGCTCGGGCCGGCGCTTCAGGAAATCAAGAATACCCATCGTGATCAACCTCCGAACACGCGCTGGAGAAAGCCCTTCTTGGGCACATCGATGAAGCGGAGCGGACGCTCTTCGCCGAGGATGCGGGCCACCGTGTCGCTGTAGGCCTGGCCAGCCGGGGAGGCCGTGTCGACGATCACCGGGATGCCGTTGTTGGACGCGGTGAGCACGTTCTCCGATTCCGGGATCACGCCGACCACCTTGATGCCCAGGATGTCCTCCACGTCGGTGACGCTGAGCATTTCGCCGATCGCCACGCGCGCGGGGTTGTAGCGCGTCAGCAGCAGGTGCTGGGTGACCTGGCCTTCGCCGCGCTCGGCGCGCCTCGTCTTGCTGGCCAGCAGGCCCAGGATGCGGTCGGAATCGCGCACCGACGACACTTCCGGGTTCACCACCACGACGGCCTTGTCGGCGAAGTACATGGCCAGGTGGGCGCCTTTCTCGATGCCCGCGGGCGAGTCGCAGATGACGTAGTCGAAGCCGTCCTCGGACAGGCTGTCGAGCACTTTCTCGACGCCTTCCTGGGTCAGCGCATCCTTGTCACGCGTCTGGCTGGCGGCCAGCACGTACAGGTTCTCGTAGCGCTTGTCCTTGATCAGCGACTGTTTCAGGGTGGCTTCGCCGTGCACCACGTTGACGAAGTCATACACGACGCGTCGCTCGCAGCCCATGATCAGGTCGAGGTTGCGCAGGCCGACGTCGAAGTCGATCACGGCGACTTTCTTGCCGGCCATGGCCAGGCCGGTGGCGAGCGAGGCGCTGGTGGTCGTCTTGCCGACGCCGCCCTTGCCGGAAGTGACAACGATAATCTCAGCAGTCAAGAGCCCATCTCCGCAAGGTTGTTGTTGCAGCTGATCACAGTTTTGCGATCAACAGTTTTTCGCCCTCGAGCCAGCATTGCACGGACCGGCCCTCGAGGTCGTCGGGAATTTGTTCGAACACGCGGTACTGGCCCGCGATGGCCACCAGTTCCGCCCGGAAATCGGAGACGTAGATGCGCGCTTTCTCGTCGCCCTGCGCACCGGCCATGGCGCGTCCGCGCAGGCCACCGTAGATGTGGATATTGCCATCGGCGATCACTTCGGCACCGTTGGCGATCGCACCGGTGACGATCAGATCGCGGTCGCGGGCGTAGATCTGCTGGCCGGAGCGCACCGAGCCGTCGTGGTGTTGCGCGCCCAGCGGGTGGCCCGCTTCGGGCGGCGCCAAGATCGGCTCCGGCCGCGCCACGGGTTCCGGCGCACGGGTCTCGGCCGCCGGCGTGGCCGCGGCCGGCTCATAGGCGGCGCGGAACTTGGCGATCAGCGGCAGGCCCATGCGGCTGGCCAAAGCCTCGGTTTCGCTGGTGCCGTAGGCCAGCCCCACCGGCAGCATGCCGGCGCTGCGCACCGCTTCGAGCAGCGCGTCGACCGTGCCGTCATCCGGCAGGTGCAGCAGGTGGCTGAGGTCCAGCACCACGGCGGCGCGGGAGAACATCTGCGGCGCGGCGCGCACGCGGCGCTCAAGCTCCTCGCACAGTGCGGCCGCATCGACCCGGCGCACGCGCACGCAGGCGATGCCTACCTGGCCGAAGCGCAGGTCGCAGGCGTCGGTTGATTCGGTTTTTGCGTTCATGAATGTTGTTTTCCCGCCGATGTGCGCGCAGGGGTGGCTGCCAATGCCGGCACGGTGCGCTCGCTCAACCAGGGCACGTCGGGCAGGCCGCCCTTGTCGAGCCAGGTTTCGCGCACGTAGGCGTAACTGGGCAGGTCGAGCGCGAGCAGGCTGACCTGCGGGCCATCCTTGCCCATGCGTTGCTGGCCGACTTCCTGGAAGCCATAGGTGCCGTGGAAAAGCACGACCACGTCGTCGCGTGGTTCAAGCAGCACTTCGCAGGTGAGCAGCGGCACGCGCACTTCGGCGTAGCTGTGCACGTCGCAATACAGCACGCGGCCCAGGCCGTGGCGATGGTAGGCGTTGGCGATCACGATGCGATCGATATACATGAACTGCGGGTAATGCTCGCCGAACCAGCGGTAGTTGGGGCTGTCGTACTCGCCGCCATCGCGAAGGGCGATCAGGAAGCCGGCCAGGTGACCGTCGACCTCGGCCACGCGGAAGTATTCCGCGTGCTCGTAGAAATAGCGCAACCGCGCGGAGTCGAGTGCCAGGATGGAGCGGCCGGCGGCGTTGTTGAGCGCCAGCACCGCATCCAGGTCGTGCTCGCGCACGTCGCGGATGGCAAGAACCATTCGTTGCTCCGCTTGATGGAATCGGGGAAAGGCCAACGCACGGCCTCGCAAAGTCGCCATTATGCCATGCGGCCATGCCCCGTACACCGGCGAAAGCCCATGTAAAACCTTTGTAAAGTCGATGGCCGGCACGCTTCTACCGACTATCGTGGATTGCGCTGGGCGCCCGCACGGCCAATGATGCGCGCCATGCGATGGCCATTCTTCAACCATATCCGCCTGCTGCTCCGTTACGCGGGGTTCTTTACCTATTTGTCGGCCGGGACGCCGCTGGTCACCACCTGGGCGGCCGAGCGCCTGAACCAGTTGCAGCGGCCGAGTTTCTCGCTGTTGCTGTGGACGCTGTGCTACCTGGTGTTCGGGCTGATGTACTGGTTGCTGACCAGCAACCTGGGCTCGCGCCGCTACCCCGCGCTGAAGTTGCTGGGGCTGGCGCTGATGACGGCGGCGGCGGTGGCGGTGGGCTGGTACAGCCACAGCGGCCTGTCGGCCATGTTGATGGTGGTGGCGTCGGTGGTCCTGCCCTGGCTGCTGCCATTCTGGATGGGCGGCTTGTGGCTGGTGCTGCAGCATCTGAGCCTGGTGGCGGTGTTCGCCACGTTCCCGGAGTACGACCACAGCATCACGATCGGTTTCGTGCAGGCTAGTGTCTACCTGGGTATTTCCGTGCTGGTATTCACCACCTCCGCGATCGCCAGCCAGCAGGCGGAGGAACGCGAGGTGCAGCGCCGCCTCAACTCGGAACTGCGCGCCACGCGGGCCTTGCTGGCCGAGTCCAGCCGCATCGCCGAGCGCATGCGCATTGCGCGCGATCTGCACGACGTGATCGGCCACCACCTCACCGCGCTGAGCCTCAACCTCGAAGTGGCCAGCCACCTCACCAACGAGGCGGCGGGCGCCCACGTGCGCAAGGCGCAGAGCACGGCGCGGCATCTCCTTTCCGACGTGCGCGAGGCGGTGAGCGAGCTGCGCCAGGACGATGCGATCGACCTCACCCGCGCGCTGCGCACGCTGACCGACGGTGTGCCGGGGCTGAAGATCCACGTGGAGATGCCGCCACGCTTCACGGTGGAAGATCCGCGGCGGGCACACGTTCTGTTGCGTTGCGCGCAGGAGATCATCACCAACACCGCCCGGCATGCCGGTGCGCGCAACCTGTGGCTGGATTTCGCCTACGCCGAAGCCAGCGAGGTCGGCCTGGAGGCGCGCGACGACGGCCGTGGCGCGGCCCAGGTCAAGCCAGGCAACGGGCTGTCGGGCATGCGCGAGCGGCTGGCCGAATTTGGCGGTACCGTCACGCTGCATGCCGACGTCAGCCGGGGTTTTGCGCTGTCGGTGCGATTGCCGCTGGGGGAGCACCCGGCGCTGGCGCATGCGCCCACGCGATTCGACCCGCCGGCGCTGCGAATGCCCTGAGCGCCGATGCCGGCGATGGGGATTGTGGCCAGCGCCGCGGGTTTTCCGTGGCCCGCGCAGACATGCAAGAATGCACTGCTGACGGGGGCGATGCGTCGTGCCGATACCGCCCCATGGGCCTTACTGCTTGAGGATGCGCGATGATTTCCGTTTGTCTCGTCGACGACCAGAATCTGGTGCGCCAGGGCGTACGTTCGCTGCTGGATCTCGCTGCTGACATCCGCGTCGTGGCCGAATGCGCCGACGGCGCCCAGGCGATACGCGAAATTCCGCGCATCAAGCCCGACGTGGTGCTGCTGGACCTGCGCATGCCCAACATGAGCGGGCTGGAAGTGCTGCAGACGCTGGCGTCCCGCGATGAACTACCGCCCACCATCATCCTTACCACCTTCGACGACGACCAGCTGGTGCTGCAGGGGCTGAAGGCCGGTGCGCGCGGCTATCTGCTGAAGGATGTGTCGCTGGAGCAACTGGTCGAGGCGGTGCGGGTGGTGGCCGGCGGCGGCTCGCTGGTGGCGCCGATGGTCACCCAGCGCCTGATGGCCGGGGTGGCGCGCATGCAGAACCAGTTCACCAGCCTGGAGCAGCCCGACCCGCTGACCGAGCGCGAAACCGAGATCCTGCGGCTGCTTTCCGGCGGCTACAGCAACAAGGAAATCGCCAATTCACTGAAAGTGGCCGAGGGCACGGTGAAGAACCACGTATCCAACATCCTCTCCAAGCTGGGCGTCCGCGACCGCACCCGTGCCGTATTGAAGGCGCTGGAGCTGGGCATCGTCTGAGCCGGAACGCGGCTCGCCACGGCTGCCGGAATGGCGCCGCGCGGCCGTTTCACGTAGCCATCCATACGGATGTTCCCGGCAATAGCGTTCCAGCTCGCGAGCAAGTAACATCCGTAGCTTCGGCAATTGCCGACCCCCCTTTTGCATCCCTGCAGCAACCCATGGGAGGCACCGCGCCACGCGGTTGGGGAGACCATCCTGGTACTGCCATCCTGGTACTGCGTAGAGACGTTCGGAGACCCTTGGAATGATGCGTGTCCTTGAATTTTTTGTTGCCCTGATCATCGTCGCCGTGGTCGGCGTGGTGGCGGGTGTGGTCATGCCGGGCCACGGTCACGTGGAGCGGTCGCTGGTAATCGGCAAGGACATGCGGCAGGTCTATGACGTGCTCGACAATCTTCGCCGCGTGCCCGAGTACTCGGTGCTGCGCTCGTACGATCGCAACACGAAGTTCAGCTTCTCGGGCA
Source organism: Rhodanobacter ginsenosidimutans (assembly GCF_042655685.1). Lineage (NCBI taxonomy): Bacteria > Pseudomonadati > Pseudomonadota > Gammaproteobacteria > Lysobacterales > Rhodanobacteraceae > Rhodanobacter > Rhodanobacter ginsenosidimutans. Next base: position 248,815 of record NZ_JBHSMM010000002.1, on the reverse strand, counting down.
ATGCCTACGGCCCTGGTGCCGAGTTGAGCTGGAGCAGCGACAACGAGAAGGTCGGCAACGGCAAGCTGACCATCGCCAGCGCCACCCCGTCGTTCGACCAGATCACCAGCACCACCAAGACCGCCAGCATCGTCTGGAACCTGGACAACAGCTGGCGCGGGCAGGACAAGCACTTCACGCTGGACCTGGAGCGCCAGGGCAGCCGCGGTCAGCTGACCGAAGTGACCTGGTCCTATGACGTTGCCTACGGCTGGAACCTGGTCAACCGCTTCGCCAATCTGTACATCCACGGCGATCCGGACTCCTTCGTGGACGTGACGCTGAACAACCTGCAGAACGTGATGGCGACGGTGCCGAACATCGACTACGCCGACCTGATCCCGTACATCGTGCAGACGCAGCAGACCCCGGTGCTGCTGGTGCCCACCTCGATCGCCCGCAAGGACGGCCTGGAAGGCTTCGAGGCGGCGACCAGCAAGGCGGTTGCACAGATCCAGGCCACCGCCAAGAAGCTGGGCGTGAACGTCACCGGCCCGCGGGTCGTGTTCACCACCAACTACGGCGACCAGACCTACACCTTCGACGTGGCGATGCCGATCGACAACGGCAGCCTCACCGTCAACGGTCAGGTCGAGCAGCTGACGCCGCCCACGCCGCCGGCACTGAATGCCCCTGGTGCACCCGCCGAGTCCAGCAGCGCCGCCGCCGATGCGGACAGCGTCCCGCTGGCCGTGGACAGCCGTGACCGCTTCGGTCGCCTGGTTGTCGACGGGAATGTGCGCGCCACGCTGGCCTTTGGTGGCCCGGCCCTGAAGGGCGTGTGGAACGGTACCTTCGCCGGCGTGCCGCAGACCCGCGACATGCTGAAGGCCTATGCGCAGACGCATGGCTACGCGTTCGATGACGTGGTCAACCGCCCGTACAACATCCAGACCAAGATCGGCGACAACGTCGAGACCTACTCGCAGTTCGAGATCTACCTGCCGCTGAGCAACGCGCCGGACCAGACTCCGGAGCAGGCTGCCGGCATCAAGCCGCCGTCGCTTGAGGAAGAGGCTCCGGCCAGCGCCGGCTCGGCGGCAGCCCCGGCCAGCGCAAGCAGCGTCGCGCCGGCCAGCAGCAGCGAAGCGCCCGCTGGCGAGTAAGCAGCAACCGCAACACGCAAAGAAGGGCTCTTCCTGACGGAGGAGCCCTTCTTTTTTGGCGGCTGGCCCCGCCATCGCCGGACACTTCGCCGCTTGCGGTACATTGTTCCGATGTACGGTAGCGCTTCGTGCGCAGCCACTGTTCCCGATCGTCGACCGGACATGATAGAAACCGACCAGCTCACCCGTTGCTATGGCCACCTCACCGCGGTGGATGCGTTGAGCATCCGCGCCGAACCGGGCCAGGTGCTGGGGCTGCTGGGCCCGAACGGGGCGGGCAAATCCACCGCCATGCGGATGATCGCCGGTTTCCTGGCGCCGACCTCCGGCACCGCGCGGGTGTGTGGCTACGATATCCGGCGCGAACCGTTGAAGGCGAAGCGGGCCTTGGGCTATCTGCCCGAAGGCGCACCCAGCTACGGTGAATTGACGGTACGCGAATTCCTGCAGTTCATCGTGCGCATGCGCCAACTGAAACCGGAAGTCGGTTATCGGCGCGTCGACGAGGTCGTGCACCTGCTGCAACTGGACGACGTGATGGAGCAGTGCATCGACACGTTGTCCAAGGGCTTGCGGCGGCGGGTCGGCCTGGCCCAGGCCATCCTGCACGACCCGCCGGTGCTGATGCTGGACGAACCCACCGACGGCCTGGACCCGAACCAGAAGCACGCCGTGCGCCAGTTGATCGACACCATGGCGCGCGAGCGCACCATCCTCATTTCCACGCACCTGCTGGAAGAAGTGCACGCATTGTGCAACCGCGTGGTGATCATCGCCCAGGGCACCTTGCTGGCCGATGCCACGCCGGCGGAACTGGAGGCGCGGTCGCGCTACCACGGCGCGGTATCGTTCAGCGCGCCGGGCAGCGGCGTGTCGCAGGAGATGCTGGGGCGGTTGCCGCAGGTCGCCGCGATCGAGGTCGACCCGCTGGACGGCCGCATCACCGTGTTCCCCAAGCCCGGCATACGCATCCTGGAGCCGGTGCAGACGCTGTTGCGCGAGCAGGGGCTGGAAGTGTCGGAGATCCAGCTCGAACGTGGGCGGCTGGACGAGGTTTTCCGGCAGATCACCACCGGCACGGCGGACGTCGCATGAGCCCGATCAATGCGGTGATGCGCCGCGAGTTGCGCAGCTATTTCGTGACGCCGGTGGCGTATGTGTTCCTGGTCATCTTCCTGGTGCTTGCCGGCATCCTCACGTTCTATGCCGGCGATTTCTATGCACGCGGGCAGGCCGACCTGCAGCCGTTTTTCGTGATGCATCCGTGGCTGTACCTGATCCTGGTGCCCGCGATCACCATGCGCATGTGGGCCGAGGAAGCCAAGGGCGGCACGCTGGAACTGCTGCTGACGCTGCCGGTGACGTTGTGGCAGGCGCTGCTGGGCAAGTTCCTCGCCGCGTGGCTGTTCATCGGGCTGGCGCTGGGGCTGACGTTTCCGATCTGGATCACGGTCAACTACCTCGGCTCGCCCGACAACGGCGTGATCCTGGCCGGTTATCTCGGCAGCTGGTTCATGGCCGGCACGTTCGTGGCGATCGGCGCCTGCCTGTCCGCGTTGACGCGCAGCCAGGTGATCGCATTCATCCTCACGGCGCTCGTTTGCGTGCTGTTGATCCTGGTCGGCCAGCCGCAGGTGCTGGAGTTTTTCCAGGGCACCTTGCCGCGTCGTTTGATCAACGCGGTGGCGCACCTGAGCATGCTGCGCCACTTCGGTTCGATCGCCCGCGGCGTGCTCGACCTGCGCGACCTGCTGTATTTCCTGCTCAGCATCGTGGGCTGGCTCGCCGCCGGCGTGTTGCTGCTCGACCTGAAAAGGACGCGCTGAACGATGCCGCGCCTGCACCTTCCCGCCTTCCTGACCCGGCCGCGCCAGTTGACGCGCAGCTCGTTGTTGTACGCCGCGCTGGTTTTGCTGGTGCTGGTGTTCGTGCCGTTGATCGTCACCACCAGCCGCTGGATGCATGCGGTGCGCATCGATCTCACATCCGACCATCTCTACACGCTTTCGCCCGGCACGTTGCACATCGTCGATGGACTGCGGCAGCCGTTGAAACTCACCCTGTATTTTTCCGAGCACGCCACGCGCGACCTGCCGCAACTGCGCAGCTACGAGCAGCGCGTGCGCGAGATGCTGCAGGAAATGGTGGCGCGTGCGCATGGCCGCATCCGCTTGCAGATCATCGACCCCGTGCCGTATTCCGATGACGAGGCCAATGCCGAAGGCAGCGGGTTGACGGCGGCCAGCGGCGGCAGCAACGGCGAGCGGGTGTTCTTCGGGTTGGCCGGCAACCGGCTGGCCGGCGACGGTGACAACGAGGTGGTCAACCAGGTGCCGGAGAAGGCGCTGAGCATCGCGTTCTTCGACCCGGCGCGCGAAGCGTTCCTGGAATACGACATCGCCAAGCTGCTGTACGAGCTGGATCAGACGCGCAAGCCGCCGATCGGCGTGATCAGCTCGTTGCCGGTGGAGGGCAAACCCGTCCTGGGCCAGCAACCCTGGGCGGCGGTGCAGCAGCTGAGCCAGTTGTTCGACCTGCGCATGCTGGACCCCGCGCAATTGAAGCGGGTGGACCCGAACCTGAAGATGCTTTGGTTGATCCAGCCGACGCATTTGTCGAGCGATGCCTTGTACGCCATCGACCAGTACCTGCTCGGCGGCGGCCACCTGGCGGTGTTTGTGGACCCCGATGCCGAGCAGCTGCAGAGCTCGCCGTACGACGTCGGCGCGGCGTTGCCGGAACACAGCTCCGACCTGCCGCGGATGTTCGCGGCGTGGGGGGTGGTGTATGACCCGCGCCAGGTTGTGCTCGACCGTTCGCGTGCGTTGCAGATCGAGCTGGCAGGAAGCAGCCTCAACCATCCGGCGATGCTGGGCTTGGGCGCGCAGGAGCTCAATCGCAACGACGTGATCACCGCCAGCCTGCAGCGGGTGAACCTGTCCACCGCTGGTTACTTCGACCTTGCGCCCGATGCCGGCACGCGGCTGATTCCGTTGTTGCAGAGCACCGGCGACGCCGAGGCGGTTTCCACCCAGCGCACCATACAGGCCACCGCCGACCCGGCCTCGCTGCTGCAGGATTACCGACCCGACAACATCCACTACGTGCTAGCGGCGCGGCTGCAGGGGCCGTTCCAGAGTGCCTTTCCCGAACGCGCCGGCGAGCCCGGCCATCTGGCCAGTTCACGCAGCAACGCCGAAGTGGTGCTGGTGGCCGATACGGACCTGCTCAGCGACCGGCTGTGGGTGGAGACACAGACCATTCTCGGCCAGCCGATGCTGAGCGCGTTCGCCAACAACGGTGATTTCATCGCGAACATGGTGGACAACCTCAGCGGTTCGTCGGCGCTGCTTTCGATCCGCGGCCGCGCCACGTCGCAACGCCCCTTCACCCGCGTCGAGGCGTTGCGCAACGCGGCCAACCAGAAATTCCTGCAGAAGAAGCAGGAGCTGGAGCGCGAGTTGGCCGATACCCGCCGCCGGCTGGAGGAGCTGCAGCCGGCCAAGGGCGGCAGCGGCGATACGGTGACCGTCGAGCAGCGGCGCGAGATCGAACAATTCCGCCAGCGCCAGATGGCGATCCACACCGAACTGCGCAACGTCCAGCATCAGCTCAATGCCGAAATCGATGCCTTGGGCCTGCGCCTGAAGTTCATCAATATCGTGCTGGTGCCGGCGCTGGTGATCCTGATCGGCCTGCTGTACGGCTGGCGGCGCGCACGGCACAGTCGGCGCCGGCGCTCGTGAGGGCGGCAATCTGCCGCAACGTGGCGGGCGCCGCGGGGAGGATTCCGGCGCCGCGCCCGACTATGCTGGCGGGATCGCGCTCGCCGGTGCGCGGATTCGTCGTGGTGGCCTGAGTTGATTGCAACGTTGTTGAAATGGATCGTGCCGTGGGAGTTCTCCTGGATCTTCCTGGCGACTTTCGTGCTGACCTGCGTGCTGTACTGGCGTGGCAGCCGCCGGATGTCGGTGAGTTTCAGCCGCAAGCTGGCGTTCTGGACCGGCATGGCGATCATCTACCTGTCGCTGCACACCTATCTTGATTACTTCGCCGAGCACGAGTTTTTCGTGCATCGCATCCAGCAATTGCTGCTGCATCATCTGGCGCCGCTGCTGATCGTCACCGCGTTCCCCGGTACGGCGCTGCGCGCCGGCATGCCGTTTTCCTGGCGCATTCGCCTGTGGCTACCGTTGCGCCGTTCGTGGCCGTGGCGCGTGGTGACCGGCGTGCTGCTGAACCCCACGGTGGCGACGGTGTTGTTCATCGCCTTCATCCTGGTGTGGCTGATCCCCTCGATGCAGACGCTGGCGATGCTGGACTGGCGCATCTACCGCTTCATGAACTGGAGCATGTTGATCAGCGGTTTCGCCTACTGGTCGCTGGTGCTCGATCACCGGCCGCACCCGCCGGGGCGGATGACCGCAGGGCTGCGGGTGCTGTCGCCGGGGATCACCATGACGCCGCAGATCATCGCCGGCGCCATCATCACGTTCTCGCACACCGACCTGTACCCGATCTTCGAGATCTGCGGCCGCGCCTTCACCTTCAACGTGCTCACCGGCCAGCTGATCGGCGGCGTGATCATCTGGGTGCCGTCGGCCCTGCTGGAATCGATCGGCGCGATGATGGCGCTGCGTCAGTGGCTGCGGCTGTCACGCAATGGCCGGCTGCCGCGAAGGCCGCAACCGCGCCGGGCCGAGGTGAGTCGTTCGACGTAACGGTCGTACGGTGGTCAGTGCGCCGCGTGGGGCTCGCCTGCATCGATGGCATTGGCCGGGCGCGCCGTGAAATCGGTGGCCAGGGTGCTGCCGTCGCTGAACTTCAGCGTGAGCTGGACGGTATCGCCGGGTTTCACCGGCGTTTTCGCGTTCATCAGCATCAGGTGATAGCCGGCCGGGGCCAGCACCGCTTCACCGTGCGCCGGCACGGTCAGCGTGTCGACCATGCTCATGCGGCTCATCCCGCCCGCGGTCGAGCTGTGATGCAGCATCACCTCGGCGTACGCCGTGCTGGTGGCACCGGTCAGCGCCACGGGTTCTGCACTGTCATTGTGCAGGGTCACGTAGGCGCCGGCAGGGAGCGCGCCGGGCAGCACGCGGATCCACGCATCGCTGGCGTGGACGTGTTCGACCGCCGTGGCCTGCACGCCGCCGGCCAGCAACAGGCCAGCAAGAAGGAAAGGCAGTCGGGATGGCTTCATGGCGTGGCTCCGGTGTCGAGCAACAGGTGCAGGTCGTGGACGAGGTCGTCCCGCGAGGCGGATGGTGTGGCCAGCAGGCGCGCCTTGCCCTCGCGATCGAAGATGTAGATGGCCGAGCTGTGGCTCACCTCGTAGTTGCCATCGGCATCGCCGGGCTCGCGGGTGAAGGCGGAGCGGTAGCGCTTGCTCAAGGCCTCGACGGCGCGCGCACTGCCCACCAGCCCCACCGCGCGTTTGTCGAACGCGTTGACGTAGGCGTGCATGATGGCGGGCGTGTCCCGCGCCGGGTCCACGCTGACGAACAGGATGCGCGCATCGTCCGCCAACGGTCCCAGCCGCTGCATCACCACGTGGAGCTGGGCCAGGGTCAGCGGGCAGACGTCCGGGCAATGGGTGTAGCCGAAGTACAGCAGCACCACCTTGCCGCGATAATCCGCGCCGGTCACCGCCTTGCCGTTGTCGTCGGTGAGCTTGAAGTCCAGGTCCGGCATGTGGCCGCTGATATTGGTCAGGCGGAACGGCAGCGGTTCGCTGCGGCAGCCGCCGAGCAAGGCGCCCATGGCAAGCAGCAACAGCAGGGGAAGGCACAGCAGGTAGCGGGGCTTCATGCGAAAATCCGGGGTTCTGATCCCTTCCAGCATACGACACCGGCCCCTGCGCCGGCTCCGCGAACCCGGAAATTTCCCCATGCCGCGACAACCTGTCCGTACCTTGCTCGCATTGTTGGTTGGCCTGGCCGGCGCCAGCGCGGTGATGTTGGGTGCGTTTGGTGCGCATGCCTTGCGCCAGGTGCTCGACCCGCCGCATCGCGAGCTGTGGCGCACCGCGGTCGATTACCACGTCTGGCACGCGCTGGCGCTGGTGCTGGCGGTGGGGCTCGGTGGCGATCGCAACGGTCGTTTCGCGGTGGGCGCGTTCGCGCTGGGCATCGTTTTGTTCAGCGGCAGCCTTTACGCGCTGGCGCTGGGTGCGCCGCGCTGGGTCGGTATCGTGACGCCGCTGGGCGGGCTGGCGTTCATCGCGGGCTGGATCGCGTTGGGGCTCTCGCTGCGCCGCGGTAATCCATAGTTCTCGCGGGTGACACCGTGCTGTCATCCGGCGATGCGACGCTGCCGGCATGGACATGCAGACCGCCCTTCGGCACGCGCACACGATCAGCCCGTCACGATTCGGGCGGCGCTTACGGTGGCTCGGTTTTGCGTTGCTGGCGACAGGGGTGTGGCAACTTCTGTGGTCGGCTGTCCCCGGCAGTGACAACACGTCGGCAACGCCGATAGCGCCGCTGGTGCATTGGCGCGATGCGGATCACGACTGGTTGCTGGTCGTTGAGCAGGCTTCCGGCGAACTGGTGGTCTACGACGCCAACGACGGCCGCCCGCTGCGCCGCCTGGGTGCCGCCAATGGCGCCGCCGGGAATGGGGAATAGGGAATAGGGAATCGGAAGAGCGCTCTTTCGCCGGTTCGAAAGCTGCCGCGGCGACGAGGCTTTTGCCTTTGTCTTTTGCTTTTCCCATTCCCCATTCCCCATTCCCCATTCCCCATTCCCCATTCCCGGCCGCTGTCCACACGCACGTGGCCGCATACAATGCCGGTTTGCCACCCTGGAACACCCCATGAAACCATTCGGTACGCCGCACTCCAGCCACGCCTTGCGTGTCCTTCTGCTGGGCGCGGGTGAGCTGGGCAAGGAAGTGGCGATCGAGCTGCAGCGCTATGCGGTGGAGGTGATCGCGGTGGATCGCTACGCCGACGCGCCGGCCATGCAGGTGGCCCATCGCAGCCACGTGATCGACATGCTCGATGGCGCGGCGCTGCGGGCCGTGATCGAGCTGGAAAAACCCGACCTGGTGGTGCCCGAGATCGAGGCGATCCACACCCCGACCCTGATCGAGCTGGAGAAGGAAGGCCAGCGGGTGATCCCCACTGCCCGCGCCGCGTGGCTCACGATGGATCGCGAAGGCATTCGCAGGCTGGCCGCCGAGGAACTGAAGCTGCCCACCTCGCCGTACCGCTTCTGCAATGACGAGGCCGAGTACCGCGAGGCGGCTGCCACCATCGGCTACCCGTTCGTGATCAAACCGGTGATGAGCTCGTCGGGCAAGGGCCAGAGCGTGGTGCGCGACGCCAGCGAATTGCCGCAAGCCTGGGCGTACGCGCAATCGGGCGGCCGCGCGGGCAAGGGCCGGGTGATCGTGGAGGGTTTCGTCGATTTCGACTACGAGATCACCATGTTGACGGTGCGGCATGTAAACGGCGTGAGCTTCTGCGCGCCGATCGGCCATCGGCAGGAGCAGGGCGATTACCGCGAATCGTGGCAGCCGCAACCCATGAGCCCGGCCGCCCATGCCGAGGCGCAGCGGCAGGCGGCGGCGATCACCGGCGCGCTGGGTGGCTGGGGTGTGTTCGGCGTGGAGTTTTTCGTCAAGGGCGACACGGTGATCTTCTCGGAGGTGAGCCCGCGGCCGCACGATACCGGCCTGGTCACGATGATCTCGCAGGAGTTCTCCGAGTTCGCGCTGCATGCGCGGGCGATCCTGGGCCTGCCGATCCCGGTGATCCACCAGTTCGGCCCGTCAGCGTCGTGCGCGGTGCTGGTGGAGGGCGATGGTGCCGGGCCGCGTTACCACGGCGTGGCCGAGGCGCTGGCCGAACCGGATACGCAACTGCGCCTGTTCGGCAAGCCAGCCGTCAGCGGGCGCCGCCGCATGGCGGTCACCCTGGCCCGAGCCGATACACTGGAGGCGGCGGTCGCCAAGGCCGTGCGCGCCGCGGCGTGTTTGCGCGTCGAGCTGTAGGCCGCCACATCCGATTCACCTGCACGGGAGCAAGACATGCCATCCACCGGTTTCGCGCATTGGCTGATCGTTCTGGTCGAGACCTTTGCCGCACTGTTCCTGTTGCTGCTGGCGTTGTTCGTGGTGGTGCTGCTGGTGACCTGGTTGGTGGATCGCAACCAGACCGGCAATGCGGTGCTGCGCAATTTCCCGGTGATCGGCCACTTCCGTTACTGGTTCCTGCACCTGGGCGAGTTCTTTCGCCAATACCTTTATTCCAGCGACCGCGAGGAGATGCCGTTCAACCGCGCGCAACGCACCTGGGTGTACCGCGCGGCCAAGAACGTGGACAACACCGGCGCGTTCGGCTCCAGCCGCGACTTGCGCGGCGAAGGCGTACCGTTTTTCGTCAACGCGCCGTTCCCGAATCTGGGCGAGGACCACGTCGAACCGGTGCCGGTCACCATCGGCCCGTATGCGCGCCAGCCCTACAGCCACGCGGCCTTCTTCAACATCTCGGCGATGAGCTTCGGCGCGCTGTCCGCGCCGGCCGTGCGCGCGCTGTCACGCGGCGCGGCCAAGGCGGGCATCTGGATGGATACGGGCGAGGGCGGGCTGGCGCCGTACCACCTGGAAGGTGGCTGCGACATCATCTTCGAGATCGGTACCGCCAAGTACGGTGTGCGCACGCCCGAGGGCAAGCTGGACGACGACAAGCTGCTGGCGGTCTGCGCCCATGAACAGGTGAAGATGGTCAGCATCAAGCTGGGGCAGGGCGCGAAGCCGGGCATGGGCGGCCTGTTGCCGGGGGCGAAGGTCACCGCCGAGATCGCGGCCATCCGCGGCATTCCGATGGGCGAGGATTCGCAAAGCCCGAACCGTCATCTGGATATCGGCAACGTGCATGAGCTGCTCGATGCGATCGTCCATATCCGCGAACTCACCGGTAAGCCAGTGGGCTTCAAGGCCGTGTTGGGTGGCGCCGACTGGATCGGCGAGATGTGCGACGAAATCGCCCGCCGCGGTATCCGCAGCGCGCCGGACTTCATCATCGTCGACGGCTCCGAAGGCGGTACCGGCGCGGCACCGCAGACGCTGATGGAAGGCGTGGGGTTGCCGTTGCACGAGGCACTGCCGGCGTTGCTGGACATGCTGATCGTCAAAGGGCTGCGCCAGCGCATCAAGGTGGTCTGCTCGGGCAAATGCGTCACCGCTTACGACGTGGCGTGGGCGCTGTCGGTAGGTGCGGATTTCGTCAATTCCGCCCGCGGCTTCATGCTGGCGCTGGGCTGCATCCAGTCGCTGCAGTGCAACCGCAATACCTGCCCCACGGGCATCACCACGCAAAACCCGAAGCTGCAGCGCGGCCTGGTGGTGGCGGACAAGAGCGAGCGCGTCTTCCACTACGCCCGCAACGTGATGCACGAAGTGGGCATCATCGCGCACAGCTGCGGCGTGGCCGAACCGCGCCAGCTCAACCGCGGCCATTGCCGCGTGGTGGGTGACGACGGCTTGTCGATCCCGCTGGAAAAGCTGTTCCCGTATCCGAAGGCAAACGAAACCGCCGTGTAGGAGCGCACCGAAGTGCGCGACGCTTTTCGTGGGATTCGGGATTCGCTAAAGCAAGAGCTCGCGTACTTCGGTGCGTTCCTACGGCAGTGTCGACCAGCCATCGGCGTGGCGCACCTGCAGCGGACGGAAGCGGCGCTTGTAGTCCATCTTCGGATGACCTTCGATCCAGAAGCCCAGGTACAGCCAGGGCACGGCGCGACGCCGGGCCAGTTCCACCTGCTGCAGGATGGCGAAGGTGCCCAGGCTGCGCGCCTGCTCGGCTGGGTCGAAGAACGTGTAGACCGCAGACAGTCCGCCCAAGCACACGTCGGTGACGGCCACGCCCAGCAGGCGCGGGCCGAGGCGCAGCTCCAGGAACAGGGTGGGGCTCCACGGTGCGGTCAGGAAGCGGCTGAAATCGGTGGGGTCGGCATCGTCCATGCCGCCATCGGGGTGACGGCTTTTCAGGTAGGTTGCGTACAGCGCGTGGCGCTCGTCGGTGTAGCCGGCCATCGCCTCGATCACGGTGAGGTCGGCATTACGCTTCAGGCAACGCCGCTGCGAGCGGTCCGGGCGGAAGTTTTCCGCATCGACGCGACACGGCGTGCAGGCGTTGCATTGCGGGCAGTGGGGAAAATACAGATGCCCGCCGGCGCGGCGAAAACCGCGTTCCAGTGCCGGGCCGTACAAGGCATCGAGCTGCGGCGCGGCCGGGTCGATCACCAGGTTCTGCGCGCTGCGCTCCGCGAAATACCCGCAGGGGTGCGGCAGGGTCTGGAACAGGCGGACTTGTTCGGAGCGCATCGGCTGATTCTATGCCTCTCTCCGCGCGGCATGTGCAGGAGCAGCCGCGACAAGCCAAAAGCATCGCGGCTGAAGCCGCTCCCGCACAAGAGGCGGAACTCAGATCACGTGCATGTAGCGCAGCATTACCATCGCGAACGCCGCCAGCAGCACGGCCAGTGCGATCCGGCGCGCCCGCGCCACGGCGTTCTTGCGCTTCGTGGTGGGCGAGGGGTTGCGTGCCTGGGCCAGCTCCTCGCCGTGGCGGATCACCGGCTCGATGCCCAGGTCGCGCAGCAGCACGCGGGCGCGGGTGTAGTCGTCGGCGCGGGTAACCCACACTTGCGGCCAGCGGTCACGGTCGTCGAACTGCTGCGAATAGCTGAAGCGATCGTAGCTGGGCCGGTTGTACCTGGAGCGGTTGGTAACCGAGCTTTCGATGTCGTTCTCGGCCAGCAAGGCGACCACGCGATCGATGTTTTCGGCACGGGGAGAGGTATAGATCAGGCGCATCCGGGCAGTCTAGCAGGCCGCTGAAAACAACCCGCGCGACAACATGCCGGGGGCGTTTACTCCGCCCGGAGCCGGATCAGGCCTTCCTGCGCGGTCGACGCCACCAGGGTGCCATCGCGGCTGAAGATCTGCCCGCGCGCCAGCCCGCGCCCGCCCTGGGCGGTGGGGCTGTCGAACGAGTAGAGCAGCCATTCGTCGACGCGGAACGGGCGATGGAACCACAGCGCATGGTCGAGGCTGGCCATCTGCACGTTGTGGGTGAGGTAGGAAATGCCGTGCGGCAGCGTGGCGGTGCCGATCAGATGGAAATCCGAGGCGTACGCCAGCAGCGCACGATGCAGGATGGCCGCGTCGTCGATCGGCGAGGTGAGCTTGAACCAGATGTGCTGGATCGGCGGCCGCTTGGCCGGGTGGCGCTCGTCGCGCGGCCACACCTGGCGAAACTCGAACGGGCCATCGATGCCCAGCCAGCGCTGCAGCTTTACCGGCAGGCGTTCCAGCTCATCGGGCGGCAGCGGATGCAGCGGCTCCACGTCCTCGGGCGCGGGCACTTCGGGCATCGTGGTTTGGTGCTCCACGCCGCGTTCGGGCAACTGGAACGAGATCGACCCGTTCAGGATCGGCTGGCCGTGCTGGATCGCGACCACCCGCCGCGACGAGAACGTGCCGCCGTCGCGGGTGCGCTCCACGTTGTAGACGATGGGCGCCTCGATGTCGCCGGCGCGCAGGAAATACGCATGCAGCGAGTGCGCCTCGCGCGCCACGTCCACCGTCTGCTGCGCCGCCGCCAGCGCCTGGCCCAGCACCTGCCCGCCGAAAACGAAGCGGGTGCCGATGTCGCGACTCTGGCCGCGGAACAGGTTGTCCTCCAACCGCTCCAGTTGCAGCAATTCAACCAGTTCGGTGACGTGGTTCGGGGCCATCGGGGGAGACCTGTTGCGCGGCGAAACCGCCGATTATACGGAAAGGGGTTTCGGCGGCGGCGCGGAGAGGCCTGGGACGGCGGATCAACCGTGCCACCGCTCCAGCGCGCCATCCCGCAGCACCACGTCCCACGGGAACATCGGCCCCGGATCGAGCTTGCGGTGGATTTCCAGCGCGGGATCGTCGGTCGCGGGCATCATCGCCGTATCCAGATCCTCGTGGCCGGCGATCCGCTTGATGTTGGGGAACGCCGCACGCAACTGCGCCAGCAGTGCGCGCAAGGCGTCGAGCTGAACGGTGGGGTAGGGCTCGGTCATGGCCTGCCGCCGCGAATCCCACCAGTCGGGATAGCGCCCCCGGTTGACCAGCTCGATGCCGATCGAATGCTCGTTGTGGCCGCGCACATGGTGGGCCACGCGATCACCCGGCACATAGCGGTAGATCGCGCCGTCGCGGTCGATGTAGTAATGGCCGCTGTTGCCCGTGCCGCTGGCGTGCAGCACGCGCTCGCCGTACTCGCGGGCCATCGCAAGGTCGGGCAGTTCGGTGCAGTGGATCACCACCAGATCGATCGCGTCGGCGGCCCGCGCGGGCAGCAGGTCGATGTAAGGCAGCGGCTGCTCGTGGATACTCAGGTTCATGGCGGCAGTTTCGCATGCGGTCGGCCGCAAACGCCGCCTGTTACCATGCGCGCCTTGCATTCCGCGTTTCAGGAGCCCGCCATGCGCGGCCACGTCATACTTTCGCATGGTTCCGATTCCAGCCCGGATGCCACCAAGGTCAGCGCGCTTGCCGCGCTGGCCGAATCGTTGGGCTGGCATACCCAGCGACCCGATTACGGCGCCGATGACGCGCACGGCCACGCCGGTTCGGTCGCACCACGCATCTCCCGTCTGCGGGCGGCGATCGAGGCATTGGACGCGCCCCCCGTATTGGTCGGTTCCAGCATGGGCGCGTTCGCTTCCGCGCTGGTATCGCTGGCGGTGCCGGTGGCCGGTTTGTTGCTGCTGGCCACGCCGCCGGCGATCCCCGGTTACGCGCACGCGCTGGATATGCGCCGCGACGTGCCCACGATGCTGATTCATGGCTGGCGCGATGAAGTCTGCCCCGCAGGCGATGTGCAGGCGTTTGCCGCCACCAGCCGGCTGCCGTTGCTGATGCTGGACGACGACCACCGCCTGGGCGCCAGCATGCCGGCCATCGCGGCGCAATTCCGCCTGTTGCTCGACACCGTGGCGGCCACCGCATGAGCGCTTATTTCGCTACCTGCCCCAAGGGGCTGGAATACCTGCTGCGCGATGAGCTGATCGCGCTGGGCGCCAGCGACGTGCGCGAGACGCTGGCCGGTTCGCATTTTTCCGGCACGCTGGAAACCGCCTACCGTGCGTGCCTGTGGTCGCGCCTGGCCAGCCGCATCCTGCTGCCGCTGGCCGAGTTCGATGCGGCCGACGAGGATGCGCTTTATCGCGGTGCGCAGCAGATCGACTGGAGCCAGCACCTGGCCGCGCACGGCACCTTCGCCGTGGATGCGGGTACCGCGCTGAGCAAGCTCACCCACAGCCAGTTCGTGGGTTTGCGGGTGAAGGATGCGGTGGTCGACCAGTTCCGCCAGCGCGACGGCAACCGTCCCGGCATCGACACCGACGAGCCGGACATCCGCATCAACGTGCGGCTGCGCCGCGATCGCGCCACGTTGTCGCTGGATCTGGCCGGCTCGCCGCTGCATCGTCGCGGTTGGCGCGAACTGCAGGGCGAGGCGCCGCTGAAGGAAAACCTGGCCGCCGCGATGCTGTTGCGCGCGCGCTGGCCGGAAATCTATGCCGCCGGCGGCGCACTGCTCGACCCCATGTGCGGTTCGGGCACCTTGCTGATCGAAGGCGCCTTGATGGCGGCCGACGTGGCGCCTGGCCTGCGTCGCGAGTATTTCGGTTTCCTGGGCTGGCAACAACACGACATTGCGCTGTGGCGCGGCCTGCTGGACGAAGCGCGCCAGCGCGCTGAAACGGGCCTGCGCGCCTTGCGCAGCGAGTTCTTCGGCAGCGACGCCGACCCGCGCATGATCCAGACGGCCAAACGCAATGCGCAGGAAGCGGGCGTCGCCGGGTTCTTCACCCTGGACCGGCTTGACGTGACCCACGCCAGGCCGCCCGCGGGCCTCACGTCGGGCCTGGTGATCACCAACCCGCCGTATGGCGAACGGCTTGGCGATCGCATCGAGATGCCGAAGCTGTACCGCGCCCTGGGCGAAACGCTGCGTGCCCATTTCAA
This sequence comes from Rhodanobacter ginsenosidimutans, assembly GCF_042655685.1. Lineage (NCBI taxonomy): Bacteria > Pseudomonadati > Pseudomonadota > Gammaproteobacteria > Lysobacterales > Rhodanobacteraceae > Rhodanobacter > Rhodanobacter ginsenosidimutans. The sequence goes on along the minus strand of NZ_JBHSMM010000002.1, from coordinate 233,654 downwards.
CGGCTGGCGCGGCGCCGTGCTGGCCGGCGACGTGGAGCTTGGCCGGGCGATGCAGCTGCATGCAGACAAGCGCTATGTGCTTTACAACGGCGCGCTGGAAACGGTGTTGCTGACGTTCGACCTCAAGCCCCGTGATGCCGCGCCGCGCGATCCCAAGCCGTTGTCGGCCGGCGCGCAGATGCTGAAGAACCGGCTGGAGAAAAACGTCAAGCACCTGCGCAAGCGGCTGAATCGCGAAGGCATCCATTGCTGGCGCGCCTACGACCAGGACCTGCCCGAATACGCCGCCGCGATCGACGTCTACGGCGACACCAGCGGCGACGATCACCTGCACATCCAGGAGTACCGCGCGCCTGCCGACGTGCCGCCCGATGTGGCGCGCCTGCGTTTGCGCGAGATCGCCCGCGTGGCCGGCGAGGTGCTGGGCGTGCCGCGCGAACGCATCGCGATCAAGACCCGCGAGCGTGGCAAGGGCGGCTCCAAATACGGCCAGCTCGACCAGCGCAACGAGTTCATCGAGGTGAAGGAGGATGGGCTGAAGTTCCTGGTCAACCTTACCGATTACCTCGATACCGGCCTGTTCCTCGACCATCGACTGGTGCGGGCGAAGGTGCGCGAACTGGCCGACGGCAAGTGCTTCCTCAACCTGTTTGCCTATACCGCTACCGCCAGCGTGCACGCGGCGGCGGGCGGTGCGCTGGAAACCACCAGCGTGGACTTGTCGGCGACCTACCTGGAGTGGGCGTCGCGCAATCTGGCGCTGAACGGTTTCAGCGGTGCCAGCCACCGGCTGATGCAGTTCGACGCGCTGGATTTCCTGCAGCGCGACCGCGGCCATTACGGGCTGATCTTCGTTGACCCGCCCACCTTCTCCAACTCCAAGCGCGCCGAGGATTTCGACGTGCAGCGCGACCATGTGAAGCTGCTCGAAGCCTGCAACGAGCGGTTGACCCGCGACGGCCTGATCGTGTTCTCCAACAATTTCCGTCGCTTCAAGCTGGACCGGGAGGCGCTGGAGGCGCACTTCGAGATCGAGGACTGGACCGCTCCCAGCATCCCGTTCGACTTCGCCCGCCGGGCCGATATCCATGGTTGCTGGCTGCTGCGGCGGCGCAAGCCCGATCCCGGTATCAACCCCTGGGACACGGCGCGCATCAAAAAGTGAACCTTTCAGTCCATATTAAGCGTGCGCGGATGAGCATGGCGGCGTACTACGGAGAAAACCTCATGACCAAGCGTTTCGTTACAGGCAAATTCGCGGCCCTCAGCCTGGCAGTGATGGCTGCCGTGGCGATGCCGCTGGGTGCTTCGGCGCGCGGACATGGAGGTCACTACGGTGGCTACCATGGCTACCACGGCGGCCATTACAGCGGGCACTATTACCGTGGCGGACACGGCTACGGGCATGGCTACCACGGCGGTCATTGGAGCGGTGGTCGCTGGATTGCCGGTGCCATCGTCACCGGCGCGGTGGCTGGTCTGATCAGCGACGCCATGCGGCCGACGTATTACGGCCCGACCGTGGTGTACACACAGCCACGTACCGTGGTCTACGAAAGCGCGCCAGTGCTCACCCGTCGCGTGGTCGAGACCCGTACGGTCTACACCGATTCGACCAATACGCGCTACATCCGCGACGACGGCTACGACGGCGACTGAACCGCATCGTCGACTGAGCCTTGATCGCGAGGAACGAGCCCGGCCAGTCCGGGCTTTTTCTTTTTTCGGGTTTCTTCGTGCGCGCTGTGCCGCGACGGCGCAAGGGCGCCATGCGTAAAGCCGGAGCGCCGCTGGTGGTCCCATGTCACAAAAAGTGAACGCGTGGGACGGCATTCTTCACCGCATGGATCGACCACCCTTCTTTGCCGTGCCGTCAGGCTTTCGTCCTGCGGCAATGGCCATTTCCCAGGACGGACAGCGGTGACGGTGGCGGTATTGCCGGTTGAACCGGTCAGCATGGCCGCGCGCTTCAGCGGCGTGCGTCGGCGCACCCTCGATCTATGCGCCGGACTTTCCGCCGAAGACCTGCAGATACAGTCGATGCCCGATGCCAGTCCCGGCAAATGGCACCTGGCGCACACCAGCTGGTTCTTCGAGCAATTCGTGCTGGCCCGCGATCCGGCTTGGCGACCACGCGACGAAGCATGGCTCTATCTGTTCAACTCCTACTACCAATCGATTGGCCCCATGCACGCGCGGCCGCAGCGCGGGTTGTTGTCGCGCCCGTCGCTGGACGAGGTGCTCGCCTATCGGCGCTACGTCGACGATGCGGTGTGCCAACTGCTCGCAAACGAGCCGGATGCCGAGCTGACCACGCTGGTGGAGCTGGGCCTGCAGCACGAACAACAACACCAGGAGTTGCTGCTGACCGACATCAAGCACGCGTTCTGGTGCAATCCCCTGCGGCCCGCTTATCACGCCGTCCCCGCGACCGAGGCCCATGCCCCGGTGCCCCTGCGTTTCATCCCCGGTCGCGAGGGCATCGTCGAGATCGGCAACGACGGGAAAGGTTTCGCGTTCGACAACGAAACGCCGCGCCATCGCGAATTGTTGCACCCACACGCGCTGGCCAACCGGCTGGTAACCAATACCGAGTACCTGGCGTTCGTGCGCGAGGGCGGGTACCGCGAACCGGGGCTGTGGCTTTCCGACGGCTGGGCCACCGTGCAGCGCGAGGGCTGGGGCCACCCGCTGTATTGGGATGACGATCTGGCGAACGAGTTCACCCTGGCCGGCATGCAGGCGCTGGTGCCGCACGCGCCGGTGTGTCACTTGAGCTATTACGAAGCGGACGCGTTCGCGCGCTGGGCCGGCGCCCGCTTGCCGACCGAGGCCGAGTGGGAATCGGCCGCCGCGCAGGTTGCCGTTGCCGGCAACCTGCAGGACACCGGGCGTCTGCAGCCGGCGTCGGCGGCGGGCGGCGACGACATGCTTCAGCTGTATGGCGACGTGTGGGAATGGACCGCGTCGCCGTACATCAGCTATCCGGGCTTTCGCCCCTTGCCCGGTTCGCTGGGCGAGTACAACGGCAAATTCATGTGCGGTCAGTGGGTGTTGCGCGGCGGGTCCTGCGCGACCCCGCGCGATCACCTGCGCGCCAGCTACCGCAACTTTTTTCCGCCTCATGCCCGCTGGCAGTTTTCCGGGCTACGACTGGGACAGGATCGATGAACACCATGCAACCTTGCGGCATCGAGGACGACGATCGCCAGCCACCGATGAATGGTCTGCTGGAGATTGCACAACGTGGCCTGGGCCTGAAACCCAAGCGCCTTCCGTCGTGGCTGTTTTACGACGAGCGTGGCTCCGCCTTGTTCGAACAGATTTGCGAGCAGCCCGAGTATTACCTCACCCGGCGCGAGATCGCGCTGATGGACGAGCACGCGGCCAGTATCGCCGACTGCCTCGGCAGCGACGTGCGACTGGTGGAATACGGCAGCGGCAACGCACGCAAGACCAGCCAGCTGCTGCGCCACATGCATGACCCGGTGGCTTACGTGCCGGTGGAGATTTCGCCGGAGCCGCTGCGCCAGAGCGTGGAGCGTATGGCCGGGGAGTTTCCGTCGTTGCCGGTGCAGCCGTTGTGTGCGGATTTCAGCAAGGCGCTGCGCCTGCCGATTCCGCCGCGGGCACCGCGCCGCACGGTGGTCTATTTCCCCGGCTCCACCATCGGCAATTTCGAGAACCGCGACGCGGTGGCGTTGCTGCGCAAGATCCGCAACGAGATGGGTGACGCCGGCGGCATCTTGATCGGCGTGGATCTGAAAAAGGACCCGGCGGTGATCGAGGCGGCCTACAACGACCGCGCCGGGGTCACTGCCGCTTTCACCCTGAACATGCTGGCGCGGCTCAACCGCGAGATCGGCAGTGATTTCGTGCTTTCGCAGTTTGCCCATCGCGCGCACTACAACCCGATGGCCGGGCGCATCGAGACGCATATCGTGAGCCGCTGCGCGCAGCAGGTGAAGGTGGGGCGGGCCAACGTGGCGTTTCGCGAGGACGAGGCGATCCAGGTCGAATACAGCTGCAAGTATTCGGTCGAGGATTTCGCGGCCATGGCTGCTCGCGCCGGGCTGGCCGTCGAACAGGTGTGGATGGACGCGAGGAAGATGTTCAGCGTGCAGTATCTGGTGCGCGCCAGCACGGTCGCGCGCTGACACCGGATCGTCGATTTCGCGATGGGCGCCCGCGCTAACTCAGCACGACCGGTGTGGGCAGCGCGTTTCCATACCACTTGCGCCTTTCCTCGCGGCAGCTGGGACTGCCCATGGCGTATTTGCGGCAGATCCCGGGACGATCGGCATAGATGGTGCAGCGCATGGTCAGCGGATCGAGGGCGGCACACCAGCCCTCCTCGCCCTTGGCAAGTATCTCCATGCCGTGGTCGTCGTGCTCGATCAGCCAGTCGGGGACATGGTCGTCGGGCATCAGCACGACGGTCAGCCGGCAACACACGGCTTCGCACGACGTGCAATGCACGGTGGGATCCACACTTTCTGCGTAGCTGTCGGGGGATTTGCTCACGCCACAGTATGACCGGGTCACGCGGCTTGAACGTGAACCGGACGTCTGCGCGCGCCGTCCCGGCTGCCGCATGCGTGGCCGGTCATCGCCTCAGTCGCGATTGCGACGTTCCCGCTTGCCATGCGCCGACGACGTGTCGCCACGGGTGTGGCCGGTGTGGGTGGACGGGATGCGGCGTGGCTGGCGGTCAGCCCGTACCGGCGTGGACGCGCGATTGATGTTCTGCGCTGGACGTACCGTCGTGGACAGTCGGAAGCTCGACGAGCGTTGCGGCGGCGTCGATGTGAAGGAGTGGCCACGGTCATGGCGCTCACGATGTTGCCTGGGCCCGTCCGATCGCCGCGGTGGCGAGTGGCGATGCGCCGGCGGCGACTGCCAGTGTCGCGGCCGGTTGTAGTGCGGCGGACGCGGCCTGGCCGGTAGGTGGTGGATGCGACGCGGCGGCGGCCGGTGCCGGATTGGCCGTTGGTACCAGTAGCTGCGATGCCGGTAGAACGGCCGCTCGCGGTAGTAATTGCCCCAATAATTGCCGATCACGAACGTGACGATGGGAATGCCGACGCGGGCGCCGTACTCGGGCAGCAGCACGCGTCGGTTGCCGTAGTCGTAGCGCAGGTAATCGCCGAGCATCCAGCCGCGATTGCCGAACGCAATGACGTCGCACCAGCCCCAGCCCGCCGTGCATCCCTGGATGGTTACGCGGCTACCCGCGGGGATCGTGGCGATCCACGGGTAGTCGACATCCGGCCCCGCACGCAGGTTGACGTTGGCGGTGACAAACCCGTCCGACGCCTGCGCCCATAACGGTGCAACCAGCAGCAGGGCGAGGCCGATCCAGCGCAGACGTTTCATGAGCGGTCTCCGTGTTGTACGCGGCGCCGGACAACTGCCGGCATCCCGTGGTGAGCAACGCAAAACTCCGGTGTGCCACATCGTGCCGACTCTCGTCCAAATCGCGCGCAGCGCGCGTTGATGGCGGGTTATTTCATGACGTGAGTGGTGTCATGTTGCCATCAACGCGCTGATGCCCGGTACACAGATGGTTGAACGTGCCAGCGGACGTGCGGTGTACCGCGTGTCGACCCGTCGGGAAGGGAATCAGTCAGGTTGCGGGCGGCCGGGCAGTATGTGCACAAGCCGGTCGCTCACGGCATTGCCCCGGCAGATTGTGCCTCGCTGGCGGACGGGACCACACGGAGCAGCCAGTGTTCGAATGCCAGCAGGAATCGTTGCAGCGACTGGGCGGTGGTCGGGTCAGTCAGGATGCCCCTGTCGTCGAAACGGGTGGTGGCGTTCGCCACGAATACCGTGGGTGTGGGCATCACCAGGGCGCCGCAGGCGTGCAGTACCTGTCGCAACGAGGCCTGGGCCAGGCGTGTGCCCCACGGGCCGCCGCTGGCGCCCAATATGCCGACGGGTTTTTCCAGCAGCACGTCGCCCTCCGGGCCTTCGCGGGAGAGCCAATCCAGCGCGTTCTTCAGCACGCCAGGCATGGCATGGTTGTATTCGGGCGTGGCGATGATCAGGCCGTCCGCAGCGGCCATGGCCGCGCGCAAGGCCCGTACGCCGGCGGGGCCACCCGGCTCACGCTGTTCCACATCCTCATCGAACAGCGGCACCGACGACAGCGCGTCGAACACGTCCAATCGCAATGTCGGTGGCGCCATGAAGGTGGCGGCGTGCAGCAGGCGGCGGTTCCACGAGGCACGGCGCAAACTGCCGGCCAGGCACAGTACCGATCGGGGTTGGCTGAGCGTGGGCATGGGTGTCTCCTTGCAAGTCAGTTCAGGGGAATCAGGAAAACCGCGCATGCCACCAGCAAGGCGCCCATGACGGCATCGACGCTGCGACGAACGACCGGCCGAGCCAGCCAGCGCGCCAGCCATGCGCCGAATACGGCCCACAGCAACAGGCAAAGGGTTGGAATCAGCACGAACAAACCGGCCAGTGGCAGGTGTCCCCGCAAGCCGGTGGCAGGCCACGTCGCCAGCGCCGTCAGCACCATCACCCAGCTTTTCGGGTTGAGAAACTGGAAACCGATCAGCCCGAATGTGCTGATGGGAAGACCGTGTCCGAAGGCGGAACCCTCGCTGCCCGTCGCGACCGCGCGGACGAACAGCGCGGCACCGAGCCAGCTCAGATACAGCGCACCTGCCATCCCGGTCCAGCGCTGAAACGACGGATATGCCGTAAACAAGCCGCCAGCACCGAACGCGATCACGGCGAGCAACAACAGCCCTCCGAGCACGACACCGGCAATGGCCGGCAACGTACCGCGCAGGCCGGCCTGCATGGCAGCGCGCAGCACAACGAGATTGTTGGGACCTGGCGTGATCGCGGCGATGCCGAGCAGGCCGGCCAGGGCGAACAGGTGATTCATGTGCGTCAACACCTGGAGCAATGGTCGAAGATGTGAATGGTCAAGCCCTGCCATGGAGCGTGCTGCGATCCTTATGGTCTAGAATTTCGACCATGAAAGACCTTCCCCTGAATGCCTTGCGTGCTTTCGCCTTGGTCTATGCGCACGGCGGCGTGCGTGCTGCGGCGCGCGAGTTGGGTATCGCCCATTCCTCGGTGAGCCGCCATCTGGGCGAACTCGATCGTTGGCTGGGTGTGCCGTTGCTGCGCGCCGAGGCAGGACGCGGCGCCCCGGCTTTCACACCGCAGGGCGAGGCGCTGGGTCGCGCCACGCTGGCGGGCCTGGGAGAGATTGCGCAGGCCGTGGCCGTGCTGCGGGAAAGCCGGCCGGCCCACGCGGTGACGCTGTCCACCTCGCCCTCGTTTGCGATCCGCTGGTTGCTTCCGCGGCTGCCTGCGCTGGAAAAATCGCACCCCAAACTGGAGTTGTCCGTGCAGGTGGAGCAGCGCCTGGACGCCATGGACGATGGCCGCGTCGACCTGGCCATACGCATGGGCCAGGGGCCATGGCCGGCCCTGCACGTGGAGCCATTGATGGACGATGCGCTCTACCCGGTCATCAGCCCGACGTTGTGGCAGGCATCCGGCCGCCCATCGAAACCTGCGCAGTTGGCCGGCCTGCGCCTGCTGCATGATCGCGACCCGCAAGCGGCCTGGGAATCCTGGCGACGAATCCATGGCCCGGCCCGGCTCGCCTTGCAGGGTGGTGCGCGCTACACCTCGTCCGATCTCGTCCTGCGCGCGGCGGCGCAGGGGCAGGGCGTGGCGCTGGCACGTCACCGGCTGGCCGCGGATGACGTGGCGGGTGGCAGCTTGTTGCGGCCATTCGGCGAACTCGAGGTGCCGTTGGGGCCGTCCTATTGGATCGTGCGGCCGCAGGCAAAGCCGCGTGCGGCGGTGGCCGCCGTGATCGACTGGCTGCATTGGCAGGCGGCGGGGTCGCGCCGGCCGGCGCGCTGATCAGCCGCGTGCCAGCGCCCCTTCGATGAACTGCTGCAACTGCGCGGCGCTCAGTGCGCCGGATTGCCGCGCGATCTCGCGGCCAAGTCGGAACACGATCAGGGTGGGAATGCTGCGGACATTGAAGCGTTGCGCCAGTTGCGGCTGCGCCTCGGTGTCCAGTTTGGCCAGGCGTGCGCGTGGCTCCCACTGGCTGGCAGCGTTGGCGAATACGGGCGCGAAGCCCAGGCAGGGGCCGCACCACGGCGCCCAGAAATCCACCACCACGGGCACGTCGCCGCGCGCCGCCAGCGCGTCGAAGTTGGCTGTGGTCAATTCAAGCGGATGGCCTGGGAACAACGCCTCCTTGCAGCGGCCGCAGCGCGGCGCCTCACCGATACGGGCGGCTGGCACGCGGTTGAGCGCGTGGCAATGTGGGCAGGGAAGATCGATCGTGCTCATGCTGACTCCATGGCAACCTGCGCGCGAGCTGCTGCATGTCCGGTCAGCCGCCGCTTCGGTGGAAACGACGGCCGACGACTCATTCAGCGTGACGGCACGCCGCGGGCGTATCGGCGATCATGGTAGACCCGATGGACGTGGCCGGCACCCAGGCTGCCGCCGATGGCCGCGGCAATCAGCGAAAGCAACAGGCTGGCGAACAGCACCCACATGGCCATCGCCATGTAATGCGCGGCGCTGTCGGCGGCAGCCTTGATGTCGCTGCGGGCACGCGCCGCAGGGGCGGAAAGCCCTTGCACGGTGCTGTCGATATCGGCCGGCGACAGGTTGGTGTTGGCGGCCAGCAACGCCTTGGCGGTATCGGGCTGGTCGGCGATCAAGGCCATCGTCGCGACGCTCGCCGTACGCGGATCCAGTCGCACCGGCGCCGTGGCCATGCCTCCCGTCGTCGGCGCGTAGATGGAGCCCGATGCCGCGCCACCGGCTTGCCGCACCCGTTGCATCAGCTGCGCCTGCAACGCCACGCGGGCATCCGCCCCGGTGTGCTGGCCGCCGTGTGGCATGCCATGGGCATGCGCGCCCAGGCGGGCACCGCCCATCATGCTGGCGCCGCTGCCGATGGCACCGCCCATGCCCAGGGCCAGCAACAATCCGGACGCGGCAATCGAAAGGCCCCAGACGGTAATGCCGTGCATGACGCCCATGTTCCGGTCATCACGGCTGTCGAACCAACTGGCGAACATGCCGCCAAGCAACAAGGCCACGATCCAGGTGACGATCACCCACAACGCCGTACCGATGCCGATGCCCTTGGCCGTCGCTTCAGCGTCGTAAGGGTCGAAGGCGGAAAAGCCCATCGCCAGTCCGCCCACGTACATCAGAAACGCGACGCCGACGGCGACCAGCCAGCCGGCAATGATTGCGCCCCAGTTCATCGAGGGCTGGCTCAGCTCCACGATTTCCGTGCGCTCGATTTCCACTTGTGCCATGTCGTTCTCCCGCGGTGGGTGATCGGATCGAAGATGCCTTCGCGGCCGCGGATCAGGTGCAACCGCGCAACAGGAACAACACGATCAGTACCGGGATGGGAATGCCCAGCAGCCACAGCAGCACCCAGCCGATGCCACCTTTCTGCTTCTGCCGGTCAAGCTCCCGGCGATAGGCCTCAACCAATGTTTTCATGCGGCTCTCCCTGGTGGATATGGCATCCGGGATGGATGCGGCGCATCACCGCGGCGGCGCGGTGATGCGCCAGGGGAAAGTGCTACGGCAGGCGTGGATGGCTCGTGATGCGCAACCGCGTTGCGTTCAGGCGGCGCTGTCCAGCTGCGCCTGGACTTCGTTGATCGAATCGCGGATGCGCTTGCTGAAAACCGAGTCGTGCTGGTGGATCAGCAGCAGGCGTTCGGTGGCGCGGGTCATGGCCACGTAGAGCAGCCGTGCCTCGGCCGCTTCGTCGCCGTCGGGCGCCGGCATCTCGCCGAGGCCGGGGATGATCACCAGCGGAAATTCCAGCCCCTTGCTGGAATGCATGCTGACGATCTTCACGCTGTCCTTCACCAGGAACAGCGTGGATTTGCCATCGCCGTTGGCCAGTTTGCAGGCGATGCCGGCCGCCTGCAGCGCATCGCGAAGAGCACGGCCCTGGCGGTCGTGCTGGTACAGCACGGCGATGTCGTCCAGGGCGCGGCCGCGGGCCTGTTCGTCGCGAATTTGCGCGATCACCACGCCGACTTCATCGGTGTCGTCGTCCACCCGGATCAACTCGGGTACGGCGCCGCGCCGCCCCGCGCTTTCCGGTGCGATCAGCGGCACGCCGTCATCGTCGCCGTCGTGTGCCAGCAGCAGTTCGCTGGCGAAGCTGCGCGCCACGGAGAGGATTTCCAGCGTGTTGCGGTAATTGAGCTTGAGGATGGTGGTGCGCCCGCGCGCCTGCACGCCGAGGCTTTTCCAGGTGAATTTGCGCCGGTCGGTGCGGCCGTTGATGTTCTGCGCATCGTCGTACAGCACCAGCAGCGAGTTGGTGCTGGGATCGATCATCTGCACGATCAGCTTGTACCAGTCCGGCTCGAAATCGTGGCCTTCGTCGATCAGCACGGCGCCGTACTGGAAGCGCGGGATGCGCTCCTGGTCGACGCCATCGATCACCCGCTGCACCATCTGCGCAAAGAAATCGCGGCTGCCCTTGGCCGGCGGTTCCACGTGGTAGGCCGTGAGCATCTTGTGGCACCACTTGTGGAAGTTGTAGACCTGCACCTTCTCGCCCAGGCCGCGCTCGCCGATCAACTGGTCCAGCCGCGCGGCCAGCGTCTTGTTGTAGCAAAGCACCAGGATTGGCCGCGACAGCTCGCGCGCCAGCTGCATGGCGCGAAAGCCCAGGATCATGGTTTTGCCGGAGCCGGCCACGCCGTGGATGATGCGGTGCTCGTCGCCCAGCGAGCGCGCCAGTTGCTCTTGCTGCGCGTCCATCACCCGGATCAGGTCGGGGATTTCCAGCGGCTTCGGTGCCGGCGCGTCCGCGCGGTCGAACAGGCCGAACTGGCCTTCGCCCGAGGCCACGCGGATTTCCGGAAACAGGTGCCAGCGCACCCGGTCGATCTGCGGCAGGGTCAGTGCGGTGGGGAACACGTACGGAAACATCGCCCACAGGCGTTCCTGGAAATCCTCCGCCTCCACGCTGTCGTAGATCTCGTCCTGGCAGATGGCCAGATGCGCGGGGATCACCGCATCGAGCTGGCCGTCGATGAACTGCCGGCGACTGATGTTGGCGAGCACCACGCCGTAGGCCCACGGCATCACCAGCTTGCCGGCGTGGTGGCCCTGCTGGGGCTGGCGCAGGGCCGGGTCCTTCTGCAACTGCATGTAGACCTCGGTGGCATAGCCACGCGCCTGCAGCAGCGGGTTGTTCTCCTTCACCAGCCCGCGCCCGGTGAGCAGGGTGAACTGGGTCTTGTCGGCGTGCTGGATGGTGGCCGGCTTCCAGTCCTTCACCTCCAGCACCAGCAGGCCGCGGCGCGGATGGAACACCATGAAATCCGGGCGCAGCTGCCTCAGCCCGACGGGCACGTCGTACCACAGCAGGTAATCATCCTCGAGCTTCTGTTCCAGCCGCTCGGAGAAACGCTTCTCGCCGCCGGTCATGCGCGGCAGGCAGCCGTTGCGGGTGGGAATGAGCGTGGCCACGTAGGTCCCTGAAAAAGCCGATCACAGGACGTTAGCCGATCAGTACAGCGTGTCAACGTGCGCCATGGTGCGTTGCACGATCACGGGTGATGTGCTATTTGTAGCGGCCATGAATCGCACCCACGCCCACCAGTACTTTTGGTTTTATACCTATCCGAAGTTGCTGGCGGAGGCATGGTCGCGATCATCTTGAAGTCCTGAAGATCATTCCCGAAAAGCCGCCAGCTACCACCGGCGGCTTTTTTTGTGGCCGTCGCTGGCACCCAACCGAAGGAACCGCCACCGTGTCCCAGCCCACCGACGATTTGCGCATTCGCAGCCTTACCCAGCTCAGCACGCCCGCCGAGGTGATCGAGGATTGCCCCGCCAGCGAAGCGGCCACCGAAACCGTGTCCGCCTCGCGCGCGGCCCTGCACCGCATCATCGGCGGCGCGGACGACCGGCTGGTGGTGGTGATCGGCCCGTGCTCCATCCACGACCCGCGCGCCGCGCTGGAATACGCCGGCCGGCTGATGGCGCAGCGCGAGCGCTACGCCGACACGCTGGAAATCGTGATGCGGGTGTATTTCGAGAAGCCGCGAACCACGGTGGGCTGGAAGGGGCTGATCAACGATCCGGACCTCGATGGCAGCTTCCGCATCGACAAGGGCCTGCGGCTGGCGCGGCGCGTGTTGCACGACATCAACAACCTCGGCCTGCCGGCCGGTTGCGAATTCCTGGACATGATCTCGCCGCAGTACATCGTGGATCTGGTGGCGTGGGGCGCGATCGGTGCGCGCACCACCGAAAGCCAGGTGCATCGCGAACTGGCCTCCGGCCTGTCGTGCCCGGTGGGTTTCAAGAACGGCACCGGCGGCGACGTGAAGATCGCGGTGGACGCGGTGCAGGCCGCCTCGCAGCCGCATCATTTCATGGCCGTGACCAAGGAAGGCCGCGCCGCCATCGCCGCCACCGCCGGCAACGAGGATTGCCACGTGATCCTGCGCGGCGGCCGCCAGCCGAACTACGACGCGGCCAGCGTGGAATCGGCCTGCGCCGTGATCGGCAAGGCCGGCCTTGCTGCGCGGGTGATGATCGACGCCAGCCACGCCAACAGTTCCAAGAAGCCTGAAAACCAGCCGCGCGTGATCGACGACATCGCCACGCAACTCGAAGCCGGCGAACAGCGCATCATCGGCGTGATGGTGGAAAGCCACCTGCTGGGTGGCCGGCAGGACCCCGTCCCCGGCCAGCCGCTGGTCTACGGCCAGAGCATGACCGACGGCTGCATCGACTGGGATAGCTCATTGCAGGTGCTGGAGCGGCTGGATCAAGCGGTGCGTCGACGCCGGGAAGCGGTAGCGACGACGGCGGCGACCGTAGCTGCCTGAGCGACAGGTTTCCCTTCCCCCGCTCGCGGGGGAAGGTGCCGAAGGCGGATGGGGGAGCTCTTGATCTTGCCTTTCGCAATGCAAAAAGCGCCCCCCTTCAGCCCTTCGGGCAGCTTCCCCCGCGAGCGGGGGAAGCAAAAACACGCCCGCTCAACCCTCCAGGCTGGCATCCAGCGTAATCTCGGCGTTGAGCACCTTGGACACCGGGCACCCCTCCTTCGTCGCCTGCGCGATCTTCCCGAACGTGGCCGCATCGGCGCCCGGCACCTTGGCCTTGCAGGTCAGATGCACGGCGGTGATGGCGAAGCCGTCGCCGTCCTTGTCCAGTGTCACCACTGCGTCGGTTTCGATGCGATCGGCGGTGAGGCCCGCCTTGCCCAGTTCCAGCGACAGCGCCATCGAGAAGCAACCCGCGTGGGCAGCACCGATCAGTTCCTCCGGGTTCGTGCCGGGGCCGTCCTCGAAGCGGGATTTGAAACCGAACGGTGCCTCACGCAGTACGCCGGTCTCGGTGGAAATGGTGCCTTGGCCATCCTTCAGGCCACCGATCCAGTTGGCCGATGCGGATTTCTTCATGGCGATGTCTCCAGACTGAGGGGGAATCGCCAGTGTGCCGGGGTGTTCATTCAAGCGGCGCGAAGAAGACAGCTGTTCACGCACGTTTGTCCCGAATGCGGCTTATGCTGGGCTTCCGTCAGTGGAGTCCGTCATGGATCTGGAAATCACGCACGATCGCACAGGCCACCGTTTTGAAGCCACCGTCGACGGCGCCGTTTGCGCCATCGATTACACCCTGGCCGGCGGAGTAATGAACATTCACCACACCGGCGTGCCCAGCGCCGTGGAAGGCCGCGGCATTGCATCAGCGCTGATGAAGGCCGCCACCGACGCGGCGCGTGACGAAGGCTGGAAGATCAAGCCCTCGTGTTCCTATGCGGCCGCCTGGATGAAACGGCATCCGGAAGCGGCCGACCTGCTGGCCTGATCGGCGTCATGGTCCGTCGCGCGAAACGCGAGCGGGGCGGCGAACGCCTGGCATCGGCCGGCGGCTGGTGGCCCTGGAACGTGCTGCGCACCCGACCGTCGCTGGCGGTGGGCGGCGGGTTGATGGTGCTGGTCTGCGGGGGCCTGGTTCTTTTCGGGCTGCACCCGGCGCCGGCGTTGCTGGTGGGGTTCGATGTGGGCGCGCTGGTTTTCTTCGCCGCCCAGTTGCGGCAGTTCGGCCGCGCCACCCAGGACGAGATGCGTGAACGCGCGCGTTCCCAGGACGCTGGTCGCTGGGGCATCTTGTGGAGCGGGGTGGCGCTGTCGGCGGTGGTGATGGTGGCGCTGGGTACCGAACTCGAGATGGGCAAAGCCGGCGGATGGCTTGCGCTGGTCATCGCGGCAGTCAGCATCGTGCTCAGCTGGCTGTTCATGAACACGCTGTTCGCGCTGCATTACGCGCACGGCTTCTACGGCGATTACGGCGAGGAGCACGAGGGCCTGGATTTTCCCGGCAACAAGGAACCGGATTACTGGGACTTTGCCTATTTCGCCACCGTCATCGGCATGACGTTCCAGGTGTCCGACGTGCAGGTCACCAGCCGCTACCTGCGCCGCATGGTGTTGCTGCACGGCGTGATCGCGTTCTTCTTCAACATGTTCATCATCGCGGTGAGCGTGAACATCATGGCGAGCCAGGCCTGAGGGCCGGCCGATCAGTCGCGGAAATTGTCGAACTGCAACGGCAACTCCACCTCGGCGCCGCGCAGCACCGCCATCGCCTGTTGCAGGTCGTCGCGCTTCTTGCCGCTGACGCGCAGCTTGTCGCCGTTGATCTGCGCCTCGACCTTGAGCTTGGCGGCCTTCAGCGTGGCCACCAGCTTTTTCGCCACCGGCTGCTCGATGCCCTGCTTGACGGTGATCTTCTGCCGTGAGCCACCCAGGTTGGTTTCCGGTTCGGCCACGTCCAGTGCGCGGATGTCGATCTTCCGCGCCACCAGCCGGCCACGCAGGATGTCCAGCATCTGCTGCAGCTGGAACTCGCTGGGCGCGGCCTGGGTGATGGTGTAGTCGTCCAGCGTATAGGTCGCTTCCGTGCCCTTGAAGTCGAAGCGGGTAGCGAGTTCGCGGTTGGCCTGGTCGACCGCGTTGGTCAGTTCGTGTTTGTCGACTTCGGAAATCACGTCAAACGAAGGCATGGCGGCAACTCCTGGCGAACGGTCGTTCAGTGTAAGAGCAGCCGGCCGCTGAGGGATAATGCCGCGTTCCGCAAGACGGCGTGACGGGCGATGGCAGGATGAAATGGGATGTGCGCAAGGTCGACGTGCTGGTTGTGGGGGCCGGCGCCGCCGGATTGATGTGCGCGATTGCCGCCGGTCAGCGCGGCCGCCGGGTGCTGGTGGTCGATCACGCCAACAAGGTCGGCAAGAAGATCCTGATGTCCGGCGGCGGTCGCTGCAATTTCACCAATACCGGTGCCGGGCCGTCCAACTACCTCTCGGCGAATCCACATTTCGCGAAATCGGCGCTGGCGCGCTACACGCCGGCCGACTTCATCGCGCTGGTGGAAAGGCACCGCATCGCCTATCACGAGAAGGAGCTGGGCCAGCTGTTCTGCGACGAGTCGTCGAAGCAGATCGTGCGCATGCTGCTGGACGAATGCGCCGCCGCGGGCGTCACCATCGAAGTGGATTGCCCCGTGCAGCGTGTCCGCAAGATGGCGCACGGTTTCAGCGCCACGACGGCGCACGGCGAAGTGCACGCCGAGTCGCTGGTGGTGGCCTGCGGCGGATTGTCGATTCCCAGCATGGGCGCCAGCGGTTTCGGCTATGAGCTGGCGCGCCAGTTCGGCCACGAGGTCTTGCCCACGCGCGCCGGGCTGGTGCCGCTGACCTTGAGCGGCAAGCACCAGGATCATTACCAGGACCTCGCCGGTGTGGCGCTGCCGGCGGTGGAGACGCGGGTGGGCAAGCAGGCGTTTCGCGCGGGCCTGCTGTTCACCCATCGCGGCATCAGCGGCCCGTCGATCCTGCAGATCTCCTCGTACTGGCAGCCGGGCGACGATCTGCGCATCGATCTCGCGCCGGACCAGGACCTCGGCACCTGGCTGGTCGGACAGCGCGCGGCACGCCCCGCGGCGGAGCTGAAAACCGTGCTGGCCGACGTGTTGCCCAAGCGGCTGGCGCAACGATTGTGCGAGCAATGGTTCGAAAGCCGACCCATGCGCCAATACCGCGAGGCCGAGCTGGCCGGTATCGGTGCGCAACTGGCCAACTGGCCGATCACCGCCAGCGGCACGGAAGGTTATCGCACCGCCGAGGTGACTCTGGGCGGCGTCGATACTGACGGTCTGTCATCCAGCACGATGCAGTCGAAGCGGGTGCCGGGGCTTTATTTCATCGGCGAAGTGGTGGACGTGACCGGCTGGCTGGGCGGCTACAACTTCCAGTGGGCGTGGGCGTCGGGGCAGGCGGCCGGCGCGGTGGTGTAGCCGGCAGCTTTCGCATGGGCTGAACGCCGGCCGTGGTTCACTGCGCGGCCATGCTTGTCGAGGATGCTTCATGAAAGTCGGATTTATCGGATTGGGCGCGATGGGCAGCGCCATGGCCAGCAATCTGCAGGCCGCCGGCCATGCGTTGACGGTGTGGAACCGCACGCCCGAGGCCACCGCGCCGCTGGTGTCGCTGGGCGCCAAGGCGGCGCGAACGGCGGATCGCGCCGCCCAGGGCGAGGTGCTGTGCAGCATGCTGGCCAATGACGCAGCGGTGCGCGAGGTGTTTCTCGACAGCGGCCTGCTCGATGCGATGGATGCCGGCACGGTACACGTGAACCACGCCACCATCTCGGTGGCGCTGGCCGAAGAGCTGGTAGCTGAGCACGAACAGCGTGGGCTTGGCTACGTCGCCGCGCCAGTGTTTGGCCGTCCGGATGTGGCCGCCGCGGCACAGCTGAACATGCTGGTCGCCGGCAAGACCACGGCGGTGGAGCGGGTGCGGCCGGTGCTGGAGGCGATGGCCGCCCGCCTGTGGCCGTTGGGTGAGGCGCCGCAACGCGCCACCGTGGCCAAGATCGCCGGCAACTTCATGCTGGCCGCGGCGATCGAGAGCATGGCCGAGGCCACCGCGCTGACCCGCGCCCACGGCGTCAGCGCCGCCGATTTCCTGGACGTGATGACCCAGACCCTGTTCGCCGCGCCGGCCTACCAGGGCTACGGCAAGCTGATCGCCGAACAGCGCTTCAAACCCGCCGGCTTCACCCTGCCGCTGGGCCTGAAGGACGTGGGGCTGGCGCTGGCGGCGAGCGAAACCGCCCGCGTACCGTTGCCGTTCGCCGGCGTGCTACGCGACAGCCTGCTGGAGGCCCTGGCAGGCGGCGACGCCGAGCTGGACTGGTCGGCACTGTCACTGGTGGCCGCCCGCCGCGCGCACCTCGACGAAGGCGGGCAGGGCTGACACATCCGGGTGCGAAACAACGCCCCCGAAGTCTCCCTTCTCCCGCTTTGCGGGAGAAGGTGCCCGACAGGGCGGATGAGGGCGCTCTTGATCCTGCCGAAGAACAGCGCGATGCCCGGCTTCTCAACCCAGCCCGGCAAGCAACTCCGCTGATGCCTCCACGACATGCGCCGCGGACACGTCGCGAGTGATCCAGTCCAGGCTGCCGTCCACCACTGTGTGACTGCGCCCGCCGATCCACGTGGCCGTGCCGTCGATCCGCGCCACCAGGAGAGCATCGTGACCCACTTCGCGCCCCTGGCTGACGCGATACCCATGTGACAGCAAACCGTGCGGTTCGGCGTGGGCAATGTAGGCGGCGATCAGGCCGTTGGCGGCGCCGGAAGCGGGGTCTTCCACCACGCCCACGCCGGCAGGGAAGGCGCGCACTGCCAGTTGGTAATCAGCGTGCATGCTGCGTGCGAAAACGCACAGGCCCATGCTGTCGCTGGCCTGGGCCAATGCGCCGATCGCGGCGTGGTCGGGTTGCCATGCGCGCAGGCTCGCCTCGTCGGCCAGCTCGGCCAGCCACCAGCGGCGACCGCCGTCGATCAGGGCAGGTGGCAATGCGCCCGGCTCGACGCCGGCCAGCGTCGATGCCAGCAGGGGATGTGCCTCGTGGCCGGTGGCCACGATCCGCGAGGGCGGTGACTGCAACAGCAGCTCACGCTCGGCGCCGTGGCCCTCGACCCGGATCGGCAGCACGCCGGCGCCGCATTCCTGCCACAGCACTCCATCGCGCGGTTGCGCGACCCCGCAGGCCAGTACGGCATGGGCGCTGCCGATGCTGGGATGGCCGGCGAACGGGATCTCCTTGTGCGGCATGAAAATGCGCACGCGGTAGCTGGCGTTCGGCTCGGTCGGGGGCAGCAGGAAGGTGGTTTCGACCAGCGCCGTCCAGCGCGCGAAGCGCTGCATCTCCTCGGCGCTCCACGCGTCTGCGCCCACTACCACCCCCAGGTGGTTGCCGCCGCCGGGTGTGGCCGCAAAGACGTCCATATGCAGGTAACGCAAAACACTCATCGTATCGACCGCCGCTGAACCATCGCGCATCATAACCATGCCCGGCGCCGCGCGACAGCGAGGCGGGTGGTGCGCGGCCGGCCTGGCCCCATTCGACAAGCGGCGCGGCTGTCGCCAAGATGCCGGCTTTGTTCCCTCGTACCGGACACTTTCATGCCGATTACCCTGATCATCATCGCCATCACCTGCGTGGTTTCGTACCTTGCGTTCAGGAACCCGCGCCTGATGAACGACCTGATCCTGTGGCCGCCGGCCATCGCTCGCCAGCGCGAGTACTACCGCCTGGTGACCTACGGCCTGGTGCACGCGGATTTCGGCCACCTGCTGTTCAACATGTTCACGCTGTTCTTCTTCGGGCGGGTGATGGAAGGTTTTTTTGCCCAAAAACTGGGCAGTTTCGGTTTCGTGCTGTTCTATATCGGCGGATTGGTGTTCTCGATCCTGCCGACCTACCTGAAGCACCGCAACGATCCGAGTTACCGCAGCCTTGGCGCATCCGGCGCGGTGTCGGCGGTGCTGTTCGCCTTCATCCTGCTGGCGCCCTGGCAACGCATTATCGTGCTGGTGGTGCCGATGCCGGCGATCGTCTACGCCGTGCTGTACACCGCGTATTCCATCTACATGGATCGCCGCGGGCAGGACAACGTCAATCACAGTGCGCACCTGTGGGGCGCGGCGTACGGCGTGATATTCACCTTGCTGATGGATGGTCGCGTGCTGCCGTATTTCCTCAACCAGCTGGTCCATCCCTCGTTCTGAGGGTGAACGGCAGCGGCGACTTCAGATGCCTGTCACGGCGTGGGCGTGCATACTGGCTGCGGTCCTATCGATCACCCGCAGGAGAACCCACGCATGGCTATGACACGCAAGTCGGCTGCGAAGAAGTCCGCGGCAAAGACGACACCTACCAAAAAGAAGGCGGCCTCGAAGGCAGCTGCAGGCAGCGCCAGCCGCAAGCCCGCGCCGCGCAAGTCGGCCGCAGGTGGCGCGGCCACGCCGCGTTCGGCGGCAAAGAAATCCGCCGTGAAGAAGTCGGTGGCAAAGAAGAGCCCGGTCAGGAAAGCAGCCTCGAAGAAGGCTGTAGCCAAGAAGCCGACGGCCAGAAAGGCGGTTGCGAAGAAGGTCGTGGCGAAGAAGGCGGCAGCGAAGAAAGTTGTCGCCAGGAAAGCCGTTGTGAAGAAGACCGTCGCGAAGAAGGCCATCGCGAAGAAATCCGTCGTCAAGAAAGCGGTGGTGAAAAAGACTGGCGCGCAACTCAGCGCGACTCGGCAGGCTGAAACCCGGAAGGCTGCAGCGAAGCGGGCCGCGGCAAAGCGTCCCGCGGCCAAGAAAACGGCAACCAAAAACGCCGCCATTCACAAGCCCACCACCAAGGCAGCCGCGCCGGCGAAAGCCGCGCCGCGCAAGTCGACCACCCGGAAAGTCGCCGATCAACGCTCCGCGGTGAAGAAAGCTGCGCCGCAGCCCAAGCCGGTGGCCAAGTCGGAGCGTACGGTCGAGGTTCCGGTGCAGCACATCACTCCCGAGGAGGCGGTGGCGCACATCCAGGCCTTGCTGGAGGTAAAGCACGAGCGCGTACGCCAGGGGCCCAGCTGGCCTGACGCCGACCCGCAATCGCATGGCGGCAACGCGGGCATGCATCCACCCGTATCCGGCGAGATGGCCAGTAACGGCGATGTCGCCGACAGCCATACGCTGCCGGCGCCACGCAATGATCTGGGCAAGCGCAAAAGCTGAAGATTTCGCAACGAGGCGCCAGGCAAGCGGGAGTGCGGCAGCGTCGTACATCCCGCGGCTCAGTACGGGTTCAACCATCGCAGCCTAGCGTGGTACATCACCCTGCGGAGGCCGCTCATGAAACGCAAAATCTCCCTTCTGGGCATGGTTGTTGCGGCGGTGTCGTTGTCTGGCTGCTATTACGACCCCGGCTACAGTTACGTGCGCAACAACGGATCGCAGGGCGACGTTTACTACGGCCGCAGCGCCCCGGTGTACGACGACGGCTATTACGGGACGCCGGGCTATTACAACTATTACGGCTGTTGCTACGACTATGGGTACGCACCCGGTGTGAGCATCGGCGTCACCCACACCTGGTACGGTGGCGCGCGATATCGCCACGGTGACCGCGGTGGATGGCATCGCGGTCATGCCTACGGTGGAGACCGCCGCCCCGCCTACCGTGACAACGACCACCGCGGCCGTGGCGATCACGGCCGAAATCGCGGCGGGTCCGACCGGCGCGGCCAGGATGGGCACGGGCGCCATCATGACCGCGATGACCGCCGGTAACGTGCGGGCGGGTTTGCCCGCGCGTCATTTCTCCGCCGATCGCCTGCGTGCCGCCATGTGTTTCAGGTAGTCCAGCACCGCGTCCAGGTCAGCATCCGAAAGCGTCTTTTCGCTGAACGCCGGCATCCGCGCCTGCGGCCATTGCCGCAGCGATTGGGGGTTGCGGATAAAGCCGCGCAGCAGATCGGCGCGCAGGTATTCGGTGGGGCTGTGGGGCACGTTGAGATCCGGCCCCAGCGTGGCGGCGCCTTCGCCGTTCAGCGTATGGCAGGCGAAACAGGTGCGCTGGAATACCGAGAAACCACGCCGGATCGGGCTGCCCGCCGGTAGCGACGCGGCTGGCTGGATGGCGGGAAACCTGCTGGTGACGGGCGGCAGCACGCGGATCGCCGCCACTTGGTAAGGCCATTGTTCCGGATTGATGTTGCCCGCGCGGGGCCGGGTCCAGACGACATAGAACGGCCCGGCAGCGCCGTGACTTTCGCTCAGTGCTGGCCAGGGATGGGCCGGGTCGTCGATTGCCAGCCACGCCTCGCTGCCGCCATGTTGCAGCAGCAGGGTCGCGGGGATTTCCGCCACGAACCCGTCCAGCGCGGTGAACTGCAGATGGTCGCCGACGCCGATGCCCGGCAGCAGGGCGGTCAGCGGCACGGCGCGATAATGCATGGTGCGGTGGAAAGCCACGTCGTCGGGAATCGTGATGGCGCGAACGTCGGGGCGCTGCAGCAACGTTTCCGTGTCATGGACGGTGTTTCCATGGTTTGTCTCCACCCGCAGCTCCGCGGCCTGCGTCATCAATGGAAAAACAAGCAGGCCTGTGACAAAAAATCGCAGAAAATTCACGGTGGACTCCGATAAAATAGCCAGACGATTTTAGTAGTGGGGCCAGGTGGATGTTTTCCAGCTGTCGATAACCTGAACGGTTACGAGGCAGCTCTTGAACCACCGCCACCGTGACCACACTAACGTTGTGTATCGCCGTGATGGCGACCAGAGGTGGCAAGCGACATCCCGCCGCCGAGGGGCTGGCCCTTCCTCCCCTGGAGGCCAGCCTGACAAACCCCATCAGTCCTCCCCTGGCTGATGGGGTTTCTTTTTGCCCGAAACAAAATCCCGCAAGAAACCTGTCCGCGCATAGCGTGGATAATGGACGTACGCATTCGCGAATCCTGCCGGGCATCCGATGATCATCGATTCACTGCTGGACACCGACCTGTACAAGTTCTCCATGATGCAGGTGGTTTTGCACCAGTATCCCGCGGCGCAAGTCGAATACCGTTTCAAGTGCCGCAACCCGGGCATCGACCTGGTGTCGTGCATCGACGAGATCCGCACCGAACTGGCCGCGCTGTGCCAGTTGCGATTCCATCCCGATGAATTGGCATACCTGCGCACCTGGCGTTTCATCAAGAGCGATTTCGTCGACTTCCTGGGGTTGTTCCAGCTCAACGAGAAGTACGTGGAGATCACGCCCTCGGCGGCCGGCAACGGCGAGATCGAGATCCGCATCTGCGGCCCCTGGCTGCACACCATCCTGTTCGAAGTGCCGCTGCTGGCGATCGTCAACGAGGTGTATTTCCGCCGCACCAACGCTGGCCTGGACCTCAGCGAAGGCCGCCGGCGGCTACAGGAAAAAATCGCCCTGCTGCGCGACAACCCCGATTACGCCGATTGCCGCATCGCCGACTACGGCACCCGCCGGCGTTATTCGCGCGTATGGCAGGAAGAGGTGGTGACCACGCTCCGCCGCGATCTGGGCGCCCAACTGGCGGGCACCAGCAACGTGTGGCTGGCGCGCAAGCTCGACCTCACCCCGCTGGGTACGCTGGCGCACGAATACCTGCAGGCGCACCAGGCGCTGGGGCCGCGGCTGCGCGACTCGCAGGTGGCGGCCCTGGAGGCATGGGCGAAGGAATACCGCGGCGACCTGGGCATTGCGCTGTCCGATGTCTACGGCCTCAATGCCTTCCTGCGCGACTTCGACATGTACTTCTGCAAGTTGTTCGACGGCACCCGCCACGATTCGGGCGACCCATTCGAGTGGGGCGAGAAAGTGCTGGCCCACTACCAGGCCAACCGCGTCGATCCGCGCAGCAAGGTGCTGGTTTTCAGTGATGGCCTCGACATCCCCAGGGTGATGCGGCTTTACGCGCATTTCCGCGGCCGCTGCCAGCTGGCGTTCGGCGTGGGCACCAACCTCACCAACGACCTGGGCCCGGAGCCGCTGCAGATCGTGATCAAGATGATCCGCTGCAACGGCCAGCCCGTGGCCAAGCTCAGCGACTCGCCTGGCAAGAACATGTGCGAGGACCCGGCCTACGTGGCGTACCTGCGCCAGGTGTTCGAGATACCTGATACGCAAGGCTGAGGCTTTATCTTTCCCATCGAGATTCCCGGCAACCCCGATGCTTGCTTCCCCCGTTCACGGGGGAAGGAACGAATCGAGTTCAGAACGCGGGTAGCACGGCCCCGTGATACTTCTGCTCGATAAACGCCTTGATCTCCGGGCTGGTCAGCGCCTTGGCCAGCTTCTGCACGCGCGGATCATTCTGGTTGTCCGGGCGACCGACCAGGTAATTCACGTACGGCGAGTTCTTGTCTTCGATCAGCAGCGCATCTTTCGTGGGATTCAGGCCCGCGGCCAGCGCGTAGTTGGTGTTGATCAACGCCAGATCCACCTCGTCCAGCGTGCGCGGCAGCATGGCCGCCTCCAGTTCGCGGAATTTCAGGTGTTTCGGGTTGGCAGTGATGTCCTTCAGCGTGGACATCTCGTTGCTGGGGTCTTTCAGCGTGATCAGGCCGTTCTTCGCCAGCAACAGCAGCGCGCGGCTGTTGTTGCTGGGGTCGTTCGGCAAGGTGACGCTGGCGCCGTCGGGCAGCTCCGCGATGCTTTTGTATTTGCGCGAGTAGGCGCCGAACGGCTCGATGTGCACGCCGGTGATAATGGTCAGGTGGGTGCCGCGCTCACGGTTGAACGCATCGAGATAGGGCTTGGTCTGGAAGTAGTTCAGGTCGATGTTCTTCTCGGCCACCTGCATGTTCGGCTGCACGTAGTCGGCGAACACCTTGACCTGCAAGTTCACGCCCTCCCTGGCCAGGATGGGTTTCACCTGCTTCAGGATTTCCGCATGCGGGATGGCGGTGGCCGCCACGGTGAGCGTTTGCGCGTCCTTGCCGGCGTCGCCGGGAGCGGAGCAGCCGGCCAGGAGCAGGGCGGCGAGAAGGGCGAGGGCTTTTTTCATGATGAAGTGTCGGCGCGGCGCTCAAGAATAGCCGTCCATACTGCCATGTGTAAAAGGCAAGCTTCACTGTGGACCGACTTGTAGGAGCGACTTCAATCGCGATGCCTCTGCTCTGGAGCCCCAAAGCAAGAGCATCGCGACTGAAGTCGCTCCTACATTCTTAGTGCCGGCCGAAGCGGGCCACCACGCGGTCGCCGATCATCTGCAGCAACTGCACCAGCACGATCAGCAGCACCACGGTGACCAGCATGTAGTCCGATTTGTAGCTGAGATAGCCGTAACGGTAAGCCAGGTCGCCCAGGCCGCCGGAGCCGATCGCGCCGCCCATCGCCGTGTAGCCCACCAGCGCAATGGCGGTGACGGTCATGCCGGCGAAGATGCCGCCGCGGGCCTCCGGCAGCAACACGTGGCGCACGATCTGCCACAGGCTGGCGCCCATCGCCTGGCTGGCCTCGATCACGCCTTGCTGCACTTCGCGCAGGGCGGTTTCCACCAGCCGCGCAAAGAACGGCGCGGCACCGATCACCAGCGGCGGGATGGCGCCGCGAATGCCCAGCTTGGTGCCGACCAGCACGTAGGTCACCGGCATCAGCACGATCATCAGGATGATGAACGGTACCGAGCGCAGGATGTTCACCAGCAGCGAGGTGATGGCGTACAGCTTCGGCATCGGCCGCAACTGGTTCGGGGCGGTGAGGTACAGCAGCACGCCCAGCGGCAGGCCGATCGCCACCGTAAGCGCCATCGAGCCGCCCAGCATCAGCAAGGTGTCGATGCAGGCGCGGCCGATCTCGGCCCAGTCGTCGATGTTGGGAAACAGGCGTTGCAGCAGGTTCATCGGGGCAGCTCCTCGATCTCGATACCGGCCTGGCGCAGAGCGGCCAGCGCGGCGTCCACCCTATCGCCCTGCATCGCCAGGGTGAGCTGGCCGTAGGGCAGGTCCTTGATGCGGTCGATGCGGCCGGCCAGGATGTTGAAGTCGATCCCCGTCTCGCGCGCCACGCGGCCCAGCGCGGGCGTCATCGTGGCATCCCCGCGGAAACTCAGCCGCAGCAGGCGCCCGGGTACCTGCGCATACGGCACGTGCGCGCTGGCGGATTCCTCCGGCAAGGCCTCGTTGACGAACCGCTTCGTGGTGGCATGTTGCGGGTGCAGGAACACGTCGGCCACGCTGCCGCGCTCCACGATCGCGCCGCCATCGAGCACGGCCACGCGGTCGCACACGCGGCGCACCACGTCCATTTCGTGCGTGATCAGCACGATGGTGAGCTTCAATTCGCGATTGATCTGGGCCAGCAAGGCCAGCACCGACGCCGTGGTTTGCGGATCGAGCGCGCTGGTGGCCTCGTCGCACAGCAGGATGGACGGCCGATTGGCCAGCGCACGCGCAATGCCCACGCGCTGCTTCTGGCCACCGGAAAGCTGCGAGGGGTACTTGTCGGCGTGATCGGCCAGCCCCACCCGCGCCAGCAGTTCCTCGACGCGCTGGCGCACCACGGCGGCGCGGCGCTCGCCGGCCAGTCGTATCGGAAAAGCCACGTTGTCGGCCACCGTTTGCGAGGCCAGCAAATTGAAGTGCTGGAAGATCATGCCGATCCTGCGCCGCTGGGCGCGCAACGCCGGCTCCGCCAGCGCGGTCATTTCGACGTCGTCGACGAACACCTGGCCACCGCTGGGCCGCTCCAGCAGGTTGATCAACCGGATCAGCGTGGACTTGCCCGCACCCGACAGGCCGATGATGCCGAACACTTCGCCATCGGCGATGTCGAGGTTGAACCGCTGCAGCGCGGGAATATCGCGACCGCCGGCGCGGTAGGACTTGTGGACATCGACGAAGCGGATCACGTGAAATTCCGGGCAGTGCGAGAGGAGCGCCATTGTAGGCCGCGGGCCGTCAGCGGCGATGGCGTAGACTCCAGAGGTTCACCCAACGGAGCTTCGCATGACCAGTGTCTACGATTTCAGCGTCCGCGATATCGATGGCAACCAGCGCTCGCTGGCCGAGTGGCACGGCAAGACCCTGTTGATCGTCAACGTGGCCTCCAAATGCGGTTTCACGCCGCAGTACACGGGGCTGGAAACGTTGTGGCAGGACCAGCGTGACAAGGGACTGGTGGTGCTGGGTTTCCCCTGCGACCAGTTCGGCCATCAGGAGCCGGGCAGCGAGGCGGAGATCAAGACGTTCTGCAGCACGAATTACGACGTCACGTTTCCGATGTTCGCCAAGATCGAGGTGAACGGCGAGCACGCCGACCCGCTGTACAAGTGGCTGAAGAGCGAAGGCAAAGGCGTGCTGGGCAGCGAGTCGATCAAGTGGAACTTCACCAAGTTCCTGGTCGATGCCGAAGGGCAGGTGGTGAAGCGCTATGCCTCGACGGATACACCCGAAAAGATCGGCAAGGATACGCTGCAACGACTGGGCGGCTGATCCTCAGCCACCACCCGTGAGGTTGGCCAGCATCACCGCGATGGCGTCGACCTCCGCGCTGGGGCGCGGCGCACCGGATGCCGGCACGTAGTTGTTGAGCATGATGGCGAACGCCAGCCGTTCGCCGGAAGCGGTGGTGACGTAGCCGGCCAGGCACTGCACGTACGCCATCGAACCGGTCTTTGCATGCACATTCCCCTGCGCTGCGGTGCCGCGCATGCGCCAGATGAGCGAACCATCGACACCGGCAATCGGCAGCGATTCGCGCAGCAGCGCCGCCTGGGGTTGCGCAGCCAGGTAGACCAGCAGCCGCACCAGTGCATTCGGCGTCGTGAGATCGCGCCGCGCCAGGCCGCTGCCTTCCACCAGCGCACTGGCCGATGGCGGTATGCCGATCTTGTCCAGCAGCCGATGCAGCGCTTCGATCGCACGCTGCTCGCTGCTGACGAAGGCAGAGGGCGCCGGTGCGTCGGCCAGCGGGCTGGCGCCAGCGGCCAGCAACAGGTTCTGCAGGTACAGGTTCTGCGAGCGTTTCAGGCCACGGTGCAGGATCTCGCCCAGCGGCGGTGAAAATACTTCGGCGACGATGCTCGCGTCTGCCGGCAAGCTGCCATCGCCCTGCGGCCAGTGCCGAACCAGCAGTTTGCCATCGACCTGAATATGCCGATGCCGCAATGCCTGCAGCAATTGCGCGCCCGCCGAGGCCGCAGGATCGGGCAGCGACAACTTGTAGTGCCGTGGCGTCGCACCCAACGCCACGCTGCCGAATGCCTGCAGTGTCGCGGCGCCCGGAGCGCGATAGAGGCTGATGTCGTTCGGTGTTCGCGCAGGGATGGTCAGCAAGGTGTTTTCGACCTGCAGGCCCGCGTCGGCCGGGTCCAGCGTGACGTGTGCCAGCTGGCCGACGCGGGCGGCGGGCGTCACCGTCACCCTGACCGAGTTCTCGTTCACGCTGAGCGCGGAAGCGGGTGCCGCGAACGCGCTCTGCAGGTCGCCCGCCTCCCAGCCGGAGCCGGTCGACGGCCCGCGGAAATAGCTGTCGTCGGCGATCACGTTGCCATGCACCCGCCGCACGCCGCTGGCCGCCAGCTGGCCGGCCAGTTGATCGGCCCAGTCCGCACTGGTGTTCACCGTGCCCAGGGTCGGGTCGCCCATGCCGTAGAGAATCAACGGGCCGTCCAGACGTCCATTCGCGATGGCGCCACCGGCCAGCAAGCGGGTAGGCATGCGGTAATCCGCGCCCAGCGTCGACAACGCCAGCGCAGCGGTGAAGAGCTTGGTGGTGGACGCCGGCTGCATCAGGTGATCGGCGCGGTGGGCGTACAGCGTGCGGCCATCGTCCAGCGACACCACGGCAATGCCCCAGTCAGCAGCGGCAAAGCGCGGTGTGCCGATATGTGCGTCGATCCGTGCCGCGAGCGTGGTCGTGGCCGGTGGCGCCGCCGTGGTGGCCAGCGAAACGGCCATCAACAGAACGGACACGAATTTGTTATGCGCAAATCGCGAAAATGGCTTCATCCACACAGTATCGCCAATCAGCTGCCGCGTCGGACGGCGGCATCGCTTCTGTTAACCTTGGAACTTCGTGCCGGCATCTGGCTGGCGGATTTGAACCTACACGCGAGAGTCTCATGCAGATTGCCCAAAACGCCGTTGCCGCCTTTCACTACACGCTGACCGACGACGAGGGTCAGGTGATCGACAGCTCAAAGGGACGTGAGCCGCTGACCTATCTCCACGGTGGTGGCCAGATCGTGCCGGGCCTGGAAAAGCAGATGGAGGGCCGTGGCGTCGGCGACAAGTTCACCGCCGATGTGGCGCCCGAGGAAGGCTACGGCGTGCATCACGCCGAGCTGTTGCAGGAAGTGCCGCGCGAGGCGTTCCAGGGCGTGGACGATATCCAGCCGGGCATGCAGTTCCAGGGCCGTGGCCCGCAGGGCGAGATCAACGTCACGGTGACCAAGGTCGAGGACGGCAAGGTGTTCATCGACGGCAACCATCCGCTGGCGGGCAAGACCCTGCACTTCGACATCGAAGTCACCAACGTGCGTGAGGCCACCGGCGAAGAGCTGGAACACGGCCACGTGCACGGCGAGGGTGGTCACCACCACTGACCCCTGGCCTTCCTTCTCCGGGAAGCGCAGCAGGTTGTTCCTTCTCCCGCTTGCGGGAGAAGGTGCCGAAGGCGGAAGAGGGCGCTTTTGATCCCGGCTTCCAGCAAGAACGAAGCCCCCTTTCAGCCCTCCGGGCAGCTTCCCCCGCGAGCGGGTGAAGCAAGCGATTGGTAGCTACTGTGCGAGATGTTCCTTCCCGTTTGCGGGCGAAGGGGTTCGAGCTTACAAGGCGACTGAAGAGCCAGGCGGATGGGCCAGGTTGTTCCTTCTCCCGCTTGCGGGAGAAGGTGCCGAAGGCGGAAGAGGGCGCGCTTGATCCGGGTTTTCCCGCAAGAACGAAGCCCCCCTTCAGCCGTCCGGGCAGCTTCCCCCGCGAGCGGGTGAAGCAAGCGATTGGTAGCTATTGTGCGAGATGTTCCTTCCCGTTTGCGGGCGAAGGGGTTCGAGCTTACAAGGCGACTGAAGAGCCAGGCGGATGGGCCAGGTTGTTCCTTCTCCCGCTTGCGGGAGAAGGTGCCGAAGGCGGAAGAGGGCGCTTTTGATCCGGGCTTCCAGCAAGAACGAAGCCCCCCTTCAGCCGTCCGGGCAGCTTCCCCCGCGAGCGGGTGAAGCAAGCGATTGGTAGCTATTGTGCGAGATGTTCCTTCCCGTTTGCGGGCGAAGGGGTTCGAGCTTACAAGGCGACTGAAGAGCCAGGCGGATGGGCCAGGTTGTCCCTTCTCCCGCTTGCGGGAGAAGGTGCCGAAGGCGGAAGAGGGCGCTTTTGATCCGGGCTTCCAGCAAGAACGAAGCCCCCCTTCAGCCCTCCGGGCAGCTTCCTCCGCGAGCGGGGGAAGCAAGCGATTGGTAGCTGCTGGGCGAGATGTTCCTTCCCGTTTGCGAGGGAAGGCGTTCAGCTTGCAAGGTGCCCGAAGGGTGGAAGAGGGGGCCTTTCTCAGTACCAATCCAGCAGCGAAATACCCAGGCCCAGGTAAGTGGCCTTGTGGTTGTAGTCGATCAGGCTTTCGCCATAGCCGTGAAAGACCTCGGCATAGCCGCGCAGGTTGCCGGCCAGCGGGAAGGTCCAGCTGAAGCGCGCGGCACCGTGGCTGCGGTCGCCGCCGCGCAGGGAGTGGCGCAGCATCAGCCCGAATTCCTGGCCGTTCGCCTCGTGCACGATCTGCATCTCGCCGCGGCCCATATAGTCGCTGATGTCCGGGTTGTTGTCGTCGCTGCGCGGCTCGGGGATGCGCCACCAGGGGCGCAGCATCACTGTCCAGCCGTCACGTTCGAAGCCGACGTTGGCGATAACGCGGTTCCAGCTGCGCGACAGCGGATTGCCGCGGCCGTTGGATTGATGATTCACGCCGATGCCCAGAATCCGGCCCGTCCAGCCCAGTGCCTCGTAATGCGTGTTGAACATCAGCATCGCTTCGGGTTCGTAATCGGTTTCGCGGAACGGGCGTGACAGCTGCGAGTTGTAGACCTGCCAGCGGGAGGATTGCGTATAGCCCACCCACAGGTCGCCCGCATCGCCGAATACGCCTTGCCACACCTTGGTTTTCAGGCTCAGCTGGAACTTCGCCTCCATGTTGTCCAGCTGCTGGTTTTGCGTGACCGTGTTGTCCGGGTTGGGGCTCTGCGGCCGATTGTTCTGGTGGTTGGTGATGAACACCGGCAGCACGTAGACCGGCTTGTAGCCGCGCACATTGAACGTGCCCAGCTTGCTCTCCGGCGACAGCTCCCAGCGGCTGTCCAGCAGGGACAGCGGCCGCGCCACTTCGGGGTTGGTCGCCACGGCGGTGCTGGTGGAGGAGGAAGCGTCGTGGCTGAAAATGTCGGGCGTCGAGGTCTCGGTGTCCGCCCGCTTTTGTGCGGTCGGCAGGTTGACCCGGCCGGTGGCGTGGTCGTAGCAGGCCAGCCGCTGCGAGTCGGTTTCGATGCCGGTGCAGGCGCGGATATCGGTGGGGTCTGGATTCTGCGCATGTCCTGGTGCGGCGACCAGGCCGGCGGCCAGGGCCAGCGGCCACGCGGCGGAATGAGGCTTCATCAATAACTCCGAAAGGGATGGGGACGACAGCGGTGTCGTTCGCTGTCGGGCCCGCAAGCGTAAAGGATCGCGAATGAGAGAGGCCGGCCACGTCGACTTGTGGCCGGCCTGCGGGGGATGCGATGGCAACGGCGAACGCGCGGAGCGCGTCAGGGTTGCTTGGTCCATCGCTGGTATTCCGCCTTGCTGATGCTGCCGTTGCGGTTGCTGTCGGCATGCAGGAAATCATTGGCCAGCGGCGGGTAGGCAACCGCCTGCGCCTCGGTGATGCCCTTGCCGCCGGCCGACAATTGCGCAAAGTCCGGTGCCGGGCCGATTTGCGGCGCCGGTGCCGGCGTGCTGCGCACGGTCAGTTCGCCTTGCGGTGTCGGGTAGGACGCCTGGTCGGCGGTGGGTGCGGCTGGTGCCGCTGGCGCTGCCGGTGCGGCGGGAGCAGCTTCGGCGGGTGATGGCATGTCGGATGATGGCGGCACCGGCGCGGGTGGCGGTACCGGCGGCATGCTGGCCGGGGGTGGCGGTGGTGGTGCCGGTGGCGGCGGCGGGTTCTGTGCCAGCAGCGAACCGGTGAACAGCAACGACCCGGCGGCGACGAAAGACAGCCATGGCTTGCGAGATTTCATGATCGATACTCCATGCCAGAATGAGTGCTCAAATGTTGTGGACACATGTCATCCACCCACGGCATGCGCGC
The DNA here is from genome assembly GCF_042655685.1 of Rhodanobacter ginsenosidimutans. NCBI lineage: Bacteria > Pseudomonadati > Pseudomonadota > Gammaproteobacteria > Lysobacterales > Rhodanobacteraceae > Rhodanobacter > Rhodanobacter ginsenosidimutans. Next base: position 202,464 of record NZ_JBHSMM010000002.1, on the reverse strand, counting down.
CAGGTTTCATGGCGACGCTTTCACGGCGGATGCTCCCGGAGATTCCGTACATGCCGGTTCCCTATGCTGATAAGGCCATCGTGAAGCTACCGTGTCGCCGCGCCCGGCAGGCGGCATGCTGACGGCGGGGCAGGCGCGGGCGCTGCAGCTGGCGGCACAGGGGTTGCTGCAACCATTGCAGCGACGGCCGCGCCGCGACGATGTGGTGGCAGCGGTCGAGCGCATGCGCCTGCTGCAGATCGACACGATTCACGTGGTGGCACGCAGCCCGTATCTGGTGTTGCATGCCCGTCTGGGCAACTACCCGACGAACTGGCTGGACGAGGCGCTGGCCGCCGGCAAGCTGGCCGAATGCTGGGCGCACGAGGCCAGTCTGGTCGGTGCCTCCGACATCGGCTGGCATCGTGCCTGGCGCGCGCAGCGCCTGCAGCACTGGGCCCAGCGCCACGCCCTGCGCGTGCAGCAGGAACATCGTGTCGAGATGGATGCGCTGCTGGACCGGATCCGCGCCAACGGCCCGGTGCGCGCCGCGGATTTCACCCGCGCACCGGGCAGCGTGGCGGGCAAGCCGGGGTGGTGGGAGTGGAAACCGGAGAAACGCTGGCTGGAGGCCTGCTTCGCGCTGGGCGAGCTGATGGTGGCGCGGCGGGACAATTTCCAGCGAGTGTACGACCTCGCCGATCGCGTGCTGGCGCGGCTCGACCCGCCGCTGGATCCGTCCACCGAGACGGCCGAGCCGTTGACTGTGCGCCAGCGGTTCATCGCCGACACCGTGCGCGCACTGGGGATCACCACCGCCGCCTGGATCGCCGACTACCATCGCCTGAAACCGGCGGTCAGCGAACAGGAGCTGGCGCCGCTGCTGGAACGCGGCGAGCTGCTGGCGCAGCCGGTGCAGGGCTGGAAAACGCCTGGCTACGTCCATCGTGATCATGCCGACGCGCTGGACAAGGCACGGCAGGGCCGGCTGCGGGCCACCCACACCGCGCTGCTTTCGCCGTTCGATCCGCTGGTATGGGATCGCGCGCGGGCAAGCGCGATGTTCGATTTCGACTACACGCTGGAGTGCTACGTACCCGCGGCGAAACGCCGTTACGGCTATTACGTACTGCCCATCCTGCATCGCGGCCAGTTGATCGGCCGGCTCGACGCCAAGGCGCATCGTGCCGATGGTGTATTCGAGATCAAGGCCTTGTTCCTGCAGCCGGGTACCGCGTTGGCGCCGCGACTGGTTCAGGCGCTGGCCGACACCATCCACGACACGGCGCGCTGGCATGGCACGCCGCAAGTACGCCTGGCGCACTGCGAGCCCGCCGCCCTGGCTTCCCGGTTGCGGGCTTGCTGGCGCGCGGGCTGATCGCTGTCAGGCGCCCACTTGTGGGTTTTCAGGGCGTGGTGCTGGCCGGGGCAGGGCTGACTTCGCAGGACTTGCCGTGCAAGGCGGTGCGCAACTGGGTCGCCAGCGAATTGCAGCGGGCGGCCAACTGGGGGCGGATGTCCGGGTTCTGGGAGTCGCGCAGCAGGCTGGTGCGCATCGCCTCGTAACGGTCCTGCAGCTGGCCGGGCGCGAAGATTTCGGCGGCGCGATGGCAGCCGATATAGCTGGCCAGATAGTCGTCGCAGGCGGGAATGCCGGTGCGGTCAGGCAGGTTGGTGGACGACGTGCCGCTGCTGTGGCGGGTGCCTTCGACGGTGCTGGATGCCTTGGCCGCCTGCGGCGTGTGGTGGCGGGCGGCGGGAGTCGTGTCGCGGACGGTGGTTGTCGTGCGGGTGGTCGGGGCCGTCTCGTGGGTGGCGCAACCGGTCAACAGCAGGCCGACGAGCAGGGCGGTGGTCAATCCCGAACAAGCTGCAAACGGGCGTGCTGAAATGGTCATCGGGGCTTCTCCTTGGGCTATCGAAGGCGGCGGGTAATAACCCCCTGCCGGAGCGGTACCGAAGCACAGTAGACAGCGGCAAGTAAAAAAAACCTGAATAACCGGCCCGTCACCTGAATCAGGCCGGGTGCTTGCGCCATGGCCGGCTTTTGGTTTTCGCGGCTTTGTACATTGCGCATGAAGATGCGCTGTTTAATGGGTGTGGCGGCCAGTGCTGCCGTAGGGTCGAGGCGGCCGGATTGCGCGGCGGCCGGCGGTGATTTATGACGTCCCAAGCGCCGTTGCCAGGCCCTGTTTTGGGCTACTACTTGCGCCCGAAAAATCCGTTATGCTTGCGCGACTGCGTTTGCTTGGCCACGTGCGTGCCGGTATGGATTGCATAATCCGCATCGTTTCACCCGACCCTGCATGCTCAGTAAGCGTCGGCCTGTTGAGGCCGGTTTGTCTCAGCGTCAGGATTGGATCGGAGTGAGCTATGTCGGATCGTGAAGTAGGTACAGTCAAGTGGTTTAACGATGCCAAGGGTTTTGGTTTTATCAGCCGTGAGGCAGGCCCGGATGTGTTCGTGCATTTCCGCGCCATCACCGGCTCGGGTTTCAAGAGCCTGCAGGAAGGCCAGAAGGTGAGTTTCAAGGTGGTCACCGGCCAGAAAGGTCTGCAGGCCGAAGACGTCACGGCGGTCTGACCCACGACACCCGATTGAGAGGGGCCGGCGCAAACCGGCCCCTTTTTTATGCGCGCAAGGCGCCGAAGCGGGTTGTTTTCACGCCAGCGCTTTGCCGCGGCGGCTGAACTCCGCTAGCGTGTAATGGGTGACTTCCCCCATCTCCGATGCCCCCATTGCGCCGCTGACCGTGCCGGTATCGGCGTCCGATGGCGCGCGTTTCGATCTGTTGTGCGTACATCGGCCCGGACCGGTGCAGCGGCTGTTGTACTGGATGCCGGCGATGGGGGTGTCCGCCCGCCAATACCTGCCGTTGGCCCAGGCGCTGGCAGGGCGCGGCGTGGCGGTGGTGCTGCACGAATGGCGCGGCATCGGTTCCAGCGACCGGCGCGCCGGCCGCCACGGTGATTGGGGCTACCGCGAGCTGCTGACGGACGACCTGCCACAGGCGCTGGCCGAGGTCGGCCGACGCTGGCCGCAGGCCACGTGCTGGCTGGGTGGGCACAGTCTTGGTGGACAGCTGGCGACGTTGTACGCCGCGTTGCATCCCGCCGCGTACGCGGGGCTGGTGCTGGTGGCCAGCGGTGCGCCGTACTGGCGACGGTTCCAGCGTGGCTGGCTGGTCGGTCTGGCCTATGTGGTGGCGCCGTGGCTGGCGGCCGCGGTGGGGCACCTGCCCGGGCGGCGGATCGGTTTCGGCGGCAACGAGGCGCGCGGCGTCATTGCCGACTGGGCGCGCAGCGGTCGCAGCGGCCGTTACGCGGCCCGTGGCATGGCGCCGGATTTCGAACAGCGCCTGGCCTCGCTGCACCTGCCCGTACTGGCGCTGCGCCTCCGTGACGACTGGCTGGGCCCGCAGGCCTCGCTGGATTTCCTGCTCGGCAAGATGCCGCAAGCCCGCGCGACTACCGACGTGATCACGCCGCAGGATCTGGACGGCGCCACGGCCGATCATTTCCACTGGATGAAAACGCCGGCGGCCATCGCCCAGCGCATCGCCTCATGGATAGCTGCCCAGGAGGCGGCGTCCGCAAACGCAAGCCCGCCCGCCCCTTGATGATGGCGTCGGGCGGTGGCATCTCTGCTCCTTGTCCCCGAACCCGGCGCATCCGATGAACCTGTTCGACCCGTTGACCCAACGCAGCCTCACCTTGCGCAACCGGCTGGTGATCTCGCCGATGTGCCAGTACTCGGCTACCGATGGTCTGCCCGATGACTGGCACCTGGTGCATCTGGGCAGCCGTGCGGTGGGCGGCGCGGCGGTGGTGATTGCCGAAGCCACGGCGGTGTCGGCGCAGGGGCGCATTTCCCCGGGCGACACCGGCCTGTGGAACGAGGCGCAACTGGAGGCGTGGCGGCCGATCGCCGGTTTCATCAAGGCGCATGGCGCTGTTGCCGGTGTGCAGCTGGCGCACGCCGGGCGCAAGGCCAGCGCGCAGCGGCCGTGGGAAGGCGGTGGTCCGCTGCCGATGGGACAAGGCGACTGGCAAACCGTAGCGCCTTCAGCCTTGCCGTTCGACGCCGACTGGCCGGCGCCGCGGGCGTTGGACATCGCAGGTATCCGCACGCTGATCGCCGATTTCCGCGCCACCGCCCAGCGTGCGCTGGCGGCGGGCTTCGAGCTGATCGAACTGCACGCGGCGCATGGTTATCTGTTGCACCAGTTCCTGTCGCCGCTGAGCAATCACCGCACCGATGAATACGGCGGCAGCTTCGAGAACCGCAGCCGCATCGTGCGCGAAGTCATTGCTGCCGTGCGCGACGTCTGGCCGGACAGGCTGCCCTTGTGGCTGCGGCTTTCCGCCACCGATTGGGCGCCGGCCGATGGCCCCCGCGGCTGGGATATCGAGCAAAGCGTGCAACTGGTGCAGCAGGTGAAGGCGCTGGGTGTGGATCTGGTCGACGTTTCCAGCGGCGGCCTGCTGCCGCATGTGAAGGTTCCGGTGCAGCCCGGCTATCAAGTGCCGTTCGCGGCGCGTATCCGCGCCGAGGCGGGCGTCGCCACCGGCGCGGTGGGCCTGATCACCACTGCCGAACAGGCCGCGCAGATCGTCGCCAGCGGCGAGGCGGACGTGGTGTTGATGGCGCGCGAAAGCCTGCGCGATCCTTATTTCCCCCTGCGTGCCGCGCAGGAGCTTGGCGCGCAGGTCGACGTGCCGTTGCAGTACCAGCGAGCCTGGTGATCCCGGCTTTTGTAGGAGCGACTTCAGTCGCGATGCTTCTGCTCTGGGGCTTCAAAACAAGAGCATCGCGACTGAAGTCGCTCCCACAGAAACCGCTCCCACACTCAGCGGTATTGCTGGTGGCAGCTCTTGCAGGTTTCGCCCACCGGCTGGATGGCCGCGGCCAAGGCTTCGCACGTGGCGGGCGCGGCCTGCACGGCTTGCTGCAGCCGGGTCTGCAACTGGGCGGCGTCGTCAGTGAAGGTTTTCTCGTCGATGCCGAACACCGGCACGATGTCGCTGGCGGTGGACTGCAGCCGTGCCAGGTGATGCTGCGTCGCCGGGGTGTTGCATTGCTTGGCCTTCAACGCCTGCTTCAGTTCGCCGATGTGGTAGCCCATTGTGTCCATCACCGCCTTGGGCATCGGATTGCGGGCGGCCAGCGTGTTCATCACGTTGACAGTGCCGATCACGCCAATCACCAGTCCCAGCAAGATCATCAGGGCAACACGCATCGACAGATTCCTCGAATGATGGACGACAGTCCCCAGAGTAACCCGCCGCGTGCGTCGCCGGCCACGTCGACGCGATAAAATACGCACTGCATCATCACCGGTTGTCACCGTGAACCACACCTGCGAATTCCATCGCCCCGGCGCCTGCGCATGAGCGCGCCATCCTTTCCCGCCGAGCGTTTCGCCGGCGTCGAGCGCCTGTACGGCACGGGCAGTGTCGAGCGTTTTTCCGAGGCGCACGTGTGCGTGATCGGGGTGGGCGGCGTGGGGTCGTGGGCGGCGGAGGCGCTGGCGCGCAGCGGCGTGGGCCGGCTCACGCTGATCGACGCGGACGAGGTCTGCGTATCCAATACCAACCGCCAGCTGCATGCGCTGGATGGCGAATTCGGCAAGCCCAAGGTCGGCGTGATCGCGACGCGCGCGCATGCCATCAATCCCACGATCCGGCTGGAGGCGATCGAGCGTTTTCTCACGCCCTCCACGCTGGACGAGTTGCTCGACCGCGGCTACGACGTGGTGCTGGATGCCTGCGACGCGTTTCGCGTAAAGCTTGAGACTATCGCCTGGTGTCGCCGCCGCAAGCTGCCCATCGTCAGCGTGGGCTCGGCCGGCGGCCGTACCGACGCCACCCAGATCCGCGTGCGCGACCTGTCGCGCACCGAGCACGACGCGATGTTCAGCCTGATCCGGAAGAAGCTGCGCACGGATTTCAATTTCCCCCGCAACCCTGATCGTTACTTCGGTGTTTCGGCCGTCTATTCATTGCAGAACGTGCAGTACCCGCAGCCGGATGGCAGCGTGTGTGGCACGCGTCCGCCCGGGGGCGACGCGATGAACCTGGCGTGCGGTGGCGGCTTGGGCGCGGCGACGCATGTCACCGGTACGTTTGCGTTTGCGGCGGTGGGGAAGGTGTTGGAGAAGCTGCTGGAAGGAAAATCGGGGTGACGCTCGATGCCGATGGGTGGCGCGGACTACCTCCTCTCCCCTGTGGGGAGAGGATTGAGGAGAGGGGCGGGTGCTTGCGGGGACGCTGATCGGCGAGGCTTTTCGGCGTCGTGGTGCGCTTTGTTGCTGCTTCCCCGCGGCGTGTCCCCCTCTCCCTGCCCTCTCCCCGCAGGGGAGAGGGGGTTACGGCATTGTTGGGCTTCGAGGCGCGCCGTTTGCGGCGATTGTTCGCCTCTCGACAAAGCGCAGAAGCGTGCGAAGGCACCCTAATCTTCCTCTCCTCCGCGGAGAGAGGATTGAGGAGAGGAGCGGGGGCTTGCGGGAATGCTGATATGCAAGCGGCTTCTTTTGGGAGCTGAGGCAAGCAGGCGTCCATGCGGCGCTGCCCGTTCGGCATCCATGCCTCACCTGGTAAAACCCGCTGAAACTGCCACTGGCAGTTTCATTGCGCGGGTTTTACCAACCCATGTAATGCCCGCCGTTGATGGCCAGGTTGGCGCCGGTGATCCAGCTGGTTTCCTCGCCGGTGAGGAAGGCGACGGCGTGGGCGATTTCCTCGGGTTTGCCGAGGCGGCCAACCGGGATCTGCGCCACGATCTTGGCGCGCACGTCTTCAGGCACGGCCATCACCATGTCGGTGCCCACGTAGCCGGGCGACACGGTGTTGACGGTGATGCCGAACTTCGCGTTTTCCTGCGCCAGCGAGATGGTGAAGCCGTGCATGCCGGCCTTGGCGGCGGCGTAGTTGGCCTGGCCGTACTGACCTTTCTGGCCGTTGATGGAGCTGATCTGCACGATGCGGCCCCATTTGCGTGCGCGCATGCCTTCGATCACCGGTCGGGTGACGTTGAAGCAGGCGTTCAAGTTGGTGTTCACCACGTCCATCCACTGCTGGTAGCTCATCTTGTGGAAGGTGGAGTCGCGCGTGATGCCCGCGTTGTTGACCAGGATTTCCACCGGGCCGCACTTTTCCTCGATGGCGCGGATCATCGCTTCGGAAGCCTGCGGGTCGCTGACGTCGCCGGGCACCAGGGTCACCTCGATGCCGTCGGCGGCCATCGCCTGGCGCCAGGTTTCGGCTTTCGCCGCGTCACGGTAGTTGGTCACCACGCGATGACCCTGCCCGGCGAGGTAGCGCACGATCGCGCTGCCGATGCCGCCGGTGCCACCTGTAACCAATGCCGTGCGCTGCGTCATTTCCTTTCTCCTGTAGGTGTACGCGATCGGCGATGCCGGACGGCCGCGTCGATGACTCCACTCTCCGCGATGGCAGAGTCATTCGCAACCATTTTCTATGACGGTTTGGCCGTCCAGCCGCTGGTTGCGGCGGGGCAGGCGATCGGGATCGAACCGATCCAGCAAGTTTGCCAGCAGCTCCTGAACCGTGCCCGCCGAGCCTGCCACCGGCAAGGCCAGGAAGGCCGCCGCGCTGCGCAGCGCGGGCAGCGGGTCGCCCGCATCCACAGGTAGCGCCTGCGTGGATTTGGACAATTTGCGACCGTCGGTATCCAGCACCAGCGGCAGGTGGCGATAGGCGGGCGTGGGCAAGCCCAGGCAGCGCTGCAACCAGATCTGCCGCGGCGTGGAATCGAGCAGGTCGTGGCCGCGCACCACCTCGGTGATCTGCTGGTCGGCATCGTCCACCACACAGGCAAGGTGATACGCGTAGATACCATCGGCGCGCCGTATCACGAAATCGCCCACGTACTGGCGCAGGTTCTGCTGCTGCGGTCCCTGCAGTGCATCGCGAAAATGGATGTCGTCGTCGGGTACGCGCAGGCGCCATGCGGGCGCCACGCCGTCTTCGTGCGAGCTTGCACAACGGCCATCGCGATGGATGCCGCCGCTCGGCTCCAGCGCGCGCCGGCTGCACCAGCAGGGGAACAGCGCGCCGCTTGCACGCAGTGTTTCGAACGCGGCATCGTAGGCGGCCAGCCGCTGCGACTGGAAAAGCGGCGGCGCATCGGCCAGCAGACCGAACGCCTGCAGCGTGTCGAGGATGTTCGTTGCCGCGCCGGGCACTTCGCGCGGGGTGTCGGTATCCTCGATCCGCACCAGCCAATCGCCGCCAGCGTGGCGCGCGCAGAGCCAGCTGGCCAGCGCAGCGACCAGCGAACCAAAATGCAGGGGACCAGTGGGCGAAGGGGCGAATCGGCCGCGATAGCTCATCGGTACAGTTTATCGCCGCCGCGGCGTCATGCGCGCCTTGAAACCGAGGGCACCTGCCCCGATTTCCCCAACCCTGTCCGCCGCACACCGCCGGCCGTTTCGGTGCCACCGCGGCGGCAATCAAACATGTCCATGTCCTACTGGAGTTGAGCCTGCAATGAACGCACCCACCGCCGAAACCCGCAAGTTCGAAGCCGAAGTTGCCCAGGTCCTGCATCTGGTCACGCATTCGCTTTACTCGCACAAGGAAATCTTCCTGCGCGAGCTGGTTTCCAACGCCTCCGACGCCTGCGACAAGCTGCGTTTCGAGTCGATCGCCAACTCCGAATTGTCGGCCGGCGACAGCGAGCTGCATATCGATGTGAGCTGGGACCCGCAGGCGCGCACCGTCACCGTGCGCGACAACGGCATCGGCATGAACCGCGACGAGATCGTGGCCAACATCGGCACTATCGCCAGCTCCGGCACCAAGCGTTTCCTTGAGGCGATGTCCGGCGAGCAGAAAGCAGATGCGCGGTTGATCGGCCAGTTCGGCGTGGGCTTCTATTCCGCCTTCGTGGTGGCCGACAAGGTCACCGTGCTCAGCCGCCGCGCCGATGCGCCGGCCGGCGAGGGGGTGAAGTGGGAGAGCGACGGCAAGGGCGAATACTCGCTGGAGCAGGTCGAACAGGCGGAGCGCGGTACCTCCGTCATCCTGCACCTGAAGGCCGACGAGGACGAGTTCCTGAAGCGCTGGCAGCTGCGCTCGCTGATCACCCGCTATTCCGACCACGTGGCCTTCCCGATCCGCATGCCGGTCGAGAAGGACGACAAGCCCACCGACGAGTGGGAAACCATCAACGCTGCGTCGGCGCTGTGGGCCAAGCCCAAGTCCGAGATCAGCGACGAGGATTACCAGAGCTTCTACAAATCCCTCGGCCACGATTTCAACGACGCACTGGCTTGGACGCACAACCGCGTCGAGGGCAGCCAGAGCTTCACCACACTGCTGTACCTGCCGTCGCAACCGCCGTTCGACCTGATGATGGGCGGCCGCGACGAACGCAAGGGACTCAAGCTCTACATCAAGCGCGTCTTCATCATGGACGCCGCCGAAGAGTTGCTGCCGAACTACCTGCGCTTCGTACGCGGCGTGGTCGACGCCGATGACCTGCCGCTCAACGTCAGCCGCGAAATCCTGCAGCACAACCGCCAGCTCGACCGCATCAAGGCCGCCTGCGTGAAGCGCGTGCTCGACCTGATCGAAAAGCTGGCCCGCGACGAGCCGGAAAAATTTCAGACCTTCTACAAGGCCTTCGGCAACACCCTCAAGGAAGGCATCAGCGAAGACGCCAACAACCGCGAACGCATCGCCAAGTTGCTGCGCTTCGCCTCCACCAAGGGTGAGGGCGCCGCGCAGAACGTCTCGCTGGACGACTACATCGGCCGCATGGCGATCGGCCAGGATGCCATCTGGTATATCACCGCCGACAGCTACGCCGCCGCGTTCGGCAGCCCGCAGCTGGAAGCGTTCAAGGCGAAGGACATTGAAGTGCTGTTGATGTCCGACCGCATCGACGAATGGATGATCGGCAGCCTCAGCGAGTACGAAGGCAAGAAGCTGAAGAGCGTGGCCAAGGGCGACGTGCCTCTGGACGAGGCCGACAAGAAAAAGCAGGAAGATGCGACCAAGGAAGCCGAGCCGCTGCTGAAAAAGCTGAAGGAGCTGCTGGGTGATCGCGTCGGCGAAGTAAAGGTGTCCGCACGCCTGACGGATTCGCCGTCATGCCTGGCGTTGAGCGATTACGAAATGGCTCCGCATCTGGCCCGCCTGCTGCGCGAAGCCGGGCAGGAGATGCCGGAATCCAAGCCGACGCTGGAGATCAATCCGCAGCACGCGCTGGTCAAGCGGGTCGAGACAGAGGGCGACGAGGCCAAGGCGAAAGACCTGGCCACCTTGCTGCTGGAGCAGGCGGAGATTTCCGCCGGCGCGCAGTTGCCTGACCCGGCCGCGTTTGTGCAGCGGATGAATCGGGTGTTGCTGGGGTAAGGCGCATCGCGCCTGCCAACGAAAAGCCCGCCATCGGCGGGCTTTTTTTTCTCTGCGGGAGCTATCCCGGATGCAAGCCAACCCTACCGGGTGGGACGCGATGGCGTGGGATGCGAAGCGTTCCGGATCGGTGGCGGCTGGCGAACCGGGATATGCCGCGGGCGATAGTCAGGCCGGTAGTGATCGACGTCGAAGATCCTGCGATTTCTGTGGTAGTCCCGGTCGGCCAGCGCCAAACGGTGTCCGTCGATATGCACCCAATGCCAAGAGCCCGTGGGCACCGGCTTGGTGGAGATGTAGGCGAAAATCGCATCGTAGTCACCCTCGGTGCGGGGCGAGGTCTGCAAGGCCACGTTGATGATGACCTGGCTGGCGATCGGATGGCCGTGGCGATCGGTTGCCGGCTTGCTGACCATTTCGGCCAGGTTGCTCCGCAACAGGCGGTCGAGTTGCGGCGAGAGTTTCGTGGCGGGCGAGGCATCGGTGACCCTACCTTGCGCATCCACCTGCACCAGCACGGGCAGGATCGCGGAAGGGAACTCGTTGAGCGATTGGGTGGAGGCCGTGGCGGCACCGCCGGTGGCCAGCAGGGTGAAAAGGGCGAGCGGGAGTAACGGTTTCATGGACCCTCCGGGGAGCCGGGTGTTGCCATGACCATGGGACGAATCATCCTGGCTGCAGTGATTACTTTCCTCCCGGCAGGCGCTCAAGTCAACGGAGGCGCCGGTGGCTAACGGCGCGTTCTCGGGTTTCGGACAACGTCCCTGCTGACATGCCATTGTCAGCAGTGCCGCGCCACGCTTCGCGTCTCTTCCCCTACCGAGCACCGCCATGTCCGATTCCAGCATCACCTTGCACGTTACCCGTGCCGCCTTTGAGTTGCCGGACACCAGTCCGTTCGTGATCAAGACCGAGGTGCAGCTGAAAATGGCCGGGCTGGCGTACGAGCGGGTGCCGATGATTCCGCCACAGGCGCCTTTGGGGAAGTTGCCCTTCATCGACGATCATGGCGAAGTGGTGAGCGATTCCACCTTCATCCGCGCCCATCTCGAACGCAAATACGGGGTCGATCTGGATGCGCGCCAGCGAGCGCAGGCATGGGCGTTCGAGCGTGTACTTTAGGATCATCTCTATTTCGCGGTGGTCTGGTTCCGCTGGATCGATCCGGAGAATTTCGCCAGGGCCGGCCCGGTTCGCCGACAGTGTGCCCGAGCCTCAGCGTGCGCAACGACGCGAGCAAGTTCAGGCTGGCAAGCGTGCCGAGCTGCACGCGCAAGGTATCGGCCAGCACAGTCCGGAAGGGATAGCCACGTTCGGCGTGCCCCTCACCCAGCGGTGTGGACGCCACGGCGCTGGACGTGCTGGCCGGCGTACTTACTCCGTTCTTCGATACACCACTGCAACGCGCGGCTGCGGCCCATCCGAATCCGAGGGCGATGTTGAGCGGATGATGCCGCGCTACGACCCGACGCACGCTTGGCCTGCGAATCCCCACAGCGTTTTCCCTGCCAGCAGATAGTTGCTCGCCTGCGGTGGCGTGTCTTCAGCGGTCCTTCGCCGTCCGCATGGTCGCGCGTGTTTCCGTGTGGACGGCTTTACGGCTGGAAGTGGACATATTGCGTGAGAAGCCAGCCGCACGGCGCTTGCGAGCTGTCGATGCCCGCTCGCAAACGTCAATGATAGAAAACTATCATTGACTTTCAAATGATAAGAATATAACACTGCGCCGTGGATGTCCTTCAACGACCATCACGGGGAGTACGTCATGGAATTGCATCATCCGTATCGCAGCCGGCGTATCAGCATTGCCATGGCGTTGGCGCTCTTGATGCCGGTGGCCGCGTTGGGGCAGCCGTTGGCGGCGACTGAAGCGGGCGCGGGGCAGGGTGAGCCCGAGGCGGCGCTGGCTGCCGAGCAGCCTGTCGCGTCGTCAGGCGACACGTCGACGACCAATCTGGGCACCGTGATGGTCACCGCCAACAAGCGCAGCGAGCGCTTGCAGGACGTTCCGATGGCGGTATCAGCGGTGTCCGGCAACGACCTCCAGCGCCAGAGCGCGCAGAGCTTTTCCGATTACGCCAGCCAGGTGCCGGGCCTCAATGTCGTGTCGCAAGGGCCGGGCCAGACGCAGCTCACGTTGCGCGGCGTCACCTCGGGTGCCAACACGCCGAACGCCACGGTGGGTACGTATATCGACGACACGCCCTACGGCTCCAGCACGGTCTATTCCGCGGGCAGCGTTTTGACGCCGGATATCGACCCGGATGATCTGGAGCGGATCGAAGTGCTGCGCGGCCCGCAGGGCACGCTCTACGGCTCCAACACCCTGGGCGGTCTGCTGAAATTCGTCACGGTGAAGCCGGACAGCACGGCCGTTGCCGGCCGCATTTCGGTGGGCGGCAGCAGCGTGTCGGGCGGCGAAGGCGGGATGGATTCGCACGCCATGTTCAACGTGCCGCTGATCAAGGATGCGCTGGCGCTGCGCGTGAATGCGTACGCGCGCCACGATCCAGGCTATATCGACAACGTGGCCACCGGCGAGAAGGACGTCAACGACGCCGAAGTGCGCGGTGGTCGTGCGCAATTGATGTGGACGCCATCGGAGGCTTTCTCGCTGCGGTTGTCGGCACTGGCGCAGAACCTCCATGGCAATGCGCTGGCCAACGGCGGCGTCGATGTGGATCCGCTGACGTTGAAACCGCTCTACGGCGACCTCAAGCAAAGCCGCGCGCCCGGCACCGGCAATTTCGGCGTGCGCTATCGCCTGTACGACGCCAGCATCAATGCGGATTTCGGTTGGAGCCAGCTCGTTTCGGTGAGCAGCTACAGCACGCTGGATCGGCAATCCAACCCCGACGCGACCGTCGCCTATGGCCCCATCGTCAACCCCGCGCTCGGGCTGGACAACGGCGGCTACTCGATCAACGGTCCTATTCACCTGGGCAAGTTCACCCAGGAATTGCGGCTGCAATCGCCCGAGGACCGGACGCTCGAATGGCGCGCTGGCGTGTTCTATACCCGCGAGCACACCACCAACCAGCAGGACGTGCTGAGTTTCGACGCCACCACCGGCGAACCGATCGCGTTGCCCTTCACACTGGGGCACATCGCGGTGGGCCCGGCGACCTTCACCGAATGGGCTGGCTATGGCGACATCACCTGGCATGCCACGTCGCAGTTCAGCCTGCTGCTCGGCGCCCGCTACACGCATGACCGCACCACCTTCAACCAGAGCGGTACCGGCATCCTGGTGGGCGACAGCGACTTCACCATCAAGGGCTCGGACAGCCCCACCACCTTCCTGTTGAACCCCAGCTTCAAGTTCAGCGACGACCTGATGGCCTACGTGCGCGTCGCCTCGGGCTATCGGCCGGGTGGCCCCAACGTGGGGGTGCCGCCGGGCCTTGGTGCGCCGGAGACCTTTGGTCCGGACAAGTTGGTGAGCTACGAGCTGGGCTTGAAGTCGACCATGCTCGACAAGCGCATGGCGCTGGACGTGGCCGCCTTCTACATCGACTGGGACAAGATCCAGCTGACCTCCTTCGCCGGCGGTTTCAGCTTCCTGGGCAACGGCGGCAAGGCCCGCAGCCAGGGCGTGGAGGCCAATTGGCAATACGCCGCGGCGCCGGGGCTGATGCTCTCGGCCAATGCCACCTGGACCGATGCGGAACTCACCGCCGACACGCCGCCGGGCTTGTACGGCTACAAGGGCGACAAGCTGCCGTGGGTGCCGAAATGGAACGCCCATGTCGGTATCGATTACGACTTTCCGCTCGCCGGTGCGTGGTCGGGTTTCGTCGGCGGTAGCTACAGCCACGTCGGCGAACGCAAGACCGATTTCCAGGCCGTGCCCGGCCCGCGCTTCGACGCGCCCGGCTACAACGGCGTCGACTTGCGCGCAGGCGTGAACATCAACAACTGGACGCTGAAGGCCTACGTCAAGAACCTCACCGACGATCGCGGCATCAGTTCGATGGCGTCGGAAACCATCGATCCGCTTGGCAGCCCGTTCGGCGTGGTCTACGTGACACCGCGTACCGTCGGCCTGTCGGCCAGCGTCAGTTTCTGAGCTTGTCCCGTCATCGCCATCTTTCTGGAGTGTGTCCATGAATCGTTATGCGAAGCTCGCCGTGGCGTTGGCCCTCTGCCTCTGCACCGGCCTGGCCACCGCACAGGTGCCGCCGTCGCCGGCAGTTCCGGCGCCCGCCGGCTCGACCGTGTTGCCGACCCCGGCCAAGGTGACGGCCGCCACCGCCGTGGCCACCGCGTCCGAGGGTGGTGCTGCCCACGCGCTGACCGAAGCGGATCTCACGACCTTCTTCGACGGCATGGTGCCCTACGCGCTCAAGCGGGGCGACGTGGCCGGTGGCGTCATCAGCGTGGTGAAGGACGGCAAGCTGCTGTTTGCCCGCGGCTACGGTTACGCCGATCTGAAAACGCGCGAGGCACCGTCACCGGAAACCACGCTGTTCCGCCCCGGCTCCACCTCCAAGCTGTTCACCTGGACGGCGGTGATGCAGCAGGTGGAGCAGGGCAAGCTGGATCTGGACAAGGACGTCAACACGTACCTCGACTTCAAGATCCCCGCGCGCGACGGCAAGCCGATCACGCTGCGCCAGATCATGACCCACACCGCGGGTTTCGAGGACACCGCCCGCGGCCTGCTGCCGGCGACCACGGATGAGGTGGATCTGGAGAACTACCTGAAGACCCACATCCCCGCACGAATCTATCCGCCGGGCCAGATCGTGGCGTATTCCAACTACGGCTGCGGCCTGGCCGGCTATATCGTGCAGCGGGTGTCGGGCGAACCGTTTGCCGATTACATCAAGCACCACATCTTCGATCCGCTGGGCATGCAGCACTCCAGCTTCGCGCAACCATTGCCGCCGGAGTTGGCGCCCCTGATGGCGAAGGGGTACGAAAGCGTTTCCGACAGCAAGCCGCGTGCGTTCGAGCCGGTGGATCCTGCACCGGCCGGCGCGATGAGCAGCTCGGCCACCGACATGGCGAAGTTCATGATCGCCCAGTTGCAAGGCGGCCGCTTCGGCGACACGCGCATCCTGCAACAGGCCACGGCCGAGCTGATGCACAGCCCGCAACACACCGCCGCGCCGGGCCTGCCCGGGTTCGATCTGGGCTTCTACCAGGAGGACAGCCACGGCCAGCGCATCATCGGCCACGGCGGCGACACGGTGGTGTTCCACAGCGATCTGCACCTGATGCTGGATGCGAACGTCGGCATCTTCATGTCGTTCAACAGCGCCGGCAGCGAGGGTGCGGCGCATGTGATTCGCAAGGCGGTGTTCCAGTCCTTCCTCGACCGCTACTTCCCCTACACCGCGCCCGCGGAACAAACCGTCGCCAGCGCGAAAGAGGACGCCGCGCGCGTCGCCGGCTGGTACGAGTCCAGCCGCCGCAACGACAGCGCGCTGCGTCCCTTGTACCTGCTGGGCCAGACCAGTGTCGTGCCGCAGCCGGACGGCACCATCGTCGTTTCGATATGGAACAACTATGCCGGCAAGCCGCTGCACTGGCGCGAAGTGGGGCCGCTGACCTGGCGCGAGGTCAACGGCGACGCGCACCTGAAGTTCGTCGCCGACGACAACGGCGACATCAAGTACTGGGCCACCGATGTCGAAGCGCCGGTGTTCGTGTTCCAGCGCGTTTCCGGTGCGCGTTCAATGAGCACGGTGAGCCTGTGGGGCGGGCTGTCGTTCCTGGCGCTGATCGTGGCCTTGCTGAGCTGGGGCATCGGCGGCTGGGTGCGTTGCCACTATGGCCGCTTGATCGTGCTGAACGAGGCGCAGCGCCGTTCGCGCCTGCTGTCGCGGCTAGGCGTGCTGCTCTTGTTTATCGACATTGCCGGCTGGATCACCTTGCTGGTGAGCACATCCATCAGTGAGGACATGCTGCTGCAGGGCACGATGACGCCGTGGCTGTACCTGCTCTACGTACTGGGCGTGCTGGCCCTGCTCGGCGCGTTGGCGGTGGTGGTGCATGCGGTGCGCAGCTGGATGGCGCCGCGGCGTGGCCGCTGGGTGCTGGCCGGCGAAACCCTGCTGGCGCTGGCGGCGATCTACCTGAGCTGGTTCATCGTGGTGTTCGGGTTGATCAGCTTCAACGTCCGCTATTGATCTCACCGCGCGGCGGCGAACCCCCGCCGCCGCGCTTTATCCGGGAATACACGCATGAACGTTCATGAGTGCGGGCGGTTGCGCCTGCAAGCGACGCAGAAGAGCTGGGCGATCAAGGCGCCATTCCACATCACCGGCTACACCTTCACCGCGTTCGATGCGCTGATCGTCGAGCTCACGGATGAGCAGGGCCGGACCGGCCGCGGCGAAGCGCAGGGTGTCTATTACCGCCACGACACGCCGGCCACCATGCAGGTGCAGATCGAGGCCTTGCGTGCGCAGATCGAGGCCGGCATCGACCGCCAGACGTTGCAGAAACTGCTGCCCGCCGGCGGCGCGCGCAACGCGCTCGATTGCGCCCTGTGGGATCTCGAAGCCAAGCGCAGCGGCAAGCCGGTGTGGCAACTGGCCGGGCTGGATGCACCGAAACCGCTGCGAACCACCTACACGCTGGGCGCGGACGAGCCGGAAGCCATGGCCGAAGGCGCAAAAGCCTATGCCGCCGCCCGCGCGATCAAGCTGAAACTCACCGACGACGGCCGCAGCGCCGAGCGCGTGCTTGCCGTACGCCAGGCGCGGCCGGACGTGTGGCTGATGGTCGATGCCAACCAGGGTTTCACCCGCGAGTCCTTCGCGCGCCTGCTGCCCACGTTGGCCGAGGCGCGGGTGGACGTGGTCGAGCAGCCGTTCCCGGTCGGCAAGGAAGACTGGCTGGACGGCCTGGATCGGCCGATACGCGTTGCCGCCGACGAAAGCGTGCAGGATCGCGGCGACCTGGAAAAAATGGTGGGCCGCGTCGACGTCATCAACATCAAGCTGGACAAATGCGGCGGCCTCACCGAGGCGCTGGAAATTGCCGCCAGGGCACGCAAGCTGGGCTTCGATTTGATGGTGGGCAATATGGGCGGCTCGTCGCTGGCGATGGCGCCGGCATTCGTGGTGGGCCAGTTGTGCGACGTGGTGGACCTGGACGGCCCGATCAGCCTGATCGACGATTACACCCCGTCGGTGGGATATGACGACGGCAGCGTGTGGTGTTCCGAAGCCGTCTGGGGTGGTCCCCTTGCCGTGTAGGAGCGCACCCTGTGCGCGAATGCTCTTCGATTCCTGCAAAAGCATCGCGCACAGGGTGCGCTCCTATAGTTCGCGAGCGATTGGAGTGATATGTGTCGAATAGCCTGACGCCGGTACCCAAGCGCGACTGGTTCGGCCACCCGCGCGGCCTGAGCGTGCTGTTCCTCACCGAAATGTGGGAGATGTTCTCCTTCTTCGGCATGCGGGCGCTGCTGGTCTATTACATGACCAAGCACCTGGACATGGATCAGGAGTACGCCTCGCTGGTGTATGGCGCCTACGCGGCGTTCGTGTATTTCACGCCGGTGTTCGGCGGCATGATCGCCGACCGCTGGCTGGGCCGACGCAACGCGGTGGTGATCGGCGGAATCACCATGGCGCTGGGCCATTTCATGATGGCGTCCGAGCCGCTGTTCTACCCGGCGCTGGCCACCATCGCGCTGGGCAACGGCCTGTTCCTGCCCAGCCTGGCCAGCCAGATCGAAGGCCTCTACCGCGACGGCGATCCGCGCAGCAAGACGGCGTACAACATCTATTACGTGGGCATCAACCTGGGCGGCTTCCTGGCGCCGCTGGTGTGCGGCTCGCTGGGCGAGTGGTATGGCTGGCATTGGGGGTTCGCCGCCGCCGGCCTCGGCATGGTGCTGTCGGTGGTGATCTATCTTGCCGGCCGCCGCTACCTGCCGCCCGAACCGCCGCGGCGCGAGCGCGCGGCTACCCGGCCACCGGTGGATCGTGCGGTGATCGATCGCTTCATGCTGCTGATCGGCATCGCCGCCATCGTGGTGGTGTTCCGCGGCGCCTACGAGCAGACCGGCAACACCATCGCGCTGTGGGCCGACCAGGGCGTCGATCGCCAGTTGGGGAACTGGGTCATTCCGATGACCTGGTTCCAGGCTATCAACTCGCTGGTGGTGTTCGCCTTCACGCCGCCGCTGGTGGCGCGCTGGGCGCGGCTGGCGCGCCGCGGCGTGGAAACGCCCTGGCTGGACAAGATGGCATTCGGCGCGTTCATCGTGGGCTGTTCGTTCCTGATGCTGGCCGCGGTGGAAGCATGGTGCGAGGCGCATGGCACGCGCGCCAGCTGGGTGTGGCTGTTCGCGTTCTTCGTGCTGCTGACCACGGGCGAGCTGTACATCCTGCCGGTGGGGCTGGGCCTGTTTGGGCGCATGGCGCCGGAAGGCTTTCGCGCCACCAGTATCGCCACGTGGTTCTTCGCCGGCTTCTTTGGCAACCTGCTGGCCGGCGCGCTGGGTACCCTGTGGAGCCAGCTCACCCACGCGTGGTTCTTCACCCTGATTGCCGCGGTGGCGGGCGTGTCCGCGTCGCTTCTGTATATGCTGGGCCGTCGCATGGGCGACCTGGAAGGGCAGGCATCCGCGGCCGTGGTGCTGGCGCGATGAACGGAAGACGATGACCAAAGATCTGCAAAAGAAACTGAAGGGCCGCTGGGACAGCTTCACCGCGTCCGAGCAGAAGATCGCCACCCATCTGCTGAACAACATCAGTGGCATTCCATTCGAGACGGCCGCCTCGCTGGGCAAGCGGGTGGGCGTGAGCGCGATGACGGTGGGGCGCTTCCTGCGCAATCTCGGCTACGCCGGGCTGGGCGAGTTGAAGGAAGAGCTGCGCGGCGATGCGCCCTGGCTGAAGCTGTACAAGGCGCCGCTGCCGTCGAGCGATGCGGATTTCGTCAGCGAGAACCTGCAGGCGGAAATCCGCGGGCTTACCGACGTGCATGAATTGGCACGCACCGAGGAGTGGCGAACCATCGTCAGGATGCTGATCGAGGCGGACAAGGTGTCGATCGCCAGCTTCCAGCACGGGCGCTTTCTGGGCCTGGGTTTCGCCAGCCTGCTGGAACACGTGCGGCCGCGGGTCACGTTCGACTCCGGCGCGGATGGCGCGTACACCGAGCTGCTGCTGGATTCCACCCCGCAAAGCTGCGTGGTGCTGATCGACGTGCGGCGCTACTCGCGCCATTTCCGGCTGCTGGCCGACGAGGTGGCGGCACGCGGCATTCCGCTGGTGATCATCACCGACACGCAGTGCTACTGGGCGCGCCAGCTGACGCCGAACGTGCTGATGGTGCCGCTGCGCGCCGAACGCGCATGGCACAGCCTGGGCACGTTCACCGCATTGTTCAGCCTGTTGATCAGCGCGATGACGCGCGAGATGGGCGACGTGCTGGGCCGCATCAGCGACATCACCCAACTGCGGCAGAAGTTCGTCGGCTATGTGGGGCCGTCGCTGGCGGCACGCGTCGATACCAAGCCGCCGGTGGCGACCAAGCCCGCCGCACGGCGCAGGAAAAAGCCTGATCCGTCCTAGGGGCTTCCATGGTGGGAGCAACCCCTGTGGGAGCGGCTTCAGCCGCGATGCTTTTGCTCTGGATCTCCACCGAAGAGCATCGCGGCTGAAGCCGCTCCTACAGAAAGACGGGTGACGCTCAGCAGCGCAGGCGACCGCCGGCCAGCGTTTCGCAAGGATGGAACGCCGGCGGCCTCGGCCCCATGGGACGATCACCGTCATGGCCGCGATCGTGGTCGCGATCACGGTGCCCGTCATGGCGGCGCGGCCAGCGCGGTGAGGCGCCCCAATACGGAGAGGCGTAGATGCCGGGCGGCTGGGTCAGTTCATCCTGGTACTGGGCGTTCTGCTGGCGCAGCGTTTCGTTCTCGATCAGCAGGTGCTGGCGGTTGGCCTCCGCGTCGGCCAGTGCTTGTTGCTGCGCCTGTTGTTCGCGTTGTTGCGCAGCGGCAGCGGCCTCCTCTGCCTGGCGCTGCACACGCTCATTTTCCGCCTGCACATGGGCTTCCAGGCGCTGCTGGTAAAGCGCCTGCAGCTGGCGTGCGTCGGCATAATTTTTCGCCGCATCGAGTTGGCCCAGTCGCAGGTAGCGGTCGATGATTTCGGTGTCGTCCGCGCGATGCACCAACTCTCCGCTGCCGGGGCAGGGCTTGTCGGTGTATTCGACCTGGCCGCCATGGCTGCATTTGTAGATGTTCTGCGCCACCACTGGCCCCGCCGCTACCGAAAGCAGCAGTGCCAGACAAGGCGATAACCGGGCAAGGGTTGATGTGTTCATGGCTTCGGCATTCTGCACCGAAACGCGTCAGGAAATAGTTGCCAGCCTGAACCGATGCAATCCGACCGTGATGGCGTCCGGAGCCTAGGCCGCCACCGCTTCGCCCGCCGAGCGGCGCCACGCGCGCAGGCCGATCACTGCCAGCACAATGAAGGCCACGTACAGCACCGCGGTGATCAGCAGCGACTTGTATACGTACTCGCCCACGTACAACACATCGACGGTGATCCACAGCCACCACGCGGCGATGTGTCGGCGGCCCTGCCACCATTGCGCCACCAGGCTGAAAGCGGTCAGCGCCGCGTCGAGCCAGGGCAGCGCCGCATCCGTCCAGCGGTGCATGGCGAAGCCCAGCGCCAGCGCGCCCAGCGCGCCGACGCTGACGTGTTGCAGCGCGTGCCGGAAGGGCAGCGGCGCCAGTTGCACCCGGCCCTGGTCGTCCAGGTGCTGCATCCAGCGCACCCAGCCGTAGACGATCATCACAGCGAATGCGCCTTGTAGCAGGGCGTCGGAGTACAGCTTCGCGTCGATGAAGATCCACGCGTAGATCAGCACCGACACCAGCCCGATCGGCCAGCACCAGGGCCGGCGCCGCGCCGTGAGCCACACGGCGAGGGCGCTGACCAGTGCCCCGATGAGCTCGACCCAGCTCATCAGAAGCCGACCGTCACCGACAGCCGGGTCAACCGTGGCGCGCCGGGGAACAGGTAGCTGTCGCCACCGGAACTGCCGGTGTCGCGCCAGTAGAACCGGTTGAACACGTTGTCCATGCCCAGCCGCGCGACCAGCGGATGGCTGCGCCATTGCGCGGTGTAACGCAGGCCGAGGTCGAATACGTGATAGGCAGGCACGCGCTCGCGGCCGTCCGGCGTGGCGATGTTGGATGACGCGTAACGCCAACCGCCCAGCACGCTCAACGCGGGCGCGAACGGCAGACGGTAATCGGCGTGGATGGCCGTGCGCAGGCGCGGCACGTTCACCACCTGGTGGCCTTCGTACGCCGCGGCGCCGGTGTTTTCGGCGCGGGCACGGATGAAACTGGCGCTGGCGGTGAGGTTGAGGTTGCTGCCGAGTTTGCCGTTGGCGCCCAGCTCCAGCCCGGTGTGCACCTCTTCACCCTGCTGCACGAAGGTGAAGCCTGCCTCGGTATCGTCCGGCCGTGCAAACTGGTACGGCTGGCGGATGCGGTAGACCGCACTGGTGAGGTTCAACGCATTGCTCACCCGGTATTTCAACCCGGCCTCGACCTGCCGCGACAGCCGCGGCGCCAGTGTGCTGCCGTCGTTGCTGGTCCAGTACGGCGCTTCCTGTCCCAGCGAAAGGCCCTCGCTGTAGCTGAGGTACGCGGTCAGCGGATCGGTCGGCTGCCACAGCACGGCCGCCTGCGGCAGCGCCTTGCTGAGGCGGGTGTTGCGTTCGGGCACGCCGTCGCTGTCATAGGCGCGGTCGTGCAGGCGCACGAAGCGGTCGCCGGCAATCACCTGCCAGTGCTCGCCCAGGTGGATGCGGTCCAGCGCGAACAGCGAGTGCTGCCAACTGGTCAGCCGCCGTGCCGAGGCGCCGGGCTGATTGGGCGAGGGCGCGAACACCGGCGGATCCACATCGGCGATGTTCGCGGTGCCCACATAGTCGTAGACATCCTGGCGGCGGTCGATGCTGCGCTGGAACGCGCTGGCGCCCACGCTGATCTGGTGGCTCAGCGCACCGGTGTCGAAGCGGCCTTCCAGCACCGCGCGTGCCTCGTTGTCCACGCGGGTATCGTCGGGGCTGCGGTAGTCGTAGACGTCGTAGTCGCCGTTCGGCGCGAAATAATTGCCCGGGGTGGCGCCGCTGGCGCAGTCGGCCGCGTAGAAGCAGCCGTAGGCAAACGCCACGTTGTCGTCGATCAGGCTGCGGCTGTGGCCGGCGGAAAGGCGCAGGCGCCAGTCCTCATTGAATGCATAGGCGAAGCGCGCGCTGCTGTTGGCGGCGTGGATGTCCACTGGCTTCTGCCATGGCTGGAAACCCAGCATGCGGGTGGCGCTGGCGTGGGCGGGGATGGTGTTGCCGCCCAGCAGTTGATAACCGGACACGGAACGCTGCGCGCTGGTCTGGTAGTTGCCATCCAGTTGCAGCGTGGCCTTGGGCGAGATGTTCCAGTCGATGGCCGCCGCGTAGAAATTGCGCCGGCCATCGGCGTGCTGCACGTAGGAATGGGTGTCTTCATAAGCGGCGTTGAGGCGCACGCCAAAGGCCGGCGTCAGCCAGCCGCCCACGTCCAGCGCGCCGTAGCGCGAGCCATGCGAGTCGACGCCCAGCGTGACGTTGCGGACATTGTCCGGACGCTTGCTGACGTAATTCACCACGCCGCCCGGCTCCATCACGCCCGCTTCCAGTCCGGCCAGGCCTTTCAGGATCTGCACCTGCTGCTTGTCTTCCAGCGCCACCGGCTGCTCGCCGGCGATGGTGAGGTTGTTGAGGCGCAAACCGGTGGCCAGGTCCAGCGGATAACCGCGGATGGCGATGTCCTGGTAGTACCCAACCGGCGCATAGTTGTCGCCCAGCGAGGCATCCTCGCGGGCCAATTCGCTCAACGTGCGGATCTGGCGGTCGTCGATCTGCTGGCGGCTGACGACGGTGACGGAGGCGGGCGTGTCATGCAGCGATGCGTTGCCGTAGCTGTCCAGGCCGGTGCCCGGCGTGGCATCGCGGTCGGCCATGGCCTTCACGTCGATGGTCGACAGATCGGTGGTGCGCGGTTGCGTGTTCTGGGTATCGGCGGCGTGCGCCACGCCAAGGGAGGCCAGCAGGGCAAGCAAGAGGGGAGTGCGGGAAAGAGTCATCGTCGTCGTCGAATTCGGTGGACACACGAAGCGACGGCGAATCGACCCATCCACGAAAGATGCATCGATCCGTATCAAGCTCCCTACGCCGGTGCAAACCGGATCAGGTTCCAAGGGACTCTCTCAGCCCGGCAAACGCCAGGCACCCCCGCTTCAAGAATGCGTATTAAACCATGGAATGGCTTCCGATGGCCTTACTGTGGGAGCGACTTGTGGGTGGGAGTGACTTGTGGGAGCGACTTCAGTCGCGATGCTTTTTTCTGATGCCTCACAAGCAAGAGCATCGCGACTGAACTCGCTCCCACAGAGCTGCGCAGCTCAGGCGCAGTCGTGGATGCTCTGCAGCAGCGATTGACCTTCGCGGGTACCGAACCACGCCGCATGCCCGCGTAGGAACGTGTCGTAGGCCACGTCGGCATTGGCGCGCGATTGCGTGATGGCGTGGAAGTACTCCACTTCGGACAACGCAAAATCCACATGCACCAGCGGCAGAAGATTGGCCAGCAGATCGACGTCCGCATCATCCAGCGGGCGCACCTGTCGATAGCCTTCGATCAGCGCGCAGGCGATGTCCGCATGTGCGGCATGGCCGTCCAAAGCCAGCCACGCGATCGCATTGCGCTCGATGGCGGTGGCGATATCGAACAGCGCGAAGTTGGCCGCCGCAAGGCCGAAATCCAGCACGTCGGTGATGTGCGCGCCAGCGCTGCTGTCACTCCAGCACAGGTTGGAAACGTGCCAGTCGCCGTGCGTCCACAGCCGCGGCTGGCGTGCCAGCAACGGCTGCGCGGCGGCATGCCATGGCGCCAGCAGTTCGCTCAGTTCGGACGTCCAATTGCGCTCGGCAAGATAGCTGGCCAGGCCAGGTCGCGATGGCAGTTGCGCCTGCAGTGCGGCGAGCGGGTCGGTCGCAAGGATCAGCTCGCTGCGCGCGACCAGGATGTGCGTATCGCGCTGGGGCGCGGCATAGCCTTCGGCGGCGTTGTGCAGCATGGCCAGCGTGCGCCCGGCCACCAGCGCGTGATTGCTGTCGGGCAGTGGCTCCCACGAGATCGCCTCGCGATACAGGTCGATGCCTTTGGCGCGCTCATGCACCTCGTACACCCAATCGCCGATGGCCACGGCAGTGCGTGCCTGCGCATCCTGCAACACCGCGGGAATCGGCAGGCCGGCACGGCGCAGGTGGGCGATGAAGCGATGCTCCTCGCTCAAGGTGGCGACCGAACGCACGCGGTGGTGGTGCCGCTTCACGAACACACTGCCGCGCGCGGTTTCCACCAGGCAGGCCGCCGACAGCGGACGCGGGCTGTGCCAGCGGATGGCGTCGAACCGACCGACCTGCGGATAACCGGCCAGCAGCGTTTCGACCTCGGCCGTCGTCAGCGTCGGCCAATCCGGCGGCGTGCTGTCGCCGGCCAGGCCGTGGGCGCGGTGGGCGAGGTCAGTCATGGATGCCCAAGCTCGTCATTCCCGCGAAAGCGGGAATCCAGTGCCCCTGAGGTCGGGCGAAAGCCACTGGATGACCAGCCCTTCGGCTGTTGAAAAGCACCTCCCGCTTTCGGGGGAATGACGTGAGCGGAGGTTTCGACCGCTTCAAGTATGAGTTCGACTCAGTCATCAACATCGGATATGCGTAGGCAAGCGCAGGATTATGGCCGAAAGCCGCAACGGCGCGCTTTCGTGCCGCCCCCGCATCGCGTCTAATGGACGGCTGTTTCGGTCATGTGCCCCGCTGATGAGTGCGATGTTGATGTTGTTCGTGTGCCTGGTGCTGGGCACGCTGGTGGCGCGTTACGCGCGCCCGCCCGCGGGAATGGTTGCGTCGCTCAACTGGTGGGTGCTGAACGTGGCGCTGCCGGCGCTGGTGCTGGAGTTGATTCCGCGCGTCACGTTCGATCCGCAGCTGTGGTTCCTGGTGGCCGCGATGTGGCTGACGTTCGGCGGCGCGTGGCTGTTGTTTGGCGTGCTGGGGGCCAGGTTGGGGTGGTCGCGCCAGCGTATCGGTGCGTTGATCCTGGTCTGCGGCCTGGGCAATACCGGCTTCATGGGCTACCCGTTGCTCCAGGCGCTGCGCGGCAAGGAAGGCCTGGCGCTGGCGATCGTCGCGGACCAGCTGGGCACCTTCATGATCCTGGCGTCGGCGGGCATCGTGGTGGCTTCCATCTATGCCGGCGCCGTCGCCAGCCCGCGGCTGATCGCACGGCGGGTGGTCCTGTTTCCCCCGTTCATTGCGTTGGTGCTGGGCGCGATCGCCGGCCAGTGCGGCGGCTGGCCGCCGCTGCTCGATGGCGTGTTTTCGCCGATCGGCGCCACCATGACACCGCTGGCACTTTTTTCCGTGGGCACGCAGTTCAAGCTGCGTGGCGGGCAGGGGCAATGGCTTGCGGCCAGCATGGGGTTGGGCTGGAAACTCATGCTGGCACCGCTGCTTTGCCTGGCATTGGGCGTTGCCACGGGTATCGGCGGATTGGTACTGGCCGTGGGCGTATTGCAGGCGGCGATGGCGCCGATGGTGTCGGCGGCTATCCTCGCCGACGAATACGGCCTTGACCCCGAACTGGCCAATACCGTGCTCGGTGTGGGCATCCTGATTTCGCTGTTGACCGTGCCATTGGCCAACCTCTGGTTGGCGACGTGATTCATTTGCCTTGCGTGCGGACACTTATGCACCGAGACTAAACGCACTATCCAAAGGGAGGCAGGTTTGCTATGGCGGGTTTTGAGCGGATCAAGCGATTGCTGGGAAGAGGTGCCCCCGCCGATCGCCGCGCGGTGCCCCGTGCCGACTTGCCCCGTGGCGCGCGCGTATTGGTCGTGGACGATTCATCCACCATCCGCGCCGTGCTGGGCAAGATGCTCAGCCAGGAAGGCCACGTGGTGTTCAAGGCTCCCGATGGCGAGACCGCCCTCGAAATGGCCCAGACCGAGCAACCCGATCTGATCTTTCTGGACATCGTGCTGCCCGGCATGAACGGTTTTGCGGTACTGCGTGCGCTGCGCCGCGATCCGGCCACGCAGACCATTCCCATCGTGATGATCAGCGGCAACCTGCAGGCCACCGAGCAGTTCTACGTGCAGCGTTTCGGCGCCGACGACTTCATGAAAAAGCCGTTCGGCCGCAGCGAGGTTTTCGCCCGCATCCAGCACCTCACCAAGACCGGCCGGTTGGTGATCCGCGAACGTAGCCATGACGAGACACCCACCCATACGGATACGGAACTCGAGCACGACGCGATCCCCGATATCGCCATGCCCGATCCGCACGACCTGTTTCGCTAGGCCCCAATTTGCAGCACCCCTGTAGGAGCGGCTTCAGCCGCGACGCTTTTGGGCTGGCCTTCAAGCGTCAGAAGCGTCGCGGCTTAAGCCGCTCCCACAGGCAGGCGCCGCCGTTGTGGGTGCCACTTCAGTGGCGATGATCTTCATCAAGCCACGCCAAACGCATCGCGAAGCCGCTCCCATAGCTGGTTTCCTCCATAACGCGTTGTCCGTATTCACGGAAATCCCTTTCTCGCCACATCGAAACCGCGGTAGACATCATCGTCATAAGATCATTTGTTATTGATTTATATGACTTTTTGAAGTAAAATCAGCGTACAACGTACCCGCATTGCGGAGTCATCATGGTCGGGATCAATCAGGCGTCCTTGAAGCCATTTGCCGGCAAGTACATCTGGTGGAAAACGCCGGAAGACGCCATAGCCATGCCCGAGCGGGTGATTGCCCAAGTCATGAATATCGGTGACTACGCCGACGTTCAGACACTTGCCTCGCAAGTTGGCGATGAGGCACTTCGCGAAGTTCTGATTCACGCGGAGGCAGGCCAGTTCAATGAGCGCTCTTGGGCTTACTGGCACTATCGTCTGGGCCTGTCCGGCGTGGACGAGGTGCCGGCTTTGCCCGTGCGGAGATTCGAGTGACGGGAAGGTTCAAGCCTTGCCTGGACGTATTGCCTCCCGCCCAGAGGATTCTGTGGCCGCAGCTTGGGAATGCACCGGCTCTCGGTTTTACGCTTTACGGCGGTACCGCCATTGCACTCCGATTGGGGCATCGTGATTCCGTGGATTTCGATTTCTTTTCGGAAGATCCACTCGACAAAACCGCCATCAAGGCGGCTTTCCCGTTCATGGCGCAATCCATCACATTGCAAGATCAGGACAACACCTGGGTCGTGCTTGCCCCCAATGCAGATTTAGGGCACGAGCATGTCAAGATTTCTTTCTTCGGCACCATTGCCTTCGGGCGGGTAGGTGAGCCGGATCTTACTGATGATGGTGTTGTGCGGGTGGCCTCCCTCGACGACCTGATGGCAACCAAGGTCAAAGTGATACTTCAGCGCGCGGAGGCCAAGGACTATCGAGACATTTCCACCATGATCAAAGCAGGCGCGGATTTGTCGCGCGGACTGGCATCAGCCAGGTGTTTATATGGCCCAAACTTCCAGCCGAGTGAAAGCCTGAAAGCACTGGTCTATTTCAACGATGGCGACCTGAAAACACTGACATCCGATGAGAAGCAGACGTTGATCGATGCGGTCAAGGCGGTGCGTGATCTCCCGAGCGTGACGCTACGCTCAAACTCCCTGAGTGGTGTGCCACCTGCCGAGCTTCCGTCCATCATGTAAGAGCGCTGCCGTGGCAGGAGTCACTTCCATGGCGATGCTCTTCATCAAGCCAGGCCAAACACATCGCGGCTGAAGCCACTCCCACAGAAACTCCAAACAAGCCCCAAACAACCTCCCCACCTTCACGCTATGATTCCCGCTCACACCGGGGGAGTAGCCGTTTGAACCGCCTCAGCATCGTCCTGCCAGCCAAGAACGAGGCACCCGCGCTGGCCGAGTTGTTGCCGCGCTTGCGCGCCATGCATCCCGATGCCGAGATCATCGTGGTCGACGACGGCAGCACCGACAATACGCGCGATGTCTGTGCCAGTGCCGGCGTGCAATGCCTTTCCTCCCCGTATTCCATGGGCAACGGCGCGGCCATCAAGCGCGGCGCGCGCATGGCCACCGGCGACATCCTGGTGTTCATGGATGGCGACGGCCAGCACGATCCCGCCGACGTGGCACGCCTGCTGGAAAAACTGGAGCAGGGCTACGACATGGTGGTCGGTGCGCGCGACTGGAGCAGCCAGGCCGGCGTCGGCCGAGGCGTCGCCAACACCTTGTACAACTGGCTCGCCAGCCGCATGACCGGCCACCACGTGGCCGACCTCACCTCCGGCTTCCGCGCCGTGCGCGCCGAGAAATTCCGCGAGTTCATCCACCTGCTGCCCAACGGCTTCAGCTACCCCACCACCAGCACCATGGCGTTTTTCCGCAGCGCCTACCCGGTTACCTACGTACCGATCACCGCCGCCCAGCGCGTGGGCAAAAGCCACATCCGCCCGCTGCACGACGGCGTGCGCTTCCTGCTGATCATCTTCAAGATCGCCACGCTGTACTCACCGCTGAAGCTGTTCGTGCCGGCCAGCGGTGTGTTTTTCCTGCTGGGCCTGGCCAACTACGCGCGCACCTTTTTCCTGTACGGGCGACTGACCAACATGAGCACGTTGATGTGGAGCGCGGCGGTGATCGTGTTCCTGATCGGGCTGATCTCCGAGCAAATCACGGCGTTGACGTATCGGCGTGATGTCTGAGCCGAGCAGGCCCGTCGTGCTGGTATTGGCTTCCACCTATCCGCGGTGGGCCAATGACGTTGAACCGGGTTTCGTCCATGAGTTGTGCCGCCGTCTGGCGGCCGGCATGGATGTCATTGCGCTGGTGCCTGATGCGCCGGGTGCGGATTCCAGCGGCATGCTCGATGGGGTGGAAGTCATCCGCTATCGCTATGCTCCCCGTCGCCTGCAGACCTTGGTCAACAACGGTGGCATCGCCACGAACCTGCAGCGCCATGCGTGGAAATGGTTGTTGATACCGGGGTTCGTGCTGGGCCAGTACTTGGCGGCGAGGCGGCTGCTCAAGGAGCGACGCGTTGACGTCATTCACGCGCACTGGCTGATCCCGCAAGGGCTGGTTGCGCTTGGCCTGAAGCGTCGTTTCGCCCTTCCTTACCTGGTGACGTCGCATGGCGGGGACTTGTTCGGTTTGCGCGGGCGCGTACTCAATGCGTTGAAGCGGCGCGTGGCGGCAGCATCCTCGGCCATGACGGTCGTCAGCGGTGCGATGCGCGACGAGGCGACAGCCATCGGTCTTCAATCGCCAGAGCTGGTTGTGTTGCCCATGGGGGTAGATCTGCGCGAACGCTTCGTCCCTGGCGCGGGAGAGAAGCGCGCAACCGACGAGCTGCTTTTCGTGGGCAGGCTGGTGCCGAAGAAGGGGCTGCCGTATTTGCTTGACGCGATGCCCAGGGTGCTTGCCTTACGGCCATCTGTCCGATTGAACATCGCGGGCTTCGGCCCGGAAGAGGCGTCGTTGCGAACCCAGGCCTCGCGGCTTGGCATCGAGAGCAGCGTGAGTTTTCTGGGCGCCATGCCGCAGGCATCGCTGCCGCAGCTTTATCGTCGCGCCAGCGTTTTCGTCGCCCCGTTCATTCGTGACGAATCCGGTAACCAGGAGGGCCTGCCGGTGGTGCTGATGGAGGCGATTGGTTGCGGCTGTCCGGTTGTCGTGGGCGAGGTGGCCGGTGTTCACGACCTTCTTGGTAGCGCGGCTGCCGAAGTCTGCGTCGACGCAAAGAATGCAGAGGCCCTGGCCGCGGCCATCCTGGCAACGCTGGACGATCCGGAGCAGGCGACCGAGCACGCGAAGCGCATCCGCGATGCCGCTGTCAGCCGCGTGGATTGGGACGTCATTGCCGATGGCTATGCCGGTTTGATTGCCCGTTGCGCGCTCGACACACCGTCGAAAGGTCCGCGCACATGACGCATGTACTGGTTTGCGGTGGTGCCGGTTACATCGGTGCGCACATGGCGAAGGCCCTGGCGCGTGCGAACTGCAGGGTGACGGTATTCGACAACCTTTCCACCGGACATCGCGCGGCGGTACGTTGGGGCGACCTGGTCGAGGGTGACCTGCTCGACAAGGTGGCGCTCGCCCAGTTGTTCGCGGCCCATCGCTTCGATGCGGTCATGCACTTTTGCGCCTTGTCGCAAGTGGGCGAGTCGGTGCGCAGACCGTACGCGTACTACGAAAACAATGTCACGGGTACGTTGAACCTGCTGGAGGCCATGCGCCTCGCAGGTGTCGATCGACTGGTGTTTTCATCCACCGCCGCCGTCTACGGATTGCCGGTGGCGGATTACCTCGACGAATCGCACCCGACCTTGCCGATCAACCCTTATGGTGCCAGCAAGCTGATGGTCGAGCGCATGCTGGCGGATGCCGCGCAGGCCTATGGGCTGCGCTCCGTGGCCTTGCGCTATTTCAATGCAGCCGGCGCAGACCCCGATGGCGAGATCGGCGAATCACACACGCCAGA
Source organism: Rhodanobacter ginsenosidimutans (assembly GCF_042655685.1). Classification (NCBI taxonomy): domain Bacteria; kingdom Pseudomonadati; phylum Pseudomonadota; class Gammaproteobacteria; order Lysobacterales; family Rhodanobacteraceae; genus Rhodanobacter; species Rhodanobacter ginsenosidimutans. The sequence continues at coordinate 171,561 of NZ_JBHSMM010000002.1, read as the reverse complement.
AACCCATCTGATCCCCAACGTTTTGCGCAATGCACTGGGCGAAGGCGATGGTTTGCGGATATTCGGCAACGACTACGGAACACGGGATGGCACGTGTGTGCGCGACTACGTGCATGTTGACGATCTTGCATCGGCCCATCTGTTGGCCATGCGCTACCTCGACGCCCACGATGGCGCGCATCACTTCAACCTCGGCAGCGGCCATGGCTACTCCGTGATGGAGGTCATCGACGCCGCGTGCCAGGTTACCGGCAGGTCGATACCCTTCGCCGTTGAACCACGCCGCGCAGGTGATCCGCCAACGCTGGTGGCCGACAGTTCGCGCGCCGCCGAGGTGTTGGGTTGGCAGCCATCGTTTGACGCCATGCCGGCCATCATTGAAACCGCATGGCGGTGGCATCGCACGCCACGTTATTGATTGCTGGCCTTTTAGCGCGGGCGATCGCGCGCGCGCGCGCCCAGCGCAAGCAGGTGTGGTTCGAGTCTGCCGATCAGTTGGGCCCAGTCGTCTATGGGCACATCAGCGACTGCTGGCCGGTCGAGTTGGAGCAGCAGCGCACGAGCGAGGTCAGCGGCATCGTCCGCGTGGTATAGGCACGAACGCATGCCCGCGAGCAGGTGCGACATCGCTCCAACGTCCGCGGCGGCAACGGGCAGCTGGCAGGCCAGCATTTCGTATGCTTTCTGCGGAAAACAATAGCGGCCAAACGCCGTGTCGCGAATGCAGATCGCTCCCACATCGAGCGCGTTGAACAAATCTGCCGTGCGGACGTGGGGCAGCATGCCCAGATGGTGAACACGCTGACCGGTCGGCGGTGGAAACCCCGGGTCTACTGGGCCAGCCAACACCAGGTGAACGTCGTCACGCTGCTGCGCAACAGTCTTCCACGCTTCATAGAGCGTGCCGATGCCTTTGTCGCGGTAGAGACCACCCGCAGTGCCGATCAATCGTGCATCTGCGGGCAACCCCAGCGACTGACGGGAGGCCAATCGGTCCTTCGGGCGGAACACGGATCGATCCACCGTACTCGGCATGGCGATGATCTCGCCCTGCGCGCCGTAGCCTTCAACGACCAGTTCGCGCAGTGGTTCGCTGGTGGTGGTCACCAACGCCGCGCCACGCACGGCACGCCGTAGCGCAGGCACCATGCCGGGTATGCGCGCCTGTCCAAAGCCTTCGAAATTGTCGTAAAGGTCTACGGCGTAGGGCACATCCAGACGCAGCGACAGCCATCGTGCGAGGGCGACATGCGGGATGTCGGATGCTCCGATCAGCAAGTCAGGTGCATAGCCGCGCAGGCGCTTCAGCAGGTGGTGCGGGTAGCCGACCAGCCCGGGTACATACAGGCGCCCCAACGAGCGCGACTCCCAGGTCAGCCTGCCCGGCGCTGCATCATGCTGCCACTGCCCTTCGTCGTGGCCCTGGTAGCTGAGGCAGAACCCGCGCACGTCGTGGCCCAGTCGAGCCAGTTGAAAAGGGATCTCGTACAGCCGCGCGTAACGATCAGCGATGACATCCTTGCCCATGTACTTCCGCTTGCACAGAAAGGCTATGCGCATGCTCAAGCTTCCCGCCGCACCGATAGCGCGAGTCTGGAAAGGGTTGGGCAATGAAACGGCACCTGTATCTGCATTACGGTATGTACCCTCAGGCCTCGCGTGACAGGAAGTTCTTCGCTGCCGCCAGCGCCGCGCCGACCACCTGATCCATGTTGTAGTAGCGGTATTGCGCAAGCCGTCCGACAAAAGTCACATCGGCCTCCAGCTTCGCCAGCTCTTCGTAGCGCTTGAACAGCGCCTCGTTCTCGGCGCGCGGCACCGGATAGTACGGGTCCCCTTCGTCCTGCGGATACTCGCGCACAATGGACGTGCCGGCATGCTGCTGTCCGGTCAGGTGCTTGAATTCGGTGATCCGCGTGTAAGCGTGGTCATTCGGGTAATTCACCGTGCCCACGTCCTGGTACCGGTCGGCGGCCGGCAGGTGTTCGTGCTCGAAACGCAGTGAACGGTAGGGCAGGTGGCCGTAGCGATAGTTGAAGTAGGCGTCGATCGGGCCGGTGTAGACGATGTGGTCATGATGGTTGCGGGCACGCACGTCGGCAAAGTCCACGCTCAGCTCAACGGTGATGTTGGGGTGATCCAACATGGCCTCGAACATCCTCGTGTAGCCATGCAGCGGCATCGCCTGGAACGTGTCGGTGAAATAACGGTCATCCGTATTCGTGCGCACCGGGATGCGCGCCGCCACGCCAGCCTTCAGCTGCGACGGGTCCAACCCCCATTGCTTGCGGGTGTAGTTGAGAAAAAACTTCTCGTACAAGTCACGGCCAACGGCGTTGAGCACCACATCCTCACTCGTTGCCACCGGCTCGCGCGGTTCCCGCACGCGCTCGAAGAATGCCGCCGCCCCGGCTTCATCAAGGTCCAGCCCATACAGTTGGTTCAATGTGTCGCGATTGATCGGGAAAGGGTACGAAACCCCATCCACCACGCCGCGCACACGATGCTCGTATGGCCGCCACTCGGTAAAGCGCGACAGATACTCGAAGATGCGTTCGCCATTGGTGTGGAAAATGTGCGGCCCGTAGCGATGCACCAGCACGCCGTGTTCGTCCAGCTCGTCGTAGGCATTGCCGGCGATATGCGGGCGCTTGTCGATGACGTGGACACGGCAGCCCGCATCGGCCAGTTCGCGCGCCATGACGCTGCCGGCGTAGCCGGCGCCGACGATGAGCGTGGTCTGGTTATGCATCTGCTTGCGTTACGGAATTAATGGAAGACGTTGCTGCTTTCGGCAACCATTCTTGGTCGCGCATGAACTCTATCAGCAGGGGCACGGCAAACTCCTGTGGCCGGCCATCAAAGGCTTTCAGCTTAAGGGCGCCCCTCGCCTCGATGTATTCATCGGCTTCCCACTGCCGATCCGCATGTTTGACCAACTCATGCCACGTGGAAGCTTTGGGACCAGGTGTCATATCCCGAAAGTCGAACTGCAGTTGGCGGTCCTTGCTCACGTACTCGTCCAAGTCGGGGACGAGGAACAAGATCGGTTTGTCCAGTAATAAGTAGTCCATGTAGATGGACGAATAATCAGTGATCAATGCGCTGGATAGCGGCATAAGTGGGTATAGATCCGACTCTGGACCACACAAATGGAGGTGTCGTCCCGCAACCTCGCTGGCCCGTCGCTCGGCTGGATGAAACTTGAATACCAGCTCCACCCGCTGCAGTTCACACCATGAGTCAAGCAGCGCCAGTGTCGTCGCTCCCAGTCCCATGGGGCTTGCGCGTGTGTCGCGAAATGTTGGGGCAACCAGCACAATGCGTCGGCCGTCGGCAAGCCATCCGTGAACGCAGCCGGTAATTTCTGAATCTACGTTGCGCCAGGCCGTCGCCTTGGCAGCCTCATCCAAGTTGCCAAACGTGTTTCTGGGATATCCGAGCGCGGTGAAATGCGCACTATGAAATGCGGGTTTGAACACCTCATCGCGATAGAACGCCGATGTGGTGTTCACCAAGTCGTAGCGAACCACGCGTCCGAGAAAAACGCGCTTTGCTGATCGTGCTATGCGCAGCAATGGCCAGGATTTCCAGCCACCACCGGAAGCTTCGTTGCGCCATTGGTCCAGTTCGATGCGTTTATAGCCGACACCGTGCCAAAGTTGTACGCGCCTACATCGCATCGTCAAGAAGTGTCGTAAACGCAGGTGCCATTCGGCGGAGTCTGCAATCAGCGTGCCGGCGCGGAGCAGAAAGCAGACGCTGCGCCAGCGCGGATACAACATTGCCTCGTACCCACTCGCGAGCAGCATATCGGTGACGTCGCGGCGTTCCGTGACGAAAACGCAGCGCACTTTCGGGCGCAGCGCCGGCGTGGCCTGCAGAAGGAAATATTTGGCGTTGTCGACGAACTTTCCTTCATCGCGGCCAACGATGGTGATCCAGTCTTTGCGTCGTGGCACCAGTGCGGCCAACGGTGCCAGCAATATCCATCCCAGAAGCGCAGAGAGAAGTCCCAGGGTCTGGTCGACCATCCGCTTCACTAGGCTTCGCGACCCCCGGCTACCTGCGAACATCAATAACCTCGCCGGTGGCCTCCGAGAGCATTGCCGCCAGTGTAGCTGCGGCTACAGTGTCAGCGTCCAGCAGGTCCGTAGCCTGCTCATTGCCAAAGTTCTCAGTGCGCATAGGCGTCGCCGTGCGCTCAGGATTGATAGCGTTGATGCGTACGCCAAAGGGGTGATATTCCTGCGCCAAGCCCTGCATGAGATTGACTACTGCGGCCTTAGTCGCCGAGTACACGCTGGAGCGCGCGCGCCCACGCGTGTACGAGCTGGATGTGAACAACGCAATGCTGCCACCGCTCTCGCGCATTGCATCAAATGCTTCGCGCGCGACCACCACACAGCCCCGCAGGTTGGTACTTATTTGCTCATCGATCTGCGAGTAGTCCTGGCCCGCGAGCAGACCGCTGCGCAGCACGCCGGCGGTATTGACCACCATGTCGATACGTCCGTGCGAGGTGCGCGCATCCGCCAATACCTTGCTCACGGCGTTGGCATCAGCCACATCCACTCCGTCGGCGCGCGACACCGCCACCACGACGGCGCCGGCTGCACGCGCGCGATTGGCAATGGACTTCCCTATGCCGCGGCTGCCCCCAAACACCATCAGGACCTTGCCTGAAAGCGATGCTGAATCTTCACCTGTCGATGCCTGCCGAGTGCGTAGCTGGAACAGACGGTCGGCGAGATAGATATCCGACGGATAAGTAATCTTGATGTTGTTTACGTCTCCGGGCACGACATGAACCGCACCGAGCCCGTAATGCAGGATCAGGCCGCAATCGTCGGTGACCTTGATATTCGTATCCTCACGCGCCACGGCGTGCGCGCGGCGCAGCAAACCGGCCCGGAACGCTTGGGGCGTTTGTCCCAGCCGCAATGCAGAGCGATCTGGAATCTCTGCGATGCAGCTATCGTCATCCATACAGATGATCGTGTCGGGTGATGGAATACCGGTATCGACGGCATCGTGCCGATCCAAAGCGGCAAGGCAACGATCAATGGTGGCGTGATCCAGCAGCGGACGCACGGCGTCGTGCACTAATACTTTGTGATCGTCGCCTGTAATTGCAGCGATTCCCGCAGTGGAACTGGCTTGCCGCGTGGCCCCGCCAATGACGATTTTGCTGACCTTGCGGTAGCCGGCGTTGTTGATCACTTCCTCGGTCAGCAGGCGATGCTGTGCCGATACCACCACAATCACCTCATCGATATGTGGGTGGTGTTCGAACACGTCCAGTGTGTGCTCTAGCACCGTTTTGCCCGCCAGCTTCAGGAACTGTTTGGGGGTTTCTGTGCGAAAGCGGGCGCCGGTACCGGAGGCGAGGATGATGGCGACGTTGTGTTGTGTTGAAATCATCGAGCTTCTTCAAGGTTGCCGAGCTCCAATGGCAAATGCCTCAGCTCGGGGGCAGCGAGGCAAGACTAGCGTCAAACAGCGCAAGGTGTCTTTTGACGCTGGTGTCGGCGGCAAACTGCTGCAGCCAGGCATTCAGGTTCGCGTCGCGGGGTGGCGGGCGCCTGACGGACTCAGAGATAGCTTGCGCCAGCAAGCCAACGTCGTTTGGCGGAATCAACATTCCGTACTTTCCATCCGCAAGGATTTCTCTCGGGCCACTCGGACAATCGGTTGCGATGACGGGAGTATTTGTGCACAAGGCTTCGATCAAAACCGTTGGAAGACCCTCGAACCGGGATGACAGCACGAATACGTTAGCGCTCGCAATGAAGGCGAGCGGGTTGGGCTGATAACCCACTAATTGGCATGCGCTTTCAAGGTCGTGCGCGCGAATGCGAGCTTGAAGCGCCGATCGGTCCGGCCCCTCGCCGAGAATGAGCAGCCGCGACCGCACTGTCGCCGTGACACGAGCAAATGCGTCAATCAACAGGTCAAAACCTTTTGCTGCCGTTAGCCGGCCCACGGCCACCACGACCGGCGGCTCGCCGGGCGCCAACCAAGGATGCTCCGGTAACGCGAGAGACCGCTCGCGCAGCTCAGCGGTCACGACCGGGTTGTAGATGACCTGGACATTATTGGCGAGTTGCGGAAAGTGGTCGACGAAATCTCTTGCCACACCTTTCGACACCGCCACGATCTCGGACCGCCGAAACAATCTCCCAACCATCCACGGCGTGACAATTTTGTGTCGGCCTGTGAATCGTTGACTGTCCATTCCCCAGGTGTTGTCTTGGCGTATAACGCAACGCGTGTGGGTCCTCGCGAGTATGATCGCGTACAACGCTGGCAAGCCACTGTAATGTTCGGTTGCCACCAAAAAATCAGGCTTGGTCCGACGCAGGTAGCGCACCAGAGCAGGAACGGCGAACAGAGGACGCTTGGCTCTGAGGGGTATCACAGTTACCCCGTCTGGCATCGAGCTTGAGCGCTCCCCTTCGGCTCGGACAATCAGTAAATCGACCTGATGGCTATATCCGCTAAATCCCTTCGCCAGCGCGAGCATCATCCCGACTGCGCCGTCGCCGCGAAGGTTGGGCAGCAACATTGCAATCCTGAGACAGGTCCTAGGTTCTGCCGATGACGTCATGGCTCAAGGTCGCAAAAGGCAATCATCACTTTGACAATTCGTCGCTCGAAGCGGCAGGGAACAATATCGAAAAGTATTGTTGTACCACACGCTTGATTGCAAATTGTTTAAGGTAATTTCCAGCGTTTGGAAACTGTACGCGACCGGTCAGCACCTGCTCAATAGCATTAGCGATTTTAGCGTGATCGCCAACAGGCACCAACGTGCCATATGTGCCATCTGCCAGTACCTCGCGTACCCCACCCGGACAGTCTGTGGCGACGATGGGACACCCGGCGGCAAGCGCCTCCAAGAGTACATTTGGCAGGCCTTCATGGCGCGAAGTGTGGACGAACACTGTGGCATCTTGCATGTACTGTTGTGGGTTCCGAACGAATCCCGGGAACGACACATCATCCACAATTCCGAGACGCCGCGCTTGCTCATGCAGCTCGTCGAGCAACGGGCCTTCACCCATTATGGTTAGTTTGGCACTGAACCGTGAGCGGACCAGCGCAAACGCTCGCAACAGGCTAGCGTGGTCCTTCACTGGTTCGAGCCGACCGCATGCCAAAAGGCTTATCTTCTGAGCGCCGCCCGGGTCGCGCCGCCTAGCTTTGTCCGAAGCAACGACCGGATTGCGGATTACCATGACTCTAGACGCACGGATTCCGCGCAGGCGCAAAATACTGGTTCGAACGTTTTCGGAAACTGCAATGATCGCCGCGGCACGCGTGTACAACAAGGCCGCCGCGCGGCCGTCCAGCCAAGTGTGAAATTTTGATCCGCCCCCGATTAAGATGTCCTCCCGGGCTGCTTCACGTATTACTACGCGCGCATCCCGCGTGAGGATCGTTCCCGCTATTAGAGCCGCTACGTTGGCCTGAAAAATTGTGCTTAGTAAGGTGTCAGGATGTTCGCGGCGCAAGTAGCGAGCGAGGGCTAAGATCGCCCTGTGCGGTTTACGTTTGTGCAGGTTGATCAATCGAACGCCGGCCGGTACGGAGTCCAATAGCTGCCCTTTGTTCATGGCGATGATGACATCGCAACGGACGCCTCTTGCGAAGAACTCCTCCGCCAGAGCGAGCATCACTTTCTCTGCACCTCCCCCGCTGAGCGAGGGGAGGAAGATCGCGAGATGGCGCGGGGTCACGGGAGGATTCGTTTGCGGGAGCTGGTCAGTATGCAATCAGGTCACCAGCAGAATTTAAGCGCGTCGACTTGAGCCACGCCTGGAACATCAGGACGCTCCAAAGATGAAAATGCCAGTTGCGCCTGCCGCTCAAATGCTCGGCCCATTTCGAACGCACGTGCGCGGCATCAAGAAATCCCTGTTCACGCATCCGTCGTTCGTCAAGCAGTTCTTCTGCCCATTCCCGCAGCGGACCGCGTAGCCATTCATCCAGCGGGATCGTAAACCCCATCTTTGGGCGGTCGATCAGAGCGGACGGAACGTAGCGATACAGAACTTGGCGAAGGAGCCACTTCCCATGTCCATTGCGGATTTTCTGGGCAATCGGTGTATGCAACGCGAACTCGACCACGCGGTGATCAAGTAGGGGCACGCGTGCTTCCAAACTTACTGCCATGCTGGCACGGTCGAGCTTGACCAACACGTCATCAGGCAGATACGAAACCAGATCAAACCATAGCATCCGCTCCAATGGATCATTCACCGCGGGCGGATCATCCAGAGCAATTCTCGGCTCGCTGCCGCCAATCACCAGGCTTTCCGGCCAAAACGAAACCATTCGCCGGTAGATTTCGTCCCCATTTCGGTCGGCCAGTGCATAAGCGAGGCGATGCACCTTTCGACCGGCATCGGACAGGTGACGTGACTTTGGGAGTACCGAGTTCAGGATCGCAAAAATGCTGTCCCACGCTCCTCGCGATGGCACTCGCATCAGTGCAGAAGCAAACCGACCCGGCAGGGCGGGAGTTCTCTGCACCAGTTTCCACAACGATGCGCCGATGAAGTAGCGCGTGTAGCCACCAAAAAGTTCGTCACCGCCGTCACCGGAAAGGCATACGGTTACCTGTCGACGAGCCAATTCTGAAACTAGAAATGTCGGGATCTGCGATGAATCGCCAAACGGCTCGTCATACAAGTCGGACAGTCGCGGAATGATGCCCAGTGCATCCTGTGGCGTCACATAGAACTCTTCGTGATGTGTGCCCAAATGGGCCGCAACCTTCCGTGCATAGCACGCCTCATCGTAGGCGCTTTCGTGGAAGCCGATCGAGAATGTTTGCACGGGCCGGCGTGCTTGTTTTTGCATTAGCGCGACCACGACGGACGAATCCACGCCACCCGAGAGGAAAGCCCCCAACGGGACATCGGCTCCCATTTGCAGTCCCACGGCTTCGCTTAGCAGGGAATCCAGAGCATCAACAGCCTCCGCGTCATCCAGTCGAGGCGCGAATGCTGGAGCTGACTCGGCGAGGCTTCGAGGTGACCAGTAAACACTCAATTTCGAATCGAGCTCTTTGAGCGTACTTGGACGATGCGCCGTTGCCTCGTCAATGCGCAGCCAAGTGCCAGGTTGAAGCTTGTAGATGTTTTGATAAATTGAATGTGGTGCCGGGATGTAGCCATAACGAAAGTACAGCACCAAAGCATCCCGGTCGATCTTGGGGCTGTCACTAGATATTGCGGTTACCGCCTTGAGCTCGGACGAAAAAAAGAACGTGGAGTTGACCCAACCGTAGTACAGGGGTTTGACGCCCAGTTGATCACGAGCGAGCAGCAAACAGTTGTCTTTGCGATCCCAGAGCACGATCGAAAACATTCCTACGAAACGGCGCAACGCTCCGTCTAGACCCCAATGCTCGATGGCGGCGAGCACCACTTCGGTGTCCGACCGGCCGTGAAATCGGAAGCCGGCTGTTTCCAGCTCTTGCCGAAGCGCACGGTGGTTGTACACCTCGCCGTTGTAGGTGATCACATATCGCCCACTTGGCGACGACATCGGCTGGTGACCGCACGGGGAAATGTCCACCACGGAAAGTCGCCGATGACCTAGTGCGACACCTCGTGCCTCGTCCCAAAAGAGACCATGGTCATCGGGACCGCGGTGTCGGAGCGTGTTTGTCATGCGCCGCGCCGTTTGCGCCAGATTACCGCGGTCAGGGCCGACGTCTGGCCAGATGCCGCAAATGCCACACATTAGAGGGTTGTCTCGGGAAGCGCCGCGGGGTTAGGGGCGCTCGTACGCGCACATCTTTTGAAAACGCCAACGAGGTGGGGAGGTCGTTTACGGGACAGTCGAAGCAATCGAGCCAGCCACGCAGCTGCCCGAATCTGGAAAGGTTCGATCAGTGTCGCCTTGACGCGGACGGGTTCGAAGCCACGCTGCCTCATGTATGTGCTCAATGACGACACCGACCAGCTCCGTACATGCTGCCAAATGTGGAAGGTGGTGCCGCAATTTGGACAACAAGTGCTCTGCCGTTCAAGGTCTTCGTCGTTGGGTGTCGTAACGATCAGGCGTCCGCCCGGCTTTAACAAACGGCTACTTTCAGTCATCATCGCATCGAGCATTTCATCCGAAAGATGCTCGATGACCTCGATCACATAGATAACATCAAAGAATTCGTCGCCCCAAGGCGTCGGATAGCCCGATATTGTGCGAATGTCGGGTGATGGCCGGATAGATTGGCAAGCGCTATTTGCGCACGCGACCGAGTCCGCGGAAAAGTCGGTACCCGCGAGCAATAGTCCGGGACTGACCTGCGCCAATGCACTTAAGAACGCCCCCGTTCCACAGCCCATATCCAGCACCCGTACAGATGGGCTCTTGCGCAACCACCGCCTCGTGTACTTCGCGATTTGCGTGCCGTGCGTGGCGCTAAAGTAATTCTCTCGGGCAGATGGGCGGTTAGACTGGTAGTCCCAAAACCCGGTAATTTGCTTCGGTGTCCAGTCCAACTTGTGCGGCGTTTGCATGGGATATGCTTCCAAAGCAGTGTTTGCTATCCACGATATGGTGCATCATTTTGCAGGGCGACTTCAGACCTTTTGGTAACGCCAGCGACTCCCTGATCAGTCATCGATCCGATGAAACGCATATTCATTACATGCGGATCCCATGAGTCCGGATAGATAGGTGCCCACGTGAGCGATTATTTCGTGGTCCAAATTGAATCCCATCTTCCTTAGCATTTTGTGACATCGTGATGCAGATATGGACTCATATGGGTAACCACCAAGCCAGTCGTGAACATCGTTGTAAAAATCCATGCCGCGGCGTTTTGAGTAGTCACGAATGTAAGCGTCGAAATCATGGCCACCAGCTGCAGCAGAGAATCGCCGGAATGCGATGTAAATGTTGCGGGCTCGCCTTTGTGCCGAGGGCGGCGCGCTTGAGTACCATCGCTTGATCTGACGCCACACCCCACAAAATGGCGTCCACCGGTATAGAGCTAGAAGGAGAACACCCCCAGGGCTCACGAAATTGGCCGCGCATTCGATGGCGCGGTCCATGTCGCCGGTGTGATGTAAAACGCCCCAAGAATACACAATATCGAACTTTCCAAAAGCGCCTTGCGTCATATCAAATGCGCTACAAACCTGAAATCGCGTGTCAGCATCCGGGGCAAATTGCGCCAACGTCTGGCGTGATGCTTCAACGGAGTCCGCATCGATGTCAACGCCAACTACCCGACTCGCGCCGATTTTGATCGCCGCAAGGGCGTGCAGGCCCGACCCGCAGCCGATGTCCAGGAAACTCATTCCGTCCAGTCGAGGCATGCCAGCAAGGCGCTGGAGATCTAGGATTGCCTGCGAAATGCGTGCGTCATCTATTTTTTTCACAAAATCCAACCAGTTCTCTCCGAATGCGAAGTGAGAACTTTGATCGCGCAGCTTCAAGCGACTCATACGTAGTACTTCCATACGAACATCGCACATCTCCTTTGGTTCTTGAGTTGGTTCAACAACAGTTGATGACTGGAAGCTGGCAGTCCCAAGATTCCGGTTTTTCTTGCTCCTTCGAGGGCGGCTTTGGGTTTTGAGCGCCCAGGCCAGGCAGTCAGGAGGTTGCACGACTTGCTGGTGGCGCCGCAGGTGGCAACGTCGCCCGGCTGCGGGTGGTCTTCTGTCCCATTGTATTAAACGTAGCGGTAAAAGACGGTAGGAACAATTTTCGCCTGTATGGTTGGATGGCGTATTCGAGGCCACGTAAGCACGATTTCTAACAGTATAAGCTGCGGCGGCCGACGATCCGCGCCCGATGCGCGCGATAGATTTCTTAGTCGGTTCAGCACAACACCGAATACGAAAGTGCAGATTGACTATGACGTGGCCGAACCTGCTCGGGCATCATCGACATGTATTGATCCTCCAGACCCGAGATCGACGATTTGCGCGCAATCGCGCAAGCTGCCTTGCTTATGCGCGATCACGACGACCGTTTTGTTGCCCGACAAGCCGCGGATTGCCTCGTTTACGGCTTTTTCGGTCTGGACATCCAGCGCACTGGATGCTTCGTCGAAGAACAGCACCGAGGGGTCGCGGTACAGTGCGCGAGCGATGCCGATGCGCTGGCGTTGCCCGCCGGAAAGCCGGATGCCGCGGTCGCCGACCTCGGTGGCATAGCCTTGTGACAATTCGCCGACTACAAACTCGTGAATCTGCGCCGCGCGCGCCGCGCGCTCCACGGCACGCATGTCGATGGCAGCTGGATCAACGCCGAATGCGATATTTTGTGCGACGCTGGCATCGGCGAGATAGATATGTTGCGGTACATAGCCAAGCTCGCTTTGCCATGCGGCGACGTTACTGGCGTCGATCATGGTGCCGTCTACGCTGAGCGCGCCGAGCTGCGGATTCAGCAGGCCCAGAAGCAAATCCATCAGGGTGCTTTTGCCCACGCCACTGGGGCCGGCGATACCTACGCTGGTGTGGGCCGGTATTACCAGATCGAAGCCATCGAACACGGGCCTGTCGGGTGCTGTGGGGTAGGCGTATCGGACGCCGTGCAGGCGAATTTCATTGCGCGGTTGTAGCTGACCCTCGGCCGCGGAGGGTTGTTCTTCGGGCAGGATCAGGTCGCGATGGATGGCTTCCAACGCGGCGGACGAAAACTTCAGCTTGGCAAAACCGCGGTACATGATTTGCGCTGCGGGCAACATGCGGTAGGCGGCAAAGCCATACAAACCGAGTGCGGGGAGGACGTGCGCGATGTCGTTTGAGCGCAGCAGCAAAGCGATCGCGATAACAATCAGCATGCTGTAGCCAGTTGCCTCAACCAAGTAGAGTGGCGACTGAGTCAGCGTATCGCTAGTAGCCATGTGGCGGGACAGCAGCCTGGAGGCTTGCTCGAAGTTTTTCTGGTAGGCACCCGCAGAGTGGGTGATCTTGACATCCTTGATGCCGCCTAGCGCTTCGTTACATGCCTGGTAGCGCTGCCCGTTGGCGGCTTCGCGCTCATGGCCGATGGTGCCGAGGCGCTTTCTTACCAAGCCATAGATCACCCCGTACAACAGCCCCAGCACCGCGATGATGCATACGGCGGTCAGCGGGTCGTAGACGAAGATAAGTATGGTCATGGCCAGTACGACGCAGCCTTGCGCGAGCAACTGCGATAGCGGTTGGATCAATTGGAACATCAGTTGGTCGACTTCGGACAGCACATTTTTCGCGAGGGCGGACGGGTTGCGAGATAGGAAAAACTCATAGGGCTGGTGCAGGTAGCGGGACAACAAACGCGAGCTGATGGCGTGTCGCAGCAGGTGAACAAAGCGATTGAGTACGTGCTGGGTTATCGTTTTGAATATCGAGGACGCCATTACCAATACGACGGAGGCCAGCCCCAGCGCCAGGATGAAGTCGCGCGTCCCCTGAAAGTTGAACCGCCCGTAGGCGGCGCTCAGCAAGGCGCTTTCGTGGATGACGGCGGGCCGGCCCAGCACCGACAGGAACGGCATGATGGAAAGGACGCTCAGCGTTTCCGCCATGGCCATCAGTATTACCAACAGCAACATCCACACCGATTTGCGTCGTTCGAGTGGCGTGAATATCGTCCAGATTTTTTTCAGATCTGCGGTCATTTCTGCTCTATCAAAAGCTCACAAGCATTGCGGAACCGGTCCGCTTATCGCGGGTTTATCAGCACCCGGAGTTCTTCCACGCTGTCGTTCAAACGTCCACCAACATTCAGGTTTTCGAGGTTATGGAGTGCGTTCCGAGCCTCGACGTTTCGCCCTTGGGCCACCAGCATGCGCACCAGCGTAATCCGGTAGGCTGGTTCGTCGGGTTTTGCCTTGACGGCATCTTCGGTCATGCGTTCGCCCAGGTCGTGGTCGTGCAGCACGTTCCAGGCGTAGTCCCCATAGGTGGCAAGCAGGCGGGGCCTGGGGCCGGGGTGAGAGAGCGCAGCGATGAACGCCTCCATCATCCTATCAGGGGGCAGGTCGCAGTTTTTCTCCCGGACGCACTGGGTCAGCGCGCCCAGTGAGCTTTCGTCCTGTACCCCGGGCTTGGTCGCTTTCAGCTTGGCGATCATGCTGTCCCACCACGCGTCCTTCAATGGCAGGTGCATCCGCGCGTTCATGAAGATCAGTGCCTGCTCCGGAAGGATGGATGAGTTGGGCAGCGCAGCGGATTTCTCCAACGGCGCATACGCCAGCCGCGTGAACGGCGAGTCGGGTTGGTAGTGGGAATAGATGATGTAGGTGCGGCCCAACTCGTATTGCGCGCGGGGCGACTGCGGGGCGCGGGCGGCGAGATCTTCGGCGAGCCGCAGCGGGTTGCCCCAGGCATGCGCGGTGAGGGCAGTGAGGGTGGCCCAGCTCAGCAGCAGGCCGGCGAGCAGGGTGTAGCGGGGGAGCGCGAAAGGCTGGGATTGGCCAGGGTGTTCGTCATATGCGGTCGCGACTGAAGTCGCTCCTACAGGTGGGCGGGGCGGGGCGGCGAGGTAGGGAATGATGGCGAGCATCAAGCCGAAACTGGCGAAGTAGTTGCGATGCTCGTAGATCAATTCCAGCGGCAACACGGTGCCGGTGAGAAGGTGGCAGCCGAGGAACAGCGCAATGCCCAATGCCGTCAGCGGCCTGCGCTTGCGCACCCAGAACATCAGGGCTGCCATGCCGGCGAGAAACAGCATGCCGGTCAGCGTGGTCCACGGTGTCAGAAGATCCGTGGAGACGGAGAAATCATCGTGATAGAACGAGAGCGCACCAGGCGTCGGGAACAGGGTCCACACGACGTAATCGGCGACGATGCGTGCTTCGCTGAGCAGGCGCGTGCTCATGGTGAAATCGCGGGTGGACCACTGGCTCGGGTGGAACAGTCCCGGCAGCAGCCAGACCAGTCCGATGATCAAAGGCAACAACAACACCACGACGAACAGGCCGATGATGCGGTAGTCCGGCTTGTTGCAATGGGTGGGGTGCGTTTCGCCTGCCTCTGATGTGGTGGTCATTGCTGGTGGCGCCCGGAAATTCAGCACGATCCATTCGACGAGGAAGGCGTATAGCGGCAGCATCACTGCCGTTTCCTTGGCGAGCAACCCGAATACGGTGCCCAGGATGAGGCTGGAAATGCAGAGCAACAGCCCCGTGCCGGTTCCCTTGCTGGTACGAGCTGCCAGCATGCGCTGACGCCCGGCCATGTAACCGATCAGGCCCAGCAGCACGAACAGGTTCGCCATGCTCTCCATGCGCTGCACGACATAAACCACTGCCGTGAGATTGATCGGCAGCAACATCCAGGCTCCGGCAATCAGTGCCGCCGTGACACCAGCTCGACTCGCTTCCGTTGTAGGAGCGGCTTCAGCCGCGATGCTTTTGCTTCCAACAACCACCAACGCCCGCGCCAGCAAAAACACCAGCAAGCCGTTCAGCAGATGGATGATCAGGTTGGTCAACTTCATCCAGTACGGGTCTAGCCCGGTCGCCAGGTAATTGGCGGCAAAGCTGAGCGACGCCAGTGGACGCTTGAACTCGCTGGATGGGGAGGAAAGCGCGGCGCGAACCAGCGAAGGCAAGCTGGCATCGGGCGGTTGCACGCCACGGTTCTCGACGATGTTGGGGTAGTCGTCGAACAGGAATCCACCACTGAGGCCGGACCAGTAGACGGCTATCGTGGCGAGTATCGCCGCCGCGAAAATCAGATTGGGCAGCAAGCGGCGGGTAGATGCGCGCATTATCGAGTGGCACCCCGATCAGGATTCGAAGGCCCAGTATTGACGTTTGCAGCACGTGCGTCGAGGTTCAGCTGATGACGCAAATGAGCCAGCTCGTTGGGCCAGTAGTGCTGATATGAAAGAACCCATTCGTGCAGCATCGGCATACCAAAACGTGCGGGCATCGTTCGCTCTTTGACCTGTTCATAATGGTCGAGCAACTGCAGACCTTGCTGAGGGTAGCCGGCTGAACCAAGCACTGCCGCGCCCTTCAGAGCAAGCGCAGGGCGTACCTGGAGATCCAGCGCCCGTTTGAAATCCAGCAACGCCGCATCGGCCTGGTGGCGTGCCAGTGCAACCGTGCCGCGCAGGTAGACCAGATCTTGTTGCCGCCCTGCGCCAGCCAGCCTGGGATTCTGCAAACCCGCATTTATGAGGTCAAGAAGTACGTCGGGAGTCAGCCCAGGGCAACTACCCGCCATCGCGACTGGCAGGGTGCGTTCAAACCAGTGGGCGAACAGCGAGCCGGTATTCGCGCTGCCTTGCATCGCTACGCGCGCGGCATCGATGTCCGCTTGTGTGATGCCACCGGTGAGGCAGTGCGCACCGATCAGGTTGAAGGCCAACTGGCTTTCATCGGGCTTGGTTGCCAGAAGCGCCTGCAATCGTTGAGCGGCCTCTTTTGGTTGCCCCGATTGCATCAGGATTTGCGCCGCGTTGGCCTGTGCACGCGGTGAATCCGGATTGATCTGTGCCCAGACCAGGGCCTGGGTTCGCACATTCCCCCACACGGTGGCTCGTGCATGTGTCATCAGCGCCAGACCCAGCGGCAGTGCAATCATCAGAATCTGTTTGGGTAGTTTCAGCTTGCGCGTGTCCGCGAGCCATAAGCCCAGGGGCCAGAACATCAGCAATGCCGGTACGTAATTACGGTGTTCGAAGTACAGCTCCAGCGGAACGGAAGTGGACTCAAGCAGGTGGCCGGCGAAAAAGAACAGTACGGCGAGAGACCATGCCGTATAACGCCGTCGGAACCACCACGCCCCCGAGATGAGTACGACCACCGCCAAGAGCGCCCATAAGGTTGAGAGCGGATGGATCAGTGAAGTCGATGCGGCGTATTGGTCATTGAACAAACCGCTGGAGAACGGGCGGGGTAGCCATAGCAGTGACAGGTAATCCATCACCACGCGCGGCTCGGTCAGTAGACGTTGCGCGTAGGTCCACGAGCGGATGCCTGCATTGCCACCGTGGAGCATCCCGGTTGCACCAACACGCACCAGGTACAGGCAAATGCCCGTTGTGGGAATGATGGCAAAGAGCCACATTACGAGACGATGTGCGCGCTTTTCCCGCGCTTGAGGGACAGGGCGTCGTGAACCCAGCAGGATCGCTTCGATCACCAATGCGTAACATGGCAGCAATATGCCGTTGGCTTTGGACAGCACACCCAACACGGTGAATCCACCCAGCCCGAGTACGCTCCAGATCAGTCCGGAGCGCAGATGCCCCGTGACCAAACGTTCGCGTCCGTGGAGCCAGGTCAACAAGCCGGCCAGCACACAGGTAGCCGGCAACATCGCTTCGCGTTGCACGATGTACAGCGTGGTGGAAACCAGTAAGGGGTGCAGCAGCCATAGCGCGGTGCCAAGCAAGGCGGCGGCTCGATAGCGTGCGGTGTCGGCAGTCAGCAGTTGGCTGAGTTTGGCCAGCAGGATGTACAGCAGGGCACCGTTGACCAGGTGCACAGTCAGGTTGGTGCGCTTGAACGGGAAGGGGGCGGCTGGCCAGTTGTGGGCGTCAATCAGAAAGGTCAGCAGGGTCAGTGGGCGACCTGTGGGATCGGCTGTGCCGGAGGTGATATAGCGCCAGAACGTCGACCAACTATCTACTGGGCCGGCCGCCCCCAAGCTGGGAAGATTCGCGAAATCGTCAAACAGGAAGCTGCCATGAAGGCCGGGCCAATAACATAGGATCACGGCACTGAAAAGCATTAATAAAACAATCAGTATTCCATGGCGCTTTTGCATCAATAACAATCCGAAATTAAGAAGGGCCGCACGTGGCGGCCCTTCCAGCGCAATCAGATCTATCCAGGAAAATCAGAACTATTTGCGGCACGAGGTTGGCAGATACTTCGTGTCGACGTCGTCGCTCTTGCAAGTCCACTCGATACTGCCCGCGTGGGTGATTGCCGAGAACTGAAGTACCTTATCCTGAATCTTCGTGTTTGCATTGGTCTTGTTGTACTTCGCTGCGATGACACCAGCCGTAGTGCTGACGTCGACCGAAGCCACATATTTACCGGAGATACTTTCCGCCGTAGCCAAGCCAGCAGATGCATTCTCCGAGGGGAAATGCCCCGTATTGCTGTAGAACTCCGCAATTGCGGTCTTCGCACCGTCCGACAACACTGCGCCCTCCGACACCTGCGAGCGGATCAGGTAATCCTGATACGCTGGAATCGCGATGGCGGCGAGGATCGCGATGATCGCGACCACGATCATCAATTCGATCAGGGTAAAGCCTTTCTGCATGCTCTTCATGTTGGTTCCCTTGTGTTCTGGTTAGCTAACCGGTGATGCCCCCTGAGCTCCAGTCCCGTTCCCCCTAGGCGGGATGGGACTCCCCTTACTCGCGGTCAGGATGACCAGGAAGCTCGCGGCAAAACAAAGCAGGTTGCATGCCATGTCTGCCGCTGACGTATTGGCGCATATCTGCGGGTGTAGGGATTGTGCCCATGATCACGAAAGCGCACAAGGCTGGGGCAGATGCTCATTGACTTACCCTATTGCGGTGGACGGCGTCGGGTGTAATGGCTGTCAGTGCTTGTCACGTTGTGACGCTGATGGTCAGTTTGTGCATGATTATCTGTGTCGAACTATGGGCGGCACGAGGTGGGCAAGTACTTCCGGTCGACCGTGCTCGGCGTGCACGTCCATGTGATGCTGCCAGCCCCGGTGACGGGCGAGAGGATGAGGTACTTGTCGGTACCGTTGATGTGGGTGTTGGCCTTTGCACCTTGGAAGAGCACTTTGATCTGTCCATTGGCGACGTCGACGTCGGATACGTAGGCGCCGGTGATGGATGTGCTTTTTGCCAAACCGGCTGAGTGATTGTTCGGTGGAAAACGCCCGGTGTTGGAAACGAAATCCCAGATCGCGGCCTTGGCCCCCGAACCAAGACTCATCCCCTCCGTCACCTGCGCCCGGATCAGATAGTCCTGGTAAGCAGGGATGGCGATGGCGGCGAGGATGGCGATGATCGCCACCACGATCATCAACTCGATCAAGGTAAAACCGGCGGAAATACGTTGGCGCATGATGGACTCCCCTGTCAGTTGAGCGGAGGAGGCACGTTTTGTACCAAGGGCGTGGAAATATCGTTGCCTGGGCGGTTGGGGGCGTAGGCGGAGGGGCATTGCCTTCGAAGATGAGATGGACGTCACGGAATCCGGCGTGCCCGCAACGGCTGCTTGGCGGAGGCGGCAACGCGGTTGCGGGAATTTCGGCTTGTCGCGACGGACGAATGCGCAAAGTATGCCCGCGTGTGGCAGGACGTGACTCCGAAGGCCGGTGTTGATGCAGCGCACCTTTGCCCGCCCCGCGTGCGCGGTTACCTTGGCGCTTTATTTACCAAGGACTCGCCATGAAACCTCTGATTGCCTGCCTGCTGCTTGCGCTGGCGTCCGCACCTGCGCTGGCGGCGGATGTCGATGTGGTGGACACCACGTTCGCCAAGGTCCAGGGGGCGCATCCGTTCAACGTGCGCGATCTGGTGATGATGGATCGGGTGAGCGACCCGCAGTTGTCGCCGGATGGTCGTTATGCGGCGTTTGGTGTGCGCAGTACGGATTACGCCGCGAACAAGGGTGTCACCGCGGTGTACGTGCTGGACCTGGGCAAGGGTGGCCAGCCGGTGAAGGTGGTGGAGAAGGGCAGTTCCGCGCGCTGGTCGAATGATGGGCGCAGCCTTTATTTCCTGGCGGCGGCCAAGGGTGTGACGCAGTTGTGGCGGCTGGATCTGGCGGGCGGAAATGGGCTTGATCTTGCCCGGCACGGCGCGCCGGTGCAGGTGAGCCATGGGGTGCTGGATCTGGGCGGCTACAAGTTGTCGCCCGATGGCGGGCGGGCGCTGCTGTCGTATGAGGTGTTCACCGACTGCGCCAACCTGGCGTGCACGCATGAGCGGTTGGCCGCGCGCGAGCAGGACAAGGCTAGCGGCACGCTGTACACCAAGCTCTTTGTGCGGCATTGGGATACCTGGGCCGATGGCCGGCGCAACCAGCTGTATGTGGCGCGGTTCGACGGCAAGGGGCAGTTGCCCGCGGAGCCGACCTTGCTCACTCGCGGCATCGATGGCGATGTGCCGAGCAAGCCGTTCGGTGACGATAGCGAATTCACCTTTGCGCCGGATGGCAAGAGCGTATTTTTCGACGTCCGCATCGCGGGCACCACGGAGCCGTGGTCGACCAATTTCGATGTGTATCGCGTACCGGTGGATGGCTCGGCGGCGCCCACCAACCTCACCGCGGACAACAAGGCGTGGGATGGGTTTCCGGTGGCGTCACCTGACGGCAAGACGCTTTATTACCTCGCGATGAAGAAGCCGGGCGCCGAGGCCGATCGTTTCGCGATCATGGCGCTGGACTTGGCCACGGGTGCAAAGCACGAGGTGGATCCCAAGTGGGATCGCTCGCCTGGTGGCTTGGCCATTTCGGCCGATGGCAAGACGCTTTACGCCACGGCCGATGACGAAGGCCAGCATCCGCTGTTTGCGATCGACACGGCCAGCGGCAAGGTGCGCAAGGTGGTGGGTGATGGCACCGTGGGCGGCTATTCGCTGGCGGCCGACAAGCTGCTGCTATCACGTGACGACCTGAAACGGCCTGCCGATCTGTACCTGGCGGGCACCGATGGCAGCCATTTGAAGCAGGTCACCCATTTCAACGCAGCGGACCTGAAAAACGCCCAAGTCGGCGACGCCGAATTCTTCAACTTCAAGGGCGCCGATGGCGCGAATGTGCAGGGTTACGTGGTGAAGCCGGCGAACTACCAGCCCGGTAAAACCTATCCGGTGGCCTTCATCATCCACGGTGGTCCGCAGGGCGCGATGGGCAATGGCTGGAGCTACCGCTGGAACCCGCAGACCTACGCCGGCCAGGGTTTTGCGGTGGTGACGGTGAACTTCCACGGATCCACCGGCTACGGCCAGGCATTCACCGACTCTATTTCCGGTGACTGGGGCGGCAAGCCATTGGAGGATCTGAAACTCGGCTGGAAGGCCGCGCTGGACAAGTACAGCTTCCTCGACGGCGACCGCGCCTGCGCCATGGGTGCCAGCTACGGTGGCTACATGACCTACTGGATTGCGGGCGTCTGGAACGAACCCTGGAAATGCCTGATCGACCACGATGGCGTATTCGACACCCGCGCCATGTACTACGAAACCGAAGAGCTGTGGTTCGAGGAAATGGAGAACGGCGGCACCCAGTTCGACCACCCCGAAAACTACGAGAAATTCAACCCGATCAACCACGTCAAGGATTGGCGCGTGCCGATGCTGGTCATCCACAGCGCCAAGGATTTCCGCATCCCCCTCACCCAGGGCCTCAGCGCATTCACCGCCCTTCAGCGTCGCGGCATCCCCAGTGAATTCCTCACCTTCCCCGACGAAAACCACTGGGTGCTGAAACCGCACAACAGCGTGCAATGGCACGACGCGGTGAATGCGTGGTTGAAGCAGTGGACGGCGGCGGGGGCGCGCTGAGACCGGTGGCCCAAATTGTAGGAGCGGCTTCAGCCGCGACCCCGCAGCCCCGTCGCGACTGAAGTCGCTCCTACAGCGGGCTTGAGGTTTTTTTGTAGGAGCGGCTTCAGCCGCGACCCCGCAGCCCTGTCGCGACTGAAGTCGCTCCTACAACGGCTTGAGGTTTTTTGTAGGAGGGGCTGCGGCCGCGGCCGATAGGTTCACCCGTAGCGTTGCGCTTACCCAAGTTTCCTCCGGTAACCACAGGCAGAACCGCTTGGGCCCATTCCCGCGTCATCGGTTTTCCGTCACGTTGACCGGATGATCATGACGTCGGGTCAGGGACACCACAGCTTGCGGATTGGGCGCCGTTCGTTCGCTGGCCAGGTTTATTTGCTCACTACGGTCACCTATCTGCGCAGGCCATATTTTCTTGATGCCGACGTGGCCCGGTTGGTAGCCCGTTCGCTTTCATCTCCGGAGCGTTGGTTTCCCAGCCGCTGCTTGGCTTGGGTATTGATGCCGGACCATTGGCATGGGCTGGTGGAATTGGGGGACGACGAAACGCTGGCTGTCGCCATGCAGCGAATGAAGGGTGTCACGGCGCGGCTCACTGGAATACACGATCGACAGGTCAAGCCGCTTTGGGCGAAAGGGTTTCATGATCGCGCTTTGCGCCGCGATGAATCCGTCCGATGCGCGGCTCGCTACATCGTGGCCAATCCGGTGCGCGCAGGGTTGGCTGAAACGGTGAAGGATTATCCCTATTGGGATGCGTGCTTCATGGACCAGGAGGGCGCAGTCGAGGGGTTCGACTGACCGCCGCGGCACGGACGTCGAACCACTTTTGTAGGAGCGGCTTTAGCCGCGACCTGGTAGTCCTGTCGCGACTGAAGTCGCCTACAGAGGGCTGAGGTTCCGTAGGAGCGTCATCACAACCACTTCGCTCGCTTCAATCCCAGGTAGATACCGCCCACGATGCAGCCCATGACCACGATGATGGCGGGGTAGGCCCAGGGGCGGCTGAGTTCGGGCATGTGGGTGAAGTTCATGCCGTACCAGCTGGTGAGAAGGGTCGGGGCGGCCAGCATGGCGGCCCAGCCGGCGAGTTTTTTCATCACCTCGTTCTGGCCGAAGGTGACCAGCGAGAGGTTGACGTTGATGGCGGCGGTGAGCATCTCGCGCATGGCGCTGATCGACTCGTTGACGCGGAACACGTGGTCGTAGACGTCGCGGAAATAGGCGCGCAGCTTGTCGGGAATCAGGTTGGGGTGCAGCCGCACCAACTGGCTGATGATGTCCTGCAACGGTGCCACCGCCAGGCGCAGGGTCATCAGGTCGCGTTGCATGTCGTACAGGCGACGCACGGTGGTGCGTTTGAAGGTTTCGGCGAAGATGTCCTGTTCCAGTTGCTGCAGTTCTTCGCGGAAGTCGCGCACGATCGGCAGCAGGTTGTCGACAATGAAGTCGAGCACGCTGTAGAGGCCGTAGCTGGGCCCTAGCGCCAGCAGTTCGGGAGTGTGCTCGCAGGTGCGTCGTGCGGGCGCGTACGACATCGATGCGCCGTGCCGCACGGTCACCAGGTAGCGCGGGCCCAGGAAGATGTGCGTCTCGCCGAAGGTCAGTTCGCCGCCGGTGAGTTGGGCGGTCTGCACCACCAGGAACAGGGAGTCGCCGTAGGTCTCGAGTTTGGTGCGCTGGTGGGCGTTGTGCGCATCCTCGATGGCCAGGTCGTGCAGGCCGAACTCCTCCTGCATTTTCTCCAGCAGCGTTTCGTCGGGCTCATACAAACCAACCCATACGAAGGTGTCGGGTTGCGCCAGCACGTCGCTGATTTCATCCAGCGTGATCTCGCCGATGCGTTGGCCATCGCGCCGATAGGCGATGCAGTTGACCACTTGCTGGTCGGGCGGCGTGGACGGGGCAACGGGCGGCGGGGCGAGATTCATCGACGCATGATGCCCCGCTGCCCCAAGTGGGGCAATGAAACGTAGGGCGTTGCCCTAGCAGGGACGACGCAAACGCCAGGCCAGCATCAGCCAGATCGGCAGCGCAAACAGCAGCCAGGGCTGGTTCTGCTGCACTACGCCGGGTAGCAGGTGCAGCATGACCGCGACGATCGTGGCCAGCAGTTGCGCCGCGATCACGCCGTCGATGAAACGCGATGGGGTTATGCCACGGCGCGCGCGCCACAGCGAAGGCAGCAACAGCCAGGCCAGCGGATTGAACAGCAGCAGGTTGGCATTGGCCCAGGCCGAGTGATGCGCGGTCAGCGTCCACAACACCAGCAGCACCAGCCCCACGATTCCGGCGGCCAGCGCGTAGAGCATCCCCAGCAGGGTGAATCCGGTGGGCCAGAAGCGTCGCGCCAGCAGCATCAGCAAAGCGATACCCAAGCCCGCCAGCGCCAATGGCCCGCGCAGGTCGGGTGCACTGGCCGGCGGCGTGTCGAGACGGTTCGCCGACACGATGCGGCTGTCCGATACCAGCGGCTGCAGTCCACCCTTGCCGTCGTCGACGCGCACGTTTTCGACGGCGCTTTGCAGGACCATCGGAATGAAGCTCTCCTGCCACAGCGTCAGCGGGTGGTCGGCGTACGGCCCCAGGCCCAGGTCGAGCACCAGCATCAGCGCGGGTTGGTTGCTCATCAGGCGCAGCGTTTGCTGGCGGTAGGTCATGCCACCGGGCCGCGCTGCGAGCTGGGCCTTCAGCGCGCCGCCCAGTGCCTGGTCCAGCGCGTTGCGTACCCGCGTGGCGCAATTGTCGACGTAGTAGTCGTAGCCGTAGTGGCTGTTTTCCGGGCGCAGGTTCCACAGCAGGAAATCGCGCAGCGCACCGGCTTGTGCCGTATTCAGCGCCAGGCGTTGGCGGGTGATCGAGCGGCCGGTCTCGATGTAATAGCTTTCGTCGATATTGCTGAGCGCCGCGCCCATCATGTAGTTCATGCGGCCGCGGGCGAAGTTCAGGAAGAAATTCTCCTGGTCGAAATCGAACTCGCCGTAATTGAAATTGACCGACTCACCCGAGACCGTGTCGCGCACCTGCAGCGCGTCGTGGCCGAAGCGCTCCCAGTAGGTTTCGCCCGGGCCGTAGGTGATCAGCGCGATCTCCAGATTGGCCGCCGGCGCGTTGGCGACGCTGGCGTGGGTTGGCGAAGCCAGCAGCCATGACATGGCGATGAAGAGCGCGAGGGCGATGTGGCGCAGGGGTGTCATCGCAGGGTTCCGGTTGCGGTAGGTGAGGCGGTACTTGTGGGAGCGACTTCAGTCGCGATGCTTTTCGCTGATCGGGCAAAGAGCATCGCGACTGAAGTCGCTCCTACAGGGGCAGCATCCGCAAGGATCTACTCGGCCTGGCGGGTGACGCGGAATTGCTGCACGCGGCGGTCGTCGGCCTGGGTGACGTGGAACAGGTAATCGTCGATGGCCACTTCCTCGTCCACTTCCGGCAGGTGGCCGAACTCGGAGGTGACCAGGCCGCCCACGGTGTCGTACTCCTCGTCGGAAAACGCCGCGCCGGTCTCTTCGTTGAAGTCCTCGATCGGGGTCAGCGCGCTGACCAGCCAATCGCCGCCGGGCTGGGCGTACATGAGGACGGGTTCTTCCTCGTCGTCGTGTTCGTCGTCGATCTCGCCCACGATCTGTTCCAGCACATCCTCGATGGTGATCAGACCGGCCACGCCGCCGTACTCGTTCACCACCAGCGCCATGTGGTTGCGCGACAGGCGGAACTCGGCCAGCAGCACGTTCAACCGCATGGATTCGGGAATCAGCACGGCCGGGCGCAGGATGGCGCGGATGTCGAAGTCGGCACCATTGCCGAAGAACTTCAGCAGATCCTTGGCCAGCAGGATGCCCAGGATTTCGTCCTTGTCCTCGCCATGCACGGGGAAGCGGGAATGGCCCGATTCGACCACGGCGGCAAGGATGTCGGGGAGGGTGGACTCGGCGGCGATCATCACGATCTGCGCGCGCGGCACCATCACATCGTCCACGCTCAGTTCGGTGACCTTGATCGCACCCTCGACCATGGTGAGGGTGTCAGCGGACAACAGTCCGTTGGTCTGGGCGGCGCGCAGTTCGTCGAGCAGTTCGTCGCGGTTGCGGGCTTCGCCAGCAAAAAGATGGCCCAGTCGATCCCACCAGGTACGGTGGGCCGGGCCGCTGGTACTACCAGGGTCGTCGTTCATTACTCGTTTGAATTCAGCCCGAAAACGGGCGGAAGGCCGATTCTAGCGGAAAAATTTTGACGGTTCAGTGGCATGGGCAAGGGTTTGGGCTTCGGCGGCCGAGTGGCGCTCCCGATCGCGCTCAGGATGCGCTCCTACACGGGAGTGTACGGATCGGGGATGTCCAGGCCAGCCAGGATGCGGGTTTCCAGCGCTTCCATGGCTTCGGCCTGCGCCTCCTCGATGTGATCGTGGCCCAGCAGGTGCAGCACGCCATGCACGGTGAGATGCGCCCAATGGTCGCGGGGTGGCTTGCCCTGTTCGGCCGCTTCGCGGGCCACCACCGGCGCGCAGATCGCCAGATCGCCGATCAGCGGCAGCGCCACGCCGGACGGCAGTTCGGCGGGAAACGACAGCACGTTGGTGGCGTAATCCTTGCCCCGGTAATCGCGGTTCAGTGCGCGGCCTTCGTCGGTGTCGACGATGCGGATCGCCAGCTCGGTGGATTTGCGCCGCCGTGCGCCGCGCAGCGCGGCCTCGACCCAGAGGCGGAAGCTGGCCGCTGCCGGTACGCCGGCGCGGGGTACGGCGTAGCCGACATGGAGGTGTACGTTTTCTTGTGGGGGCGATTTCGGTCGCGACGCTTCCTTCTTCGGGCCGGTCGCGACTGAAGTCGCTCCTACAGGGGTGTGGTGGCTCATTCGGCATCCTCGTCTTTCTGCTCGAACGCCTCGTACGCGCGCACGATCTTCGCCACCAGCGGGTGGCGCACCACGTCGCGCGAGGTGAAGAAGGTGAAGCTGATGCCGTTGACGTCGCGCAGCACTTCCACGGCCTGGCGCAGGCCGGATTTGGTCTGCCGGGGTAGGTCCACCTGGGTGACGTCGCCGGTGATCACCGCCACCGTGCCGAAGCCGATGCGGGTGAGGAACATCTTCATCTGCTCGACCGTGGTGTTCTGTGCTTCGTCCAGGATCACGTACGAATCGTTGAGGGTGCGCCCGCGCATATAGGCCAGCGGCGCGATCTCGATCACGTTGCGTTCGATCAGCTTGGCCACCCGCTCGAAGCCCAGCATTTCGTACAGCGCGTCGTACAGCGGGCGCAGGTAGGGATCGACTTTCTGCGACAGGTCGCCCGGCAGGAAGCCCAGCTTTTCGCCGGCCTCGACGGCCGGACGCACCAGCAGCAGGCGCTGCACCCGGTTGGCTTCCAGTGCCTCGACCGCGCTGGCCACGGCCAGGTAGGTCTTGCCGGTGCCGGCCGGGCCCACGCCGAAATTGATGTCGTGGGTGGCGATGGCGTGCAGGTAGCGCTCCTGGTTGGCGCCGCGGCCCTTGATCAGGCCACGCTTCACCTTGATCAGCACTTCGGGCGTGTTCTCGGCCGCATCCGCCGTGATCGCGTCGACACCGGATTCGGCCAGGTGCAGGTTGATGCGGGCGCCGGTCAGCGATTCGTCCTCGGTGCTGGCGTACAGCGCGCGTAACACTTTCTCGGCCGCGCGCGTGGCCACGTCCTCGCCGATCACCTGAAAGATGCTGCCGCGATGGTTGATCTCCACGCCCAGGCGCAACTCGATCTGCCGCAGGTGTTCGTCGAACGGACCGGACAGATTCGCCAGGCGGGCGTTGTCTTCGGGATCGAGGGTGAAATCGCGCTGGTTGAGGCCGTTGGTCATGGTCGGGCGATGCGGAGCCGCAGAAAAAGGACCGTCAGGATAACTGATGCGCGTGGCGGCACTGTCGAGAAGTGGCGGTTGCGGCGGGCGCAGAACACTCCAAAATGGCAGGCATGAACAAGCCGCAAATCCCGTTACCCGAAGTGCGCGTCGACGTGTGGCTGTGGGCCGCGCGTTTCTTCAAGACCCGCAGCCTGGCCAAGCAGGCCATCGATGGCGGCAAGATTCAGGTCAACGGTGGCAACTGCAAACCGGCCAAGGTGCTGCATGCGGGCGACCGGTTGAACATCAGCCGCGGCGAAGAAAAGCTGGAGGTGGATGTGCTGGCGCTGGCCGACAAGCGCGGGCCGGCAGCGGTGGCGCAAGGTTTGTATGGCGAGACGGCAGCCAGCATGGCCCTGCGTGAGGCGGCGCGGGAGCAGCGGCGGCTGGTGGGGGCGAGCGGGCCGGTGAAGCGGCCGGACAAGCATGCGCGGCGGGAGTTGATGCGGATGAAGGACGGGCGCTGAGATAGCGCAAAAAAGCGGGCCCTCTTCCGCCCTTCGGGCACCTTCTCCCGCAAGCGGGAGAAGGGATTTGGTTGCGCTGATTCGGGGCGCGCGCCCCACGACCTCAAGAAACCGCTCCCTTCTCCCGCTCCGCGGGAGAAGGTGCCCGACAGGGCGGATGAGGGCGCCTTTCAGCTCACCCCAACGCCTTCAGCCGATACAACGCCTCCAGCGCCTCACGCGGCGTCATGGCATCCGGATCGATATCCTCCAGTGCCCGCTCCACGGCGGATGGTTGCGTCGATGCAAACAACCCCAATTGTGGCGATGTTTCCGGTGACGACACCGGCGCACCAGCATGCTGATGCATGCCTTTCTCCAGCTCCGCCAGCGTGCGCCGCGCATCGGCAATCACCGATTTCGGCAGGCCGGCCAGCGCCGCCACCTGCAGCCCGAAGCTGCGGTTGGCGGGGCCTTCCTTCACCGCGTGCATGAACACCAGTTGCTCGCCGTATTCGACGGCGTCCAGATGCACGTTGGCGATGCCGGTGTACGTGGTGGCCAGTTCGGTCAGCTCGAAATAGTGGGTGGCGAACAGCGTGTACGCACGGCTGTGCTGGCCCAGGTGCACGGCGGCGGCGCGGGCCAGCGAGAGGCCGTCGTAGGTGCTGGTGCCGCGGCCGACTTCATCCATCAGCACCAGGCTGTTCTCGGTGGCGTTGTGCAGGATGTTGGCGGTTTCGCTCATTTCCACCATGAAGGTGGACTGGCCACGCGAGAGGTCGTCGCCGGCGCCGATGCGGGTGAAGATGCGGTCGATCGGGCCGATCACCGCGCGCGTCGCGGGCACGTAGCTGCCGATGTGGGCCAGCAGCACGATCAGCGCGTTCTGCCGCATGTACGTGCTTTTACCGCCCATGTTGGGGCCGGTGATCACCAGCATGCGGCGGTGGTCGTCCAGCACCAGGTCGTTCGGTTCGAACGGTTCGTCGCGCACTTTCTCAACGACGGGATGGCGGCCGCGTTCGATCGTGATGCCGGGGTCGTCGGTGAGTCGCGGCGCGCTCCAGTCCAGCGCCTCGGCACGCTCGGCCAGCGTGGCCAGCACATCGAGCTCCGCGATCGCGGCGGCGGCGGATTTCAGCGGCTCCAGCGTTTCGGTGAGGGTGTCGAGCAGCGCTTCGTAGAGCGCGCGCTCGCGCATCAGCGAGCGCTCTTTCGCCGAGAGCACCTTGTCCTCGAAGTTCTTCAGCTCCTCGGTGATGTAGCGCTCGGCGTTCTTGGTGGTCTGCCGCCGCGTGTAGTGCGTGGGTGCCTTGTCGGACTGGGCCTTGCTGATCTCGATGTAATAGCCGTGCACGCGGTTGTAGCCGACCTTCAGCGTGGTGATGCCGCTGGCGGCTTTCTCGCGTTCCTCCAGCTCCACCAGGTACTGGTCGGCGTGGGTGGACAGCCGCCGCAGTTCGTCGAGTTCGGCGTCGTAGCCGTCGGCGATGATGCCGCCGTCGCGCTGCAGTACGGGCGGTTGCGGCACGATGGCGCGGGCCAGAAGGTCGGCGGTTTGCGCGTGGTCGCCGATGCGTTCGACCAGGTCGCGCAGCAACGGGCTGTCCATGGTGGCGATCTGTTCGCGCAACTGCGGCGCGGTGGCCAGACCGTCGCGCAGGGTGGACAGGTCGCGTGGCCGCGCCGAGCGCAGCGCCACGCGGGCCAGGATGCGTTCCAGGTCGCCGATGCCGCGCAACTGTTCGCGCAGCGGTTCATGGCGGCGGCCGTCGATCAAGGTGCCGATGGCCTGGTGGCGGCGGCGCAGCACTTCGCGCGAGCGCAGCGGGCGGGTCAGCCAGCGGCGCAGCGCGCGGGCGCCCATCGGCGTCACGCTTTCGTCGAGCACACCCAGCAAGGTGTGTTCGGTGCGGCCGCTGGGGTGGGTGTCCAGCTCCAGGTTGCGTCGCGTGGCGGCGTCCAGCGCGATGGTTTCGCTGGCCGCTTCCACCGCCATGCCGGTGAGATGCGGCAGCGCGCTTTTCTGGGTTTCCTCGATATAGCCGAGCAGGCAGCCGGCGGCGGCCAGGCCCAGCGGCAGGCCGTCGACGCCGAAGCCGCCAAGGCCGCTGGTGCGGAAGAAGCGGTTCAACTCGCGCCGCGCCGCATCCACGTCGAAATGCCAGGGCGGACGCTTGCGCAGGCCGGGCAGCGCACTGACCAGCCGGGGCCAGGCCACGTCCTCGCACACCAGCGTCTCGGCCGGCTGCAGCCGCGCCAGTTCGGCGGCCAGCGCCTCGGCGGTGGGCACTTCGCTGAGCAGGAAACGGCCGCTGGAAAGGTCCACCCAGGCCAGGCCGTAGGCGTGGTTGTGACCGGCGTGGATGGCCAGCAGCAGGTTGTCGCGCCGGTCCTCCAGCAGTGCCGCGTCGGTCACCGTGCCGGGCGTGATGATGCGCACCACCTTGCGCTCGACGATGCCCTTGGCCTGCGCCGGGTCACCGATCTGCTCGCAGATCGCCACCGACTCGCCCAGCCGCACCAGCCGCGCCAGGTAATTTTCTGCCGCGTGATAGGGCACGCCAGCCATCGGGATCGGCGCACCGGCGGATTGCCCGCGCTGGGTCAGGGTGATGTCCAGCAGCCGCGCCGCCTTGCGGGCGTCGTCGTAGAACAGCTCGTAGAAATCGCCCATGCGGAAGAACAGCAGCACGTCCGGGTGCTCGGCCTTGGCCGCGAGGTATTGCCGCATGAAGGGTGTGTGTTCTTTCAAGAGCGCGTTCTTTGTGCAGTGGCGGTCGACATTGGGGGTGCCATCGTAGCCGCTCTGGCCGCCCGTTGTTTCGTCCCGCCGCGGCTTCTCACCTACTAGCTGCGCGTGTTGGGCACGAAGCCGTCGGCGCTCCACGCCTCGCTGCCCACGCCGTGGTGCACCACGAACAGGCCATCGGGATCATGGCGCCGCTTGGCGCGCGCCAGCCGCGGGTAGTTCGCGCCCCAGAAACCCTGCTGCCAGTCGCGCAGGAAATAGTCGCTTTCGGAGACGTAGGAGCCGGCGCCGGGCGCCACCTTGCGCAAGGCGGCCATCGCCTGATCCACGCCGCTGGCGTCGCGCCGGGCCCTGGCCAGATCGGGCGGCGTGCGGTGCAGGCCGGGGAAGGCGGGATCGCCACTGCTGCCGATGATCGCCAGCGCAAACGCGCCCAGCACGTCCGGGTGCGTGGCCGTGTCGCGGGCTCGCTCGATCGCATCGGGCGCGCCGCCGGCCAGACCCTTGTTGAAGTGAAGCCCCACGTTCCATGCCTGCGAGGCGTCGAACAGGGCGTCGACCAGCTTCGTGTTGGTTTCAAGCAGCGTGGCGGGCAGCCAGGCCGATTGGTAGGCGTGGATGAACCAGCCTACCTGGCCCTGGTCGCCGGCCCACAGCACGTGGTTGCGCGGCGCGTCGGCGCGGTCGTCCGCCACCATTACTCCGGGTGCGTGCTGGCGGAAAAATTCGGCGTCCCAGAAATGCTGCGCCGGCACGGCCAGCACCTTCAGCGGTTCGACGGCGGTGTACTCCGGGCGCGCAGCCACCCACGCCATGAACGGCGCCCAGCAGGTTTCCGCCTCGGCTCTGGTCAGGCCCTGGAACACCATGGAGATGGCCAGCGTGTCGCCGTCACTCAGCGTCATCTGCTCGCCCCAGTGCGGGTTGAACAGTGCATCGCGGTAGAAGCGCACTGCCTCGGCAATCAGGGCGCGGAAGGCGGCAGGCGAGGATGCCTTGATGCGACCGAACGCGCCGCCGAAGAACTCGGGCAACTCGAACGTGCGCAGCGTCAGCCGCGTCACCACGCCCAGGCTGCCGCCGCCACCGCCCTTGATGGCCCAGAACAGGTCAGGGTCCCGGTTTTCATTGACCACGCGGACCCGGCCGTCGGCCGTGACCACTTCGACCTCCAGCAGGTTGCTCGCGGCCGTGCCCCAGCGCTTGGAAAAACTGCCGAAGCCCCCGCTCTGCACCAGCCCGGCCACGCCTACCGTGGTGCAGCCGCCGCCTTGCACGTAGCGGCCGCCGCGCGTGGTCACTTCGGTGTACGCATCGATCCACATGGCGCCGGCGCCCACGCTCACCGCGGGCTGGGGCGCCACGGCGCAGTCGCGCGGAACGAAGCCGTCGTGCATCTGCACCTGGTTCATGTGCCGCGTCCATACCAACAGCGAGTCGGGAGCGTCGGAGGTGCCTTGATAGCTGTGGCCGCCGCCTTTCACCACCAGCCGCAGCCGGTGCTCGCGGGCGAAATCGACGGCTGCGGCGACGTCGGCTGCCGTCTCGGCAGCCACCGCGTAGACGCTGGGTTGGGAGATCCACGCGTCGGCCCAGCCGCTGGTCTGGGTCAGGGCCGGCTGGTCGCCGAGGTAGAACGGGTTCTTCAGGTGTTTCACTGCCTCGGCCCTGACGGCCGCCGGCGCTTCGGGATCGAATGGCGACTGCAGTTTCTGCAGGCGACCTCCGGTTTTGCGCCGCAGTTCGTCCCAACGTGCCTCGCTGGGCCAGCCCGGTTCGCCGGGGCGAACCTTGCGCTGCAGGAGCGGCACGAACTCGGGGGTGCTGGCCAACAGGCGCTGGGCCGGCAACAGCGAAAGGAGCGGGGCGGCCAGGGCGGCCTTGAGCAGGTCACGGCGATGCATGGGAATGTCCGGCGCGGGAGAAGTGGGGCCATGGTGCGCCAGCGAAAGCGCGCCCATCGCTGGCAAAGTGACCAATCGATCCGTCCCGGTGACGGATCGCGGGCGGCGGGGACGGTGCGTGATGCTTTGCGTAGAATCCGCGCATGAACCAGCAGCCGCATTTCGATTTCCGCGACTTCCAGCGCTGGCGGCGGCCCATCGAAGTCGGCTTCTGGGTGACGCTGGTCGTCCTCAATACGGTGTTCAACGGTCTGGTCGCGCGCATCGACCATGCCCGCGCGGCCGCATGGGAGCCGTGGGTGTCGGAATGCAGCAGCGGCCTGCTCATCCTGGCGCTGATCCCGCTGGTGGTGGCGCTGGAACGCCGCTGGCCCGTCCGCTTCGATACCTGGCGGCGCAGCCTGCCGCTGCATTTGCTGGCCACCATCCCGTTCAGTGTGGTGCACGTGGCGGGCATGGTGGCGCTGCGCAAGCTGGCTTACGCACTGGCCGACGCCCAATACCGCTTCGGCGCGCAATGGGGCTACGAGTACCTGAAGGACATCCGCACCTATTTCCTGATCATCGCGCTGATCTGCCTGTCGCGGTTGTGGCTCATGCGCTGGCAGGGCGAGGCGCGGCTGCTGGTCGAGCCGGATGAGGGCCAGGCGGCGGAGCCGGTGGATCGGCCCGATCGATTCCTGGTGCGCAAGCTGGGCCGGGAATTCCTGTTGAACGCCAGCGAGGTGGAGTGGCTGCAGGCGTCGGGCAATTACGTGAACCTGCATGTGCGTGGCCGCGACTATCCGTTGCGCACGACCATGGCGGCGATCAGCGAGCGGCTGCACCCCGAACGCTTTGCGCGGGTGCACCGCAGCTATTTCGTCAACCTGGATTACCTCGTGCAGATCGAGCCGCTGGACACCGGCGACGCCCGCCTGACACTGCGCGACGGCACCACGATCCCCTGCAGTCGCCGCTATCGCGCCAGCTTGCGCGAGCGTTTCGGCGGTTGATGGTGCGGCACCGGACGGGACGGGGCTTGGCGTGATCGCCTTGAGCGGGTAGAACAGCGTGCTTATGCGCAGCACCGCGCATTCCCGTTCGGAGAGTTGCATGGAATCGTCGTCCATTCCCACCGACGCCCAATTGATGACATTGGCCGCCGAGGTGGCCACCGAAGTGCTGCAGCACCGGCTGATGCTGGTAACGGCGGAGTCCTGCACCGGCGGTTGGGTCGCCAAGACGCTGACCGACCTGGAGGGCAGCTCGGCCTGGTTCCATGCCGGCGTGGTCACCTACAGCTACGAGGCGAAGGAGGCTTTGCTGGGCGTCAATCCGCACACGCTGGAACAGACCGGCGCGGTCAGCGAGGAGACGGTGCTGGAGATGGTTTCTGGCGCGTTGGCGCGTCTGGGCGCGGGCGTTGCGGTGGCGGTGACCGGTATCGCCGGACCGTCAGGCGGCACCGCGGACAAGCCCGTCGGCACCGTCTGGATCGGCTGGAAACGCCGCGGCGGCTACGCGCATGCGCAGCTTTTCCAGTTTTCCGGCAACCGCGAGGCGGTGCGACGGCAAACCGTGGCGGCGGCGCTCAAGGGCTTGCGCAAAACGCTGACGGAATAGGGCGACGTCGCCCGCCAGGCCGGCTTGACCGGTGTGGGATAATCAACCCTTATCGCAGCCCGTGAGACACCGCCCGGGCATCATGCTTCCATTCACAGCCCAACCGGAATACCTACGATGGATGACAACAAGCGCAAGGCGCTCACCTCCGCCCTCGGCCAGATCGAAAAGCAGTTCGGCAAGGGCGCCATCATGCGCATGGGCGACCGCGTCAACGAGGCCATCGAGACGGTGTCCACCGGGTCGCTGGGCCTCGATATCGCCCTCGGTGTCGGCGGTTTGCCCCGTGGGCGGGTGGTCGAGATCTACGGTCCGGAATCGTCCGGCAAGACCACCATGACGCTGCAGGCGATCGCCAGCTGCCAGCGCGCCGGTGGTACCGCCGCGTTCATCGACGCCGAGCACGCGCTCGATCCCACCTACGCCGAAAAGCTGGGCGTCAACGTGGCCGACCTGCTGATCAGCCAGCCCGACACCGGCGAGCAGGCGCTGGAAATCGCCGACATGCTGGTGCGCTCGGGCGCGGTGGACATGGTGGTGGTCGACTCCGTCGCCGCGCTGACCCCGAAGGCGGAAATCGAAGGCGAGATGGGCGACTCCCACGTCGGCCTGCACGCCCGCCTGATGAGCCAGGCGCTGCGCAAGCTCACCGCCAACATCAAGAAATCCGGCACCCTGGTGATCTTCATCAACCAGATCCGCATGAAGATCGGCGTGATGTTCGGCAGCCCGGAAACCACCACCGGCGGCAACGCGCTGAAGTTCTACGCCTCGGTGCGGCTGGACATCCGCCGCATCGGCGCGGTCAAGCGCGGCGACGAGATCATCGGCTCGGAAACCCGCGTCAAGGTGGTCAAGAACAAGGTGGCGCCGCCGTTCCGCCAGTGCGAGTTCGAGATCCTGTACGGCGAAGGCACCTCGCGCGAGGGCGAGATCATCGAGCTGGGCGTGGCGCAGAACCTGATCGAGAAATCCGGCGCCTGGTACAGCTACAACGGTGAGCGCATCGGCCAGGGCAAGGAGAACGTGCGCCAGTACATGCGCGAACATCCGGACATGACCAACGAGATCGACCGCCTGCTGCGCGAGCGCCTGCTGGTGCCGGTCGGCAAGCCGGCCGCGGCCGCCGCGGAAGAGGCGCTCGAGGAAGCGTGAGCCCCGTTCGGCAGCGATGCGTTGCAGCACATGGCCCGGCTCGTCCGGGCCATGTGCGTTTGGTGGCTGGCAAGCCTCTTGCGACGCCGTTGCACTACGCTCAGGGAGAACGGTTGGCGCGATCCAGCCCCATCGGATGTGCACGCCCATGAAACGCCGTCCCGGCCCGGATGATCCCGCCAAGCCCAAGCGCAGCGCCTACGACAAGGCGCTGGGCCTGCTGGCGCGCCGCGAACATTCGCGCAAGGAGCTGAAAACCAAGCTGCGTCAGGGCGGCTACGAAGGCGAGGAAACGGTCGACGCGCTCGATCGGCTGGGCGCGCAGCACTACCAGGATGACGACCGCTTCGCCGAAGTGCTGTTGCGCAGCCGTATCGGCCAGGGTTACGGCCCGATGCGCCTGCGGGTGGAGCTGAAAAGCCATGGTCTGGCCGACGCCCGCATTCGCGAATTGATGGACGAAGCCGAGGTCGACTGGGACGCTTCCGCCGCCGCGCAATTGCGCCGCCGCTATGGCGGCGCGGGCACCTCCGACCCCGCCGAACGCAACCGCCGGGCGCAATTCCTCTTGCGCCGCGGCTTTGCCGCCGCCACAGTACGACGTGTTACCCACGCCGACGTGGACGAAGCCGCCGACGATATTTCCTGAAACCCCCGCGGGATCATGGAGAAACCGCCGGGGCGCGTCACGGTGTGGCCTTTTGTCGTCCGCCATTCCCGATCCGCATGAAAACCTCCGAAATCCGCTCCACCTTCCTCGATTATTTCCGCGCCAAGGGCCACACCATCGTGCCGTCCAGCTCGCTGGTGCCGTCCAGCGATCCCACGCTGCTGTTCACCAACTCCGGCATGGTGCAGTTCAAGAACGTGTTCCTTGGCAGCGAGAAGCCTGGATACGTCCGCGCCGCCGATGTGCAGCGTTGCCTGCGAGCGGGCGGCAAGCACAACGATCTGGATGCGGTGGGCTACACCGCCCGCCACCACACGTTTTTCGAGATGCTGGGCAACTGGTCGTTCGGCGATTACTTCAAGCGCGATGCGATCGTGTTTGCATGGGAGTTGTTGACCGGCGTGTTAAAGCTGCCGGCGGACAAGTTGTGGGTCACCGTGTACCAGACCGACGACGAGGCGTTCGACATCTGGAACAAGGAAATCGGCGTGCCGGCCGAGCGCATCGTGCGTATCGGCGACAACAAGGGCGCGCCGTATGCGTCCGACAATTTCTGGCAGATGGCCGACACCGGCCCCTGCGGACCGTGCACAGAGATCTTCTACGACCACGGCGCCGACATCGCCGGCGGTCCGCCGGGTTCGCCAGACGAGGATGGCGATCGCTACATTGAGATCTGGAACCTGGTGTTCATGCAGTTCGACCGCGCGCCCGATGGCACGCTGAGCCCGCTGCCGGCACCGTGCGTGGATACCGGCATGGGCCTGGAGCGCCTCGCCGCCGTGTTGCAGCACGTGCATTCGAATTACGAGATCGACCTGTTCGCCAACCTGATCCGCGCGGCGGGCGAGTTCACCGGCACGGCGGATATGGCCAACAAGTCGCTGCGTGTGATTGCCGACCACATCCGCGCCTGCTCCTTCCTGATCGTCGATGGCGTGCTGCCGTCCAACGAGGGCCGCGGCTACGTCCTGCGCCGCATCATCCGCCGCGCCCTGCGCCATGGCTGGATGCTGGGCGTGCGCGGCGATTTCTTCTGGAAGATGGTCGCGCCGCTGGTCGCCGAAATGGGCGTGGCGTACCCGGAGCTTGCCGCGAAGCAGGCGTTCGTCGAGGACGCGCTGCGCACCGAGGAGCATCGCTTCGGCGAAACCCTGGAGCACGGCATGCGCGTGTTCGACGAAGTGGCGCAGAAATCCACGAAGACCATCGCCGGTGAGGATGCGTTCCGGCTGTACGACACCTACGGTTTCCCGGTCGATCTCACCGCCGACATCGCGCGCGAGCGCGGCCTCGATGTGGACATGGATGGCTTCGAGCAGGCCATGGACGCACAGCGCCAGCGCGCTCGCGCCGCCGGCCGCTTCGAAGCGAAGGGACAGATGCCGGCGGAACTGGCCAGCCAGCTGAAACCCACCGTGTTCCTGGGTTACGAGGCGTTGCACAGCGAAGGCAGCAAGCTGCTCGGCATCGTTCGCGATGGTCGCCAGGTGGACCAGCTGGACGAAGGCGAGGAGGCGCTGCTGATTCTCGACCGCACGCCGTTCTACGCCGAGTCCGGCGGCCAGGTGGGCGACCAGGGCGAACTGATCCACGCCCACGGCCGTTTCGACGTCGATGACACCTTGAAGATGGGCGGCGTGTTCTTCGGTCACGCCGGCCGCTGGCATGGCACGCAGCCATTGCGCACCGGCGATCTGCTGGCGCCGCGCGTGGATGCCACGCGCCGGCAGGCGATCGTGCTCAATCATTCGGCCACCCATTTGCTGCATGCGGCGTTGCGTCAGGTGCTGGGTGATCATGTGGCGCAGAAGGGGTCGCTGGTGGCACCGGAGCGGCTGCGTTTCGACTTCTCCCATTTCAAGCCGATGAGCGCGGACGAGTTGCAGCGGGTCGAGGCGATGGTCAATGCCGAAGTGCGCCGCAACGCCACCGCGGAAATCCACAACATGGGCTACGACGAAGCGATCGAATTCGGCGCGATGGCCTTGTTCGGCGAGAAATACGGCGACGAAGTGCGCGTGCTGAAGATGGGCGATTTCTCCACCGAACTGTGTGGTGGCACCCACGTGGGCCGCACCGGCGACATCGGCCTGTTCAAGATCACCGGCGAAGCGGGCGTGGCCTCCGGCGTGCGACGTATCGAAGCCGTGACCGGTGCGGGCGCGCTGGCTTGGGTGGCGGACGAAGAGCGCCGCCTGGCCGAGTTCGCGCATCTGCTTTCCAGCAGCGGTGACGACGCGGTCGAAAAGCTGCGCCAGTTGTTCGATCGCCAGAAAAAACTCGAGCGTGAGTTGGACGCGCTGCGCAGCAAGGCCGCTGGTTCCGCTACCGCTGACCTGGCCGGCAGTGCCGTTGATATCGACGGGATCAAGGTGGTGGCGGCGCGGCTGGAAGGGCTGGATGCCAAGTCGTTGCGCGACAGCGTCGACCAGCTCAAGCAGCAGCTCGGCGATTGCGTTGTTCTGCTGGCTGGCGCCTCCGACGGCCGGGTGTCGTTGATCGCGGGCGTGCACGGCAAGGCGCTGCAGCGGATCAAGGCGGGCAACGTCGTTGGCCACGTCGCGGCACAGATCGATGGCAAGGGTGGCGGGCGTGCCGACATGGCGCAGGGTGGCGGTTCCGATGCGCCCGGGTTGCCTGCCTTGCTGGCGGCTTTGCCGCAATGGGTGTCGGCCCAATAAGCCAGCATGAACGCGAGCTTGCCTATGCCATTAGTTACTGTTGCCGCGCATTGCGCGTGGTAATGACGCTCAGTTAGTATCAATGACAGTGTCGGCGCCACCGGTAACGGTGGTGTCGCCAGTCAGGACGCCATGGAGTGTTTTGGCTGTGAGCCGGGAAGGCGAGAGGGCCTTCGACGGATCAATCGTCGAACTGCGCAACGAGGAACTCAGGGGTGAGGTTCCTCCCACCGCAGGCCTGTGAACAACAGCATTAATGGAGTAGCAAAATCATGTTGATTCTGACCCGCAGGGTCGGTGAAACCCTGATGATCGGCGACGAGGTGACCGTTACCGTTCTCGGAGTAAAGGGCAATCAGGTGCGTATCGGTATCAACGCGCCCAAGACCGTCGCCGTCCATCGCGAAGAAATCTATCAGCGGATCAAGGGCGAAAACGATGCCGGCGGCACGCCGGACGCGCCCACCGAACACGATCACTGAATTAAGCCTTTACCTCGAGCCCGCCGGTCAGTATCCTTGCCGGCTCCGCAGCAGTGCGGCGAAAAATCCGGAGAGATGCCCGAGAGGCTGAAGGGGCTCCCCTGCTAAGGGAGTATAGGGTCAAAAGCCTTATCGAGGGTTCGAATCCCTCTCTCTCCGCCAGATACATCAACTAAAGCCATGATTTTCGTGGCTTTTTTTGTGCCCTAAGGAAAGCTGGTGTGCCATTGGGTATGCCAGTGATTGTTGCTTCTGGTTGGGTCTTGTTGGGCTTTGTTCAAGAGATGGTTCCGACCTATGCGTCCGACGAGGAAGCGAGGTGCACGGGCGCAGGGAGCCATACAGGATCAGGAAGCGTGGCGGATGGGTGGAGTCGGCCGGCAGGGGCCAGCTTGGCCAAGCTGGGCGTTTCCAGCACATCGGCAGCAATGTGGGGCAGGTCCTGCATCGTCATGAACACGGTTCCCGTTACCTTGAACGGGTCCCGTTGCCTTGATTTGATTATTCTACCATTATGGAATTATAGAATTTAACCCGAGACCGTCATTGCAGCCGTGCCGCGTTCTGTTCATCTGCACGGGCAATTCCGCCCGCAGCATCCTGTCCGAAGCGACCCTCAACCATTTGGGCAAGGGCCGCTTCGAAGCGTTCAGCGCCGGCAGTCAGCCGACCGGCCGCGTCAATCCCCATGCGATCGAAGAGCTCAAGGCATTCGGCATCTGTACCGAAGGTCTCAGTAGCAAGTCGTGGGACCGTTTCACCGGGGAAGATGCCCCACCGCTGGATATCGTGATCACGGTTTGCGACAACGCCGCCAATGAGACGTGTCCAGTGCTGTTCGGCGATTTCGTAAAGGCCCACTGGGGCCAGCCCGATCCGGCGGCGGCCCAAGATGCCGGTGCTGCGATCGAGGCTTTCCGCTTGGCCCACACGCTGGTGCTTTATCGAGTTACCGCACTGGTGAACCTGCCGGTGGAAACGATGAGCCGGGACGCATTGAAGCAGGCGCTGGATCACATCGGCACCCTCACCGACGTCGAAGAGGCACACGCGTGAGCCAGCTGTCTGCCGATGTGATCAAGGCCCATCCGGATGCGGCCAGCGGCACCCGCATCGGCTTCTTCGAGCGCTACCTCACGGTCTGGGTCTTGCTGTGCATCGTGGCGGGCACGGTTCTGGGCCACTGGCTACCTGGCACCTTTGAAGCCTTGGGAGGCATGCAGGTTGCCCAGGTCAATCTGCCGGTGGCCGTGCTCATCTGGTTGATGATCATCCCAATGCTGTTGAAGATCGATTTCAGCGCGCTCGGTGGCGTGCGCCAGCAATGGAAAGGCATTGGCGTCACACTTTTCATCAATTGGGCCGTCAAACCGTTCTCGATGGCGCTATTGGGTTGGATCTTCATCCGTCACGTCTTTGCCGGGTATCTGCCTGCGGACCAACTCGATTCCTACATCGCCGGCCTGATCCTGCTGGCCGCGGCGCCGTGCACGGCGATGGTGTTCGTGTGGAGCAATCTGTGCCACGGCGAACCGAACTTCACGCTGAGCCAGGTCGCCTTGAACGACACGATCATGGTGGTCGCGTTCGCACCCATCGTGGCGCTGCTGCTGGGCATTTCCTCGATCACGGTGCCGTGGAACACGTTGCTGTTGTCGGTACTGCTCTACATCGTCGTGCCGGTGGCCATCAGCGTGGTGCTGCGTCGCTGGATGCTTTCACGAGGTGGCGAGGCACGGTTGCAGGCATTGCTCCAACGGCTGGGGCCGGCGTCCCTGTTAGCGCTGCTGGCCACCCTCGTGCTGCTGTTCGGTTTTCAGGGCCAGCAGATCCTGGCCCAGCCGACAGTGATCGCCATGCTGGCTGTGCCGATCCTGATCCAGGTGTATTTCAACTCGGGGTTGGCCTACGTGCTCAACCGTCGGTTCGGGGTAGCCCATTGCGTGGCCGGACCGTCGGCGTTGATCGGAGCCAGCAACTTTTTCGAGCTGGCTGTTGCCACTGCCGTGGGTCTGTTCGGTGTGCACTCCGGCGCCGCGCTGGCCACCGTGGTCGGCGTCCTGATCGAAGTGCCGGTGATGTTGTCGGTGGTTCGCATCGTCAACGGCAGCAAGCGTTGGTATGAAACAAGGCAGGCTTGAATGGAGCATCGTCATGCGAGGTCATTACAACGTATTGTCCGTGTGCGGCCGGCTGATCCGTGATGAGCGCAAGCATTACACTGCCCACGACGATCACCGCACGCCGTTATGAGCCGACCACCCCCATCATGCAGACCAAACAAGCTCTCACGATCCTTTCCGCGCTAGCGCAGGAGTCGAGGTTGGCGGTCTATAGGTTGCTGATCGAGCACGCTCCGGACGGTCTGGCCGCCAGTGCGATTGCCGAGAAGCTGGGACTGGCCAATGCCACGCTTTCGTTCCATCTGAAGGAGCTGTCGCACGCCGGTCTTGTGACCAGCCAGCAGAGTGGGCGTTTCGTCTACTACACGCCGGTCATCGAAGCCATGAACGACCTGATTGGCTATCTTACGGACCACTGCTGCAATCAGTCTGACGGCAGCTGTGGGGTCGCCAAAACGCCGTGCAAACCACTAATCGTTGCCAACCCTCGTAAGCGTCGAACGTCGTCGCTCTGACCATCGAGACTCGGTAATTACTTCGATTGCAATCGGCTAGGCAACACCAACCTTCGGGTGACATCAGTCACCGACATGCCTTCCCGCGGCACACTGGCTCCTGATACAGGCTCGGTGGACGCCCTGGCGGAGGTGATGTGCTGGCGAATTCCTCAAGGACGAGTATCATCTATTAGATGATAACGAATCGTATTCGCACCGCTTTTCGTGGTCTTTCCATGGCGCTGCTTCTCTTGTTCGGCACGATGGCCTTTCCGATCTTGGCTCAAGATGTCATCGCGTCGGTGCCGCAAACCTGGCAGATGCTCGACTATCTGGCGACGGACTACGCGGGTGCGGTGAAAGATGGCGCGGTGATCAGCGCATCCGAGTACGCCGAGATGCGGGAATTCACATCGACGGCGCGATCACGCATCGGCGCGTTGCCATCGACCGCGACCACGCCTGCACTCATGAAGCAGGCCGATAAACTGGTGGCCTCCGTCGATGCCAAGGCGGCGCCCGCCCAAGTGGCGACGCAAGCGCATGCGCTGGCCGATGCGTTGCTGCAAGCGTATCCGGTGCCGACCGCACCGGAACACGTCCCCGACCTGGTGCGTGGGGAGGCGCTCTATCAGAACCAGTGTGCCGCCTGTCATGGCGTCACCGGACACGGTGACGGGCCCGCTGGCATGCAACTGTCGCCTCGTCCGGTGAATTTCACCGATCAGACGCGGGCAGATCAGCGCAGCGCGCTGTCGTTGTACGAGGTGATCAGCCAAGGCGTGGAAGGCACGCCGATGGTGAGCTACGAGCAGCAGCTGTCGTCCGATGATCGTTGGGCACTTGCGTATTACGTGGGCTCGCTGGCGTATACGAAGGAGGCGTCCACCGGTGCCGATATGTGGCAGCACGACACCGCCGCACAAGCACAGGTTGCTGACCTGAAGGAGCTGTCGCGCGCTCGCGTCACGCAATTGACGCCCACGCTCGATGCAGCGCGCGCACGGGCGATCCTAGGCTATCTAAGGGCACACCCTGAGGCCATTCAGCAGCAGGCCCTGGCGGGAATTCCTCTGGCACGAGCGCGACTGACGGCGAGCCTGACGGCTTACCGGGCCGGTGCCAAGGCGCAAGCCACCCAGCTGGCGCTGTCCGCCTACCTCGATGGCGTGGAGCCCGTCGAGCCGCAACTCAATGCACGGGACGGCGCACTGCGCGCCCAGCTTGAAACGGCGATGGGTGCCTATCGCACCGCGCTGACGAGCAGCACCTCGGTGGCATCGGTGTCGAAACATGCCGATGAGGTCGATGGTCTGTTGCTGCGCGCGCAAGAAGTCACCGCCGATGCTGCAGGCGATGCGGCCACCACCTTCCTGGGTGCTTTCACCATCCTGGTGCGTGAAGGTCTGGAAGCTCTGCTGGTCGTTGTCGCCTTGCTCGCCTTCCTGCGCAAGGCCGCGCGGCCCGAAGCGCTGCGCTACGTGCATGCCGGCTGGAGCCTGGCGTTGGTCGCCGGGGGTATCACCTGGGCGATCGCCAGCTACGCAATTTCCATCAGTGGTGCCGGTCGTGAGTTGACCGAGGGACTGTCATCGCTGTTTGCGGCGTTCGTGCTGCTTGGGGTCGGTCTGTGGATGCACCAGAAAAGTATCGGTGGTCGCTGGCAGGCGTATTTGAAGGAAAAGATGGCCGCCGCGCTCAACCGGCGTTCGGCGTGGTTCCTGTTCGGGCTGGCCTTCATCTCGGTCTATCGCGAGGTATTCGAGAGCATCCTGTTCTATGCGGCCCTGTGGAATGACGGCCAGGAAGTGTGGCTACTCGGCGGCATCGCCGCCGGTGCGGCCGTGCTGGGGCTGATTGCCTGGGTGCTCTTGCGCACCAGTCGTCGGCTGCCGATCGGCACGTTCTTCTCTGCCAGTTCCGCGCTGATCGCTGTGCTCGCCGTCGTGCTGACCGGCAAGGGCGTCGCCGCCCTGCAGGAAGCCGGCTGGGTGGCAGTGAGTGTCGCGCCGGTGCCGCATATCGAACTGCTGGGTATCTATCCGACTTGGCAATCCTTGCTGGCCCAGTTGGCGATTCTGATACTGCTGGCGGTCGGATTCGTGTTCAATATCCACCGAGGCCGTCAGCCGATGCCTTCATCCCCTACGACTAGGGAAGTACTGCCCGATGTCGATTGAAGGCGACGCGATATGAGTGACTGCGGTTGCCACGCAGAAGCATCCAATGCGACGGAACACGGATCCCGTGTCTCGCCCTGGGGCTCAATGCCACTCGGCTGGTCCAAGCCCTGACCATACCGCCGTCATCCGTTCCCCTTTTCGCATCCCGGCCCGCAAGGCGTGGCTTCGATTTGCAGCGTCACGTGATGGATCTCAAAACGTGCCTCAAGCAGTTGCTCCAGCTGAATTCGCAAGGCATCTCCACCAGACGCGTCTTCTTCGGCAACCACATGAGCCGCCAGGGCCGGCTTGGTACTGCTGAGCGCCCAGACATGCAGATCATGCAATGCGGCCACGCCCGGCGCGGCCAACAGCGCCGCGCGAACCTGCTCGGTGTCGATGCCTCGGGGCGCACCCTCCATCAGCACGTTGCCTGCCTCCCGCAACAGTATCCAAGTTCGCGGCAAAACCCACAGCCCAATCAGTACCGCGATGATCGGATCGGCGATGTAAAAGCCGGTGAACGTGATGATCAGCGCACCGATGATCACACCGACCGAGCCGAGCATGTCGGCCCATACTTCCAGATAGGCGCCCTTGACGTTCAGGCTCTCGCCGCTGCCGGCCTTGAGCAATCGCATCGAGATCAGGTTGATGACCAAGCCCAGCGCCGCAATCACCAGCATGCCGGTAGAGGCCACCGAGGGCGGTTCGCTGAAAC
Organism: Rhodanobacter ginsenosidimutans; assembly: GCF_042655685.1. NCBI lineage: Bacteria > Pseudomonadati > Pseudomonadota > Gammaproteobacteria > Lysobacterales > Rhodanobacteraceae > Rhodanobacter > Rhodanobacter ginsenosidimutans. The sequence goes on along the minus strand of NZ_JBHSMM010000002.1, from coordinate 127,004 downwards.
GCCGTACCGCCTCCCACAGGATGTAGCCGGCGACCAGGAACAGCAGGCCGCCGTTGACCATCGCGCCGAGCGCTTCCAGGCGCGCATAGCCGTAGGTGCGTTTAGCATCCGGCGGACGCCGGCTCAAGCGTACCGCAGTCAATGAAATGCCCAGCGCGATCACATCGGTCGCCATGTGTGCCGCGTCCGACAACAACGCCAGGCTGTTGGTCAGCAGGCCACCAACAACTTCAGCGATCAGAAATGTGACGGTCAGGCCGAGCGCCCACCACAGCGGTTTCTCGTGTTTGATCACGCCGCCACCATGATCGTGTCCGGCTCCCATCACGCGTCTCCCGTCTTGTAGCTATGCCAAGCTGAGCGGAACACCCGCCAGGCCGAGCGCAGAAACATCACCAGCAGCGCCGCGGCGATGACCAGATCGGGCCAGCCGGCGGCAAACAGCCATACACCGGCAGCCGCGAGCAGAACCGCAAAGCCCTCGAATACGTCATTGCGCGAGCATTCCCACGCCGAGGCCATGTTTACGTCGCCATGACGGTACGGCGTCAGCAGCCAGAGGCAAATGCCGTTGAAGGCCAGGTTGATCACCGCGGCGAGACCGATGGCCTCGAAGATCGGCACGTTCGGATGCGCGAGCCGCCAGCCGATCTGAATGGCGACAGCTACCGCAGCCCCGAGAATCAACGCGCCCTTGAGCAGCGCTACCTTGGCCTTGGCCCGTCCGCTGGCGCCGATCACTGCCAGACTCAACAGGTAAGTCAACGCATCGCCCAGATTGTCCAGTCCGCCCGACAACAGCGACGAAGACCTGCTGTAGATCGCCGCCGACATCATCATGGCGAAGGTGACGACATTGATCGCCAGCACGATCATCAGTACCCGCCGCTGCCGCGCCTGCAAAGCGCGGATGTCGACGGTGCCGCTGCAGCAACAATCGGCCATGACTCAACCCTCCAGCATCTGCTGATGCGACTCGGTATCGCCATGTAGCCAACGGTAAAGCGTCGTCAGCGCCGGAGGAATGCCACTGAACACAATCGCTACGTCCTTGACCGAGCCGAAGGCCATGAACTGCAGGCCGCAGATCACGAATCCTTGCCGGCCCTGCTTCTCGTTTGCACCGCACAGCACGCCGTGACCGTGGCCGCGATCGTGTTCGTCGGATTCTGTCGTGCTCATGCGGGTCTCCTGTGCGGTGGTCACTCTACGCGAGCACCGCGGTGTTATGACATGACACCGAAAATGATGGGCGGGGAGTACCCCCGCCCAATCATCGTCAGCCCACTTGGCCGTCGATCGGCCACGCCCGATCCATCGTGCTCTGGTAGACCCAGCCGGCCACGCTCTGACCGGTGCGCCCGTGCAACCGAATCAGTTGCACGGCGCGCTCTGCCTGATCGTCCTCACAGAACACCTCCAGCTTGATCTGCCTGGTCACGCGTTCGCCCAGTTCCATCGAATAGCTTTGTTCCAGCGCGCTGAGCGCAGTCAACTGGCCTTTGACATCGCTAAACGACAGATAGTGGAACCCACCGTCCTCCAAGGCGTGGATGACGTCGACGATACGGCCGCGATGAATGAATGCCTTCACTTCTTTCATGGGGTGTTTTCCTTCGCCAAGCGCCGTGCGGCGCGTTCTTCGATCCAGTCGTAGAGCACTGGCAGCAGCACCAGGGTCAGCAGGGTCGAGGTGATGAGGCCACCGACCACCACGGTGGCGAGCGGACGCTGGGTTTCCGCCCCGACGCCGCTGGAGAGCAGCATCGGCACCAGACCCAGGATCGCCACGCTGGCGGTCATCATCACCGGTCGCATGCGCAACGCCGTGCCGCGAACCACGGCTTCCCTAACCGGAAGCCCTTTCTCGCGTTGCTCGTTCAAGAAGCTCACCAACACGATGCCGTTCAACATCGCCACGCCGAACACCGCGATAAAGCCGATCGCCGAGGGCACCGACAGGTATTGCCCGGTGATCGCCAGCCCGACGATGCCGCCGATGGTGGCGAACGGCACGTTGGCCAGGATCAGCGCGGCGTACTTCACTGAATTGAAGGCGGTGTAGAGCAGCACGAAGATGAAGAAGATCGTCGCTGGCACGATCAGCGACAACCGCTTCAACGCCCGCTGCTGGTTCTCGAACGCGCCGCCCCATTCGCTGTAGTAACCGATCGGTAACTTCACTTGGCTTGCGATCGCGGCATTGGCGTCCTTGACGAAGCCGTCGATGTCGCGACCGCGCACGTCCATCTGGATGACGGCGTAGCGCTGCAGCTGCTCGCGACGGATGAACGAATAGCCTTCCGCATCACTGACCTCGGCCACCTGCGACAACTGCACCAGCGCGCCGCTGGCGGTGCGGATCGGGATGCGCTGGATCGCTGGCAGGGATGCCTTGTCGGCATCGTCCAGCCGCACCGCGATGTCGAAGCGCTTCACGCCATCGAGCAAAGTCGTCACCGGCTCGCCGCCGATGCCGTTCTTCACCACGGTCAGCACGTCGTCGGCGTTGAGGCCGTAACGGGCCAGCGCATCACGATCCACCTTGATGCGGATCTGCGGCTTGCCGATGTTCGCCTCCAGTGCAAGATCCGCCACGCCGGGTACACCGGCCAGCACGTTCTTGATGCGACCGCTGAGACGATCGAGCTCGCCCAAGTCATCGCCGTAGATCTTCAACGCCAAGGTGGCACGCACACCGGAGATCAGCTCCTCGATGCGCATCTGGATCGGCTGGGTGTAGCTCACCACGGCAGTGGGCAAGGCGGCCGACAACTCTTTCTGCATCGCTTCCTCGATGCTTTCCAGCGTTTCGCCCTTGCGCCATTGATCCTTGGGCTTCAGCGGCGTGTACACCTCCATGTAGTTCACGTCGGCGGTCTCGCCTTTTTCAGCGCGGCCAATCATGGCCAGGGTGGTCTCGACCTCAGGAAACTTTTGCTTGACCAGCGCCGATACTTGCTTGGAGATGCGGATGGATTCATCCAGCGAGGCCGAGGGAATCGAGGTGATGCGCCACATGATGGCGCCCTCTTTCAGGTTGGGCATGAACTCCTTGCCCAGGAACGGAAACAGCGCGAGGCTGCCGATCAAGGCCCCGGCGGCGATGCCCAGCACGAGCTTGCGCCGTGCCAACGCCCAGGCGAGCACCGTGGCGTAGTGGCGTTTCAGGAACGCGACCAGCCAGGTGTCCTTCTCTTCCTTGGGTTTCAGTACCAGGGCGGCCAGTACCGGAATCAGCGTCAGCGCGAGGATCAGCGAGCCGGCCATCGCAAAGCTGATGTTGAACGCCATCGGCTTGAACATCTTGCCTTCCAGCCCCTGCAGGCTGAACAGCGGCAGGAACACCACGATGATGATCAGAATCGCGAACGCCATCGGGTTGGCCACCTCGCGGGCGGCCGCCAGCACGGCCGACGTGCGATCCACCGGGCCGCCATGGGACTTGCGCTCGGCCATGATGCGGTAGGCGTTCTCCACCATCACCACCGCACCATCCACCATCATGCCGATACCGATGGCCAAGCCTGCCAGTGACATCAGGTTGGCCGACAGGCCGGCCTGACCCATGCAGATGAAGGCGATCAGCATCGCCAATGGCAATGCCACCACCACCACCAGCGCGCTGCGGAATTCGCCCAGAAACAGGAACAGGATGATCGCCACCAGAATCGAACCTTCGATCAGGGCGCGCACCGCCGTCCCCACGGCCGCGTTGACCAGTTCGGTACGCTCGTACACCGGCTTCACCACCACGCCGGGCGGCAACGACTGCTTCACCGTGTCGAGCTTGGCCTTGACAGCATCGACCACGCTCTTGGCATTCTCGCCGATGCGGGCCAACGCCATGCCAAGGACCACTTCCTCGCCATCGCGCGTCACCGCACCGGTACGCGGTGCGCCCGCTTCGGTGATCGTAGCCACGTCACGCACGAAGACTGGCGTGCCGTCTTCCGTCTTCAGCACGATGTTGCCCAGATCCTTCGCGTCCTGGATCAACCCGAGGCCGCGCACCAGATACTGCTCGCGCCCGACGTCGACAAAGTTGCCGCCGACCTGCGCGTTGTTCGCCTGCAGCGCCTCGATCACCTCCTTGAAGCCGAGCTTGTGGGCGATCAGTTTCATCGGATCGATGCGCACCTGGAACTGCTTCTCCTGACCGCCCCACGAGGTGACGTCGTCGACGCCGGGCGCGGTGCGCAGAATCAGGCGGATGGTCCAATCCTGCAGCGTGCGCAGATCCATGTCGTTCGGTGCGGTGCCGGCCTTGGCACTATCCAGCTTGTCATCAGCGCGTTCGACGGTATACCAGAACACCTGTCCGAGGCCCGACGTGTTCGGGCCCATCTCCGGTTTGCCATACCCAGCCGGCAGCCGATCACCAACCTGCTGAAGGCGCTCGTTGACCAGCTGACGGGCGAAGTAGATGTCCATGCTGTCGTCGAAATACACCGACACGAACGACAAGCCGAACAGGCTCACCGAGCGGATCTGTTCCACCTTGGGCAGGCCGGCCAAGGCTGACTCCACCGGCGTGGTGAGCAGTAGCTCCACATCCTCCGCCGCGAGGCCCGACGCCTCCGTGTAGACATTGACCTGCACCGGCGTGACATCCGGAAACGCATCGATGGGCAGCTGACGTACCGCCTGAAAACCGAGAAAGCCGATCACCACGAAGATGATCAGCACCAGCACCTTGTAGCGCAGGGAAAATTCAACCAGACGTTCCAGCATCATTCTTCTCCCAGCTGCGAACGCAGCAAACGGGCCTTCAAGGCGAAGGCGCCCTTGCGCACATAGGTGTCACCGGCCTTGAGGCCTTGCGTGACGACCGTCCAGCCATCGCGCGTGTCGCCGACCATCACCGGTGCCGGCTCAAACTGGCCCTTGCCCTTGGCGAGGAACACGGTCGGCTGGTTCTGCAGCAGCACGATCGCGTCGGCCGGTACCGCGAGCTTCTGCACCGCACTACCTACGGCGATGCGCGCTTCGACCAGCTCACCGGGATGCAGTAGATCCTTGCGGTTATCGACCTCGATGCGTACCGGCACCGTGCGCGTGCGCTCATCGGTTTGATGCGAACGCTGCACGACCTTGCCGGGTATTTCGGTGTCGTGCACGAGAATGCGGACATCGGCGTCGGGCTTGACCCGTTCGGCATCGGCTGGGGCCATCTGCGCGACGACCCAAACCGAATCTTCCTTGACTAGGGTGAACAGCGTGCGGCCGGGCTCCACCCGCTCGCCCACCAGAAACTCATCGGTGGTCACACGACCGGCGGCCGGCGCGAGCAGCTCGAAACTGCCGTCGGCACCGGCCGATCCCTTGCGCAGCAAGCCGCCGATCTGTCCCTCGGACAGACCGTAGGCGCGCAACTTGGCGCGGGCCTGATCGCGTTGCACCTTCGCCTCGTTGTAGCGTCGGGCCGACACCGCCTGTGGCCCGAGCGACGCGATCCGTTGCCAGTCCTGCTCGGCCACAATCAGCGCACCTTGCGTGGCGGCCACCTCGACGCTGGAGAGCACCACCAACGGCGCGCCCGCTTTCACGACGTCGCCCAGCCGAGCCTTGCGGTCGAGCACCTGCGATTCCACCCGCGGCGACACCAGCACGGTGGAATAGGCATCGGCTTTCACTTCGCCGGGGGCTTTCAGTTCATCCGTCAGCGCGCGTAGGGCGGCCTTGTCGAGGACAAGGCCGGCGTCCTTGATCGCCTTGGCGTCCAGCGCGAGCGGATTGGCGGGTGCCGGTTCCTGCGCCATGACGGGGCCGGCCAGCGCAGTAAACAGTGCCATGCCCAGCAGGCTGCGTTTCAAAAGAGAGAGATTCATCGGGAGACTTCCAGATTGGGGCCGTTTTGAGTACGGCCGTCGAGCCAGTCGGTCAGACGGCCCGCAGCGGTGAGGTAGTCGAACCAGGTCTGCCAGGTCTGGCTTTCCAGTTCCTGGCCGGACAGTGCGGTGTCGAGACTTTGCTTGAGCTGTACGAGGTAATCGGAGGTGCTGATTTCGCCGGCACGCCAGAGCTTTTCCAGCAGCGCGGTGCGATCCTCGAACGCGGCGGCACGGCCGGTGCGGAATGCCTCGGCGGCACCGCGCAAGGCGGCGTAGCGCGCTTGCGCTTCCTGCTGTCCGGCACGCAGCACAAATTGGCGCGAGCGCACGTCCGCGGCGGCCGCATCGGCTTCCGCACGAGCGGCATCCACTTCGGCGCGTCCCGTATTGAGCACCGGCAAGGGAATGGACACACTCACGCCGATCACCTGATCGGTCCGTGGCCCGCTGCGCACCTGGCCACCCGTCAGGCTGAGCGTGGGATCGGGGATGCGCGCCCGGCGTGCGACCTGCACGCCGGCCTCAGCGCTCGCTTGCCGGGCGCGGGCCTGACGCAGTTCCGGCAGCTCGTCGACGGGCAACGGCGCGGCACTTTCGAGTGCCGGTGACAGGCCCTTGGGCAACGGAGGCAGCGCGGTCAGTTGATCGCCGCTGATGGCCAGCAGCGCCGCACGGGCCGCGGCCTCATTGCTCGCGAGCGTCGCCTGTTGCACCTGCGCCTCGCCGAGTGCGAGACCGGCCAGATCGCGTTCGGGGCTGCTGATGTCACCGACCTTGAGTCGCTGCGCGGCCAGGTCATCGAAGCGCTGCATCAGCGCCAGGCGACGCTGACCCAACTCGCTCTGTCGAGCCGCAAGTGCGGCCGTCGACCACGCTTTCAGCCAGCGGGTGGCGACGTCACGGCGCCGCAGGTTGTACCCGGCTTCGGCAGCCAGCAGGTCGGCCTCACCCTGGCTGGTCCGGGCACGACGCTTGCCGGACAGATCCAGCGGCAGGCTGATACCCGCCGTGCGCCGATTGACGTCCGCGTTCTCCGCATCGAGCGACAGTGAGGGGTTGTACAGCGGCTGCGCAGCGGCACGCGCACGGGCCTGGGCAGCATCAAGGTCTGCCCGCGCGGCCTGAACCTCGGGACTGGCTTGCCAGATACGGCGCACCGCATCCTGCAAGGGAGACGTCGCCAACGATGTCGGCGGAGAAGCTACCGGTGAGGAAGGGTGGGATACGGGGGCGGCACTGAGCATCGCCGCATACAACAGACACACGGCGCCGATCGGCACCGAACGAAAAACAGACATGAAGCCATCTCCTGAAAACGATCACGAGGCGACGCACCGCACAGGCGGTGGCGTCGCGAAACGGAACGGGTTCAGACGATGGGGGGGCGCAGCAGCGAGCCGGTCGTGGCCGGCGTGAGTCCCGAATGGAGGGTGAGCGGTGCGAAGCGTGCTTCCATCATGGCGATGGGAAGCGGCGCGGTGGCCGGCAATGTCACCGAATGCGCACAGGCACAATGGCAGCTGCGCCCTTCACCCAGAAGACAGGGATTCGCATCGTCAGCCGACACCGTACTGACCGCCAACAAGGTGGTCGGGGCAGCAGCGGTCGCCGAAGCGAATCGCGCCGCCGGTCCATCGGCCACGCAGATCGATCCGCTGACCAGTTTGATCAGCAACACGGCCACGGCCAACACCCACAGTCCGCGGTGGCGGCGCAGGCGAGTCAGCAGTGATGGTACAGACCGATACATCGTTCGATCCTATACGACAACCGCGCTGTTAGACAATTTCATTTGGGCGCCGGTCGTGATGAATTCAGACAGCCACTACCGGCACCGTTTGACCCCTACGAAGGATGGTCTATCCGCAGCACGGCGTCAGGTGCGGTCATTTCGATCGCCGCCCGAGCGCAGGCGCGCTGCGCGGAAGCGCGAGACGGCACATCGGCATACCCGTCCCACTCGGTCACGAACTTCCGACAGGCTATCGCCTACCTTGTCGCCGTTTCCTACGGAGATCCGCGATGAAGAATTCCTACGTGCGATTCCTCGCCATGATTGCCACCGCCACGGTGGTCATGTTCGGCGTGATGTACCTCAACACTTACCGGCTGGATCACGTGTTCTGGAGCCAGACCCGCGCCTGGATGGCGCTGGTGATGGGCGCGACCATGGCGGTAATCATGCTGGGCTTCATGCTGCACATGTACGCCAGCCGCACGGTGAACCTCGCCATCGTTGGCGGCGCCGTGGTGGTGTTTGCCGCTGCGCTCTATCTCGTGCGCAGCCAGGCTACCGTGGACGATATTTCCTACATGAAAGCGATGATTCCGCATCACTCGATCGCCATTCTCACCAGCGAACGTGCCCACATTTCGGATCCGCGCGTGCGCAAGCTCGCCGATGAAATTATCGCTTCGCAAAAACGCGAGATCGGCGAGATGAAGGCACTGATCAAGGATCTGGAATCGAAGCAGGCGCAGCCATAAGCATTTGTCTGGCGGCCATCACCGTGACGGGCGCTGGTCTATGTCGATAGATGCATGCGATCTGCCGCTTACGGCTGCGCTGGCGCGATCGCGGTCACCGTGCTGGCCATGCCGGCCGGATGCAGACTGATACGCACTTCGTCGCCGACCTTGACGCCCTTGAGCAGATCCGGTGACGCCAGCTTGAAGGTCATCGTCATCGCCGGCCACCCGATCGCGGCGATGGCTTCATGCTGCAACGTAATAGTGCCCTTGGCAGCGTCGGTCGCCCTGACCAGGCCCACGCCCTGGGCGTCGGCGGGTTTGGACTCATGCGTTCCGGCCATGCCAGGCATATTCGGATCCACCTGCTGAGGGTTGGCAAACACCGGAGCGGTGAACAGTGCAGCGGTAATCGCAAGGATGATGAATGGCTTTTTCATGGGTCAGTTTCCTTGTGGGTTGTAGTGAAGTGTGGCGTTTGTCTTGCTGGCTTTACGCAGCCGATAACGGACCAGCAGGCGGTACGCCGCGGGTATAACGAGCATGGATAGCAAGGGTGCCGTGACCATGCCGCCGATCATCGGGGCGGCTATGCGCTGCATCACTTCCGAACCTGCGCCATGGCCTAGAAGGATGGGAAACAGACCGGCCAGAATCACCGCGACGGTCATCGCCTTCGGGCGCACGCGCTGCACGGCGCCTTCGCGAATCGCTTCGTCAAGCGCTTCCGGGCCGGCGTGCGGATCGAGCGCAAGTTGGTGCTCCCACGCATGGTGCAGGTAAAGCAACATCACCACGCCGAATTCGGCAGCCACGCCGGCCAACGCAATGAAGCCAATGATCGTGGCTACCGACACGGCATGCCCAAGCAGCCAGATCAGCCACAGGCCGCCGACCAGTGCCAGCGGCACGCTGGCCATGATCAGCGCGGCTTCGCTCACGCGTCGGAAAACGGCATAGATCAATAGAAAAATGATCACCAGAGCAATCGGCACCACCACCTGGAGTCTTTCCATGGCACTGGCCAGGTATTCGAACTGACCGGACCAAGCCACGGTCGTGCCCGGCGGCAATTTGACTTGCTGCGCCACCGCGCGTTGCAGGTTGGCCACCACCGTGCCCAGATCGCTGCCGGCCGTATCGACGTAGACATAGGTGGCCAACTGGCCGCCCTCGCTTTTCAGCATGGAAGGTCCTGCAACCACGGCGATGTCAGCCACCTGACTCAGCGTGAGCTGGGCGCCGTTGGCGCCGACGATCGGCAACTGCCGCAGCGCTCCGATGGAATCGCGCTCGACACGCGGGTAGCGCACCACGATGGGATAACGTTCGCGCCCTTCGACGGTCTGACCGATCGGATCGCCGCCGACCACGGTCGCGATCAGTTGCTGTACGCGCTCCTGGGTCAACCCGTAGCGCGCGGCGGCGTCACGGCGGATGGCTACATCGACGTAGCGGCCACTGGTCGGACGCTCGGCGATCGCCGAACTGACACCGGGTACGGTCTTCGCCACCGTCTCGATCCGATCGGCCACGGTCTGCAGCGTGGCCAGATCCGTCCCCAGCACCTTGATGCCGATCGGGCTCTTGATGCCGGTGGAGAGCATGTCGATGCGGTTGCGGATCGGCGGCACGAACAGGTTGGTGAGCCCCGGCACATGTACCGCCTTGTCCAGTTCCGCCTTGATCCTGTCCATCGTCATGCCCGGTCGCCACTGGTCCTTTGGCTTGAAGGTGATTGTGGTCTCGAACATCTCCAGCGGCGCCGGATCGGTGGCCGTTTCGGCGCGCCCGGCCTTGCCAAATACATGCTCGACCTCGGGCACGGTCTTGATCATGCGATCGGTCAACTGCAGCAACTGCGAGGCCTTGCCGGCGGACAGCCCGGGCAGCGCGGTGGGCATGTACAACAACGTGCCTTCATCCATCGCGGGCATGAACTCGCTGCCTAGCTTGGCCATCGGCACGAGCGCGGTAAGCAGCAGCACACCGGCCAGCACCAGGGTCGCTTTCGGATGGTGCAGCACGGCTTCAAGGAGCGGCCGATAGCCGCGGATCAAGCCACGGTTGAGCGGATTGTCGCCCTCGGCACGGATACGCCCGCGGATCAGATAACCCATCAGCACCGGCACCAGCGTCACCGCCAGCCCGGCCGCTGCCGCCATCGCGTAGGTCTTGGTGAAGGCCAGGGGTTTGAACAGTTTGCCTTCCTGTCCCTGCAGCGCAAAGACCGGCACGAACGACAGCGCGATGATCAACAGGCTCACAAACAGTGCCGGGCCCACCTCGGCGGCGGCATCGGCGACCAGCGACCACCGCTGCGCACCTTGCGGTTCACGGCCGTCGTTCGCGTTACGCCAATGCTCCAGATGCTTGTGCGTGTTCTCGATCATCACGATCGCCGCATCTACCATCGCGCCGATCGCGATCGCGATACCGCCGAGCGACATCAGGTTCGCCGTGACGCCTTGCAGATGCAGGGCAATGAAGGCCACCAGCACGCCCAGCGGCAGCGTGATCACGGCCACCAGCGCCGAGCGCAGGTGCCACAGAAACAACACGCAGACCAGCGTCACGACCAGAAATTCCTCGAACAACTTTGTCCACAGATTGCTCACCGCGGCGTCAATCAACCGCGAGCGGTCGTAGGTGGGCACGATCTCGACGCCGGTCGGCAGGCTGCGCTGCAGTTCCGCCAGTCGTGCTTTCACGGCGGCGATGGTGGCCTTCGCGTTCTTGCCCGTGCGCATCACGATAATGCCGCCGACCACTTCACCTTGCCCGTCCAGCTCGGCGAGACCGCGACGAAACGTCGGACCCCGCCGCACCGTCGCCACGTCGTGCAACAGCACCGGCACGCCGCCGGCGTTGGTCGTGATGGGTACGTTTTCGAAGTCCGTGCGGCTCTTCAGGTAGCCTTCGCTGCGCACCATCAGCTCGGCTTCGCCTTGTTCGATCACCGAGCCACCGTTGGCACCGTTCGCACTGCGGATGGCATCGACCAGTTGCTCCACGGTGATGCCACGCGCGGCCAGCGCCTGCGGATCGGGCACGATCTGCCACGCCCGTTCCATGCCGCCCAGGGTGGCGACTTCGGCGACGTTGGGTACGGTCTTGAGCTGATAGCGCAGGAACCAGTCCTGCAACGCACGCAACTGGCCAAGGTCGTGCTGACCGGTGCGATCAACCAGCGCGTACTCGTAGATCCAGCCGAGTCCCGTGGCATCGGGACCAAGGGCGGGCGTAACGCCGGCCGGCAGTTGATCGCGTGCCTGGCTCAGGTATTCGAGCACGCGCGAGCGCGCCCAATACAGATCGGTGCTGTCATCGAACAACACGTCGACGTAGGAGTCGCCGAAGAACGAAAACGCGCGCACCGTCGTCGCACCCGGCACCGAGAGCATGGTGGTGGCCAGTGGATAGGTAACCTGATCCTCGACCACCTGTGGCGATTGGCCCGGGTAGTTGGTGCGGATGATCACTTGGGTGTCGGACAGATCGGGCAGCGCATCGACCGGCGTGCGCGTCACCGAGAACATGCCCATCAGGGCCAAGGCCAGGGCAGCCAACAGCACGAACACGCGATGGGCGATCGCTGCTCGAATCAGGGCGGCGATCATTGGCCGTCTCCCATCGGCATGCCCGGCATCGGTGCACTTGCGGCCGGTGCCGGTTTGGCGGTGGTGTCATTCAGGCGTTGCAGCGCACCGGACAGGCTCGCCTCCGAATCGATCAGGAACTGGCCGGAGACCACCACTTTCTCGCCCCCATGGAGGCCGTCGAGAACTTCCGTATAGCCGCCGGCTGCGCGCCCAGTGCGTACCGATACAGCACGGAAATGACCATCTCCCTCGGCGAGAATGACTCGCGTGTGGGTTCCCGTCGCGATCAGCGCGTCGTCCGGCACCACCGGTACTGCCTCATCCGGGGTCGGGTTGAGTTGCACGCTGGCGAACATGCCTGGACTCAAGGCACCGTCGGGGTTGTCGAGCACGATGCGCGCGCGCTGGGTGCGTGTCATCGCATCCACATCCGGAAGCAAGGTTTCCACGGTGCCATGGAACAATCGACCCGGCAGCGCATCGACCGTGACAACCACCGGCGTGCCGCTGCGCACCGTGCCTGCCGCCGCCTGCGGCAGCGCGGCCTCGATCCACACGGTGGACAAGCCATTCACGGTCATCAAGGTCTGGCCGGCCGTGACTCGCTGGCCTTCACGCACATCCAGTGTCGTGACGACGCCCGCCTGTGGTGCATGCAAGGTGATGGCGCCACCCGAACCACGGCGAGCTGCCCGGATGTCAGCAGGAGTCAGGCCGAGCACCTGCAGGCGTTCACGCGAAGCCGCGCGAAGGTCTTTAGCGTCGGCCGACTGCGCCTGTTGAAGCGCACCATATTCGGCCAGCGCGCTGCTCCATTGCGGAGCCAGCAACTGGGCCAGCGGTTCACCGGCTTTGACCACGGTGTATGGCGCGCGCACGTCCAGCTTGCTCACCACCGCATCGGTGCGCGCACTGATGGTGATGGCTTGCCGCAGATCCCAGGTGATGGTGCCCGGCACCCGGATGGCTGATGCCAGCACGCGGCGCTCGACCGGGGCCGTGCGCACACCCAGATTCTGCACCGTCGCGGGGTCGATCCTGACGACATCCTTGGCCGCGCCTTCGTCGGCATACTTGGGCACCATCTGCATGCCCATCGGCGACAGGCCCGGCTTGTCGAAGTGTTGCTGCGGCACCATCGGGTCGTACCAGTACAGCACCTTGCCGGCCGTGCCCGGCGCAGTCACCGACGAATGCGCCGGCGCCGGCGCCGTGGTGGCTTGGTGACGGCCACCGAGATAGCCTGCGACGAGCAGTGCAACCGCCGCGACGACGGCAGCAAAGATCACCAAAGGACGCTTCATGGCGTCACCTCCGAAGGCAGCAGATAGGCAAGCGAAGCCCACAACCGTGCGCGTGCGGCCAACGCATCGGCATAGCTCAGGCGCAATTCAATCTCGTCGCGCCGGGCATCCAGCCATGGCTGCAATGTGCCGCCTCCGCGATAGCTGGCCAGCGCCGTGGTGGCGCGATCCCGATCCAGCGGCAGCAAGGTGTCCTGGTAGCGCTGGATTTGCTGATTCCATCCCTGCCACGTCGCTACGGCGCGTGTGACTGCCTCGCGCTGGGCGCGCCGCGCGTCCTCGTGGTCGGCCTGCACCGCGTCCCACTGTGCCTGCCGGGCGCTGATGCCACGATCCTGCCGATTGCGCGTGAACAGCGGCAGGCTGACGCCCACCTCCAGCATCACCATGTCCGACAGGCCCGGCGCGCGCCGACCATAGCTGGCAGTCACGCTCCAGTCCGGGTGCTTGGCCGCACGCGCCCGCTCGAGCGCCGCCTGCGCAACCTGCTCGCGTGCCTGCCACGCCTGCATCGGCGCCTGTTGGTCGATGCGCTCCTCCAGGTGATCTGCCGCGACCGGCAGTTGACCAAAATCCGGCGCTTCGGCGAGGTCGAAAGCGCTCGGACCAAGCCAGCGCTGCAGGCCGGCTTGGGCAGCGACAAGATCCGCGTCAATCGCTTCCAGACGGTTATCGAGTGAGGCGGCTTCGGCACGGGCGGCCAGCGCGTCGGTCGCGTTGCCTTCGCCGCCCCGCAATCGCGCCTGCGTGACCTGGACAGCCAGCACGCTTTCGCTGCGCAACGTGGCCAACACTGTACGTTTCTGCTGAGTCGCCCACACGTCGATCCACGCATCGGCGATGCGTTCTTGCGCGGTCTGCATCGTGGCCGTGCGGTCGGCTTCCGCCGCATCGATCTGCGCAGCGGCCAGCCCGCGCTCGGCGTCGCGCGCCGCTCGCGATGGAATCGTCTGCATCACACCGACGGTACGCGTCGTCATCCCGTCCGAACGCAGGCTGAAAGCGCCCGGATTGGTGACGGGGAAATTGGAAAGCCCGAACGTCAGGACGGGATCCGGCAACTGCCCGGCACGCGCGGATTCCTCGCGGGCTGCCGCCGTATCGGCGGCACGCGCATCGAGTTGCGGTGCCCGTGCCACGCCTTGATGGACAGCCGCTTTCAGCGTCAGCGGCGGTTCGGCGGCATGCGCCGTCGCAGCCACGGCTCCCCACAGGAGCGCGGCCAGGCCCGCCACCATCAGGTGCCGGGCGAAATGAATGGACAACATGGATGAACACTCCGTCGATCTGCGGTTTGCGGCGCGCCACGCAGGCGCGACGCCACGTACGTCGATGCCTCGACGTGTCAGATCAGATCAGGAGTGAGCAGAACAACAAGATGGGCGGAGGTGGTGACGCGCGCAAATGCCCGGCCCGTTGGAGCGCGCGATTCGATGATAATGTGGCGGCCGCGGCCGATATCAGCATCGGCGACATGGCCGGCAATGGGCTCAGTGGCACCGACGCGGTGTGCGCTTCAACCTGCGTGGTGCGCTCGGGCGCGCAATGCTTCTGGCACAGCGGGCTGGCTGGGGACTCTTGATGCTGCGCACAGCCGTCGTCCATGCCCGGCATCGAGTTCAACAACGCGGTCGCCGTCGCCGCTTCGGGCAAAGTCGGGCAAACATAAGCGGCCAGTGCCGTCTGCTGCCAAAGCATCAGCAGCGTCACCAGCCAGAACAGGCGGCGACGTGTGGTGCGATGCATGCGGAAAGGACGAGCCATGGACACCACTTTATCTCGAAAATATCAAGGTTTGCGTTGACTTGAATCAACTACGGATTGTCCGTCGGCCGGCGAAGGCGTTGCGCCGCGTCCGCTCCGCTCGCCGGCGTTGGTCATTTCAGCCATGCCGCTTTCGGCCCAGCCGCAATGCGTTGGCAACCACCGATACGGAGCTCAAACTCATCGCCAAAGCGGCGATCATGGGGCTGAGCAGCAGGCCAGTCAGGGGGTAGAGCACGCCGGCCGCGACCGGCACACCCAATGCGTTGTAGAGAAATGCGAAGCCCAGGTTCTGCTTCATGTTGGCGACGGTGTCGTTGGAAATCGACCGTGCCCGCACGATGCCACGCAAATCGCCTTTCACCAGCGTCACCTGCGCGCTCGACATCGCCACATCGGTACCGGTGCCCATCGCGATGCCGACATCGGCGCCGGCAAGCGCGGGTGCGTCGTTGATCCCGTCGCCCGCCATCGCGACCCGATGCCCCTTGGCTTGCAGCTGCTGCACGAGGTCGATCTTGTCCTTTGGGCGAACCTCGCCATGGACTTCGTCGATGCCCAAGGTGCGTGCAACCGCATTGGCCGTGGTGGCACCGTCGCCGGTGGCCATCACGATTTTCAGGCCTGCATCGTGCAGCGATGCAATGGCATCAGCGGTGGTCGCCTTGATCGGGTCGGCGACCGCGAGCAGGCCAGCCAGGACACCATCGACCGCCAAATACATCACGCTGGCACCGGCTCGGCGCAGCTCCTCGGCCGGAACGGAAAGAACGGTGGCATCGACTCCGACCTCGTGCATCAGCGCGGTGTTGCCGATCGCCAGCGTGGCGCCTCCCACCTTGCCGCGCACCCCGATGCCGGTGGACGACTCGAAGCTCTCCGGCGTCTCCAGTGCCAGGCCACGATGGCGGGCTTCCGCGACGATCGCGTCGGCCAGCGGGTGCTCGCTGCCCTGGTCGAGGCTGGCCGCCAGGTGCAGCACCTCCTGCTCAGTGAAACCTTTGGCCGCGAGTGCTGTATGGAATGCCGGACGTCCCTCGGTCAGGGTTCCGGTCTTGTCCACGATCAGGGTGTCGATCTTGCGCAGGTTCTCGATCGCTTCGGCATCGCGGAACAACACGCCTTCCCCGGCGGCACGGCCGGTCGCCACCATGATCGACATCGGCGTGGCCAGCCCCAGCGCGCAGGGGCAGGCGATGATCAAGACCGAGATCGCGTTGAGCACCGCGAACGTCCACGACGGTTGCGGTCCAAACAGCCCCCACACGACAAAGGTGGCAACGGCAATCGCCAGGACCGCCAGCACGAACCAGAAAGCCGCCTTGTCAGCCATGCGCTGCATCGGTGCGCGTGAGCGTTGCGCCTGGGCGACCAGTTGCACGATTTGCGACAGCACCGTCGCCGAACCGACTTTCTCCGCCCGGATCACCAGGCTGCCAGTGCCGTTGAGGGTCGCGCCGATTACGCTGGAGCCGAGGGACTTCTCGACCGGGACGGGTTCCCCGGTCAGCATCGACTCGTCGACATGGGAGCGTCCCTCGATCACTTCGCCGTCCACCGGCACCTTTTCGCCGGGGCGTACCCGCAGGCGATCGCCGACGTGAACGTGGCCCAGTTCGACATCCTCCTCGCCGCCATCGTCGCGCAGGCGGCGCGCAGTCTTTGGCGCCAGCCCCAGCAAGGCTTTCAGGGCAGTCGAGGTCTTGGAGCGGGCACGCAGTTCGAGCAACTGGCCCAGCAGGGTCAGCGAGACGATTACTGCGGCGGCTTCGAAATAGACACCCACGCGGCCATGTTCGTGAAACGACTCCGGGAACACGTCCGGTGCGAGGGTGGCAACGATGCTGTAGCCGAATGCCGCGCCAACGCCGATGCCGATCAGGGTCCACATGTTGGGGCTGAGGTTGCGGACCGACTGCACGCAGCGAACGAAGAACGGCCAGCCTGCCCACAACACGACCGGGATGGTCAGTACCAGCTCGATCCAGGTCCGGGTGTCTACCGGCAACCGGGGAAAGTAGTGGCCAAACATCGCCAGTACAAGCACCACCACCGTCGCCGGCAAGGTCCACCAGAAGCGGCGGCTGAAATCACGCAGTTCGGGATTGTCCTCGTCGTCCAGCCCCGGCATTTCCGGCTCCAGTGCCATGCCGCAGATGGGGCAAATGCCGGGACCTTCCTGGCGTACCTGCGGATGCATGGGGCAGATGTACATCGTTCCCGCCGGTGCCTGCGCGGAGGCGCCATCGGGCTGCCCGGACAGATATTTGGCCGGATCAGCCACGAAGCGCTCCCGGCAGCGCGCCGAACAAAAGTGGCGTCTCACTCCTTGATGCTCGGCGTGGTAAGCCGTTTGATCGGGGTCGACTGGCATGCCGCAGACCGGATCAAGCACGGTTGTCGCCGAGCCGGGATGGGCGCCGTGTCCGTGTTTGTTGGCGCCCGTGTGGTGATGGCGAGTGTTCATGTAGCCTCCCATGACTGGCAATGGATTGACTTCGTTCGATGTGCAATCACGTGCACGCGGCGAGGTGGCACGTATGCTGCCTAGTGCGGCGCTGGCACTCCAGCCATCACACGACCATGGCAAAGGACGGGGTGGCCCGCCTGCCTGCGAGCAGACGGGCCACGGTCGATCAACCGCCCATGGAGCGGCATGCCTCGGCACATCGACGACACGCCTCAGCGCACCGCTTGCAATGGTCCATGTCGTGCGCGTCGCACTGCTCGGCACACCAGTCGCAAATCTTCGCGCACAGTGCACAGATTTCCTTCTGGAACGGGCTATTGCGCGCCATGGCATCCGCGCACATCCGACACATGGCCGCGCACTCGATGCAACAGGCCGGACAATCGTTCGAGCTTTCCTTGCCGACCATGTGCGTAAAACAGTTGCCGCATTCGGTGGCGCATTCGTCGCACGCGGTGATGCAGGCTTTGACAGCTTCAGTCAGGTGATGGCTCATGATGAAACTCCTCAGAGGTATCGCATGAACGGATATTTCCCCCAGGCGCTTCCGTGAGCGCGCCTATTCGGTCCCGCTACCTGGCTAACCGATGGATGGCGTCACCGATCACGCCCCGGGTCCATGAGGGGTGAATACCCGCGACGCTCCGTCTTGGTTGATCAGCACCACGTCATAACGCTCGGGCGCGCCGAATTCCATGCCGGGAGAACCTATCGGCATGCCGGGCGCGGCCAAGCCGCGCGCGTTTGGGCGCTCGGCGAGCAGGCGGCGGATGTCCTCTACCGGCACATGCCCCTCGATCACGTAGCCTTCAATCACCGCGGTGTGGCACGACATGGCGTCAGGCGGCACGCCGAGGCGCGCCTTTACCGTCGCCATCGGCTGATCCTGGTGAACGGTGACCGTGTAGCCTTGTGCGCGCATGTAGTTGACCCACGCGCCACAACAGCCGCAGGACGGATCGCTGTGGACGTCTAACGCGTTCGCCGCTATCGCCACCGGTGCAAACAGTGCGGCAAACAGCAGGCTGATGCCCACGCGGGAAAGCCATCGTTTCATCATCATTCTCCCGATCATCGTTCTGGCATGGGCAGGGTTTGCCACTGGACGGATACGATCTTCCAGGTGCCGCCGTCTTTTTTGAGGTTGAGCAACTCGCGACTGCGCAGCGTGGCCGGCTTGCCCTTGCTCGTGGCTTGCAGGGTGCTTTCGCTGCCGACCATCGCGGTATCGCCCATCGGCATCGAGCCCAGTGAGACGGGTGTCATCCGCGCGGCCTTCAGGAAGGCAATGTCTTCATCCAGGTGTTCGCTCGCGTATTCATCACGCGACTGCGTATGGCCGCCTTCGCTGATGCGGGCGTCTGGTGCCAGCAGGGCGAGCACCGCCGCGCGGTCACCACGCTGCAGGGCCGCGTGAAAGGCCTGAGCCACGGCCTCAGCGGCAGGTACTGCCCTGACTTTCATGCCTTCCATCGACAATGGCGCTTCAGGCGCGGGCGCCGCCTTGACGTGTTCATGGTCGTGGCCGTCCGTAGCGGCCGCATCGTGACTGTGCCCGGTTTCCGGCTGGTCAGGCATCTGCATGCCCTGCATGTCGACAGCACCGTGAGCGTCTTTGTCACTGGATCCGCCGTGGCTGTGACTGTGACCACCCTCGTCGCCCATATCCATGTCCTCGTCCGGCGGAGCCTTGGCCACCATGTCCTTGTATTGCGCCGGCGTCATGCTCGGAAGCTTCTGAAGGAAAGCGACCATGCTCCAGATCGTGGCGTCGTCGTGGCTGGCCCCCCACGCCGGCATTGCGCTCATTTTGATGCCGTGTTTGATGACCCAGAACGCGTCCTTGGGATCGACCTTTACCTGAGACAGGTTCGGCGGCTGCGGGTATAACCCGGGACGAAGTTCCGAGTCCTTCATGCCGGGCTTGAGATGGCACTGGGTGCACATGGCCGCGTACTGGCCGGCACCCTTCAGGATGAGCTGCGGGTCTTCCAGGTTTGGTACGTTGATGTGTTCCGACCGCGCATGAATCGAACGCTCACGCAGCGTCTGCATGACCGAGAAGACCGGCTTGGTGTGGTGATCATCCGCACCGATGTTGTAGATGCCCGAGTAGACGAAGACCGCGCCGCCGGCGATGACGATGGCGAGTAGCGCGACGACGGCGATGCCGTAATGCTTGACGTGCTGTTTCATGGTTTTCCCCTCGTCAGAACCAGATGCGGATGCCGGCAACCCACTGCCGGTCAAACAGGCCTTGCCCATCCTGGCGGGCGAAGTCGGCCGTGCCGCCGAAACGACGCGACCAGACCACGCCGAGATAGGGCGCGAACTGCCGATGGAACTCGTAGCGAAGCCGCAGACCGAGCGAGGCGTCGGACAGCCCGCTGCCCATGCGGCGAGCAGGGTCGTCCTTGCCATAGGCGTTGGCTTCGAATTCCGGTTGCAGGATCAGCCGCTGCGTGAGGAACAGCTCGTACTCGGCACGGAAGCGGGCGGCGGTGCGGCCGGCGGGGCCGACGTAGCCGGTGGCCTCCAGCTCAAACCAGTACGGGGCCAACCCCTGGATGCCGAAGGCCGCCCATTGCCGGTTGGGGCCTTCGCCGGCATCGGTCCGCACGCCGAGCTGAGTGTTCCAGAACGTGGCGATGGTATGACTCCAGAATGCCTCGATAGCGCCGTCTTCCAGCTTGCCCCCGCTGCGTTCGCCTTCAGTGCGCAACCACAACTTGTTGTAGTCGTTGCCGTACCAGCCCTCGATGTCCCACTGCTGGCCGTTGCCGTCCTTGCCGTGGAAGGCTTCAAGTTGATCAATCAGCAGCATGGTGTGGGGGGCGTTGTCGTCCATCGCCTCGTGGATACCTCCTGCCGGGCCATAGCCGACGCCTGCGGAGTAATCCGGATCGCGGGCGTCGGGCGGCGGGCTGCCGCCTTGCATGGGACCCATCGTCATGCCCGACATTGAGCCATCATCCATACCTTGTGCGGAGCCGTGATCCATACCCTGCATCGAGCCATGATCCATGCCGGACATGCCTGGGTGCTCCGTCTCTTTCATCGGCTGCGGACTCATGCTGGGCATCGACGAATGATCCATTCCTGACATGTCGCCGGCGGGCGCTGCCGATGCGGCTGGCTTGGCGGGCATCGGCATGCCAGACATCGCGTCGTGATCCATGCCGGGCATGCTGCTGTGGTCCATCCCTTTTATGCTGTGCATGTCGTGGATTGCGGGCGCCATCGGGACTGGAACGGGTTTCGTCCTGGCCTTTTTGGCGGGCGTTTTCGTCGCCGGCTTCGACGCGCTGTGCGCAGAAGCCGGCATGACCATGCCGGGCATGGAGCGCATATCCATCGACGATGTGCTGCTGGAAGCCGGCGCGCTCTGCGCGGCGACCGCCAGTGGCAGCGCCAGCAAGAGTGCGGCCAGCAACACCGACCGATGTGTACGGCGGAGCGTGATGCAATGGTTCATCGTCATGACACCACCACCTCGCGGAACATGCCCGCCTCCATGTGGTACAGCAGATGGCAGTGGTAGGCCCACCGCCCCGGGGCGTCCGCGTTGACGCGATAGGTGACCCGCTGCGCCGGCTGCACGTTGATGGTGTGTTTGCGTGCAATGAACTGCCCGCTGGGATCCTCCAGCTCGCTGAACATGCCGTGCAGGTGGATCGGGTGGTTCATCATCGTGTCGTTGACCAGCACGATGCGCAGGCGCTCGCCGAAATTGAAATGCACCGGCTTGGCCTCGGAGAATTTCTGTCCGTCGAACGACCACATGAAGCGCTCCATGTTGCCGGTCAGGTGCAGCTCGATTTCGCGCTCGGGCTCGCG
This sequence comes from Rhodanobacter ginsenosidimutans, assembly GCF_042655685.1. NCBI lineage: Bacteria > Pseudomonadati > Pseudomonadota > Gammaproteobacteria > Lysobacterales > Rhodanobacteraceae > Rhodanobacter > Rhodanobacter ginsenosidimutans. The sequence continues at coordinate 105,724 of NZ_JBHSMM010000002.1, read as the reverse complement.
CGGGTCGATCGGGCCGTCGAGCGAACGCAGGTCGGCATAGGTCAACACGCGTCGACCGTTGTCGCGCAGGCCGATACCCGGATCGTCGAGATTGGTGCGCGGCATATCGACGTGCATGTCCACGCCGGGGCCGTACTCGGTGCGCGCATGGCGAACCTTCGGCATGCCGGCGGGCGTGAGGTTGCTCATCGCGCGCATGTGCATGCCGTGCTTGTCGTCCATGCCCGGCATGTCCATGCCGCCGGGTTTGCCGCCGTGCCCCATGTCACCCATCGGCATCGCGCCCATCATGTCCTGCATGCTCAGCCACACGCGCGGGTCCATCGCCGGCACCTGCGCCTCCATGCCCGGACGCGGTGCCAGGGTGCCGCGGGCGTAGCCGGTGCGATCGATCGACTGGGCGAACACGGTGTAGGCGCGATCGTCCTGCGGTTCCACGATCACGTCGTAGGTCTCGGCTACCGAGATGCGGAACTCGTCCACCGGCACCGGCGCAATGTCCTGGCCATCGGCGGAGATCACCGTCATCTTCAGGCCCGGGATGCGCACATCGAACAGGGTTGACGCCGAACCGTTGATGAAACGCAGGCGGATCTTTTCGCCGGGCTTGAAAATTCCGGTCCAGTTGCCGGCGGGCGCCGCGCCATTCATCAGGTAGGTGTAGGTATAGCCTGAGACGTCGCCGAGGTCAGTCGGGTTCATGCGCATCTCGTTCCACATCTTGCGCATGGCAAGTGCTTGGCTGAGACCCTTCTCGCGCACGTCACGGAAAAAGTCCGGCACGGTGGGTTGGGCGAAGTTGAAGTAGTCGCTCATCTTCTTGAGCTTGGCGAAGATGTGCTCGGGGTCCTCGTCGGTCCAGTCGTTAAGCATGATCACGTAGTCGCGGTCGCTGGGATAGCGTTCGGGGCCGGCCGGCTCGATCACCAGCGGACCGAACACGCCGGTCTGCTCCTGGAATCGCGAGTGGGAGTGATACCAGTAGGTGCCCGACTGGCGGACCTCGAAACGGTAGACGAAGGTCTCGCCCGGCGCGATGCCGTCGAAGCTGATGCCCGGCACGCCATCCATCTGAAACGGCAGCAGGATGCCGTGCCAATGGATTGAAGTCGGCACGCGCAGGTGATTGCTCACCCGCAGATTCACGGTGGTGCCCTCTTTCCAGCGCAGGACCGGGCCGGGCAAGCTGTTGTTGATCGTCGTGGCCATGCGCGGCGCCCCGGTGTAGTTGACCGGGGTTTCGGCGATATCCAAGGCAAATTCGGTACCGCGGAGCACGGTCGGCTGCCCTGTAGAAGCTGGTTGCGCCCAGACCTTGCCGGGGCGCAACAGCCCGAGGCCGGTCACGGCACCGCCAAGGGCAACACCTTGCACAAAACGACGCCGCGTCAAATCGATCGGGGGCGGGGGGAACAAGTTCATGGAAACTCTCCAGGTGGCGATATCGCGCGTGCCGATACCGATCACTGCCAATTGCCGGATGGTCGACGCGCGACCATCGCGAGCAAAGCTCATGGAAAACGAGGGAGAGTCAGACCGCCGGTGGTCGCAACGGAGGGGCGGTATTCACCGAAGGCGCATTGCCGGGCAGCGGCGTGGCATAGCTGGCAATCATCGCGGCCGGGGCCGGGACGACAGCCGTTGAGGGCGGGATCGTCGTACTGCACATCGCCGCACAAGTACACGCGTGACCTGCCATGCCACCGCAGCAACCGGGCTGATCGTCGCAACAGGAGCGGGATCCCTGGTCAGCGAGTTGGTGATGACAGTGTTCACTGACCGCCGCAACCGTTGTTTGCATGGGATGGGAATGAGGAGCTCCCGTCATGCCCATCGGTGCAGCGGCCAATGAGTTGATGACCAACATCAACCACGCCAGCACGCCCATCGCCCGAAGGCGACGTGAGCGAGCGAGCGGACGTAACGAGAAGGTCATGGAGCGAGCTTACCCGTGTGACTTGACGTCCTCAACTCAGGAGGTGGGTTCAGATGACTCACGGTTTGCTGAAGTCCATATGCAAGGTGATCTCTGAGCTTGCCCGGCTTCCGCAGACACCTAAGAGAGCGCTTCAGCTTCGGTCTGCACGGGCGTTCGATAGCCGTTGAACGAGTGCAGACGTTGGCGATTGTAAAAGACCTCGATATGGTCAAAGACCTTGTCCATGACTTGCACATGCGTTTGGTGGCGGCGCACCGCCTGCAGTTTCCGCCGGCCAACGCCAATTCAGTGGCTAATTGCCGGGCGTAGGGTCGAGCTCAATCCTGCAGGAGAAGGCACGTGGTCAACACGAAGTTGTTGCAGTCCATGCTCGAATTCGCCCTCGATTTGAGGCGTATGCACAGCTGTGCACCGGACGCACGTATCGGGAAGCATTCCAGGCACTTGCTTCCAGAATTGGACGTCGACGCCTGCTCGCGCAGCAAGTGAGCGAAGCATTCGAAAAGGTGTCATCGCAAGATGAGGCGTTTTTATTCGCTTCATCGAGGATGTCCTGGACTTTGCACGGACCTTCGTCGTCATGCAGGCTGCGATGGAACGAGTCCAGCAAGCCGCATCGGAAAAGGCAGGGGTCCCACCTTGACGACACACCCTTTTGGGAATCAAAAAAAAAGACTAGGTGCGGAGGTGAGCGTCACCCACCTCCGCGTACCAGTTCGTTGCCTCAAACAGAATTCAGCCGCGCAACTCTGTCCTCCAAGTGACCCTGGAGGCTGGAGTCCGCTTTGGTAGTTCCCTCAGTCTTCCCACCGTGGGCGTTGCCCGGGAAGAACTCCTCGACCACGGCCGGCACGTCCTCTGCCAGATCTTCGAATGCACCGTTGGCGAAGCCCTTGCGCGCGGCTTCGTCCAGCGCACCCTGGTCAAAGCCGCAGACTCGCCGCTGTTCGTCCAACTCCCGTGCCTGTGCGATGGCTTGCTCCAACGTGAGCCCAGAGCGCACCACTAGATCGACGTAGTAGATCGGCGTCCCGTAGCTCATCGTGGTGGATTTGCCACGCAGCTTCAGTTCCAATGGCAGGCAGGCCAACAAGCCGCCCGACACGGCGCTGAAATACTCGAGCCGCGCCGCCAGCGTGCGGATGGTGTTGAAGGACGTGGTGCGCAGCACGAAGCTACCCAGCGCATCGTCATCGCCGACGACCACGTTTAGCCTTGCGTACGCCTTGCATGCCCCTTGCGAGAACGCACAGGCATCTGGCCCCGGGCAGGGCAACGTAGCTACACCTTCCTTGCCCGCGCGCCGGCAGGTCTCACCGTTGCCCACGCAGACCGGCCGGCCCGTGGTGCGGTCAAACAGTGAATAGTCCGCCCGCAGGTTGAGGCCCGGGTCGTTGAACAGCAACCGCATCGAGATTGCGCGCAACTTCTGACCCTCGGCTTCCTTGCGCAGCTTCTCGTCCAATGGGTGCAATATCCAACCGTCGCGCCCTTGCACCTGGCTGGTCAGGGTGAACTGATCGTCCTTCTCCGGCAGGCGCTTGCCGTTGCGCTCCATTACCCGGCCAATGGATATCCGCCCGATCACCGGCGGGGTAATTGCCAAACCTTTCAACATGTCGTTGACCTCTGTCAGTTGTTGGAAGACCGCGACAACACAAACCGGCGAGAGCCGGGGCGAGTCACGGAGTACATGGCGGCAACATCCGGGCACTCGGCCACCAGTCGCTTCGTATCCAGCGCGGCGCTGTCCTTGGCTCGCTTGAATGTCACCTCGCCGTGAGCGAAGACCGCCTTACTGGCGTCGCCCATCGCTTGCTGGATCACCTGCTTGAACGATTCGGCTTCATGCTCCATCGCTTCCAGCTCACCCTTGAGCGTTGTCAGTGCATCGAAGGCACGACTAAGGTCTTCGTCGCCGGAGAAGTCCAGGCTGGTGTCGTTGCCTCGATACAGTTTCCGCAAGGCCTTCGCCGCCGATTCACTGCCATCGGCCGGCGGCTCGATGTCCTTCTCCACGTACCCCCAGAACCGGGTTTCCAGCACGACCAGACGGGCGATCACTTCGTCGTCTCGTTCGATGCGGTGGATTTCCAGTTGCTGACCGCACAGCAGCACTGCCACGTCGGCAGCGACTTTGCCGGTGACGGCCAGTTGGTGCTGCACCTGCAGTTGGACGTATTCAGGCACACCGTCCTTCCAAAGTCGCGAACCGAACTCGCCGGCGGTCTTGCACTCCAACACTTGCACGCCGGGCACGCCGACGATTTCCCTGTCGATGTTCGCCAGCATGAAGGGGAACGTCGGATGCTGGAGCACGGCATTGAGCTTGCGCACCTTGTGACCGGTGCAATCCTGGTAGGCGGTCGCCACCATCGGTTCCAGAAGGGTGCCCCAATAGCGTGGATCGTCCTGACCGGGGCGAACTTCTTCCGGCGGCGTGCGGCCGGTCTTTTCCATCCACAGTTCGAGCTGGCTCTTGTACGGGCACAGGCCCACGGCGGCAGCGGCATCCGAGCTGCCGATGCCATTACGACGCACATCGAGCCACTGCCCATAGGGCAGCTTCTTGGTATCGACCAGCCTCACGGCGGCGTTTTGTTTGTTCATCGGTTTCCTCCAGGCATAAAAAATCCCGACCGATGCATGGGCATCAGCCGAGCGGCAGGTAGTTCGTTTTTTTCGAGGTGTCGTTACCAACTGGCGCGGTAGTAAATGTCCCAGCCTTGCTCCTGCAATTGCTTGGCGTGATGCAGGACTTTCAACGTGTAATCCACTTCGCCGTCCTCCAGCGTTTCATCGACGTCGGCGGTGAAATGATCGCTGGCACTGACCGAGGCGTCGCTTGCCTGTTCGAGCTTTCCTTCCAGCTCGATCAAGGTGTCTACCGAAACGAAAGCCGGACGGCAGTCGTCGACGCCCTCCTGCACGTTGCTCACAAACCACCGGTGCAAGGCATCGAACTTGCGCCAGTAGCCCACCCGCACCGTCACCCCGCTGACTTCCAGCAGGGAGGCATCCTGGCCCGGCTTCTCCTTTGGCGGCATATAGCCGATGGCCGTACCAATGGCGCGGCGCGTCGGTTCCGTCCGTGGATCGCAGGGGGCAACGTGCCGCTTGGCTTCCAGATACATATCCAGTCCCATCGTCGATCTCCGTCAGGCCAGCAGTTTCATCGCTTCGTCCCAGGCACGCTGCTTGATCTGCGCCCCTTGGCCGAACCACGCTGCATCACGGCGGTGATCGTCACTGCGCGCCCGACGGTGGTGATCGACGAACTCGGTCACGCTGTTGACCACACCCCATGCCGTCCCTCGACTGGACGCCATCAACGCACCGCGGCCTCCGCCTTCGTACAGTGAACGGACGGTGGCAAGCGCTTGCTCGTTGACCACCACGGCCTTGCCGTCCGGCGCGGCGTAGGTGAGTACCCGACGCAACAGCCCTTCGACCGTATCGGGGTCGACGGGCCGCTCCACCAACGCCTTCATGCGGGCAACGAAGCCATCCCACGACGAAACGGTGATGCCCAACTGGCGCTTGACCACATCGGGATCGAACTGGCTTCGATGCGGCACTTTGATGGCGCCGTTGGCGTTCCCCAGCGCAATGGACAAGGTGTTGTTGCAAACCACCCGCACCGACGTGAACTGTGCCGTAGTTGCCAACGTGCCGTCGCAAGCGGTGGCCAGCAGCAAGTAGCCATCGACGCGGTCACGGCCCTTGAGCGTGGTGCTCTGACCGGTCTTCGCCAACGCCCAGAACTTGCGGCCCTCGCGCAACACGCCGGCCGTCTCCAGCTCAAAGCCATTGCAGGCCGTCAGGTCGCGATAGAACTCCAGAATCTCGCCTGGCTGCACCACATGAAAACGCTTGGAGACCACGGCCAGCGGCGCCTTGGTGTCCGAGCGGTACAGCACCTTCTGCTCCGGAAAGGCGTTGATAACGCCCATGTGGTTGTTGCCGGAGATGTAACGGACTTCGGAGGCTTCGATCTGCCAGTCCATGCCCGCCTGCTGCTTCCATGTGTCGATGGATTGCTGCGGGGCCAATCTGTTGCCAAGACCGTGCCACGGCTTTTCGCCGGCGTAGGCCATCGTTTCAACCAGATGCATTGTCGTTTCCTCGTAAGTTGGCGGCATAAACGCACAAGGCCCGGACATGCCGGGCCTTGTGCGATGTGCGTGTGTTGGGTCGGATCAAGGAGCTTTGAGGCCACCGCAGTTGGTGCATTTGATGATGCCAACCAGAACTGCCGTGGCAACGACCAGAATGCAATAGACCGTGTCAATTTTGCCGCTCATGTCGTCGGATACCCTTTGCGAACGCTGCGATGCGGAGCGTCCAGACGCGAAGCCGGAGAACATAGACTTCACATGGGTAATATGGATGTGAAATTCCGTCGAATCGGTGGCATTCAGTTTGCTGATTGTCGCGGTTCCGGACTATGGAAGCCGTTGAAATACATTGAAAGTCGTTGAAACGAAAGTGGGGTGTTCTTTGAGTGCCCCGCTTTCGTTTTGTGCCTGATTCGGGGTCGGCGGTTGTCGGAAAACTAACTCGACGTCTAGAAACTAACTCAACGGAGGGGGTCCGGAGGGGCGAGGGTGCGGAGCCCTTCCGCACTTCTTCAATCGTGGAAAGCTAGTCGTGGCGCGGCCTAACGGGTCGTCAGACTTTGGCTGCCCATGGAAGTGCGGATTTCGTACATCGTCAAACCACAAATTCGGCCTCAGTATCGCTGCGTCACCACCGCAGAGCCGCGATATGTACGATGTAAGTGATCCTTGTTCCACGCAGGTACTGTCGGGAGTCATTGCCCAAGCTGTCCGAGAAGCGATTGGCGATTCCCTCAAGAAATGGGATGTACAGCCCAGGCTGGTGTTGCGCATCGACGAAGTCGCCGCCCAGATCGGCTTGAGTCCGTCCACCATTCGGAATCTCTTGGACTCGGAGGGGCAGTGGTTCGACCCGGAGTTCCCCAAGCCTATCCGTCTCGGAAATGGAGCTGGAGTGCGATCCGCGATCGGCTGGCGGCGTGCCGACATCCTTGGGTGGGTTGACTCGCGCCCCACCCATGAAATATCGCACCAAGTCAGCAAGAAGATCTCGGAACCTAATATCCCGTCGATCCGGAGGAAGTCCATATCGAATAACTAACCTTGGGGCAAATAACGTATTGCGAATTCAGGAACTATATCTAATAGCCATATATCACCGTTGTTAGTTTAAGACAATAACTCCATCAAGCAAGTCCATTGATTTGTGATGGAAGTAGCTGTGGGTCTACTGTCTACATTACACCAGTGATTGGACTTTAAATCAGGTCAATGCACAAATGGACAAACATATGGGGAAAAACATCGTGAACTGTGACACCGTTAGTGACGAGCATATTGAGCGCGCCATTGAAAAAGGGGAGAGGCAGCACGCGCATATCGCCAAAGGCATGTGGCACACGACAGATGGAAAAGCTGTCGTCACGGAAGACCTCGATTGGCAGATGTATCTGAGGGTTTTTGAGCGAGCGGCTAAACGATTGACCACCGGAGGCGGCGCTATGGTCGTGCCTTTCAAATCCGTACGCGGTATGGCGCATAAACTGTCAGCCCTGGGAAATGACGTGCGCTTACTGTGTGTAAACGCATTGCCATTGGTCGAGCGTGCCGAACAGGGCTTCCATATGAAGGGTCACTCCTTCCGCAAAGCAGATGGAACGATAGCCGGTCTGGCTGAAGGTGAGCCCTACACATTCATCCACGCCATACCCAACCCCCACATCACGGTGATGATCCGTGCCTGCATGCAGATCGCCGAGAAGCTGAGCGACTTCCATCCCGGCGAATGGGCAGACGTCAACGAGCCGAAGATTCGAAATGCGTTTGTCCAGGCGGCTAGGTTTGTAAAGCGCGTCTGCAATTCCAGGCGGTTCAGGACTGTGGTTCTCAATCACGAGAGGAGCGAGCGTAAGAACTTGAAGTCCTGCTGGGCTTATGCCGGCAGTCTGTTCGAGAAGTACTCAAAGCTCCTGGTACTCAGGATTGACCTTTACATCCATCCCGACAGTCACGCTTGGTCAGAGTCAGATCGTGCAGAGTGGTGCGTCAGCCAGTATCTACGTGCCTTACGGGAGAATCGCCTCATTGAACCTGACGTCAAGGGGTGGATCGTGAAGCGCGAAGGCGGTTTCCGCCGCGGCATTCATTTCCATCTCATGGTTTTCCTCGACGGCCACAAGCACCAGGAGGGCCACGTTTACAGCCAGCAGCTTGGCGAAGCCTGGACGAGCCGCTTCAGTGAAGGGAAGGGTACGTTCTTCAACTGCTGGGTACTGCGCAAGAAATACGAACACAACGCACTCGGCGTGGTGCGCATCAGTGATCGGGTCATGCTGACCGGCCTCCTGATCGCGCTGGCTTATATGACGAAGGAGGACTGCGCCCTGGAAACCGGGCGCTCGCGTAACCTCCGGCGTGGCATCATTGAGTCCAGCGATGGCCCGAAGCCGGGTGCCCCGCGAAAGACCGAGAATGATCTTTCGGTGCTCAAGAGCGTATTTTCTGATTCGCCTTTTGCTTGAGGCGAATGTCGCGAATGTCGATCGGGTAGATCGCTATAGACCAGACGGCCTTGTGTTCACCCTCGCCAGTAAACCCCCAGTCGTCTAGCCATTTACCTAAGTTGCGGGTCATCCGCATCTGGTCGTCTGGACTAACGTCCTCCCAGGGTCTCTCCTGACCGCTGACAATCTGTTGCCAGCATCGTGCTGCGTGGACAGTCAACATCAATCGTTTGCTCATCCAGTGAAGCTGGCCGAAAGCGCGAGCTTCGTTATCACTCAATACGCTGAGATCGAACTCAGCAGGAGACGGCACTCCCTGACGCTCGTTATGCTTCGTGTTGATGAGTTTCCTGACCAACTTCAGCACCCCATTGTTAAACAACCAGTCATTAACGCCGCAGGCCCTAGCTTCGTTCCGCACCCATTCTTGGACAGCAGGCTGCTGCTCCTGTACGCCTTTTTCCGGATCGTTGAAACGCGCAGCTGCGCGGCACAAGACGTACACCCCAGGCGAGGTCCCCCTTAGCCCCATTGGGTCTTCCTTCGCCCGCAATACGGTGTCCAAGGCATTCTGTTCAACGAAAACATCACGCAGCTCGATGGCTAGCGCATGCCCTGGGTCATGACCTATCCATGGCCCCCGCTTTGGCTGCCCGTCATTGGGCCGAAGGCAACATAGAGACTGCCATGGAATCAGTCGTGTGAGATGTTTCGAACCCGTCCCTGAGTCCGGCGAAAACTGGACGGCGAAAGGAAACCAGCAGACTTCCCTCCGCTCCATCTCTAGCAGCAAGCGGGCGTCCTTCGGCGCCATTGCTAGATAGATCGCATCTGGCACTATCATCGGATTCTGGATGGCTGGGATACCGGACTTCCTAGCCTTCCGCACCTGGCTAAGGTCGTAGGGCGACAGGGATCGGCTCCAGGAATTAGCGGCATCACTAAACGTTGCCGGCAGCAGCCGGATGCCATCCATGTACACCACCTTGCCCGCGGGTACACGGACGTAGAGTACAACCTCGCCATCGTGCACTAACGCAGGCAAGGTGCCGCGCATCTCGGCAGGAGATACTTCGTCTAACAGCGGCACCAGCTTCGACAGCCGCCTCGCATCGATCTCAGTCATGCGCCTCTGGCTTCCCGTTAGGCATTACGAAATCGGCCCATGCTTGCATGAGTGGTCGGCGTTGCTCCAGCAGATCCGTCCGGTGGTAGGCTGCCTCCACTTTGTTCTGCACGGTGTGGGCCAGTGCCCGTTCAGCCAAATCGCGCGCATACCCCTTCTCGCTGCACCAGTCGCGAAAGCTGGATCGGAAGCCGTGGGCGGTAGCCACACGTCCCGGTACGTCGCTAACGGCCTTCATGCGTCGCAGAAAGGCTGTCAGAACCATGTCCGACAACGGGACGCCTTTGCGTACGGACGGGAACACAAACGTGTGGTGCAGCCCCTGTTGGTGCTTGAGGAGCGCTATGGCTTGCTGAGAAAGCGGCACGCGGTGGCTTAGCTTGGCCTTCATTCGCTCCGCAGGCACCGTCCAGAGCTTGTTCTTCAAATCCACCTCATCCCACGTCATGTAGCGTACCTCGCCCGAACGGGCTGCCGTCAGGATCACAAACCCTAAGAGCTGGCGCGTGACTTCAACGCTTGGCGGCAGGTGGTCGGTCACGAACGCGGGCATCAACGCCCAGGGCATCGCAGGCTGGTGCTGTGTGCGAACCGTCTTGCCCGGTTGGAGTGGCAAGAGGTGATTCACTACGTCGACCGGGTTGGACTGACAGAAGCCGTGTGCCCACCCCCATGCCATGACCGCGTGTAGCCGTTGCTTGACCCTCCCAGCCGTCTCGGCTTTTTCCAGCCAGATGGGCCGCAGCACATCCGCGATGTGACGCGGCTGGATTTGATCAAGCGGCATAGCCCCGATCAACGGAAAGGCGTACTCGGTAAGGGTGTTGATCCATTGCTGAGCGTGCTTGGCGTTCTTCCAACCCGGTGTCAGCTCTTTGTGAAGGATTTTCGCCGCCTCGCGCAAAATGGGCATGTGTGGCTTGACTGCCTCGTTGGCTTTGGCCTCCAGTGGGTCTTGTCCGTTGGCAAGCTTTTCACGCATGAAGCGCCCCTGCTTGGCGGCTTCGGCAATGCCGATGTCTGGGTAACTGCCCAGTCCTGCGTTGCGGCGCTTACCGGTGACGGGACTGACGTAGCGGAGAACCCACTTGCCTTGCCCCTTGTGGCTGGGGGAAGGGTGAAGTGCCAGACCAGTGACTCCGCCATGGGCGAGGGGCGTGCTTCCAGCTTTGACGTTGCGAGCCTTGGTGTCCGTAAGGAGTGTCATAGACGGAGGTTCCGGGTTGGTAGCTGGTATGCCAAGCAGTATGCCATCCTGAATTGGTTGTGGCTGAGTTTGGTTGTGGCTTGTTGGGCTATGACTCGACAATAATGGCTTTACTTGGCCATTTATCTTGTATTCTGTTGGTATCCCTTGATCCTTGTTGCGTACTTTGCAGGCGGTCTCTCTCTCCGCCAGATACGCAAAGCGCCCCGAAAGGGGCGTTTTGCGTATCTGGCGGAGAGAGAGGTGTGGACGAACCCTCTTGGTTCGACAATTTTGTCCGGAACAAAATTGGACAGCCGAACGGCTGGCCCTGGAGCGCGCAGCGCGGAAGGGTTGGGCCCATGGATGGGCCCAACAATCCCCGCGGACCTCACGCCTCAGGGCAGCGCACCGAAGCGACGCTTTGCGTATCTGGCGGAGAGAGAGATATGGACGAACCCTCTCGGGTTACTCGGCGCATCCTGCACCTCGCCCTTCGGGCCAGCGGCTTCGCCACTGTTCGCTACGGCATCCTGCCTTCGCGAGCGACAAATTCGCCCGGAGCGTCAAGGACAGCCGAAGGCTGGCCCCGCAGCGCGCAGCGCGCAGCGCGGAAGGGTTGGGCCCATGGATGCGCCCAACAATCCCCGTGGACCTCACGCCTCAGTGCAGCGCACCGAAAAGCGCGTGTTTTGCTGGTCGTGAAGGGGTGCGGACGGATTCTTCCACCTAACTCGACGCATCCCGCGCGCGCCTCGTCCTAAAACCAGCGACAGCCCCCGTTCACCTCAATTTCCCGACAACCCCACGATTTTCACGCCACCTGCCCAACAATGGGAGCTTGGAAACGCGGCGATATCGCCATGAGGCCACGGCAAGGCCGGCGATGCCCCTCATCGCCCCTTCAGGTTCTGCCCTGAGAATACGATCAATTCGCTCGACGCACGCCTTGCGAATAAACACGGGGAGATGAGCCGGCGGTATCGCGGCTTGACTCGATCGTGCGTCGGTACCGCCAATGCTTCAGGAGACGGCGTCCTGACTAACGAGGTGTGGCTGACATATGCCGGGTGTATTCACTGTCTCGTTGGACCTGGAGTTGTATTGGGGCGTGCGCGACAGCCGCAGCTTCGAGGACTACGGAGCGAACCTGCGCGGCGAACGCGATGCCATTCGCGGCATTCTCGACCTGTTCCAGACCCACGGTATTCACGCCACCTGGGCCACGCTCGGGTTCCTGTTCTTCAAGGACATCGCGCAGTTGCGGCAGCAACTGCCGGGCGTATTGCCGGATTACCAAAACCAGCAGCTTTCGTCCTATCGCTACATCGACGAACGCACGTGGGGTGATGACGACCTCTACCACTTCGCGCCGGACGCGATCGAGCAGATCCTCCGTTGCCCTGGGCAGGAGGTCGGCACGCACACGTTCTCGCACTACTACTGTCTGGAAGAAGGGCAGACCATCGAGTCATTCCGCGCCGACCTGCGCGCCGCGGTGGAGGTTGCGAAGGGCGTAGGCATTCCCACCACGAGCCTGGTGTTTCCGCGCAACCAGGCGAACCCGGCCTACCTTCCGGTGCTCGACGAATTGGGTATTGCCTGTTACCGGGGCAACGAAAGGATGTCGTTCTACAAGCCGAGAAACCAGCAGGGGCAGAGTCCGCTGGTGCGCGCGTTGCGCTTGCTGGATACCTACATCAACCTCAGCGGCCACAACACCTACAGCCTGGAGGAGTGTGCGCGCAACCGGCCGTTCGACATTCCGGCCAGTCGATTCCTGCGTCCGTGTTCGCGTTCACTCGCACCGCTGGAGAGCCTGCGGCTGCATCGTATCAAGCGCGCCATGCACGAGGCCGCGACCGAAAATCGGCTGTTCCACCTGTGGTGGCATCCGCACAACTTCGGGGCCGACGTGAAGCGCAACCTAGATTTTCTGCGGAAGATCCTGATCCACTATGACCAGCTCCGTCAGCGCCACGGGATGCAGTCGCGCAACATGGGTGAGGTCGCGGCGCTGCTGGAACGCATGCATGTCGGCTAGGGCGCGGATCGTGCTGCTCGCCGGTGATGGGTTGTCCACGCGGGTGATGTACCACGGCCTTCGGGAGGAGTTCGACGTCGTCGAGGTGGTGCTCGAAGACAAACCTTCGGCGCTCAGGATGCTGCGCCATCGCGCCCGCAAGCTCGGCGTGATGCAGACATTGGGACAACTCGGTTTCATCCTGTACAGCCGGCTGCTCGTTCGCGCGTCCCGCTCGCGTATCGAACAACTTCTGCATCGGCACGGCTTGTCGGACGCACCGATTCCCACGCAGGTGATCCGTCGTGTCGCCAGCGCCAACGGGCGCGGCGTGGCGGATCGTCTGCGCCAGCATGCGCCCCAGGCTGTGGTGGTGAATGGCACACGCATCCTGTCGCAAAAATTGTTGGCGGCCGTGGATGCGCCTTTCATCAATACGCACATGGGTATCACGCCGGCCTATCGCGGGGTGCATGGTGGCTATTGGGCGCTGGCGAACAATGATCGCGCGCATTGCGGCGTCACCGTTCATCTGGTGGACGCGGGCGTCGACACCGGCGGCATCCTGTATCAGGCGACCATCACGCCCGAGGCGGACGACAATTTCGCCACCTACCCGATCCTGCAACTGGTGCAAGGGCTGTCACTGATGAAAGCCGCGCTGCGCGATGCCGCGGCCGGACGCGTGGTTCCGCGCACCGGTGAGGGATCGTCGCGGCAGTGGTATCACCCCGGTTTGATCGGATACTGGAAAACGCGGCTGCGGCACGGCGTCAAGTGAGTGCGCTTGCGCGACCTGGCCGGGGTCGAGCGAAACCTTGCCGGCGGACTGGGGGGCGCCGTCAGCGCAGAAGCCCCAGATGAAACATCAGCCACCCGGCCAGTGCGCTCAGAACCAGACAAACAGCGAGCCAGAATCCTCGAGAATTTTTCTCCCAGACGGGCTTTTTCTTGTTGTTTCCCATGTTTTCTTGCACCAGTAACGAGCGGCAGCCGAACACGACGTGGATGGTTGCAGAAGAAAGCCAATATCGTGCCAAATCAGGACACGGACCTCGTCGGGTATCGAATATTGTGGTTCCGGACACGCGAATCGGACGAATGCCGCAGTTTTTCCCCTGTGCCTGAACGAGGCCGCGGACGACCGAGTGCGTCGAATCGCATGGTAGCGCAACGATCTGACGCTTTCGCCGCGTGCCAGGTGACAAAAGCATGGCGGTCGTCCTTCCTTGGTGGCGGAAAGGGAATGCGCCCGACGAGCGCTCAAGTTGTTTGAATGCTGTGCGGGCGGATGGTCTCGGCATGCGTGGCGATCGCCGGCGGTGTCGACGCTGATCCCGCTTGGTTCAGCTATCCCGATATCGCCGCAGCGCCTTGCGGGGCAAGGCATTTGGCCGTCCAATTCATGTTGATGCCGCCATTGATCCGATGACGCTGTGATGTTCTCTTCACGTGGCGTGTGGCATTTACTATCCCATTTTTTTCTGCCGATTATCCCTTCACATATGAATGGTGCCATTCATATACATCCGTGTCAGGAAAATGAATTTGCGCTTTACCGATAACCTCGATTTTTAATGCGAGCTCTGAATTCGACGCGAACGTGTTGTTTAATGTTTATTCCAGGATGCCTAGTGGATCACCATCTTCGAGGCCTAATTAAACATGAAAACAACTCGCGCCTTTATCATTCTCGGATTCGTGTTGCTGGTTAACGGTTGCGTTTGGGCGCCGGGACAACGCATGCGTAGCGAGGGACTGGTTCGTGGTACGCCGACGGACAGCAGCCAGATCCAGCTGGTAACGATCACCCCGCAACTGTTGACGACGAACAACGCGACAACGCTGGCCGCCACGGTGCCGCAGGCGCTGTTGTCGTACAAGCCGGAGCCTTATCGTGTCGGCCCCGGCGACACGCTCTACATCACCGTATGGGATCACCCGGAGCTGACGTCGCCGGCGGGTTCGCAGCAGCAGACGGCCGCCAATGGCCGCCTGGTCCGGTCCGATGGCACGATGTTCTATCCCTACGTGGGCGCGGTGAAAGTCGCCGGAATGACGATCGAGCAGGTGCGCGACGCCATCAGCACGAAGATCGCCAAGTATGTCGAGCGACCGCAGGTGGACGTCGGCGTCGTCGGTTACAACAGCCAGCATGTGCTGCTGCAAGGTGCCTTCAAGAAGACCGATCCACAACCGATCACGACGGTTCCTCTGACCCTGGGGCAGGCGCTGGGTACGGCATCGGTCAATGCGGACGAGGCCAACATGTCCGATCTGATATTGACGCGTGACGGACAGGACTATCACCTGGACCTGACCGCGCTGAGCAACGGCCACAGCATCGCGCAAAGCATCTATCTGAAGCCTGGGGATCGCCTGATGCTCCCGTACAACGATACGCAGGAGATCTACGTGCTGGGCGAGGTGCTGCGTCCACGCGCGGTCACCTTCAGGAGCGCTTCGGACATCTCGCTGACGCAGGTCCTGGGCCGCGCCGGTGGCCTCAATCCCGTCACGTCCGACGGCAAGGAGGTCTATGTCATCCGCGGTGCGAACAACCTGGAAAACACGCCGGCCAAGGTCTTTCAGCTTGACGCCCGTTCACCTTCGGCGTTCGCGCTGGGGGATCAATTCAGGGTGAAGCCGGGTGACGTGGTGTTTGTGGGTGCGGCTGGTGTGACGCGCTGGAATCGCGTGTTGAGCCAGTTGCTGCCGTCGGCCTCGATACTCAGCAGTGCGGCCAATGCGAACTACAGCGCCACTCACTGAGGCGACGCGGTTGCGCATGACGTAAAGCGATCATCGACCGGCAGCGAAGGCTGTCGGTCGATGTCGTGCGTCCAGCTTGAGGTTTCGAAGCCGTTGGTCGTTTCATCATTTGGACGTCTATTCAGCGCAGGGACAGGCGGCATTCAGTTCGGATGGCAACACGATATGAATGATTGATTGACAAAATCATCATCTAACGATGGCGGGCCTGAATCAGGATTTTCACCATGCAAGCGGCGCTGTCCAAAGATGGTAGGTTCACCGTTCGGCATTGGCTCCGAGTTGTTTCATCGGAAATGGTTGCCGGATTATCTCTTGGCTTCAGATCGCTTTCCGCCACCTAAAGGCGGCGATCCGTCAGTCCATCAAAATCAATAGATGCGGGGCGTCGGGTTTCTGGCGTGTCCGCACCACTCACAACTCGAGCTCGGCTGGACCAGGGGGATCCGTTCGAGGTTGGTCGGAGGTAGGAATGCCATGCACGAGTCGCGGCTAGTCGTTGATTGCCTGGTTGCTGCATGCACGTCGGCAATGGCCATTGTCGTGCTGCGTCGGTTCGCCGTTGTGTGGGGTCTGGTGGATCACCCTGATCAACGCAAGCAGCACCATGGTGATGTGCCCCTGGTGGGCGGGCTCGCGATCTTCATCGGCATGGCGGCGGGCGCGGCTTGCTACGGGCAGTTCCAGGGGTTTGAAATGATCTTGCTGGGTACCGCCGCCGTGCTGGTGCTGCTCGGTGCGCTGGATGACCGCTTCGATCTCAGCGTGCGGGATCGCCTGCTGATCCAGACCATTGTCATCCTGACCGTCATTGCCAGCAGCGGTGTGTATATCCATACGCTGGGGCGCATCTTCGGTCACGAAGTGACGTTGGGCTGGTTCGGTGTTCCGGTGACGGTGGTTGCCGTGATCGGGCTGGTGAATGCGTTCAACATGATGGACGGTATCGACGGCCTGGCCGGAAGCCTGGCGCTGGTGAGCATCGCCGCCATCATCCTGTTTGCCGACCCGTCGCCCCTGCATGGCGTCATCGCGTTGCTGGTTGTGCTGGCCGCGGCGTCGCTGCCTTATCTCGTCGCCAACCAGGGTTTCATGGGCGGGAAGATTTTCCTGGGTGATGCCGGAAGCATGTTGATCGGGTACTTGCTGGCCTGGGCGCTGATCAGCATGAGCCAGACACCCGGCACGCAGTTGTCGCCGGTCAACGTGCTGTGGTGCGTGGCGCTGCCGGTGTTCGACACGTTTGCGGTGATGTATCGGCGCATGCGGCAGGGCAGGTCGCCGTTCAAGCCGGATCGCGGACACATCCACCACATCCTGCTCGGGTTCGGCCTGACGTCCCGCACCACGTTGGCCCTGTTGATCCTGCTTGCTACCGGCCTGGCGTTCATCGGCGCTTTCTTCAGCAGCGCGGCCCATTCGGCGGGTACCAACCTGACAACGTTCTGCCTGACCCTCGGTGTGTACGTCATCACGGTCACACATGTGTGGCTGCGCCAGGAAGCGCGTCGGCACGGGGCGGCTGATTCGCAAACCATGGTCGACGCGGGCGCCGTCGCGTCGGAAGCGACGGCCCGGGAAGTCGGAATACCCGTGCCGGAGGACGAGCTCATGTTCAGGGAGGACGACCATGCCGAGGTCTACCATTCGCTGCGGCGGTCGTCGCGTCGTTGATCGCGATGGCTCGTGTGGCGAGCGGCGCTACCGGGGCGTGGCCCTCACGTCGTTGGTGTCGTTCCGCGGAACTCGATCGTCGCGCCGTTGGCGATCTTCTTTACGCTGCCCCCGACGTCGTTCTCGTACTCGAAGGAATGCTCGAGCTCCAGCCGGCCCTTGCTGATGCGCATGTCGTTGCTCGTGCTCATGAACGACATGGAGCCGGTGCGCGCGCCGTGGGTTACCACGTTCCGGGAGATCACGATCCTGTCGATGACTCTTTTGTCGTCGGGTGATCCGTCGTCGGCGAAATTGATGCACGTTGCATGGATGTCGGTGAACACGTTGCCCGCACATACAAGGCCGTCGGCGCCAAGTACGCCAATCGCGCCCATTTGCGGACGTATGCCGCTGAACATGTTGCCGGTGATCACCGTGTTGATGGCGTTGCGGCTGGTCCGCGACGCGATGGCGCCGAGACGGATCGCGTCGCCGCCAGGCCCCGAGCCGGGTGGCGAACGGCGGAAGGTGCAGCAGCTGATCTGCGTCCCGCTCAAACCCTTGACCGCCACGTCGACGCGTATCGAATTGAGGAAGTCGCAATCGAGTACGCGAAGATTGTCCGGCCTGCTCGCGACAGTCTTCGCCTTGGTGGAAGAATCGATGCCCCAGTAGCAGTTCGTGAATTCGCAATCCGACACGGTCCAGTCGTGGATGTTGTCGCCGGTCTGGTGTCCGTTGAAAAACGTGATGCCCGCCGTGTTGACCGTGTCGATGTCGATGAACCGGCAACCGCTGATGGTCACGTTGCGATAGATGCTCCAGTCGTGGTCGGGCTCGAAATCGATGCCGCCCACCGAATGGGAAAGTTTTGCGTTGCCAATGTTGCGGAAGACGCAGCGTTCCACCATCAATCCATCGCAGTCGATGACGGACAACCCGTTGCGGTTGTCCTTCACCGCACCGTCGAAGACGCAGTCGCGCACCACGATGCGCTGGTTGTGGCGCTCGGTACGGGCGAGCGTGCCCGAGCCGACATACATGCCGTCGCCGCGAAAGCCGTGGAACGTCACCCGCTCGACGGTGAGGTCCGAGGTGGCATTGACGGCGAGCAGGTAGAAGAACTGCGCATAGCCGAACTCGGCCACCCGTCCGTCGAGTTTCAGGTCGTGCAGATGGATGTCGCGCATGTTGTCCGCGACCCGGTGGCTGCCGCCGTCGCGGATGTGGGTGACGAGCATGAATTCGCTGGCCAGTGACGCGTCGTAGGCTTTCAGCTGGCTGGACGGTCCTTCGCCGTACAACTCGAAGCCGGACTTGAGGTTCAGCTGCTTCACGAGGTAAACGCCGGCGGGCACGAACACCTTGTCGGCTGCGGCTATCGCGGCCTGGATGTCGCCGGTGCAGTCGTATGTGCTGTTGCCGGCGCGAAGGGCAGCGTGTTCGGAGGCGGGGAGGTAATCCAGTACGTTCGCCTGTTTCAACGGGGATGGCATGATGCGGCCTCCGGTTGTGCGACTTTCGTGGTGGGAGTGATGGCTACGTTGGGGCCATCGGCCGAGTCTACTGCGGCAGATGCCGGGGCCATGAACCGCACATGACCCGACCGTGCGAGACGTGGCATATGGACGTCTAGACGGATGATTCAACAGATGCCTGCGACGCGGTGCAAAGCTCCGTGTAGACCGCCAGCGTGCGCTCGACCACGATGCGTTCATCGAACTGCGCTCTCGCCTTGCGCCTCGCCGCGTCACCCAGCTGGCGTGCGAACGCGGGATCATCCTGCAACCGGGCCATGGCCCGCGCCAGCGCCTCGCTGTCTCCCATCGGCACCAGCAGTCCGTCGACGCCATCGGCCACTACCTCGCGACAGCCGGGCACATCGGTGGTGATCAACGGAAGTCCGCAAGCAGCGGCCTCGACCAATGTTCGCGGCAATCCCTCGCGATAGCTCGGCAGCACCACGAGGTCGACCGCGCCGAGCAGGCCGACCATGTCGTCGACGTGGCCGAGCCAGGTCAGCAGGCCTTCGTCGACCCATCCTCGTATCGTGGCCTCCGGCACGGCGGCCGGGTTGCCCGGGTCTGGCGTGCCGGCAAGCAGAGCCCGGAAGGTGCGGCCCTGCTTGCGCAGTTGCCGGATGGCGTCGACGTATTCAGCGACGCCCTTGTCCCACAGCAGGCGACTGGCCAGCAGCATGCGCGGGCATCCGTCGGTGGGTGCCTGCGGGGATATCCCGGCGAACTGCGCGCAGTTCACGCCCGAGCCGCGAATCAGCCGCACATGCGCCGGGTCGACCAGGCCGGCCTGCCGAAACAGTTCGACATCGTCCGCGTTCTGCAGGATCAGCCGCGCATCGCGACCGCCCAGCGCCAGCCGCAGCAGGCCGCGCACCACCGGCCGCAGCAAGCGCGCCTTCCACTGCGAACTGGTGAAAACGTAGCCCATGCCCGCCACCGCATTCACCCGCGCGGGAATGCCGGCCAGCCGCGCTGCCAGCGAGCCGTACACGGCGCACTTGATGGTGAAACCGTGGACCAGCGCGGGTTGTTCGCGCCGCAGCAGGCGCACCAGGTGCCACAGCAAGGCCAGCTCGCGCAGCGGGTTGAGGCTGCGCCGTTGCATGGGAAGGGATTCCCAGCGCAGGCCCAGGCCGCGCAATTTATCGCCATACGGTCCGGGCGGGGAGATCAGCAGCACGTCGTAGCCGGCCCGCTGCAGCGCCAGCGCCAGCGCGCGCCGGAAGTTGTAGAGGTACCAGTCGGTATTGGCGAACAGCACGGCCTTCATGAGCGTGCCCCGTGCGCCGTAGCGGAGTGGGTGCCGGCAGCGATCATGCGGATGCCCTCCGTTCCTGTTCCAGCCAGGCCTGGAACATCAGCACCGTCCACAGCTGGTGCTGCCAGTTGCGGCGGCCGCTCAGGTGCTCGGTCCACTTCTGCCGGATGGCGTCCGGCTGGAAATAGCCTTCGTGGCGCAGACGATTCTCGTCGAGCAGGGCTTCCGCCCAGTCGCGCAGCGGGCCGCGCAGCCAGCTGTCCAGCGGTATGCCGAAACCCATCTTGGGCCGTTCGATCAGTTCCTTCGGTACATGCCGATACAGCACCTGGCGCAGCAACCATTTGCCCTGGCCGTGGCGGATCTTCTGTTGCAACGGCAGGCGCCAGGCAAGTTCGACCACGCGGTGGTCGAGCATCGGTACGCGTGTCTCCAGGCTGTTGGCCATCGCGGCGCGGTCGACCTTCACCAGGATGTCGTCGGGCAGGTAGGTTTGTGCGTCCATCGCCATCATCCATTGCGCCAGGTTGTCGGTAGGCGGCCACGCATCAGGCATGGTCAGCAGCGTGGGCGGTTCCTGCGCGCCCAGCACGACGCGGGCCGGGTCCTGCCATTGGCTGGCCAGGTTGAGGAAATACGCCTGGCCGCTCGACAACGTGAGGACGTCCGCCAGCTTCTGCGCCTTGTCGCCCGGCGTGGCCAGTTGCCAACGTTTGGGCAGCAGTGGACCGATGCGCTGGAACCATCGATCCCAGGTTGCCGGCGCCACGGCGTGCAGCGCAGCCGCCGCGGCGCGACGTGCGGGCGGTGGCAGGCGCTGCGCCTTTTCCCACGTGGTGCGTGCGCCCAGGTAGCGGTTGTAGCCGCCGAACAGTTCGTCGCCGCCATCGCCACTCAAGGCCACCGTCACCGCACGGCGGGTCAGCTGGCTGATCAGGAAGGTGGGGATCTGCGAGCTGTCGCCGAACGGCTCGCAGAAGATGCCGGGCAGCCGCGGAATCACGGCGAGCGCGTCTTCGGGCCGCACGTAAAGTTCGGTGTGTTCGGTGCCCAGGTGTCTTGCCACGGCCTTGGCGTGCACAGCTTCGTCGTAGCCGTTTTCGTCGAAGCCGATGGTGAAGGTCTTGACGGGCCGCGCGCTGCGCGCCTGCATCAGCGCCACGATCGTGCTGCTGTCGATGCCGCCGCTGAGGAAGGCGCCCAACGGCACGTCGGAAAGCATCTGCGCATCGACGCTGGCACCCAGTTGCGCTTCCAGTGCGTCGGTGGCGGCAGCGTCGGTGGCGATGAGCGGCTCGCGCAGGCCCGCGCTTACCGCGTCGTTGTAGCGCCAGTACGGCACCGGCTGCGCCTCGCGCGGCGTGTCCGCCGAAATGCGCAGCAGGTGCCCGGGCCGCAGCTTGGCCACGCCGCGGTAGATGGCATGAGGCGCGGGGACGCAGTCGTGGCGCAGCAGCAGCGCCAGCGCGCCGCGATCGATGTCCGCCCGGAATGCCGCATGCGCCTTCAACGCCTTCAACTCCGAACCGAACAGCAAGGTGTCGCCCTGCCAGCCGTAGTACAGCGGCTTCTCGCCCATGCGGTCGCGAGACAGCGTCAGCGTGCGCTGCTGGCGATCCCATAGGGCGAACGCGAACATGCCGACGCTGGCCTGCACGGTGCGCTCGACGCCCCAGGCGGCAAAGCAGGCCAGCAGGGTTTCGGTATCTGCGTGGCCGCGCCACGGCGGCGCGGCGTGCTCCGCGCGAAGACGGTCGCGCAAGGCGAGATGGTTGTAGATCTCGCCGTTGAACACGATCACGTAGCGTCCGTCGGCCGAATGCATCGGCTGGTGGCCGGCCGGGGAAAGGTCGAGGATCGACAGGCGCCGCTGGGCCAGCGCCACGCCGGCGGCTTCGTCGCACCATTCGCCGCTGTCGTCGGGGCCACGGTGGCTGAGCCGGGCCGACATCGCCCGCGCCTGCGCCAGCAACGCGTCCTGCGCGCCGCCGTGCCGTTGCCAGAAGCCGGTCATGCCGCACATCAGGCGTGACCCGCGCGACGCAGTATGTCCGCGAGCCGCGGCACCTGCGCCTCCAGGCTGTATTCCGACTCGACCCGCGCGCGACCGGCTGCGCCCATGCGCTCGCGTAGTGACGGGCTGGCGATCAGGCGTTCCAGCGCGTCCCGCCAGGCGGCCTCATCGGTGGCCAGGAACCCGTTTTCGCCGTGGCGCACGATGTTGACGTTGACCCCCACCGGCGAGGCCACCACTGGCAGGCCGCAGGCCATGTACTGGATGATCTTGTAACCGCACTTGCCGCGCTCCCACGGGCTGTCGAGCAGCGGCATGATGCCGATGTCCATCCGCGCGATCATCGCCGCCTCGGTGGCCTCGGACCACGCCACCACTTCCGGCGTGGTGCCGGCGAACAGGCTCGCCGTTTCGGGCCGCGCGCCCACCAGCAGCAGCCGCGCATGGTCGTCGGCGCAGACCTGCTCCAGCGTCCGGCGCATGTCCAGCATGTAGTGCTCGGTGGCGGGCGAGCCGATCCAGCCGATCACTGGCGGTTGGTCGTCCGCGGTATTGGCCGCCGTGTAGCGCTGCTCGTCCACCACGGTGGGGATGATCTCGATCCGCGCCGCGCCCGCCTGCCGGGCACGTGCCGCAAGGTAGCGGTTGCCCGCGATCACGCAGGCGGCGCCGCGCATGATCCGGTCGATCTTGCGCCCCAGCAGGCGACGCACCAGCGGGTTGGTCGATTGATCGTACTTGTGGAACAACGCGTCGTCGTAATCGACCACGTACGACTTGAACGACCGCGCCAGCGTCGCCTCGATCCAATAGGGCAGATAGGGGAAAAGTTCGCCCTCGATCCAGGCCAGGTCGTGCTCGTGACGACGCAGGAGCTGCATGAACCGCCGGCCGAAATAGCCCCATGCGCGGCTCTTGGCCGCTCCGGGGCGATCGCCGTACAGCGCTTCGAGGTACGCGTCCGGGAACAGCGCATGCACCTGCACGTCGATGCCGTGATCGCGCAGCGGTGCGAGGTATTGCAGGCTGCGCAGGCGCGAACTGGGTCCGCGCCGGGAGTATTTGGAAAACAGCAGAACCTTGAGGCGCTTCATTCGCGGCCCTTCTTGAATGCCTTCGGATACTCGATGGCCAGCGCCACCAGCGGGATGACGTACATCCACTGGAAGACGAACGCCTCGATGTACGGGTTGGTGTTGGTGCCGAGAAAGGCGCAGACGAAACCGCAGAACATGAACTTGTGCCGTGGCGGCAGGCGGCGGCGCCAGGCCAGCCGAATCACGGAGGCCATGTACAGCAGGAACGGCAGGGCGTAGATCATCGCGCCGATGATGCCGACGCGGTAGATCGTGGCCAGCCACACCAGTTCGTAGCGCCAGGGGTGGACCGTATCGCTGACGAAATCCACCCCGACGCCATGGCCGGAACCCAGTCCACCGTTGGCGAGAATGCCGGCAAACAGCGAGTGGCCCATCTGCACGCGCGCGCTGCCGCCGCCGGAGGCGAGCTTGGTCGAGACGGCGTCCAGCACGCGCTGCAGGCTGATCTGCGTATAGGCCTGCAGCAGGAACAGCGCCGTCGTCACCGCGATCAGCATTGGCAGGCCGTAGCGGATGAGGCGGAAGATCGGCGATTTCTGCCGGGTGTCGGTCGTGCGCGAGGACAACAGCAAGCCGAGGAACCAGCCCAGCGGCACGGCCAGGATAAGTGCCGTGCGGCCGGAGGTCAGCGCGCAGACCAGCAGCATCGCCAGCAGCGCGAGGCGCATCAGCCGGTTCCTGATGAGCTCGGGCGAACCGAAGAATCCGCCGCAGAGGAAGATCAGCGAGCCGTACACATGCATGGTGGCGCCGGCGAACCCCTCGGTGAGATTGACGTTGGCGCCCTCGAAGAAGAACGTCACCGCCGCGGCGCCGCGCGTGAGGTACAGGTAGAAGAACAGGCCCACGCTCAGCGCGCACAGCAGGCTGAGCACGGCGAGCCAGTCGATCAGCCGATCGGCGCCCAGACGCCGCAGCAGGCCATCGGCCACGAGCGTCCACAGCAGCGGCGAAAGGATGTAGATCGCCAGCACCTGGATCTCCGCTTCCTGCGGCGCGTCGTGCATGCCGCCCACCACCATGTAGAGGAGGGTGACGATCACGGTGCAGACATACAGCGCCAGCAGGGTCCTGAAGCCGGGGCCGATGCGCAGCCCCGGCAGCGCCAGCATGGCAGTCAGCACCATCGCCGCCGCGGTGATCTCGGGGAGCGAGTTGGGCACGACCACGGCCAGCACCAGCAGCGCGAAAGCCGCCGCCAGAAACATGTGGCCGACGGTGAACCGGTAGCGGCCGGTGAACGACTGCGCGGCCGGCGCCATGAACACCGACGGGGCCGGCGTCAGCGCCGAGTCATTGCCGGGATTCATGGCTGCACCATGCTGGAAAGCCAGCTGTCGAGTCTGTCGGCCTGGGCGATGCGGCTGTAGGTGGCAATGTCGTGCCGCGCGCTGCCGCGGTGGGGCGACAACGCGCCCCGCACCGCGTCGTAGCCGGCCGTGCCCGCGTCGGTGAGAATGGTCTGGCCGGCCCCGGTCTGCGCAAGGATGGCGGTGGCCTCATTGCTCACGCCAGAGACGCAGACGATGTCGGCGCCGGCAGCCAGGTATTCGAACAGTTTTCCGGTGGCGCAGCTGGCGCGCGAGCCGGTCAGCAGCAGCAACTTGTCGCATCGCCTCATCAGCTGCAGCGCCAGCGAGCGCTCCACCGGCCCCAAGACGCTGACCGGGAAACGGGCGCGCCGCAGCGTCGCCTGCTCGCCCGGCGTCAGTTCGCCGACAAACAGCAGGTGCCGGTTCGCGTCCGGCTCGACGGCGTCGTTCAGCGCATCGACGAGGTAGTCGAGGCTCTTCGACGCCGATCCGTCGCTGGCGCCGACACGCCCGAAATGGCCGATCAGCAACGCACCGGCCCGCACCTCATGGGCGAGGATGGCGGCGGCGCGCGCGCTGCCCGCCACGTCGCCCTCGAGCGCGGCGAAGTCGGCCGGATCGTAGCCGTTGGGCAGCATCGCCGCGGTCTTGCGGGGATAACGCCGACGGAAATCGTCGACCAGTGGACCGCTGACGGAGGTGACCAGATCGCTGGCGGCCACCACCCGCGCTTCGATCAGCTGACGCATCGCCTTGCGCAACCAGCCGGGTTTGCCCAGCGGTTCGAACACCAGCCCGTCGCGGAAATCCTGCAGGCAGGCGATGTGGTGCCTGCTGGACAGCGCCGCCGCGGCGATCAGCGCGTCGACCGGCGAATAGCTGCCGATGACCGCGCACCGCTCGCCGGCAGCCAGCTTGCCGGCGCATAGCCGATCGGCCTCGGCCAGCGCGTGGACGAACCACGGGCGCGCACGCGAACGGCCGCCGGTGAGCAGGAACGGCAGCGGGCGCACGAAGGCGGCGGCCAGGGCCAGCAGCGACGCGGCCGCGGACGATTCGCTGCCCACGCAGCGCCCGGGCAGCGGAAAGAGCGTGATGTCGGTGCCCGGCGGCGCCGCGGTCGCGGTCATCGCCGATGGCGATTCCCGGGCGAAAACGAAGATGCGGTATTTCGCCGGGTCCAGATATTTCAGCAGGCTCCTGAACCGTTGTGCGGCGATATTGCCGGCGAGGTGATGCGCCGCGAACACGAACAAATTGATTTTCTTCATCGTGGATCCTCAATCTGTCGGCGACATCGCCATCAGGCGCGGGGGTGAAACCGGTCGATTCGGCCAGCGCTCCGCGTCCGGGCGCGATGACCGCATGGCGGCTCGCTCAGGGCAGCGCACCGGGTCCTCCCTCGGTTTGCGGGCAGCCTGGTTGTGGTTTGATCGCCGCCCGCAGCGACCGGTACATGGCCGCCCACTCGGCGCGGAAACACCCGATGGCCACCGGCAGCAGGGCCAGCCACACCAGGCTGAAATGCACCGGCAGGCGTGGGCCGAACGCCAGCGTCGCAATGGAAAGTCCCACGCAGGCGGTGACGAACATGTACAGCCGAGCGCGCGGGAACGGGCGCCAGACGTAAGCGGACGCTTCGGTGCGGGCCAGGAAGAAGACGAGGAACGCGATCGCGTTGGCGACCACGGCACCGGCCGCGCCGTGGCCGGGGACCAGCCACACGCTGAGCGCGACATTCACCACCAGCGCCGCGACGGTCGACCACAGCGACAGCATGGAGCGGCGCGTGATGCCGATGCCCACGCAGGTCACCTCGGACAGCGTGTAGAGCAGCGGCTGGCCGATGCAGCACAGCATCAGGTACTTCACCTGCGCGTAGTGCGCCGGCAGCACGAAATCGGCCAGCCAGGAGAAGGCGCCCGTCAGCACCCATATCGCGCACACCACCGCCAGCGCCTGCTTGGCGATGGTGTCGACCCGCCGCATGTCCACGCCATGCGCCACCCACTTGTAGACGAGTGGCGCCCACAGCACGGTGAAGATGGTCTGGAAGACCACGCCCACGCCGGCGAAGCTCATGGAGACCGAGTAGATCGCCAGCTCCGGCAGGCTGGACAGCGAGCGCAGCGTCAACGTGCTGGTGGCGTCCAGCCCCCAGTAGGCGACGCCGGCGAAGATCAGCGGCGTGCCGTAGGCGAGTACCCCGCGCACCTGCGCAGGCGCCACCGGCGCGCGTATCGCCGGGCTCCATTCGCGCCAGGTGTTCCAGCCATAGGTGATCAGCACCGACAGCAGCGAAATGAAATATGCCGCCTCCAGTTCCACGAACGTGGTGTGGATATTCGATGCGGCGATCACCGTCACCACCAGCAGGAGCAGCACCTTGGGCAGGATCTGGCTGATCGAGAACGCCGCACCGCGATCCTGCATGCGCAGGATCAGCGAGAGAAAGCGCGAGACGAAACTCGTCGTCACACAGGCGAGCAGCAGCCAGAAGTAGGCGACATGGCCCACCCCGAACAGCCATTCGGCGATGCGGTCGTCGAAGGGCGCGGTCACCAGCATCGCCAGCAGCAGGAGCGCGCTGCCTGGTGCGAAGCAGGCTTTCAGCAAGGCCGCGCGATCGGCCGATTCGTGGTATTCCCGCACATAAGCGCGGTCGAGCCCGAGGCCGAACAGCAGCACGCCGAACGAGACGGCGATCTGCACGATGTTCAGCCGTCCCACGTCGGCTGGCGGAAACACCCAGGCGATCACCGGCACCGTCACCAGGCCGAGCGCGGCGGTGGCGATGGGGCCAACGGCAAATGCCAGAGCGGTGCGTAGATTCATCCGTTGATCGATCCGATGGGGCGCGTCGCAATTACCTGCCCGCCGCATGCTGGATGGCCGGTGCCGCCTGCTTCCGGCAGCGCGCGGGGCTGTCGTCGGCGCCGCCGAGGGCGACGATGCCGGCGACGAAATCGCGGTAATTCCTGGCGGCGTCGAAGCCCGCCTCGATCACCTGCCGCGCGTTGGCGCGCAAATGCGCGTGCCCATCGGCGAAGGCGACCCGCGCCATCGCGTCGGCGATTTCCTCCGCGTCCGGTTGCGGGTCAAGCAACACGCCGCAGCGCCCGGACACCAGGCCGGAGATGCCGCCCACGTCAGGCGCAACCACCGGCACGCCCGCACTCATCGCCTCCATGATGGACACCGGAACGCCCTCGGACTCGCTGGTGTTGACCAGCATGTCCACCGCTGTATCGCGATAAAGCGCCGCCACGGCGGGGTGGGGTAATTCGCCGGTGAACGTGAACTCGAGGTTGTCCAGGCCGCCCAGCTCCCGTGCTGCCAGCGCCCGGGTTTCTTCCAGCAGCGGGCCGCCGCCGACATGCGTCCACGTCACGCGGATATCGCGGTGTTGGCCGGCGAGCAGGCGCAGCGCGCCGATCATCCGGTCCAGCCGCTTCACGCGCATGCAGGACGCCACCGACACCACGTGCAGGCAACCGGCTGCGCTCGGACGGTTGAGTGCGTTGGCCAGCGGTACACCCAGCGGACTGATGCGGATGTTTTCCGCTGGCGCGCCGTAGGTTCGTTGCAGGTACGTTTTCGCTTCGCGGGACAGCGCGAAGACCGCGTCGAAGGCGGCGATGAATTGTCGCTTGAGCGGCATGTAGCCGGAATCGCGGCGTGCTTCGTACAGGTCGTAACCGTGCGCGCGCGAGACCACCTTGCGCACGGCGCCGGCTTCCCTGGCGAGCACGGCGGCGCAGGCCTGGGTGTCGTTCCAGTAGCAGTAGGCCACGTCGATGCGGCCGTGGGCTTTCGCGTGCCGTTGCAGTTGTGCGGCTTGTTCGAGCGCCTTGGACGTGTGCAGCAGGGCGCGGCCGATGGTGCGCGGCTGGAGCTTGCGCGACCGCCGCAGATAACCCAGCTCGCGCCAGAAGATGGCCGAACGCAGCGCCGCCAGCGCATGCCACAGACGCCCGATCCCGACGGTGCCTGCCATGCCTGTATCAACCGCAATGCGTGCCGGCACGGGCCGCGGGGTGCCTGTCGCCAGTGCAGGCAACAGGGTCACGCTGATGTCGTCGCGCGCGGCCCAGTAGCCGATCTCGTCCTCGATGAACTGCTCGCCGGGGAGATAGGGATAGGCGTTGGTCAGGATGGCGATTCTCACGACGTCGCGGCCATGCCCGAGGTGATGATGTCGGTCACGCGCTGCTGGTAGGTGGCGTGGTCCACCTTCAGCGGAATGCTGATCTTGAAACAGCCAACCGCGGCGAGGCTGCCCGAGAGCACCCGGCGCCAGTTCGCGGTGACCTCTTCCATCGTCAGCATGGCGGTGCGCGCGGTGGCCAGCGCGTTGTATTTCTCCCAGTACAGGTGGTCGTGGAAGACGCTGTATTCGGCGCTGACCACGGCGATCGTCATATCCACGACGTTGGCCTGGCTCAGCTGCGACAGGCGGATGTCCGGCACGTCCTCGCGCACCACGTAATACAGGCGCGACAGCGGGGCCGACGTGGAATCCACGCGCGGGTACAGGCGGTCGGGCGACATCTTGCGTCGCACGCTGGCGGGGTTCAGGCGGTTCTTGATGGCGAAGTGGGCGCGGTCGATCCAGCCGCGTCCGGCCAGCAGCTCGTGCTTCATCTGGTTGCCGGCGCAGTTGTAGCCGTAGATCTTCGGCCAGGCCATGTTGCCGTGGACGCGGCCGGTGTCGGACATGACCACGATGTCGTCGCTGACGAAGCTGGCGCCGGGATGATTGCGCAGCGCCAGCATCGCCGACGACTTGCCGGCACCGCCGGTGCCGGCAAGCAGGCAGGCGCTGTCGCCGATCGTCACTGCCGAGGCGTGGATCGGCACCATGTCGCCAAAGAAATACACCGACGGCACCAGCACCAGCTCGTGCAGGATCTGCTCGAACGCCTCGGTTTCGCGCGCGTATTCCATCGACAGCAGTTTGTGGACCACGCGCCGCATCCCGCGGCGACGCCGGATGGCAACCTCGACATTGAGGCAGCCATCGGCGGAGCGTTCCCAGCAGACGTCGACGCCGGGAAACACGGTGCGCATGCCGTGCTCGAAGGCTTCATGCACGCGCGGGTTGATCGCCGTGGGACAGCGCGCCGTCACGGCGTCGACGATGCGGATGTTCACCTCGGGCGCGCGGCCGGGCGCGTCCGCATACAGGCTCAGGCTTTCCGCCAGCGGCACCTCCAGGCTCGTGTCGCAGGAAAAGGCATAACACTTTCCGAAAATGATTTTCTTCATGCAGGACAAACCCGGCGCGACGGCAGATGGGAGAGGACCGACGCCAACGCCGCCACGATCGACTGCTGCTGATCGGCGCCCAGGTAGGGCGACATCGGCAGGCTGATGACCTGCTCCGCGAGGGTGTCGCCCACCGGCAACTGCCGTTTGCGATCGGCCACGGCCGGCTGCCGGTTGAGCGGCAGCGGGTAGTGCACGGCGGTGGGGATGCCGGCCTCCTTCAGCCGCGCCTGCACCTCGTCGCGCTCGGGTACCCGCACGGTGTACTGCGCCCAGGCGCTGCGGTTGTGCGTTTCGACGAAGGGCGCGATCGCCAGCTCGGCGTCGGCGAACAGCCGGGCATAGGTCTGCGCCACCTGCTGGCGCAACGCGATCTCGTCGTCGAGGATGTCCAGCTTGGGCAGCAGGATCGCCGCCTGCAGCGTATCCAGACGGCTGTTCACCCCCACGCGTACGTGGTGGTAGCGCCGATCCTGGCCATGGCGTGCGATCTGCCGCACGAGGCGGGCCAGCTCCGCATCGTCGGTCAGCACGGCGCCGCCGTCGCCGTAGCAGCCCAGCGGCTTGGTCGGGAAGAAACTGGTGCAGGCGAGGGTGCCAAGGCTGCCACTGCGGCGGTTCTTGTAGCTGGCGCCGAAACTCTGCGCGGCATCCTCGATGACGGTGATGCCGTGTTTCGCAGCAATCGCGTTGATGGCGTCGAAATCGGCGCACTGGCCGTACAGCGAGACCGGAATGATGGCCCGCGTGCGTGGCGTGATGGCCGCTTCCAACAGCTCGGGATCAAGGTTGAAGGTGCGCGGGTCGACGTCCACGTACACCGGTTTGGCGCCGAGCAGCGCCACGGTTTCGGCGGTGGCGATATAGGTGAAGCCCGGCGTGATCACCTCGTCGCCGCGACCGATGCCCAGCGCCATCTGCGCGATCTGCAACGCATCGGTGCCGTTGGCCACGGCGATGCAATGCGCCACGCCGGCGTAGGCGGCCAGCTTTTCCTCCAGCTCGCCCACTTCCGGGCCGAGAATGTACTGGCCGTGCGCCAGCACGCGGGCAATGCCCGCGTCGAGGCGATCCCTGATGCGCGCCTGCTGCGTCCTGAGGTCGATGAAGTCGATCATGCTGCCGCCTCCTGCCGCTGCAAGGTGCGCCCATCAAGCACGTAACGCGTGCCGGTGTGCGCGCAGACATCCTCGGCGTGGCCTTCCAGTGGAAGGTTCAGTTGCTCGCCGAATTCACTCATCCAGCCAACCTGCCGCGCCGGCACGCCGACCATCAAGGCGTAGGCGGGCACGTCCCGGTTGATCACGGCGCCGGCGCCGACGAAGGCGAACTCGCCGATCGTCACGCCGCAGACGATGGTGCAGTTCGCACCCAGGGTGGCGCCCTGGTTGACCACGGTGTCGCGGAATTCGTTCTTGCGCTCGATCAGCGAGCGTGGGTTGTACACGTTGGTGAACACCATGCTGGGGCCGCAGAAGACGCCTTCCTTCAGCGTCACGTTGTCGTACACCGACACGTTGTTCTGGATCTTGCAGCGGTCGCCGATGACGACCTTGTTGCCCACGAACACGTTCTGCCCCAGCGAAACACCGCTGCCGATGCGCGCGCCGCCGCAGACATGGGTGAAGTGCCACACGCGGGAGCCGGCGCCGATCTGGGCGCCCTCGTCGACGATCGCGGAGGGGTGCAGGTAATAGTCCATGCGGCTCTCTCTTCAGGCTTGCCGTACGAGGAAGGGGTGCGCTTCGCCAGCGCGGGGGGCGGGCTTGCCGTTGCGGATGGCCGACACCGTTTCGATGGCGACGCGGTTTTCATCCAGGCCGAAACCGCGTCCGGCGAGGATCTCCTCGTAGCTGCGGTTGTGCAGGTCGGTGAAGCCGCCGGAGAACTCGATCTCCTGGCCATCCACGGTGATCGAGCGGTAGGTGCGCTGGCCCGCTTCGCGCAGTGCGGCCGGCACGTCCTCGATGTCCACCGACAGGAACCAGCGCACGCGGGCGTTCTGGTATTCGAGATAACCGGCAGCCTTCGTCTCGCTGTCCAGGTGCACCACGTTCATCTGCAGCGCGCCGAAGATGTGGTGCAGCATGTCGAAGAAGTGCACGCCGATATTGGTGGCGATGCCGCCGGATTTTTTCGGGTCGCCCTTCCAGCTTTGCAGGTACCAGTGGCCGCGCGAGGTGACGTAGGCCAGATCCACCTCGTGCTTGTGGTCGTGCGGGCCTTGTTGCACCTGCTCGCGCAGGGCAACGATGGCCGGGTGCAGGCGAAGTTGCAGGATGGTGTTGACCCGCTTGCCGGTGTCGCGCTCGATGTCCTGCAGGCCGTCGATGTTCCAGGGGTTGAGCACCAGCGGTTTTTCGCAGATGGCATGGGCGCCGGAACGCAGCGCGAAACGCATGTGCGAGTCGTGCAGGTAGTTGGGCGAGCAGATGGCGACGTAGTCGATCTGGCCGCCGTTGCCGGCACGTCGGCGCAGGTCCACGTGGCGGTCGAAGCGTTCGAATTCGGTGAAGAAATCGGCGTTGGGAAAGTGGCTGTCGATGACACCGACCGAGTCGTTGGGGTCGAATGCAGCCAGCAACTGGTTGCCCGTGGTCTTGATGGCCTGCATGTGGCGGGGGGCGATGTAGCCGGCGGCGCCAATGAGGGCGAAGTTCTTGGAGCTAGGCATGGATGGTCCTGCGTGTTGCGTGATCCCTGTTTTTGTTCTTGCGCGCGTTGCTGCGGCAGGCGTCATCTCGACGGCAGGCCGACGCCGTAATAGGCGTAGGAGTAGTAACCCCGGCTGCGCTTCTCCACGGCGTTGAAGATGGCGCCCTTGAGCGGCACGTTGTTCTGCTCGAAACGCTGCCTTGCCAGCGCGATCTCGCGCGCCTGGTTGATGCCGAAGCGCACCACCAGCAGGGCGGTGCCGGCGTGATGGCCGATGATGGCGGCGTCGGTCACCGCCAGGATCGGCGGGGTGTCGATGATGATCAGGTCGTACAGCGGTTTCAGGTGTTCGAGCAGCGCGGAGAAGCGGGCGTTCATCAGCAGCTCGGAGGGATTCGGCGGCAGCTTGCCGCGGGCGATGAAATGCAGGTTCTCCATCAGGCCGACCTGACGCGTCGCCGCCGCCAGCTCCGCCTGGCCGGTGATCAGTTCGGAAAGGCCGACCTCGGCCCTGCCGCCGACCAGCTTGTGCAGCGAACCCCGGCGCATGTCGCCGTCGATCAGCAGCACCCGCTGGTTGCTCTGGGCCACGACGGTGGCGAGATTGGCCGCGACAAAGGTCTTGCCGACGTCCGGGCTGGAGCCGGAGATCATGAGCACGTTGTTCTTCGCTTCCAGCCGAGCGAAATGCAGGCTGGTGCGCAGGCTGCGCAGGGCTTCGGTGGCCAGGTCCGCGGGCGCGTCCATGACCAGCAGGCGCTGCTTGCCCCGCCCATGCAGGCGCATGTTCTGCTGCAGCGTCTGCTCGCGCGGGCTGATCGGAATGGTGGCGTACACGGGCAGGCCGATCTTCTCGATGACGGCCGGGTCCTCGATGCCGCGATTGAGCATCTGCCGGATGAATACGAAGACGAGGGCCACGAAGGCGCCGAGCAGCGTGCCGCCCAGCACGATGATGGTTTTCCGCGGCCATACCGGTCGCGTGATGTCCACCGCCGAGCTGTCGATGATGCGCACGTTGCCCACCGTGCCGGCACGCGCGATATCCAGCTGCTGGGCCTGGTTGAGCAACCCGGTATAGGTGTCGTTGCTGACCTGCACGTCACGCTTCAGCTTCAGCAGCTGTTGCTGGGTATCGGGCAGGTCGCCCACCCGCTTGTCGATGCCGCCCTTTTGCGCCTCAAGCTGGCCGATCTGCTGGACCAGCGCCTTGTACGCCGGATGCTCGGGCGTGTACTGGCGCTGCATGTCCGCCAGCTGCAGGCGCAATTTCTGGATGTTGGACTGTATGTCCACTTCCTGATCCAGCAGCCCCTGGGTCTGCATGCTGATGTCGACCGAGTGCGCCTTGATCTGATACGCGTTGAGCGCGGCGGTGGCCCGTTCCAGGTCGCGGCGCACGTTGGGCAACTGCTCCCGCACGAACTTCAGGCTGTTCGCCGCTTCGGCGGAGTTGCGGTTCACGTCCTGCTGCACGTAGAGCTCGCCGACCTCCTTGAGCACGTTGGCGGCCAGCTGCGGGTCCGGGTTGTCGTAGGTCATCTTGAGGATGCCCGACTCCTTGCCCTCCTCATTGACGTTGATGGCGCTCTGCAGTCCGTTGATCACGGTCAACCGGCGATGGCGGAACACGCGGAA
Source organism: Rhodanobacter ginsenosidimutans (assembly GCF_042655685.1). Lineage (NCBI taxonomy): Bacteria > Pseudomonadati > Pseudomonadota > Gammaproteobacteria > Lysobacterales > Rhodanobacteraceae > Rhodanobacter > Rhodanobacter ginsenosidimutans. Next base: position 71,694 of record NZ_JBHSMM010000002.1, on the reverse strand, counting down.
CTGCGTGCCCGGGTTCGCCACCAGGGTTCGGACCTGCATGGTGACGCCGTGGCCGCTGGAGGTCTGGCCGAGCTTGCCGGAGACCAGGACATTCTCGTCGGCATCCACCAGCTCGTAGGCACCGTTCCTGCCGGCGATCAGGGTGAGCGGCTGATCCAGCAGGCTGTCAGGAACGTCCAGCTGGAAAATCTCCAGCTTCGAGCCGCCCCAGTCGTACTCCACCTTGTTGAACAGGGGCGGGGACACCAGGCCGGGGTTGCTGGCCGCATATTTGCGCGCGAAGTACTTGCCGATGATGGGCATGCGCCGCGGGTGCGTCTCGATGGCCAGCTTGAGCTCGTCCACCGCGGCGCCAAGCACCATGCGCGAGGTGATCAGCGCGGTTTCCGTCGTGGCTTCGGGGCTGGACGCCCCCAGGGTCTGGGTCAGCGCGCTCAGCCCCGGCAGGCTAGGTACTTTCTGCTCCACCTGCACCACCGAGGTGGCCTGGTAGATCGGCGTCGTCAACATCGCGTAGGCGATGCTGAGCAGTACGAATACGCCGGTGATGATGCCAATCAACCATTTGTGGTCGCTGAGGGTGCCGAGCAATTCGCTCAGGTCAATCTCGTCATCGCGCTGCACAGGGTCTTGAATGGCGGCCATAGGGGCAATCAACTCGTGGCATGGGTGGGAATTACAAATAGGGCTCCCAACTGCTGACACCCTGCGTGATTATCTGGTGAACATGTTCGAATGCGGCTCGGTGTTGTCGATATGGGTCGGGGATGTCACTCCCGTTCAACCATTTGTCGAGTAGATAGACCTTTCCATTGATCTCCGGCGAAAATTGAATCATTGCGCCCAAATGGCTCTTTTCCATACCCAGGATCAGGTCGGCCTCGCGCAGCATTGGCGGCGTCAATTGCTGCGCCCGATGCATGCTGCCGTCGATGCCGTCCTCGGCGAGCAACTGCAGGGCATTCGCGTCCATGGGCCTGCCCACGAGTGCGCCAATCCCGGCGCTGCTGAAACTGACGTCGCGCGATTCCATGCGCTGGCGAAACAGGTATTCCGCCGTCGGGCTGCGGCAGATATTGCCCATGCAGACGATCAGTACACGTTTGAACACAATATCGAAGCACTCCCGCAGTCCGGGTCAGGGTCGATCAGGCGCTAGACGTGGCGGAGTCATGCTTCATTCCGTCCCTGTGAAGCATTGCAAGGAAATATATGGCTTGCCAAAGGCCTGCCATTGTCGATGCATGCAAGTTTGGTAATTAGGTGGGTTCGACGCCAACAAGATTGGTGGTGCCATCTTGATTATCTTGTTGTCTCACGTTGAATAAGAAGTGGATGCATTGTTGCAAGGCCGTCTTGTCATCGCGTGGCTGAAATGTGGTCTTCGATGATTGCATGGTCGAACGGTCTTACAGTGAATGTAAGCCAAATGATCCATTCAATAGTCATGATTAGTGTGAATACAAATGTGAATTCACATGTCGATTACATCGGTTATGTCACGCCTGTACGGCTCGGCTTGGCGGGAACGTTGCGTTAGGACGTTCAGACGGCTGAACGCGCGTCGCGCAGCGGTGAATGCGCGGTGTCAGGCGGCGTGATCGCGTCAGCCTGCGGGCACGTGAACAGGGCTGATGGCGGGCGGCTCGAGGCCATCACACGCCCAAACAAAAACGCTCCACGCCACGAGGGCATGAAGCGTTGTTTGTTGACATGAGTGGTGGAGCGGATGGGGATCGAACCCACGACCTTCGCATTGCGAACGCGACGCTCTCCCAGCTGAGCTACCGCCCCACGTAAGCGGCGAATATTAGCAGCGCATTCCGGATTCGCCAAGCATCATGATCATGCGGGCAGCAAGGCCGGCAGCTGGTCGTGCAGCACCTCGCGCCGCCAACCTTCCAGGAATTCCGGCCATTCGGCGGTGACCACGTATTCTTCCAGCACCTTGCGCGGGCACAGCAGGCCCGATGGCAGGTCGAGGGCGGTGGCGCGGTCGTCGACCTCCTGCTTCATCGCCGCCAGCGCCTTTTTTGCGTTGCCCTGGGGGTGGGCGGGGATGCGGGCGGTGGCGGCGATCTCGTCGGCCTCGACCGGCCGGCTTATCAGCTCGAACAGTTCGCTGCGCTGGGCCGAGCGCAAGGCGCGTTGGCCGCGGCTGCGCTGTTCAAGATCGGACAGCGTGGTGGCCGGCTGCGCTGCCAGGCTCAGGGCCAGCGTGTCATCCATCAGCCAGGGGCGCGGGCGATCGAGGTTGCGCGCACTGCGGTCGCGCCACAGCAGCAGCCGTCGGAGCAGCGCCTGTTTCTCCCGCGGCCATTCGGCAGCGGCGCGCAGGGCGCGTTGGGGTTGCGGGTCACCGTCGCGATGGCTGGCGCGGCGCTTCAGCCGCTCGCAGTCCTCGGCGTGCCAGGCGCTGCGGTCGCGCTGTTGCAGGCGTTCGCTCAACTGTTCGTGGATGGTCTTCAGGTAGACCACGTCGAGCGCGGCATAGGCGCGTTGCGAATCGGTCAGCGGGCGCTGCAGCCAGTCGGAGCGGGTTTCGCCCTTGTCCAGGTCCACGCCCGCCAGTTCGGCAACCAGCGCGCGGTAGCTGATACCCAGGCCCATGCCGACAAAGGCGGCGGCGATCTGGGTGTCGAACAATTGCCGCGGGCCGTCGGGCAGCAGGGGCGCCAGCGTTTCCAGATCCTCGCTGGCGCTGTGCATCACGGTGACGGCCGTGCCATCACCCAGTCGCGGCTGAAGTGCATCGCCGATCTCGAATGCCAGCGGGTCCACCAGGGCATGCCGACCGTTCCATCCCAGTTGCAGCAGCGCCAGTTGCGGATGGAAGGTATTGCGACGCATGAATTCGGTATCGACGCCCACTGACGCCGCGACGGGCAATGCGTCCAGCCACGCCTGCAGTGCATCGCGGTTATCGATCCATTCGGCGTCAGCCGTGACGGGCAAGAGCATGCAAGATCCTTGATGTGCTGCGGGCAGGATGTGCGACGGGCAGATTGCCCTGCCAGCAGTTTGTGCCTAAGGTGAGCAGCGCACCATAACAGGCCGCCCCGAGGACGCCCAACCCATGCCAAGCAATACCGTCTTGCGCCGCCAGCGCGCCATGGGTGGCGCGCTGGGTGTACTGGTGCTGGCGTTCGCGCTGACTTATCACTTTTTTCCGCGGCTGTTTCACGTCACTCCCGAACAGACGACTCCGCGCGGCATGTCGCTGGGCGGCCCCAACGCGGGGCAGCAGCAACGTGAGCAGGTACCGGCGATCGCCGAGGTCAATGCCGGCCCGCCGATGACGCTGGCGCCGGCCAGTGTCATCGCCGCGCGCATGAAACATGGCAACGCGCATCTTCCCGAGCAGTTGAGCGAGGACCCGCCGGCGGTGCGCGCACTGTTGGCGCGGGCCACCAAGGCGTTGCGCGCCGGCGAGCTGGTGGGCGCCAAGGAAAGCGCCGCCGCGTTGTTCACCCAGGCGTTGAAGGAAAAGCCGGACAGTCGCCGCGCCGCGCAAGGCCTGTTTGATGTGCGTGCGCGGCTGGTTGCGCAGATCGGGCAGGATATTGCCGTGGGCGACGCCGAAGGCGCGGTGGAATTGCTCGATGCGCTGCGCACACTGCCGCACGCCAGCGATGACGTGGCGCAACTGGAAACCCAGCTGAAGACGCTGCTCACCATGCGCCCGATGCTGGCCAAGGCGGCCAGCCAGTTGCAGCAGGGCAAGGCCGATCAGCCGGCGGGTGACAGCGCGCTGGATACCTATCGCGAAGTGCAGAAGCTCGATCCGCAGAACGCGGTGGCGGAGCAGGGTATTTTCCAGGTGCAGCGCGTGGTGCTGGATCGTGCGCTGGCGGCGGTGGCGCAGAACAAGTTCGACGAAGCCGACAAGGAACTGGCGCGGGCGGCCGAGATCCACCCCGGCTCGCAGCAGTGGCAGGACGTGAGCAAGCGGGTCGACGACATTCGCGGTCAGCGCGCCAACGGGATACTGGCCCAGGCGCGCTCGGCGCTGGATGGCGGCAATCTTGCGCTGGCCGAAAAGCTGGCGCGGCAGGCGCGTGACGTCGATCCCCACCTGTCGTCGCTGGACGAGTTCGACGAACAACTGGTCAACGCGCGCCTGTACGCAAGCTACCGCCCGGGCCAGGTGTTCAACGACCACTACATCGACTTGCCAGGCAAGACGCCGACGATGGTGGTCATCCCCACCGGCAGCTTCCAGATGGGTTCCCCGGCCAGCGAGCCCGGTCACAACGATGCGGAAACGCCGCAGCATGCCGTCACCATCGCGACGGGTTTTGCGATGGCCCGCAGTGCGATCACGGTGGCGCAGTTCCGCGAATTCGTGCGTGCGAGTGGCTATCGCCCCGACTCCGAGAAACTCGGCGGCGCCAGTGTCTACGACGAGCGCAGCGGCACCATGCGCGACGATGCCGATGCGAGCTGGGAGGACGACTACGCCGGCGGCAAGGCGGCGGATGACCTGCCAGTGGTCAATGTTTCCTGGAACGACGCCAGCGCCTACGCGGCTTGGCTGGGCGAGCGCACGGGCAAGATCTATCGCCTGGCGAGCGAGGCCGAGTTCGAATACGCGCTGCGCGGCGGCACCACGACGCGTTACTGGTGGGGCGACGGCACGCCGCGGAAGACGGTGGAGAACCTCACCGGGTCGGGCGACCACTCGCCCAGCGGCCGGCGCTGGAGCCATGCGTTCCGCGGTTATCGCGACGGCTATTGGGGGCCGGCGCCGGTGATGAAATTCGCACCCAACCCGTTCGGCTTGTACGACATCAACGGCAACGTGTCGGAGTGGGTCGCCGATTGCTGGCACGACAACTACAACCGCGCACCGGTGAATGGCGGCGCCTGGATCAACCCCGGTTGCACGGCGCGTGTGGTGCGCGGCGGTTCGTGGGGCAGTTCGCCGGACCAGGAGCGCTCGGCGTATCGGCAGGGCGTGGACGCCACCGTGCGCAGCGGCAGGGTGGGGTTCCGAGTGGTGCGCGAGCTGTGACGTCGCCGCTACCCATGGCCTGCCGCATCTGCAAAAATGACAACCCCTGTCGTACATGCACGCTGGTGGAATCCACCCGCTTGCAGTTTTTTACGGAGGTGCCATGACTCCCGAGATGATCATTGCGTTGCGACCGCACCCCGTCCGCTGCGGACGTTTCGACGCGACGCTCTCGATATGTGGCTCGTCCACCGTTGCAACCGGGCACGATGCATGACGGCGCCTTCGCGAACCCTGCCACCGCAAACCACCCCGCCGCGGCGCATCCTGCTGGCGGAAGACGAGATGCTGGTGGCGATGCTGCTCGAAGACATCCTCATCGACCAGGGCCACGCGCTGATCGGTCCGCTGGCGCACCTGGACCAGGCGTTGCAGGCGGCGCAGCACGAAGCGTTCGACCTGGCCATCCTGGACGTCAACCTCAACGGTCAGGAGATCTACCCCGTGGCGGAGGTGCTGATGGAGCGCGGCATCCCGTTTGCGTTTTCCACCGGCTACGGCGTACAAGGCCTGGCGGAGCGCTGGCAGAAACATCCCACGTTGCAGAAGCCCTATCACCGCGACGAGCTGTACCGGATGGTCGACGAGCTGGCGCTGGCCGGCACGCTGAAGGGCGCCGCTTCGGAAGCCTCCAGGAGCTGAGTCCGCCCGCGAAACACCTGAAACGAAAAAGCCCGCGCGAAGCGGGCTTTTTCGTTTCAGCGCATCCAGCGAAGAACGCTGGATGCCATCATTGGTACCGGTGATAGGACTCGAACCTACACGACATCGCTGCCAGCGGATTTTGAGTCCGCCGCGTCTACCATTCCGCCACACCGGCATGTGAGCGACGCATTATGCCGGGTTCGTTGGGCGCGGTCGAGCCCCGCCAGCGGGTCAATCCGCGCGCAATCGGTCGAGGAAGCCGCCGATGGCGCGGCTGTAGTTTTCGATGTCGACCAGGAACGCGTCGTGCCCCTGTGGGGAGTCCAGCGCCACGAAATCCACCGTGGCGCCAGCCGCTTCCAGGCCCTTGGCGATCTGCTCCTGTTGCTCCAGCGGAAACAGGATGTCGGTGCTGACGCCGATCACCATCGCCCGCTCGATACGGATGCGTTGCAGCCCTTCGTGCACGCTGCCGTTGCCGTATTCGGCGATGTCGAACCAGTCGCTGGCGCGCGACAGGTAGAGGTAGCAATTGGGATCGAAGTGGCGCACGAAGCGTCGAGCGTGCCCTTCAAGATAGGACTCGACCTGGAACTCGCGGCCGAACGGATCGTCGTCGCGTTGTTCCGGGTCGAGCCGGATGCGGGCGAAGCGGCCGTTCCATTCCATCGCCGAACGATAGGTGATCACGCCCAGCTTGCGGGCGATGCTCATGCCGATGTCGGGGTAGCGGTCGCCGTCCTGGGCGTGGATGTCGTAGCCGCCCTCGTCCCAGCGCGGGTCCAGCCGGATCGCCTCGCGCTGCAGCGAGCGGATGGCGATGGCGAACGGCTGCGCCTGCGGTGCGGTGTCCACGCTGATGTGCGCACGCGCGCTGCCGGGGTGCAGCAGCATGTAGGCCAGCGCGCTCATGCCGCCCATCGAGCAGCCGATCAGGCAGGCGAGCTGGTCGATCCCCAGGCTGCTGACGGTGGCGTGCGCGGCTTCGGCAACGTCTTCCAGTGCCAGGTCGGGGAAGTTCAGCCGGTACGGTTCGCCGCTGGCCGGGTCGATCGAGGCGGGGCTGGTCGAGCCCTTGTCGCTGCCCAGCGAGTTCACGCAGATGACGAACCAGTGCGTGGTGTCGATCGCCTTGCCCGGCCCGATCATGCCTTCCCACCAGCCGGGGGCGGGGTCGTTGGCGGACGAGGCGGCGTGGGCGCTGGGCGACAGGCCGGTGAGAATCAGCAACCCGTTGTCACGCGCCGCGTTCAGCTCGCCCCAGGTTTCGTAGGCAACGCTGGCGCCGTGCAGTTCGCCGCCACGCTTCATGCGAAACGGTGAGGGCAGGGCGAAGTAGCGGCGCGCGTCGCGCGCGGTGGCGGGGCCTTTCATGGATGCACCCTGTCGATGACGAGGGTGACCGGCGTGCGGCGGTTCACGTCGACGATGCCGGCGCTGCCTTCCAGATCACCTTCGCTGGCGATGGGCTGGCCGTCGTGGCTGATGCGCGCGCCCACTTCCACCTTGGTCGCGGACGACAGCCGCGCGGCAGGCGTCATCGCCATGGCGTCGGTCAGGGTGACTTCGAGTGGCAGTTTGCCGGCGTCGCGCTTGACCGCGGCCAGCGGCATCGGCGGACCGCCCGCGGCGCGGGCGTAGACGAACACGACGTCGCCGGGTTTCAGCTTCTTTTCCAGCGCCGGCGCCAGTGACACCTGCACCCGCAGCGCGGGTTGCTCTGCGGTTGCCGCGGCGCCGACCGAAGACGCGCCGGCCGGCGATTTTCCTGCGCGGGATTGCGCTACCCCGATCTGCATGGCCACCGCTTCGGCCACCTTCGAGCCCGGTTCCAACTGCGGCTGCAGCACCCGCCAGGTGGCGGCGGCGTTGCTGTAGTCACCCTGCTGGAACTGGCCGATACCGAGCAGCCACAGGCCGCGCTGGCTGTCTGGTTGCAGCGATACGGCATGCTTCAGCAGCTCCAGCGCGCGGCCGGTGATCTGGTGGTCGCTGCGCGCCATCGAATCAGCTTCGGCCCAGCCGACCATGGCCTCGGCATTGTTGGGCGCGAGCTTGAGCACGTGGTCGTAGGCGTCGCGCGCGTCCGCGGGGCTGTGCAGCATGCTGTTGGTCTGCGCCAGCACCATCCAGCCCCGCACGTCATCGGGCTGCTCGGTCAGGTGCGTGCGCAATTGCACCAGCGCCTGCTCCATGCTGACCGGCGCCTGGGCCTGGATAGTATTGAGCGCCACCGGCGTTCCCACCATCAGATACAGGCTGGCGGTGCCCAGTGGCAGCACCAGCGCGATGACCAGGGCCAGCGCGAAAACCGCGCGTGGCCGGGTGGACGTGCGGCCGTATCGCATCAATGGCAGCAGCAATACCGCCAGCGCCACGGCGATCATCGCCGCGGCGGCGATGTAGAAAGCGATTTTCACCAATCATCCCCGTTGTCGATCGAGGGGCGTGGCCCCGACGATCCATTGGCCGGCATGCGGCCGCGTTTGCGTATGGCCACCAGCACCACGCCGGCGCCACCAAGCAGGATCAGCAGCGGACCAAACCACAACAGCCAGGTGCCGCGTGTCAGCGGCGGGTCGTACAGCACAAACTTGGAATACCGCGCCACCAGGTACTGCTTGATCTCGTCGTCGGTCTTGCCCTGCTGCATCATCTTGAAGATCTGGTTGCGCAGGTCCCGCGCGATCGGTGCGTTGGAGTCGGCCAGCGTTTCGTTCTGGCACATCGGGCAGCGCAGCTCATGGGTGAGGTGCTGGAAGCGCAACTCCTGCGCGTGGTTGGCGAACGGCATCGGCTCGATCGCCTGGGCGTGCAACGTGCCGGTAAACGCGAACAGGATGACCAGCAACAATCGCAGGAGAGATCCCTGTGGGAGCGGCTTCAGCCGCGATGCCTTTTGTCGGAGCATGCCAAGAACATCGCGGCTGAAACCGCTCCCGCAAGGTGAAAGACGCATCACGGGGTCTCCTTGCGCAGCGCCGCGATGGCCGGCTTCAATTCCTTCGCCACCACCTCCGGCGTAAGCGGCCCGATGTGCTTGTAGCGGATCACGCCGCGCGCATCGATCAGGAAACTCTCCGGTGCGCCGTAGACGCCGAAATCGATCGCGGTCTGGCCGGGTTCGTCGGCGATCACCACGGCGTACGGGCTGCCATGTTCCGCCAACCAGCGCTTGGCATCGGCCGGCGCATCCTTGTAGTTGTAGCCCACCAGTTGCACGCCCAGCGTCGGGCCCTCGGCCTGCAGCACCGGGTGCTCCACGCCGCATTCGATGCACCAGCTGGCGAACACGTTGAGCAGGTAAGGCTTGCCCAGCAGGTCGGCCTTGCTCACCGTCTGCGTCGGCTCGTACAGCTTGGGCAGGTTGAACGCGGGTGCGGGCTTGTCCAGCAGCGGCGTGGGGATGGCGTTCGGATCGTGCTGGGTGTTCCACCAGATGCCGAAGCCGAACAGCGCGGCCAGCAGCATGAAGCCGATGAAGGGCAGCAGCCGACTCATGCGCGGGTTTCCTGCAGGCGCGTTTCAATGGCTGGCTCCGCACGGGTGACAGTGCGCTTGAGGCGGAAGCGCTTGTCGGCGGCGCAGACAAAACCGCCCAGCATCATCAGCAGGCCGCCGGCCCAGATCCAGCGCACGAACGGCTTGTAGTACAGCCGCAGCGACCATGCACCGGCGATGTTGCCCGCGTCCATCGGCTCACCCAGCGCCACGTACAAGTCGCGGGTGATGCCGGCATCCACCGCCGATTCAGTCTGCACCTGGCCGCGCGGATAGGTGCGCTTCTGTGGGTGCATCACGGCGATGTCCTTGCCGTCGCGGGTGACCGTGACCACGCCCTGGTCGGCACGCCAGTTCGGCCCGGTGGTGCGGTGCGCGCCGTCGAAACGGAAATCGTAGCTGCCGATGTGCTGGGTCTGGCCCGGCGCCATGCGCACGTCGCTGGTGACGCTGAGCGATTCGGACAGCAACACGCCGACCACGAACACCGCCACGCCGAAATGCGCCAGCAGCATGCCGGCCATCTCGGCCGGATAGCGGCGGCCACGCGGTACTTCGCGCCAGCGCTTGTACGCGTACAACAGCACGCCCACGCCGATCCACACTGCCGCGGCCACGCCCACGATCGCCTTCATGTGACCGTCCACGAAGAACGCCGCCACGATGGCGCAGGCCAGCGCGGCGATGGTCACGCGCAGCAGCATGCTTTTCAGCACGCCGGCATCGCCCTTGCCCCAGCGCAGGAACGGGCCGAACGGCAACAGCAGCACCACCGGCAGCATCAACAGCGGGAACAGGAAACCGAAGTAGGGCGGGCCCACCGAGATGCGACCCATGTGCAGCGCATCGCCGATCAGCGGGAACAATGTGCCCAGCAGCACCATCGCGGCCGCCACCGCAAACATCAGGTTGCCGATCAGCATCGCCGTTTCGCGCGACAGCAGGTTGAACGGTTTGCCCGCGGCGACCTTCGGCGCGCGCAGCGCATAGAGCAGCAGCGAGCCGCCGACGATGATGGTCAGGAAGGCCAGGATGAACACGCCGCGGCGCGGGTCGGAGGCGAAGGCGTGCACCGAGGTCAGCACGCCCGAGCGCACCAGGAACGTGCCCAGCAGGCTCAGCGAGAACGCGAAGATCGACAGCAGGATCGTCCACGCCCGCAGGCTGCCGCGCTTTTCGGTGATCGCCTGCGCGTGGATCAGCGCCAGCCCGACCAGCCAGGGCATGAAGCTGGCGTTTTCCACCGGGTCCCAGAACCACCAGCCGCCCCAACCCAGCTCGGCATATGCCCACCAACTGCCGGCGACGATGCCGCAGGTGAGAAACGCCCACGCCACATTGGTCCACGGGCGCGCCCAGCGCACCCATGCCTGTTCCAGTTCACCACCCAGCAAGGCCGCGATCGAGAACGCGAACGCCACCGAGAAGCCCACGTAACCCATGTACAGCATCGGCGGGTGGAAGGTCATGCCCGGGTCCTGCAGCACCGGGTTCAGGTCCGCGCCATCGCCGGGCATCGGCAACAGCCGTCCAAACGGATTCGAGGTGAAGATGATGAAGGCGAGGAAACCCACCGCGACCAGGCCCATCACGGCCAGCACGCGTGAAGCGAAAACCTCGGGTAATTTCTGGCTGAATGCCGCCAGCGCCACGGTCCACACATTGAGGATCATGATCCACAACAGCAGCGAACCCTCGTGCGCACCCCACACCGCGGCAATGCGGTAATACCACGGCAGTTCCAGGTTCGAGTTGTCGGCCACGTACTGCACCGAGAAATCGAAGCGCAGGAACGCCCACACCAGGATGCCGAACGCGATCGCCACGAACACCGCCTGTCCCGCCGCCGCCGGCCGCGCCACCGCCATCAGTGCGCGATTGCCACGCCACGCGCCGATCAACGGCAAGACGCCCTGCGCCAGCGCCAGCAGCAAGGCGAGGATAAGCGCGAGTTGGCCGAGTTCGGGGGTCATGGGTTTGTGCCGGGAATGGGGAATGGGGAATAGGGAATGGTCAAGAGCAAGGCGCTCCGCCGCTTCGGCGTACTTCGGTGCAGGAAGTGGCAACAAGAGTTGGCATACATGGCTTTTCCTATTCTCTATTCCCGATTCCCGGCTTTCTCGATTCCCGGCTTTTCGGCATGCGCCTTCGCCATCGCGTCCTTCAGCTCTTTGGGCATGTAGGTTTCGTCATGCTTGGCCAGCACTTCGGTGGCGATGAAGCGGGCGTTGGACATGTGGCCGGTGGCGATGACCGACTGGTTGTCGCGGAACAGGTCGGGGAGGATGCCGGTGTATTCGACCGGCATGGCGCCGCCGGCGTCGACCACGGTGAACGTCACCTTCAGCGAATCGCTGCTGCGCTGGATGGAGCCGGCCTTGACCATGCCGCCCAGGCGGAATGTCGTGTAGCTCGCCGCCTGGCCCGACTGCACCTGGCTGGGCGTCAGCAGGTAGTTCATGTTGTTCTGCAGCGCGTACACGCCCAGGCCGGCAGCCACGGCGGCGGCCACGGCAACCAGTACAACGATGGTGAGTCGGCGCTTGCGGGTGGGATTCATGATGCTCACTGACCGTCGATGGCGGCTGGTGGTGTGGGAGAGGAACCGTTGCCGGCCTGTGGCTGGCGGGCGCTTTGACGGGCAAACCGGGCGCGAAGTTCACGCAGCAGACGCTGCCGGCGCAGACGCGGCGCGATCGTGTCGGCAATCAGCACGATGAAGAACACCGCGTAGGCGGGCCACACATAGGCCGCATAGCCACCCATCGCCAGAAAGCTTTGCACGGCATTCATCGCGCGTCCTCGTCCTGGGCAATTTGCCGCACCCAGTCCTTGCCGCCTTCCAGTGAAAGCAGGTCGGTGCGCGCACGCCGGAACAGGCTGGCGGCGTAGTAGAACTTGGTGGCCAGGGTCATCGTCAGCAGCGGCCACAGCATGTCCCAGGACATGGTGGATTTGCCGAACACGTTGACCGTGCTGCCCTGGTGCAAGGTGTTCCACCAGTTCACCGAGAAATGCACGATCGGCACGTTGATGATGCCGATGATGGCCAGGAAGGCCGCGGCGCGCGCGCCTTGGCGGCGATCCTCGAAGGCGCGATAAAGCCCGATCACGCCGAGAAACAGGAACAGCAGCACCAGCTCGGAGGTGAGCCGTGCATCCCAGGTCCACCAGGTGCCCCACATCGGCTTGCCCCACAGCGAGCCGGTGACCAGGGTGATGAAAGTGAACGCCGCGCCGATCGGCGCCGACTCCATCGCCACCACTTCGGCCAGCTTGATCCGCCACACCAGCGCGATGAACGAGGCCACGCCCATCACCGCGTAGATGAACATGCTCATCCACGCGCTGGGCACATGGATGAAAATGATGCGGTAGGCGTCGCCTTGCTGGTAGTCGGCGGGCGCAAGCACCAGGCCGCCATAGAGCGCGATCGCGCCCAGCAGCAGGGCCAGCGTCATCGCCCACGGCTGCAGCGTTCCGGCGAAGCGATAGAAGGTTGGCGGCGAGCTGAGCCGGTGCAACCAGAGGGGGATCCAGTTAGCCATAGGGATCACGAATCCAGGGCAATACGAAGGGCCGCGGCGCAAGCCAGCGGCGCCAGCACCACAGCCAATACCAGTGCGGCGGCAAGCCAGCTGATCGGTGCCAGCCAGGGCAGACCCTGCTGGGCGGCAGCTACCGCGCCCGCGGCGAAAATCACGGCCGGCACGCACAAAGGCAGCAACATCAAGGCGAGCAGCATACCAGAGCGCCGGGTGCCGACCGTCAGCGCAACCAGCACCGCGCCCAGCAGGCTGAGCAGTGGCGTGGCCAGCAGCAAGGCCAGCAACAACACCGGGATGACCGGCGCGGGCAGGTGCAGCAGCGCCGCCATCAGCGGCGAAATCACGATCAGCGGCAGGGCGATGGTGAGCCAGTGGGCCAGGATCTTCATGCCCAGCATCAGCGCCAGCGGCTGCGGTGCCAGCACCAGTTGTTCCAGCGAGCCATCCTCGATGTCGCTGGCGAACATCGCATCCAGCGCCAGCAACATCGCCAGCAACACGGTAACCAGCACCACGCCGCCCGCGATCCGCTGCAGCAAGGTGTCCTCCGGCCCCAGCGCGAACGGAAACAGCATGGTGACGATCAGCGCGTACAGCACCGGCATCGCGATATCGCCGCGGCGACGCCAGGCCAGCGTGAGGTCGCGGCGCAGCATCGCGGCGCAGGCGGTGGTGAGGCTTGGCCGGCTCATGCTTCTGCTCCCTCCCCTGCTCGCAGGGGAGGGTTGGGGAGGGGTACAGCTTTTCCGCGAAGCGCGACCCCCTCCCAACCTGCACTCGGGCCATCCATGGCCCTCGCCCTTCGGGCGGCTGACGCCGTGCAAATCGGCAGTCCTACCGATTTGTCCCCTGCGAGCAGGGCGAGGAGCCTGCGCCCGATGTGCCGTGCATCAACCATGCATGCGGATCCGTCGCGGCTCACCGCCGTGGAAGCTCACCATGCCATGGCTGGTCACCATCGCCGCGCCGCCTGCACCGGTGTGCCGCTCCAGCATGTCGTTCACCAGCGCGATGCCGGCACGGTCGAGGTTGGCATAGGGTTCGTCCAGCAGCCACAGCGTCGCCGGCAGCATCGCCAGCCGGGCCAGCGCCGCGCGCTTCTTCTGCCCGGCCGACAGGCGGCGCACGGGTTCGTCCTCATAACCTCGCAGGCCGATCTCGGCGAGCAGGGAGGCGATGTCCGTGCCATCGCGGGTGCCATGCAGGCCGGTGGCGACGCGCAGGTTCTCGCGCGGGCTGAGGTCGGCCTTGAGGCCGAGCTGGTGGCCGAGGAACAGGATGTCGCCGGCGCAGAGGTCACGTTGCAACGCTTCACCGCGCCACAGCAACTCGCCGGCACCCAGGTGGAGCAGGCCGGCGAGCATGCGCAGCAAGGTGGTCTTGCCACTGCCGTTGTCGCCCTCGACCAGGGCCAATTCACCCGTGTGCAGCTGGAAATCCAGCGGCACGAACACCGGTTCGTCCTGGCGATGGAAACTCACGGCCCGCGCTTCAAGCAGGGGCGCAACGGTACGGGCGGCAGTCATCTCCGTGATTGTCCGCAATGGTGTGGCCGCTTGTCCATGCGGCGCAGTGCCGCTAGCGCGACGGTTGAACGACGAGCGGCGGTCGGGTGATCGGTCTCGTCCGGCACGGCGTGCCTGAGCCGGGGCCGCGGCAAACGAATCCGACCCGATGAAAGCGGGTATCCGCGATGACGGTGGAACGATGGCGGAACCGCCAGGGCCGCCATCGCATCCAACGGAACATGCAGCAAGCCGAGCCGCCGCCCGCGAATGTCATATCGACCCATACCCCAGCGCTGGACGACGCCGCGCTCGTTGCATTGGTGAGAAGTGGCGACCGTGAGGCGTTTCGGCACGTCGTGCAGCGCTATGGCCCGCAGTTGCATCGCATCGCGCGTGGCGTGCTCAATGATGATGCGGAAGCGGAAGACGTCGTGCAGGAGTCTTTCATGCGGGCGTATCACCGGTTTGATTCGTTCCGTGGTGATGCGCCCTTGCGTACGTGGTTGGTCAGTATCGTGCTCAACGAGGCACGCACCCATTTGCGCAAACGACATGCCATGGTCGGGATCGATCAGATCGATTCGTCGCCCGTGGACCCGCACTGGGTTGGCCCGTCCCGTTCCGCGCACGGCGATCCGGTGTCGCTCGCGGCCCAAGTCGAGATTCGCCGTTTGCTGAAGCGCGCGATCGATCATCTGCCTGACCCGTATCGCCAGGTTTTCAGGTTGCGTGCGATCGAGGAGTGCAGCGTGGAGGAAACCGCTGCCCGCCTGTCGATCAAGCCGCAAACCGTAAAGACGCGACTGTTCAGGGCGCGCCGGTTGCTGTGCAAATCGCTGGACGAGACGCTTGGCAACATGCTGTCGGAAACCTTTCCGTTCCTGGGTGTGCGTTGTGCTTGCTTGACGAGCACGCTGATGGCACGGCTCGTGGCAGAAGCCACTTTTGGCTCCGACGATCAGCCGCCTGCGGCACGACCGGATATGAAATCGCCGACGATGGCGAAAACACCGCTCGTTTTGCTCCCATGGAGCCTCCGTTGCCCGGGCAACGATTGATCCACTGTGCAAATGGCGGCTATCCGTGCCGGCCCTGATGACGGAGGTGCGAGCCGACGCTTGCGGGCCGCGAAATGGGGGCGACCCGTACAAGGTCGCCCCCATTTCATCTCCCCGCAGTCACGCGCCGCCAGTCGCCCTAGAGCGACTTCACGTATTGCGCGACATCATCGACTTCCGCGCCGGTCAGGCCAAGCGACTGCTTGGCGTTGTACTTGTTGACCACGTCTACCAGTGTGTCAGCCGAACCATTGTGGAAGTACGGCGGATGCTGCCACGCACCCTTCAACGGCGTCGTGCGATACATCCTGGTTGCCGTACGCGATGCATAGCTCGGCACACCGGTCGCCTCAGGCTCGCTGGCCACTTCGTCCGGGCTGTGCAGGCGCTCGTTGGCGTCGGTGAATTCCGGTCCGCTGTGGCAGGTGCTGCAGCCGGCCTTGCCTTCGAAAAGCGCCTTGCCGCGCGTGGCGGCGGCCGTATCGAAACTGCCCGCCGGTGCGGGCGGTGCCGCGATGGACAGCTGATAAGCCTGCAATGCGGGCAGCTTGGCCGTTATCAGGTCGTCGGTTCCGTTGGTGATGTCGATACCCGTGCCCACGCGCGCGTCGGTGAAGTTGCCGTGGCCACCCATCTGGGTCACGCCGACATAGCGGTTCCAGTAGGCAAGGTCGTCGCCATCGCCGGTTGCGATGATCTTGTGGATGTTCTGCAGGCCATACGCCGGCGTGATCACCTGCGGGCCATTCAGCCCGTCGATGTTGAAGCGCGGGTCGTAGAAGCCCGGGCCCCACGATTTGTAGACCGCCCTTTGCTCGACGGTGAGTGCCGGCGACAGGGAGATGATGAAGCCCGGGTCCAGGTCGCGGTTCGGCCAGCCGTCAAGCCGCTTGCCGATGCCGTGGTCGAATGAATTGTCGACGTTGGAGTGGCACAGCGCACAGGTGATGCCGACCCGCGTCAGCGTCATCTTGCCGTCGGCGGCCGTCGCCACCGTGCCCTTGATTCCGACCACCGCATCGAGGCTGATCAGGGCGAGAGTGGTCTGCGGATCGGTCAGGCTGATGCTCTTGTCGATGATGCCGTCGACCACCGCTTGCGGCAGCGCCTCGGCGTCGACCTTCAGGCCGACGGCCAGCGCGGTGGCCGGGTCGACGGCAGTCTGGATGACCTCGTTCATCTGCAAGGTGTCAGTCCAGGTGGTCTCATCGCCGAACGTGTCGAAGCGGAAGATCCGCTTGCCCTCGTCGAGGAACGCCGTGTCTGCCACGGTGGAGAAGGTCCACACGAAATCCGTCGCCAATGCGGCACCGCCGGCCCCCTTGATGCCTGTCGTGATGGTTGCGGTACAGGTGACGTCCGCCTGCATCGGTTCAGCTACCTCCGACTGCGGCAGATTGGTGGGTGACTCGGTGATGCGCACGAAGGTCGCTTTTCGGGTGGCGTCGTCGTAGACGACCGAGCCAAACGGTTCCGCGTCGGCCGGGCAGTTCACGTTGAAGTTCGCGTTCTTGAGTGTCGCTGTATCGATCGACTGGTCGAAGGTGGCGCTGACCTCGGCGGTGTTCAGCACGTCGGTGGCGCCATTGGCGGGCATGGTGGAAACCACCTTCAGGGCAGGGACTTGCGGCGCGGTGGGCGTCGATGCCTGACCGTTGTGGCCGGAGCCGCCGCAACCGGCAAGGCCGACGCCAAGCGCGAGCGACAAGGCTCCCGGCAACCATTTCTTTCGCATGTATCTGCTCATTGCTTTCCCTCTCTGTTGGATGCGATCACTCAGGTCCTGTCAGGAAAATCACGTCCTGTGGTTTTCCTCCACCGCACGTCCGGTACATGCCCGGACGTGCTCACGCGAATCAGTTACTTGCGTGACCGACTCGCGATCGGTCGTCCCTGGCCGACATGAGAGGTTGAAAAAATCACAACCTCTCGGCGCGAAGCATTTCTTGCGGGCGAGACGCCCCGGCCAGCAGATACCTGCCGGCACCTGAAACACATTCGACGTGCAACGATCCGTGTGATCCACGTGGCGCGATATCCGGACGGACTTTCACGGCGTCGGATTCATTGCCCCTGTTCACCAGCAGACGCAGCGGCGGTGGGAAGGTTCCCGCCTGCGTTGCAGGGAACCTCAACGCGACGGCGTGCATCCCAAGCCTGTAACCCGAGACGGCGTCGATGTGCCGTTCGTCGAACCCACCCAGCCAGATCGGCACGGGAGCCGATCTGGCTTCTTGTCCGCATGCATGCTCGACATGATCGAGTGTCCTGGCCGTACTTCTTCCATGCATTCAGGGGGACGCCAACGTGTCAATCCGTGTTCCATCCCAACGTGGTTTCACGCTGCTGGAATTGATGGTGGTCGTGGTGATCCTCGGCATCCTGGCAGCGTTGGTGGTGCCCAAGGTGATGAGTCGGCCGGACGAGGCGCGAGCTGCCGCGTCGCGCCAGGACGTGGCGAGTCTGATGCAGGCCTTGCAGCTTTACCGGCTGGACAACCAGCGTTACCCAACCACCGAGCAGGGGCTGCAGGCGCTGGTGCGCCGGCCGGAATCCGAGCCTGTGCCGCCCAACTGGAATCCCGAGGGTTACGTTGGTCGCTTGCCCAGGGATCCCTGGGGTCAGCCCTACCAGTACTTGAATCCCGGCGTGCACGGGGAGATCGATGTCTATGGCCTGGGTGCCGACGGTGCGCCCGGTGGTGAAGGCAACGATGCCGATCCTGGGTCGTGGACATTGTGAGGGGCGAATGCAGATGTTCGAGCCCACGATCCATGACGACGCAGATGGATTCACCTTGCTGGAGATGCTGGTCGTGGTGCTGATCATGGGCATCCTCGTTGGCACGGTCGGTGCCCGGCTGCAGCCGGGTCATCGGGACGTGTTGCGTGTCGAAGCCGCGCGGCTGGCCCAACTGTTTGAGCTTGCCGGACAGGAGGCGCGCATCACGGGTGTCGCCATCGTCTGGACGTCCAATGGCTTGGGTTATGAGTTCTGGCGGCAGGATGGCGATGGCGCATGGGTGGCGATTCGCGCTGACGACGTGCTGCGCGCCCGGCAGCTGCCGCAGGCCATGGTGATATCGCAATTGCGCAATGAAGCTGGTGCGCCGCAAGCGGTGTTGCGCCTGGAGTTTCCCGCCAGTGGTGCGATGTCCGCGTTCTCGCTGGACCTGGCGCTGGACGACGAACACTACGGCGTGGCGGCCTCACCGGTAGGCGATTTGCGCATTGCGCCGGGACTGGGGAAAACCTATGGCGACATGGCGGCGAACTAGCGCGCACGGGTTCACCCTGGTCGAGGTACTGGTAGCCCTGGCCATTGTCGCGGTGTCGCTGCTGGCGGTGCTGCGGGTGGCGGCGCAGGGTTCCAATCACCTCGGTGAATTGCGCGCCCGCCTGTTTGCCGGCTGGGTTGCCACCGACCGCCTGGCCGAACATCACGCGCGTGGCGACTGGTTGCCGGTTGGCATGCGGACGGGAATACAGCGTCAGGGTGATCTGGACCTTGGCTGGCGTGAACAGGTATCCGCGACGCCGAATCCGGCGTTTCGGCGCATCGACGTCTTCGTGTTCGAGCCGGCACGTCCGGCCCATGCTCTCGCGCACACGGTGGGCTTCGTAACGAATCCTGCGGGAGGTGGACGGTGACCGTCGACGAAGCGCGTGGCTTCACCCTGATCGAATTGTTGGCGGCGCTGCTGGTGCTGTCGCTGCTGTCGCTGATGGCCTATCGCGGGCTTGGCGTGGTGGTGGCGTCGCGCAACCACATCGAGACGGAGTCCACGAGGTGGCGGCAGACCGTGTCGTTCTTCACCCGTTTCGAAGGCGATCTGCGGCTGGCCGCGCCGCGTCCGGTACGCAACGCGTCGGGCACCATGCCGGCGTGGCTGGGTCGGGGCGATGCGGTGCGCGCGCCGCTGGTGGAGTTCAGTCGTTTCGCCGGGACCGACGGCATCGATACCCCGCACCGCGTGGGTTATGGCATCAACGATACCCATCAGGTCGAGTTGTGGATCTGGCCCGGGCTGGATCTTGCCGGCGCCGCGCCGCCGGCGCGTTACGTGGTGCTGCGGGGCGTGCGTCGTTTCGACCTGCAATACATGGGCCCGGCACTGGCCTGGAGCCGCAGCTGGCCCACCGTGTCGAGTGACCCGGCGCTGCCACGGGCGGTGCGTCTGCGCATCGAGTTCGACTCCGGCGAAACCGTGGTGCGCGTGTTCGCGCTGCGCACATGAACCAGCACGAGCGTGGGGCGGCGTTGCTCATGGCGATGGCGATCATGGCTTTCTCAGCGGTGGCGGCTACGGCGATGCTGGTCGCCTTGAGTACCTGGTCGCGCCAGGCCGAACTGCTTGCAGATCATGTGGAGGCACGAGAGCTGGTCGATGCCGGCGGCGATTGGGCCCGGGCGCTGCTGTACGACGACCGCCGCCGCAGCGGCGCCATCGACCATGCCGGGGAACCGTGGGCCTTGCAGCTGCCATCGATACCGTTCGAGAACGGTGAACTCGGTGGCCGCATCGAGGACCAGCAAGGCCTGTTCAACCTCAACAACCTGATCCGCCACGGCAAGCTCGATCTCACCCAGTACGCGCGCTTCCAGCGCTTGTTGTCGATCCTCGGCCTGCAGGTGGAGCTGGCCGGCGCCATGGCGGACTGGCTTGACGCCGACGATGTCCCGCAACCGGCGGGTGGCGCGGAGGACGCGTACTACGCATCGCTTGGCCATCCCCACCTCACCGCCAATCGGCCGCTGGTCAACCTGGATGAGCTGGCGCTGGTGCGTGGTTTCGACGGTGATGTGCGTGCGCGGCTCGCACCGTTTGTGGCGGCCTTGCCCGGCACGACCGCGCTCAACGTCAACACGGCGCCGGCCGAGGTGCTGGCGGCGGTCGTCGACGGCCTGGATCTGGCGTCGGCGCGCATGCTGGTGGCGCGCCGCGACGGTGTTTTCTATCGCAACAACGCCGACTTCCTGAGTCAGCTCGGCAGGGATGCCGCCGTACCGGGAGGGGATATTCGCGTCGGTAGCGATTACTTCCTGGTCAGCGTGCGGGTGAGCTACGGCAAGACCCAAGCACGCGGCCAATGGCTGCTGGCGCGAACCCGTGCGATGCGCTGGCCTGATGTCGTCTGGCGGAAATACCCGTGAACATGCTGCGCATCTTTTGCTCGCTGTCGGCGACGCCCGCGTCGTGCCGATGGGTACTGTTCAACGACGCCGGTGCGCATCCTGGTGCGGGCGCGCTGGCCCAATTGCCGCCGGGGGCCGCGCGGGTCGAGCTGGTGCTCGCGGCCAGCGACGTGTTGCTCGTGCGCGCGAGGTTGCCGTCGACAGGCAAGCATCGATCCGCCGCGCTGCTGGCTTACGCGGTCGAGGAACGACTGGCCTCGGACCCGGATAGCACCCAGGTGAGTATCCTGGGGCGGCTGGACGGCGAGGACGTGCTGGCGGTGGTGGACCGGTCGCGGCTGCAGGCATGGCGCGATGCGCTTGCCGCCGTCGGTATCTTGGTCGATAGCTTGCATTGCGAGACGCTGATGTTGCCGTTGCAATACGGCGGGTGGAGCCTGTGCTGGAACGGGCAGGAAGGCCATGTGCGGATCGGTGAGTTCGAAGGCGGCGCCACCGATTGCGGCGACCGGCAAACTCCGCCGCTGATGCTGATACAGCTGCTGCTGGAGGCGCGGGCGCGCGCCTCGGTGCCGGCCACCATCACGTTGTACCTGACGGTGCCCGAGGCAAAACCCGATCTGGAGACGTGGCAGAAGGAGCTGGGCGTAAGCCTGCGGATGGCTTCTGCGCCGGAGGCGCGTGCGGCGCCGATGTCGGCCGGGGCCGGACTCGATCAGGGCCGTCGGCGCCGGCATTTGTCCATGGCGATGGTTGCGCGTTGGCGTCAAGTCGGCTGGATCCTGCTGGCGGCGCTGTTGCTGCATTCGGTTGCACTGTTTGCTGATCGGATGCGCCTGGCCAGTGAACAACAACAGTTGCGTCAGCAGATGGAGGCGCGCTTCCGCGCGCTGTTTCCCGATGCCGTCGCCGTGGCCGACCCCGTGTTGCAGATGCGCCGGCAGCTGGCCCGCGCGCGGCATGGTGCCAACCAACCCGATGTCGGTGATTTCCCGGTCATGCTCGGCAAGGTATCAGAGGCGTTGGCTTCTGCGCCGACCACGCAATTGCGCGCTCTGTCCTATGAGGATGGACGCATGACATTGGAACTGAAGGCGCCCGGTGATGCGCTTGCGCGTCAGGTCCAGCAGCTTCTGACGGAGGCCGGGTTTGCCGTCGACACGGTGCCAGTGGCGCATCGCGCCACCAACGGCACGGTGACATTGACGCTGAGGTCACCATGAAAAAACTCACCTGGAAACCCGTGCTGGGTGTGTGGTGGGCATCGCGTTCACCCTCCGAACGCCAGTTGATGGTTGCGGTAGCGCTGTGCCTTGGGCTGTTGATGTACGGGTGGCTGCTGCTGTCGACGACGCAGGCGCGGGCAAAGCTGCTGCCGGCGGTGGTCCGGTTGCAGGCGCAGGCCGGTCGCCAGGATCGGCAGGCGGCGGAAATCACGCGGCTCCGCGCGGCGCCAGCGTCTGCGTCGACGACGGCGGACTTGCGCCAGTTGGTGCAGCGCCAGGTGGGCGCCAGTGGATTGGGCCAGTCGCTGGCAAGCATGGAGCAGATGGATGCGGATCACGTAAAACTGGTGTTCGGTCACGTCGCCTTTGCCCGATGGCTGGCATGGGCGGACGACATGCGTACGCAACACCTGCGCTTTTCGCGGGTGCGGATCGAGTCGCAGGACACGCCCGGACAGGTAAGTGTCAGTGCCACCGTCGAACGGTCGCACCGATGACACGGCTCCGGACATGGCGTAGCGGCATCGTCGGCGGCGGCGTGGTGCTGGCGGCGTGTGCGTTGTTTCTGGTTGTGCTGGCGCCCGCCACGCTCATCGATAGCGGTTTGCGGCGCGCAACGCACGGTGTGCTGCGGTTGGCTCAGGCGCAAGGCACGTTGTGGTCGGGCAGCGGCCGGCTGGAGATTCGCGACCCGGCCAGACAAACCGGTATCGGCAAGGCCGTTGCTTGGGTGTGGCGTCCACGCTCGCTGCTGCATGGACGTCTCGGCTACCAGGTGAGCATCGACCACGCTGCAGGCTTCCCGCTGCACCTTTCCGCGCACGGGGTCGACGTCGCTGATGTCGATTTCTCGGTACCCGCCGCCGCGCTCGGGCTGGCCGTGCCGCGCATGGCATCACTGGGTTTGCGTGGTGATGTCGCCGTGCGGATCGCCCGGTTCACGCGCACGGACGACGGCGTTTGGGCAGACGCCGTCGTGACATGGAAAGACGCCGGCTCCGCCCTTACCACGGTGGTGCCGCTGGGCACGTACGCGCTTCGCATCGACAGCGTGGCCGGTGCGTTGAATGCGAGTTTGCACACCCGCAGCGGACCGTTGCAGCTGCGCGGCGGTGGGTCATGGCGCAGCGGGATGCTGTCGGATTACTCGGTCACCGCGCGCGTCGACGCCAAGGACAAGGCGCAACTCGCACCGCTGCTGCGGTTGATTGCCATCGAACGCGCCAACGGTGATTTCGCACTGCAATTCGGCCCTCCACTCAGCAACGTATCCGCGGCGAACTCGCCCGAAACCCGATGACGAGCACACGCGGCGGGAACCCGTCCGCCGCCGTAACCATCCAACCCGTGTCACCAGAGGAAAACGCATCCGTGCCATTCGGACGATCCACGCTCGCGCAAACGTCAATCGTCTTTACGATGAAGGTCGGTGCGTTGGCGCTGCTTGGTTTCGTGTGGGCGTACTGGGGCTGGGCGTGGTTCGCGCCGTCGCCGCTGCCGCAAGCCATGGAGGTTTCCGAGCCGGCCGGTCGCCTGGCGAACGCGGGCGACCTGTTTGGCAAGGCACAGGACGAGACTCATCCGGGTGCGCCGACGGCGCTGGCCGTCACCTTGTTGGGCGTCATGGCAGGGGCGCCGGCAGGGGCCGGTCATGCGCTGCTGCAACTCGGCAAGGAAGAGACGCGGTTGGTGCCTGCTGGTGGCGATCTCGCACCGGGTATCCGCGTCGAAAGCGTGTTTCCGGAGCGGGTGGTTCTGCGCCGCAACGGGGCACGTGAAACGTTGGCTTGGCCGCGAACTCTCTCTGCCACCTCAAACCTCACCGTCCAATGAAACATCGCAGGTCATCCATCCCGTGTCGATCCGCATGAAACGTTACTGGTTGCAGGCAATGGCAGCCGTTCTGGTTGCCGCCCTGGCGGCAGGGGCGGGTGCCACCGTAGCCGCGCCGGCCAATCCGCCGCTGGCGCCGGAAGATGCCGTCACGCTCAATTTCGTCAACGCGGATATCGAAGGCGTGGTCAAGGCGATGGCGGAAGTCACCGGCAAGAATTTCGTGCTCGATCCGCGCGTCAAGGGCACCGTCAACATCATCTCCGCGCAGCCGGTGGCGCGTACCGCCGTATATGACGTGTTCTTGTCGGCGTTGCGGCTGCAGGGCTTCACCGCCGTGGAGGATCGCAACCTGGTGAAGATCCTGCCTGAGGGCGACGCCAA
This sequence comes from Rhodanobacter ginsenosidimutans, assembly GCF_042655685.1. NCBI lineage: Bacteria > Pseudomonadati > Pseudomonadota > Gammaproteobacteria > Lysobacterales > Rhodanobacteraceae > Rhodanobacter > Rhodanobacter ginsenosidimutans. The sequence continues at coordinate 47,841 of NZ_JBHSMM010000002.1, read as the reverse complement.
GCTGCATCGCAATGCGGCGCACGGCCAGCCCGCCGCCAGTGACGCCATCCAGACGCGGGTATTCACCCTGGGTCATCAATCGGCAGTGCAACTGGTGCCGACGCTGCGTCCTCTGGTTGCACCGAACAACACCATCACGGCGCTGCAGGACAGCAACACGCTGATCATTACCGACTATGCCGGCAATCTTGAACGGCTGGCCGGCATCATCGCGGCGATTGACCAGCCCGAGGATGCGGGCGCCGCGATGATCGTGCTGCGACATGCCTCCGCGCTGGATGCCGCACGGACGATCAACCGCCTGTTTGCACCGGCCGCGCAAGCGCTGAAGACGTTGCAGGGTAGCGATCCGACCCAGCGCATCGCGGTTATTGCCGATGCGCGTTCCAACAGCCTGTTGGTGCGCGCGATGGATCCGGCGCGACTTGCGCAGATCCGGCAGTTCGTGGCGATGCTGGATTCGCCGACCAGCGCGGCCGGCAACGTGCATGTGGTTCACCTGAAGAATGCCGAGGCGGTGAAGCTTGCCGAAACCCTGCGTGGCATCCACATGGGCAGCGTGTCGTCGCCGGTGCAGACCTCGGGCTCGCCCATGCCGCCGGACGCGGACGCAACGGGCGCCGGCGCCGGCGCGAGTTTTACCAGCAGCCTGCAGGCGTCTGCCGGTGGCAGCAGCATGTCGGACATGGGTGACGCCACCTCGCCAGTGGCGGTCAGCACGGCGGGCATCATCCAGGCCGACGCGGCGACCAACTCGATCATCATCACGGCGCCGGACGCGATCTACAACAACCTGCGCGCCGTGGTGGAGAAGCTCGATGCGCGCCGGTTGCAGGTTTATGTCGAGGCATTGATCGTCGAGCTCAGCGCGGGCAAGAGCGGCGAATTCGGTATCCAGTGGCAGGATCTCGGCGGCATCGGGAAGTCGGGTACGCAAGTGTTCGGCGGCACCAACTTCGGCGGCGTGGGGCAGAACATCATCGGCATCGCGCAGAACCCGGCCAGCGCCGGCCCCGGATTGAATATCGGCACGATGCGCGGAACCGTGACCGTGGGCGGCGAGCAGATCCTCAACCTGGGCCTGCTCGCGCGTGCTCTGGAAACGGACAGCAATGCCAACATCCTGTCCACGCCAACCTTGCTTACCCTCGACAACGAGGAGGCGCGGATCGTGGTTGGCCAGAACGTTCCGTTCATCACCGGCCAATACGCGGTCTCGGGGGCGGCGACGACGCCCTCGCCGTTCCAGACCATCGAGCGCAAGGACGTTGGCCTGACCCTGAAAATCCGTCCGCAGATATCCGAAGGCGGGGTCGTGCGCCTGCAGATCTACCAGGAAGTTTCGAGCGTGGCCGACACCGCCAATCCAGCCGGGGTGATCACCAATACGCGCTCGATCGAATCGACGGTGCTTGTCGACGATGGACAGATCATCGTGCTGGGCGGCCTGATCCAGGACGCGGTCAACGGCGGCGTGTCCAAGGTGCCCGTGCTGGGGAGTATTCCACTGCTGGGTGGCCTGTTTCGCTACAACAACCATTCGCGCACCAAGACCAACCTGATGGTGTTCCTGCGTCCGACCATCCTGCGCGACTCGCAAAATGCCGGCGCGTTGGCCGGCGAGCGGTATGACTACATTCGCGGCGAACAACTACGTGCCGATCCCGTACCCGGTGCGGTGCATCGCAACGATCCACTTCCCCTGTTGCCGAACCTGCCCGTCGCCGCGGACGACCCGCAGTGAGCAAGCCGCCCGTACCCTATGCCTTCGCCAAGACCTATGGAGTGGCGGTAACCGGGCTTGACGGCAGTAGTGCCGCTGCGGTCATGCGACGCGACGCGCCGGCCGGCGCGCTGGCGGAGTTGCGTCGCGCGCTGGGCGTGCCGGTTCGGGTGGAGCGCATCAGTGACGGTGAGTTCGACGAGCGTATTTCCACCTTGTACAACGGTGCCGGCGAAGGCGCCGCCGCGCTGGCGGACGACCTGGCGCAAGACCTCGACCTGTCTCGCCTGCTGCAGGAAATCCCCCGCGTCGAGGACTTGCTGGACAGCCAGAACGATGCGCCGCTGATTCGTCTGATCAACGCGTTGCTGACCCAGGCGCTGCACGAAGGTGCTTCGGACATCCATATCGAACCGTTCGAGTCGCGCTCGGTGGTGCGCTTGCGCATCGACGGGACGCTGCACGATCTGATTGAGCCGGCGCAGGCGCTGCACACGGCCATCGTGTCGCGCATAAAAATCATGGCGCAACTCGATATCGCCGAGAAGCGCCTGCCGCAGGATGGCCGCATCGCGCTGCGCGCGGCGGGAAAGCCGATCGACGTACGCGTATCGACGATTCCCACCGGTCACGGTGAACGCGTGGTGCTGCGCCTGCTGGACAAGCAGGCGGGGCGATTGGACCTGTCGCGTCTGGGCATGGCTCCGGCAACGCTGGCCCGGATGGATGCGTTGATCCATGAGCCGCACGGCATCATCCTGATGACCGGCCCTACCGGCTCAGGCAAGACCACCACCTTGTACGCTGCGCTGTCGCGCCTGGATCCCAAGGCGCTGAATATCATGACCGTCGAGGATCCGATCGAATACGACCTCGACGGCATCAGCCAGACGCAGATCAACAGCCGCATCGAGATGACGTTCGCGCGCGCCTTGCGCACCATCCTGCGGCAGGACCCGGACGTGGTCATGATCGGCGAGATCCGCGATCTGGAGAGCGCCGAGATCGCCATCCAGGCCAGCCTCACCGGCCACCTGGTGATCACCACGCTGCATACGAACGATGCCGTGAGCGCGGTCACCCGGTTGGTCGACATGGGCGTCGAGCCATTCCTGCTCGCTTCCAGCCTGATCGGCATTGGCGCCCAACGCCTGGTGCGCAAACTGTGCCTGACGTGCCGCGAGCCACTGGATGACAACGCCGGGCAGCTGCGCAGCCTGGGGCTGGTATCCACGGCGGGTCATTTCCATGGGCCGCGCGGTTGCCCCGCATGCAACCGATCCGGCTACAAGGGACGCACGGGTATTTATGAATTGTTGGCCGTGGACGATGAACTGCGCAAGCTCATTCACGACCGGGCCGATGAACAGACGCTGCGCGAGCATGCTGGCGGACACGGCATGCGCTCGCTGCGCGAGGACGGCATGCGACTGGCGGCCGAAGGCACGGTGAGTGTCGAGGAAGTGTTGCGCGTCACCCGCGCGAGGTGATGGCATGGAGGCGTTCCTCTATCGCGCGTTCGACGTTGCTGGCCACTCGCGCTCCGGTGTGCTGCAGGCCGATTCGCCGCGTCAGGCGCGTGCATGGCTGCGCGCGCAGGGGTTGTATCCGGAGCGCGTCGAGCGGGTGCGCAACCGGCAACGCGCCACGTCGCCGTGGTCGCGCGGCATCCCCGCCGCCGAGCTGAGTTTGCTGACACGTCAGCTGGCCATGCTGTTGGCGTCGGGCTTGACCATGGAGCAGGCGCTGACAGCGTTGATCGAGGAAGTCACCGCGCCACGGACGCGCGAAGTGCTTGGTGGCATCAAGGCCGAGGTTACTGCCGGGCTTTCACTGGCCGCGGCACTGGGCGTCTACGGCCGCAGCTTTCCGGACTATTACAGGGCGCTGGTGCGTGGCGGCGAGGAGTCCGGCGCACTGCCCGTGGTGCTGCAACATCTTGCCGATTACCTGGACGCCCGCCAGGCGCTGCATCAGAAAACCAGCCTCGCGCTGCTCTACCCGATGCTGGTCACCTTTGTCGCCATCTGCGTGGTTACCGGCTTGCTGGTGTATGTGGTGCCACAGATCGTGCAGGTTTTTCAGCAGTCGCGGCAAAGCCTGCCACTGCTTACCCGCGGCTTGATCGCGGTTTCCGATTTCCTGCGCGGCGCGGGGCCCTGGCTTGCTGGCGCAGGCCTTTGCATCGCGATGGGGGCGCGTCTCGCGCTGCGGCTGGAGCGCTATCGACGTCGCTGGCATGCGCTGGTGTTGCGCATGCCCTGGTTCGGCCCGGTGGTTCGCGGGCTGAATACTTCACGCTTTGCCAGCACCCTGGCAATTCTGGTCGGTGGTGGCGTGCCGTTGCTGGCGGCGCTCGATTACGGCGCCCGCGCGATGTCCAACCGGGTCATGCATGACGGCATCAGGGCAGCCATTGAGCGCGTGCGTGAGGGCGAAGGCCTGGCCCGTGCGCTGACGGCAACGCGGATCTTTCCACCGCTCATGCTGCACCTGGTCGGCAGCGGGGAAGCCAGCGGCAAGCTCGAACCGATGCTGGAGCGCGCCGCACAGCTTGAAACGCAGGTGCTCGAACGACGGTTGGCGGTGCTGCTGACCTTGCTCGAGCCGGTCATGATCCTGGTGATGGGGGGCGTGGTGCTGGTGATCGTGCTTGCCATCCTGTTGCCGATCATGGAGATCAACCAACTGGTGCATTGAGTCGGCCGCACCATCGCCATGGGGTCACTCCAGCAATCGAAGCTGCGCGGGGCTACCCGTTTGACCATGTACATACGCCAGTTGCGAGTGTTCCCGCGCCAGGCGATCCAGCACGGTCACGTCGGGCCCGATCGCGAACAGGGTCGGTTCGATCCATCCGCTGGTGCCGACCCCGATCGCGGGGTAGACGCTGGCATCGGGCTGGCGCTGCAACGCATCCAGCAACGCGTGCTGTGCGGCAAGGTTTTCTTCGGGTGAGCGGCGGCGTGCCTGTGGATTCCATGCCGTGATGAAAGCCCACGAGCGCATGCCGACCACGTTGGTCAGCGTGCCGGGCAGCGGCAGGTCTACGCGCACCGTGGCCCAATTCACGGTGTCGATGCACGTGTGATAGGCGGTTGAGCGGAAGGCTTCGAGCAGGATCTCATCCATGACGCAGCTCCGGTAGTGGTGCCAGCGTGGAAACGAAGCGCTGCGCGGCGGTGTCAATGTCGATCGTCGCCACGTCGGGGGTTTCACGCAGCAACTGTTCCAGCAGTGCGTCCTGGGCTTGACCGCGTTCGAGTGCGTAACGGTAGGGAAGATGGGTAAAGGTCACCATGCGATAACGTGCCATGTAATGGGTGGGAATGCGTGCGGCCAGCAAGGCGCCGAGCTCACGCTTGGCAAGATAATGCGGATCGGCCACCGAGTCGCGCATTTCGATGTAGTTTTCCAGCGCCATGCGGGCGATGGCGTCGGCGTTGGGTTGGCGCTGGCGCTGGAACTCGGCGAATACTTCGGCGTGGTCGTCGCGCGCTTCGGCCAGCAGGTTGGCCAGCACCACGGTGTCTTCGAAGCCGCAATTCATGCCCTGGCCGTGGAACGGCACGATCGCATGCGCCGCATCGCCGATCAGCAGGGCGCGGCCATCGAGGTGCCAGCGTTGCAGATAAAGCGTGGACAGCGTGCCGATGGGGTTGTGTTCGAAATCCTCGGCGAAACGCGGCATCAGAGGCAGTAGGCCGGGGAACTGTTCCGTGAAGAATGTGGCCGCCGCCGCGGCATCGGGCAGAGTGGCAAAGCTTGGCGCGGCACCTTGGCTCGGCAGGAACAAGGTGACCGTGAAACTGCGTTCGGTGTTCGGCAACGCGATGCACATGTAGCTGCCGTGCGGCCAGATGTGCAGTGCGTTCGGCTCCAGCGCGAAGCCGTCGCGGCCCTCACCGGCTTGCAGCACGGCCGCGGGCAGCTCGCTTGCGGGAGGGATTTCCAGTTCCTTGTAACCGTGATCCAGCGGCTCGACCCGCTCGCCCAATGGCGTGTGTGCGTTCATCGCGGCGCGCAAGGCCGAGCCGGCGCCATCAGCGCCGATCAGCAGGCCGGCCGACAGCTCGCGCTCGACGCCGTTGGCGTCCGCCAGCCGGATGCGCTGTCGGTCGAAGTCCACGGTGGTCAGCGCCTGATCGAAGTGGAACTTCGCGCCAGCGGCTTCCGCCGCATCCAGCAGCAAGGTGTTCAATGCACCGCGCGAGACCGACCAGATCACTTCACTGTCGTCGATGCCATAGCGCTGCAAGCCGTGCTGGCCATCGCGGTCGTGCACCATGCGCCCGCGCATCATCACCGCGCGTTGCAATACGTCGTCGGCCAGTCCGGTGCTGCGCAAGGCATGCAGGCCGCGTTCGGCCAATGCCAGGTTGATCGAGCGACCACCGAGGAATCCCGCCTGGCGCGGATCGGGTCGCTTCTCGAACACATCGACCGCAAACCCGCGCTGCGCCAGTTGCTGCGCCAGCAACGCGCCAACCAGGCCGCCGCCGATGAGGGTGATGGGGTGTTGCGACATGCGGCGATCCGTGGAGGGAATCCGCCCACTGTTCCGCAAGCGCGCTCAGACTGCAATGCCGCCGTGGACGCCGTTCGTGCCGCCCGTCCGTGGATGGGGCGGCGCGGTGCTCAGAAGCTCATGAAATAGCCGCCGTTCACCGGCAGGTTGGCGCCGGTGATGTAGCCGGCGTCGTCGGCGGCAAGGAAGCATACGGCGCGGGCGATATCGGCAGGCGAGCCGAGCCGTCCCACCGGGATGCCGGCGATGATCTGCGCGCGCACATCTTCCGCAACGGCGGCCACCATCGGCGTATCGCAGTAGCCGGGCGAGACCGTGTTGACAGTGACGCCCTTGCGTGCCGTCTCGCGCGCCAGCGCCATGCTGAAGCCGTGCACGCCGGCTTTTGCGGCCGAGTAATTGGTCTGTCCGAACTGGCCGGTCTGGCCGTTGACCGAGCTGATGTTGACGATGCGGCCGAAGCCACGCGTGGTCATGCCATCGATCGTGTTGCGGCACATGTTGAACACGCCGTCGAGATTCACCTGCATCAATTCATGCCATTGCTGCGGTGTCATCTTGCGCAGGCTGGCGTCGCGGGTGATGCCGGCGGCATTGACCAGGATGTCCACGCCGCCATGCTGTTGCTCGATGCGGGCGATCAACTGCTGGCAATTGTCGAAGTCGCTGATGTCGCCCGGCTCGAACGTGACCGTGCCGGCGACGTCCGCCATTTCCTGGCGGAAGGCGGCGATGCGTTCGTCGCGCGCGGCCAGGTCGATGGCGATCACCTGCCGACCCGCCTGCGCCAGCTGACGGCAGATCTCACTGCCCAGGCCACCGATGCCGCCGGTGACCAGCGCAACGCGTTTCGGGGAAGTCGCTTCGTTCATGGGGTGCTTTCCACGCGTGATCATGCCGCAAAGCAGCACGAATCATGCTGCAGTTGCGATAGGGGAAATCGGGTGCGCAGCACGCGTGGCGTGCTGCGCGGGTGACGCGGATCAGCCGGCTTTCTTGCCGCTGCGGCCGGTGCTGCCGGACGGGGTCGGAACGACCTGCGCGGCGGTGTTCATCAGGCCTTCCTGCATCGCCTTCCACGCGGCCATGTTGCGCTCGGTCAGGTCGTTCAGGGTGTTCCAGGGCGTTTGCCCCATCAGGCTGTTGAGCTGGCTGCGGAACTGCGTCTGCTGGTCGAGAAACACCTGCAGGCTGCGCTCCAGATAAGGCCCCATGAAGCCTTGCAGCGAATTGCCGTAGAACCGGATGATCTGGCTGAGCAACTCGGGCGACAGCATCGGCTGGCCCTTGTCCTCGTGCTCGGAGATGATCTGCAGCAGGACCGAGCGGGTCAGGTCCTCGCCACTCTTGGCGTCCCTGACTTCGAAATCCTCATTGTCGAGCACCAACTGACGGATTTCTTCCAGCGTGATGTAGCTGGAAATTTCCGTGTCGTACAAACGACGATTCGGATACTTCTTGATGATGCGTTTGGTTTGTGCCATGCAGAACAAGCTAACAGAAGGTATTGCATTGCACCAGTTCCAACGGGGTGGTCCATGTTGCACTTGCCGAACGCAGCAATTGGTGGTTGGTCAATGACCTGCAGCGCCGCTGGCGTTGCCAAAAGGTGGCCTGGCGAGCCACAGCAGCGGGATCATCGCCAGGAACATCACGGCGCATACCAGGTACACATCGTTGACCGCCAGGGTCAGCGCTTCGCGGCTGATCAACTGCTCGACCACGCCCAGGCTTTGCTGCAGTGAGAAGCCGCCGTGCTGCAATTGCTGCAGGAAGCCGTCGGCCGCCGGCGCGGCCGGTGTGATGTGTTCGGTCAGTACGGCGTGGTGGTAGTCGCCGCGGTGCTGCCACAGCGTCACCGTGGCCGCGGTGGACACGCTGGAACCCAGCGTGCGGCAGAAATTGGCCAGGCCCGACGCGCTGGCAATTTGGTCCGCTCCCAGTCCCGACAGATACATCTGGTTGAGTGGGATGAAGAAGCACGCAATGCCGATGCCCATCACGAAGCGCGGCCATACCAGGGTGGAGAACGAGGCCGAACTGTCGAAGCTGGCGAACCAGAACGAGGTGGCGGCGAACACGATGAAGGCGAACGTCACCACTGCACGCAGTTCCAACCGCTGGATGTTCGCGCCGATGATCGGTGCCATCAGGAACGCCAGCACACCCACCGGCGCGCTGGCCAGGCCGGCCCAGGTGGCGGTGTAACCCAGGGTGATCTGCAGCCACAGCGGAAACACCACGTTGATGCCGAAGAACGCCATCATGCCCAGCGACAACGCCACCACCGCCACGGTGAAGTTGCGGCTCTTGAACAGCGACAGCTCGATCACCGGATGCTTGGCGTACAGCTCCCACACGATCAGGAACGTCAGGCACACCAGCGCGGTGATGCCCAGCGCCAGGATCATCGGCGAGGCGAACCAGTCGTTGTCGTTGCCGTTGTCCAGCATGAATTGCAGCGCGCCCACGCCCACCACCAGCAGCACCAGCCCGATCACGTCGATCGGCATCTTGAAGGTCTTGGTTTCGCGCTTGCGCAGCAATACCCAGGTGACGATCGCCGCCAGCGCGCCCACCGGCACGTTGATGTAGAAAATCCACGGCCACGAGAAATTGTCGGTGAGCCAGCCGCCCAGGATCGGTCCGAAGATCGGCGCCACCACCACCGTCATCGCCCACAACGCCAGCGCGATACCCTGTTTCGCCTTCGGATAACTGGCCAGCAGCAGCGACAGTGACAACGCCACCATCGGGCCCGAACCGGCCCCCTGCATCAGCCGGCAGATCACCAGCATCGGCATGCTGGTGGCCAGGCCGCACAGCATCGAGAACAGCACGAACAGCAACACCGATCCCACGAAGGTTTTCACTTCGCCGAAGCGGCGCGCCAGCCAGCCGGTGAGCGGCTGCATGATCGCGCTGGCCAGCGCGTACGAGCTGATCGTCCAGGTGCCCTCGCTGGGGCTCACGCCCAGGCTGCCCGCAATGTGCGGCACGGACACGTTGACGATCGTCATGTCCAGCACCTCCATGAAGGTGCTGAAGGCGACGGCGATGGTCAGCAGCACCAGCGCGCCGCCTTGCAACGGCTTCAGTGGCTGTGCGTCATCGTTGGGTGTGGCGGCCATGCGGTCGACCCGGTTCAGTGGATGTCGTCGGGGAGATTGGCGCGGATGACCTGTTCGGCTTCCGCGTCGGCCTTGCTCGCCATCTGCTCATAGACGGTGGTTTGCGCCACCGGCTGGTTCGCCGGCGTCGCCGCCAGCACGCGCCCATCGTCATTCGTGATATCCACCGTGACCGTGGTGGAGAGGCCGATGCGCAGCGGATGCTTGTCCAGCTCGGTGTTGTCCAGCGAGATGCGTACCGGTACGCGCTGCACCACCTTGATCCAGTTGCCGGTGGCGTTCTGCGCCGGCAACAGCGAGAACACGCTGCCGGTGCCGGCGCCCAGGCCGACCACCTTGCCGTGGAATTCCGCGTCGCTGCCGTAGGTATCCGATTCGATCGTGGCGGGCTGGCCGATGCGGATGTGGCGCAGCTGGCTTTCCTTGAAGTTGGCCTCGATCCACAGGTTGTGCAGCGGCACCACGGTCATCAATTGCTGCCCGGGTTGCACGCTGTTGCCAAGCTGCACGCTGCGCTGGGCCACGTAACCGGACACCGGCGCATAGATGGCGTTGCGTTGCGCCGCCACCCAGGCGGCGCGGAAGTTGGCACGCGCCTGCATCACGGCGGGGTTTTTCGCCACGTCGGTGCCCGCGATCGCCGCGTGTGCCGCGTCCGCCTGCGCCTGGGCCGCGGTGACCGCAGCGCGGGCCTGCTCCACGCCATCGCGCAGATGCTGCACCACCTCGGGCGACTCGGCGTGCGCGGCCAGCAGGGGCAGGTGGCGTTGGAGGTCGGCTTCGGTTTTCTTCAGATCGATCCGACGGGCCGCGAGCTGGGCATCGGCGCCACTGGCCGAGCTGGTCTGCTGGCGCACGCCGCGCACGGCCTGCGCCAGCGCGCTGCGTGCCTGCTGCAGGCGAACTTCCGCATCGGTGCTGTCCAGCTTCACCAATACCTGGCCGGCTTCCACCCGCTGGGTGTCGTCCGCCAGGATCGCCACCACGGTGCCCGGCACCTGTGCCGATATCGCCACCTGGTTGCCGCCGACGTAGGCGTTGTCGGTTTTCACGCGGGTGGATAACACGAACAACCACAACAAAAACCAGCCGATACCGGCCAGCACGAACACGGCGCCGACGATCAGCAGAGCGCGCCGGCGTTTGCGCGGGTCGGTGGCCGCCATGCCGCTGTCGCCGGCCAGGGATGACTTGTCGGACTCAGTGGCGCTCATGATCGGCGGCTCCGGTAATGGGGGAAATGGGGGCGGTGTGCGCGGCGGCGGCGGGTGTGCCGGCACGCCGGTAACCGCCGCCCAGGGCCTTGATCAAAGCAAGGTCGTTGCTCAACGCCTGCGCCTGCAATTGCACGGCGGCATCACGCTGTTGCAGCAGCTGGGCTGTCGCGGCGAGGCTTTCACGGGCATCGCGCACGCCTTGGCGGCGACGGGCTTCGGCGTTGGCCAGCAGTTGCCGGTTGGCATCCACTTCGGACTGCTGGGCTTGCCGCCGTGCCGCGATCTGTTCGGCGCCCAGGGCCTGCGTCGCCACTTCACGCGCGGCGGTCAGCACGGTGCTGTTGTATTGCGCCACGGCGCTGTCGAGCTGGGCTTTGCTCAAGCCGTAATTGGCCTTCAGCGAGCCGCCGTTGAAGATGGGCAGATGCAGGGCCGGCGTCAGCGCGAACGTGCGGCTTCCGGCGGTGAGCAGTTTGCCCATGTCGATGCTGGACAACCCCGCCATGGCGGTAATGCCGATATCCGGAAAGAAGGCCGCCCGCGCCGCATCGGTTTTCTTCAGCGCCGCTTCCACCTGCCATCGGCTGGCCGCGATATCCGGTCGGCGGGCAATCAGGTCGAGGCGGGCGTCGGCGGGAATGCCACGCACCACGCTGGGCAATGGGCGCGGGTGCAGTTCGGGCAGTTGCTCAGGGGCGATCCCCAGCAAGGCGGCGAGGGCCACCTTGCGGATCTGCGCCGAGCCATCGATGGCAATGCGCATGCCGCGGATGGCGGCCACCTGCGCCTGCGCCCGCTGTGCTTCGTCGGGGAGATCCACGCCTTGCTTCACGCGCAATTGCGCGATCTGCGCCAATTGCTGCTGGGTGGACAGCAACCGATCGATCAACTGCAGCCGCGCCTGGTCGGCCTGCCAGCCGAAGTAGGTGTCGGCGACGGCGTACTGGATCGCCAGCGCGGCGGCACTGCGTTGCGCTTCGGCGGCGTGGGCCTGGTCCAGCGCTGCTTCCACCGTGGCGCGCTTCTTGCCCCACCAGTCGAAATCGTATTGAAGCTGCAGCCCGATGTCGGCCTGGTTGTACCAGGTGAAACCCAGAAACTCGGCGGGAATCAGCCCGTGCTCGCTCATCCGCTGGCGCGATACCTGCGCATTGCCGTTGATCGACAAGCCCATCTGCGCGGCCGCCAATCGCACCGACGCCTGGGCACTCTGCACTCGGCTCTGGGCCAGGGCGATATCCGGCGACTGCCGCAGCGCGCGATCCATCAGGCCATCCAGCTGGGGATCGTCGTAGTGGCGCCACCATTGCGCCGCGGGCCAGCCGGCGCGGGCAGGTGCGTTCAGGCCGGCCAGTGGCACGTCGTCGCGCAATACGGGGTGATCCAGTATCGCGGGCGCTCGCGCGCACGCGGCCAGCGCCAGCACGATCGTCGCGGTCAGCAATGGCCGGCCGCGGAGCAGGGCATGCTTCATCGAATGTCCTTCATGGATGGGAGTGCTCGCTCAACCGGTCGAGGTTGCCGGCCAGTTTGCGCAACAGGCGGTCGAGGTGGCGTTTATCGGTGGCGCTGAAGCTTTGGAACATGGTGTCGATGCGGGGAAACATCGGCGGCAGCATCTCTTTCACGAAACGCCGGCCGGCAGCGGTGATGCGGATCACCACGCGCCGCCGATCCGCTTCGCTGGCGCCGCGCGTGATCAGGCCGCGCCTGGCCAGTGCGTTGGCGATGCGGGTCATGTTGGTGGCACCCTGGGTGGCGAATTCGCACAGCTCGCCTGGCGTGGAGCTGCCATCCGGTCGGCTGTACAGGATCATCAAGGTCAGGAATTCGCTGTGGTTGAGCTTGTACGGCTTGAGCTTGAACGCCAGCCCCTGGTCGATCCCTTCGCCCACCATGAGCAGCAACCGGCACAACCGTGCCTCGACGGCCGGCATAGTGGGGATGATCTGGCTGACGCGGTCGATGCCTTCGTCCATCAGATCGATGCATGTTGTCAGCTTGGCCATTTCACCAGCGGATATTTCATCGGTGAAGTAAACATAGCAAGGTGTGACGAATTCGTGCAAACGCGCCGGTCAGGCGTTGCGCTGCGCCAAGCCGAACAGCCGGTGGGCATTGGCGGTGGTGGCGGCAGCGATCTCCGCCTCGGATTCGTCGCGCAGCGCGGCGATGCAGCGCAAGACGTCCGCCACCCGCGCCGGCTCGTTCCGCTGCCCGCGATGCGCCGCATCGGGTTGGTCGGGGGCGTCGCTTTCCAGCAACAGGAACTCCAGTGGCATGTGACTGACGATGCGGCGCAGGCGCTGTGCACGTTCATAGGTCACCGGGCCGCCGATGCCGAGGCAGAAGCCGATGTCCCACAAGTGCTGCGCCTGCTGCTCGCTGCCCGAAAAGCTGTGCACCACGCCGCGCAGGCCGGCGACGCGCCGCAGGGTGAGGATCACTTCCTCCAGCGCGCCGCGCGCGTGCACGATGACCGGCAAGCCGCGTGCACGCGCGATGTCCAGCTGGCGCGCAAAGATGCGCCGCTGCAGATCGTGGTCGATACCCTCGACATGAAAATCCAGGCCGATTTCCCCCACGGCAACGGCGTGGTGATCGTCCAGCCATGAAGACAGTGCGTCCACATGCGCGGGCGCATCCTCGCCAAGGAACATGGGATGCAGGCCGTAGGCGGGGTGCGTCCGCGGGTAGTTGCTGCACAGGTCATGGATGTGCGGCCAGCTGGTTGTGTCGGTGGCGGGTATCACGACGTGGGCAATACCGGCTTCGGTGGCCCGCGCCATTACCGCATCGAGATCGGATTGGAATCGTCCGTCATCCAGATGTGCGTGGCTGTCCACAATTTCGATCATGGTTTTATCCAGAAGGGCCCGAACTGCGAATTCGATGTGAAAATGAGGCAGGGGTGCAAGCTAGCCCCGATTCAGTTGATTCAATGTTCAATGGAAACACGGTTATGGCGACGCATGGGCGTCCCCGGGGATCGTCGTTCAGGACAGTCGTTCGAAAACAACCGTTAAAACAGAGGAGAGGGTCTGATGAAAAGTTTGACGATCAATGCACTCACCATCGGTATGGCCGCGGCGTTGTCGCTGGGCCTGTCCGCCTGCAATCGCAATGCCGACGCGGGTACGTCCGCTGACGGCGGCACGTCAGCCAGCGGCGCCGCGGCCCAGGCGGCTGACAATTATGCGCGGGTGGTGAGCGTCGATCCGGTACGCAAGACCGTCAATAACCCCAAGCAGGTATGCAAGGACGAAGTGATCACCCACACCACGCCACCCAAGGATGAGCACCGCATTGCGGGCACCGCGATCGGTGCCGTGGCTGGTGGCCTGCTGGGCAACCAGGTCGGTGGCGGCAAGGGCAAGACGCTGGCGACGGTGGCCGGTGCGATCGGTGGTGGTTACGCCGGTAACCGCATCCAGGCCAGTCGTCAGCACGCCAACACCACGTCCACCGTGGAGCGGCACTGCGACACCGTCAACAACACCAGCACCAAGCTGGTGGGCTATGACGTGCGCTACGAATACAAAGGCGTTACCCGCACTGTCCGCATGGATCACGATCCCGGCGATCGCGTGAAGGTGGAAGAAGGTGTGACGGCGGTTTCCGACGCCCGCTGAGTCGATCGAGGTCATCGACCGGAAGGCTTTTTCCCTGAGGAGTGATCGACATGAATGCACTATCGAGCAAACTGGCGCTGGCAGTGGCCATGGCTGGCGGTCTCGCAATGGCTGGATGCGCCACCCCCTACAACAACAGTGGTAACTACGGTTATCAAGGGCAGCCAACCGGACAAAGCAGAAACGCGCGCTGCAACAACTGCGGCGTGGTGCAGGAAGTGCAGCAGGTCTACACGCAGGGCAACAGCAGCGGCGGCACGCTGGGCGCCGTGATCGGTGCGGTCGCTGGCGGCGTGCTGGGCAACCAGGTCGGCAAGGGTGATGGCCGCAAGGCGGCGACAGTGGCCGGCGCGGTGGCCGGTGGCGTTGTCGGCAACCAGGTTGGCAAGCGCAGCGGAAGTGGTGACGTGGCCTACCGCATCGTGGTTCGGCTGGACAATGGCCAGTACGCCACGGTTACGCAGCGGGAGAACCCAGACGTGCGCAACGGTGATTACGTGCAGGTGCGTGGCGATCACGTTTACCGTCTGTAATCATCCTTTGGTATGGACGTCCAGACGTCTGGACGTCTGAAAAACAAAAGGCCCTCATTCGAGGGCCTTTTGTTTTGGTTGCGGTTCGCAGTGTCAGTTGACGGCGTAAAAACGATGCTCGCCGATGGTTGTGCCTGCGCGGTTGACCGACCATGTCGGAGTGATGGCAACGGTGGCGAAATGATCGGCACGCGGCACCAGCATCTTTCGTTCGGCAACGGGCAACTGCCAGTTCTGGATCGAGCGCCCGGCGATCTGCCATGCCTTGTTGAAGGCTTCCAGATTGGTGATGTCGAACGAACCCGGGGTCGTGGTGGTGGCGAACTGGTGGGGCGCCGTGACGACCTTGCATACGGTGTCGCCCCAGCGCCCGCGTTCGCGTCGGCGCATGGCAACTTCAGCGACCGCGAGCTGGCCGAGTGTCGGTTCGCTGCGTGCTTCCAGGTAGACCGTGGTCGCCAGGCAAGCCTGGTCCGCAACGGGTTGCGGTAACAAGCTGGTGAGCCACAACAGCATGGAAAGTTTCATGGATCTGCCTCCAACGTGCTGTACGCGCAGCCTTTCAGGCCTGACACGCCGTTGCGGTGGACGGGCTGGCAGGCCGTTCCACCTGGATTGATCGCCAACCGGTGTATGCGGTTGAACGTTTTGCCACGGGTTTGTGGCGGGTCGAGCGGCGGGGTCATGCCGATCGGTGATTGCTGCAATGGCGCTGCGCGTGCCGTAGGGCCGTGTTGCCTGCAACTGCCAGCTGTGGCGTCAGCTGGGTATTCCATCCGGCTTTGGGCCGGGTCGCGCCGATCCGGATTCATCCGGTTCGTCGCGTACATCGGCACCCCGTTTTCCGGATGCCGCGATAATCGATCGGCGGAGCCTAGTGGCGGATTTCGCCAAAGGCAAGTGCCGCGATGTTCCGTTCAGCGTGTCCTCACATTCCGTCGACATCGTTGAAAAACACAAATAGACGTCTGGACGGCTGATGTTTCAGGCGGGCCAGCGTTCGATGGTTGTCATCAGTAATGAGTCGTCGCCGTCGCCCAGCGTGATGTTGTCGTCGATGGCGTTATCGACGACGTCATCGCTGAGCACAACCAGTGCTTCGATGGTGTCGCCATTGACGACGTTCAGCACGATGCCGACTTCCTGCTCGCCGCGACGCAACGTTTCGCCGGGTGCGATGGCGCGCGATGCCGTGACGCTGCAGAGATGGCGCTTGCAACCGCCACGAAAATGTAGCCGCGCCACGATTTCCTGACCGGGATAGCAGCCCTTGTCGACGGCGACGGCCTGCAGCCGTTGCAACGACAGCATCGGTGCGAGGCACTTGTTCAAGGCCTCATCGGGCAACCATGGCCAGCCAAGCTTCAACTGCACGGGTTGCCATTGCATGTCGCCGGTCGTCGTGGATGTCACGATGCGCAAGGCGTGCGATCCACAGCCCAGCGATATGGTCTCGCCTTCGATATGAACATCGTGCAGCGTCTGTGCCTCGCCGGTGGCCAGGGCGGCGGTGGGTGCTTCGCGAAGCGTTACGCGTGAACGGAAGACGAAGCGGCGCAGGCCGTCGGCCATGTCTGCTGCCTTGCCGCCGCGCAACAGCAGAAGCAGTTTGCCGTCAGCGATGCGGGCGAGGTGAAAAAGGGCGCGCACGCGTCCCTGCGGATCGAGCCACGCACCGAACGCCCATCGGCCAACGGCCAGTTCATTCACCTTGCTGCTGAATTGCGCATGCGCAAATGCAACCGCATCGGGGCCTTCGATCAACAGGGTTTGGGCGTCGCGGGTATTGGATGGCATAGGTCGTCGATGTGTGGGCGTGCGTGGCGCGACACAAGCGTTCGCCCGCGGTGCGGGGCAGGGGTCCAGGTTGTGCTGGTTTTGCGCAAGTATTAACCTTCGCTGGCTAACAAGACGACCATGTCCGAAACCCATCCCCCAGCACCGTCCTCACCTGCATCCGCTCCGGCGGAGGCTGTCGTGCCGGCGAAACCGGATGCGGACAAGGCCCCGCCGGAACGGCCGGCGCCGGATCCCACCCGCTACGGCGATTGGGAAAAGAACGGGCGCTGCATCGACTTCTGAATTCCGCTGTGGCGTTGTCGCCGCTGGCAGCGGCGGTACGGCACGGACATCAGCGATTCCACACAGGATAGCCGCCATGGCAGATATGCAACGACCGCTCTCTCCCCATATCCAGGTCTATCGATGGCAAGTGCAGATGGTCAGTTCCATCCTGCATCGCGCCACCGGCATCGCCTTGTCCGTTGGCAGCCTGGTCGTGGTGGGAGGCTTGCTGGCGCTGGCTGCCGGCGAAGAACAGTTCGGCTGCTTCAAGACCGTCGCCGGCAGCCCGCTGGGGCTGGTGTTGCTGTTCGGCTGGAGCTGGTCGCTGTTCTATCACCTGTGCAACGGCATCCGTCACCTGCTGCAGGATGCAGGCGCCGGCTACGAGATCGTGCAGTTCGTGCGCTCGAGCTGGTTGTCGGCGACGGGCAGCATCGTGTTGACCGTGCTGGTCTGGGCCTATGTGTTGATGGCCGGAGGTGCGGCATGAACGCGAAGAGTGATGTCGTGAAGGATCGCCGCCATCCGCTGAAGGCCGCACGCGGCTTGGGCTCTGCCAAATCGGGTGTGGACCATTGGTGGGTCCAGCGTGTAACCGCCGCGGCGCTGGTGGCGCTGGGCATCTGGTTCGTGATCCTGGTACTCGGTCTGCTGCATGCCGACTACGCCACCGCGCGCGCCGCGGTGGCACGGCCGTGGAATGCGCTGCTGCTGATCGCGTTCGTGCTCACCATGTTCTGGCATGCGGTGCTGGGCCTGCAGGTGGTGGTGGAAGATTACGTGCACACCCGCTGGAAAGAAGTGGTGCTGCTGGTGGCGATCAAGTTTCTCGCCGTGCTCGGCGCGCTCGCCAGCGTGCTGGCCGTACTGCGCATTGCGCTGACCCCTTAAGACGAATACGCGAGGCCGCCATTCATGGAAAGCTACAAGATCCAGCAGCACCTTTATGACGTGATCGTGGTCGGCGCCGGCGGTGCAGGCCTGCGCGCCACCTTCGGTCTGGCCGAGAAGGGCCTCAAGGCCGCCTGCATCACCAAGGTGTTTCCCACCCGCTCGCACACGGTGGCCGCGCAGGGCGGTATTTCCGCTGCGCTGGGCAACATGGGCGAGGATGACTGGCGTTTCCATTTCTACGACACCGTCAAGGGTGGCGACTGGCTGGGCGACCAGGACGCGATCGAGTACATGTGCAAGCACGCACCCGAAGCGGTGATCGAGCTTGAGCATTACGGCGTGCCGTTCTCGCGTACCGAGGAAGGCAAGATCTACCAGCGCCCGTTCGGCGGCATGACCACGCATTACGGCAAGGGCACCGCGCAGCGCACCTGCGCCGCGGCCGACCGTACCGGTCACGCGATCCTTCATACGCTGTACCAGCAGGCGCTGGCACACGACGCCACGTTCTTCGTCGAATACTTCGCGATCGACCTGATCTTCGATGAAGAAGGCGTTTGCCGCGGCGTGCTGGCGCTGGACATGAACGAGGGCACGCTGCACTTCTTCCGCGGCCAGGCCGTGGTGCTGGCCACCGGGGGTTACGGTCGCGCCTATTTCAGTGCCACCTCGGCGCATACCTGCACCGGTGACGGCGGCGGCATGGTGCTGCGCGCGGGCCTGGCGTTGCAGGACATGGAGTTCGTGCAGTTCCATCCCACCGGCATCTATGGCGCGGGCTGCCTGATCACCGAGGGCGTGCGCGGCGAAGGCGGCTTCCTCACCAACTCCACCGGTGAGCGCTTCATGGAGCGCTACGCGCCGAACGCCAAGGATCTGGCCTCGCGCGACGTGGTCAGCCGCGCGATGACCATCGAGATCCGCGAAGGCCGCGGCGTGGGCGAGCACAAGGACCACATCTTCCTCAACCTCATGCATCTAGGCCCCGAGGTGATCCACGAGCGGCTGCCGGGCATTGCCGAATCGGCGCGCATCTTCGCCGGCGTGGACGTCACCAAGGAGCCGATCCCGGTGTTGCCCACCGTGCACTACAACATGGGCGGCATCCCCACCAACTATCACGGCGAAGTGGTGCAGAAGCGCGGCGATGACGTGGATGCGATCGTGCCTGGCCTGTTCGCGATCGGCGAGGCGGCCTGCGTCTCCGTGCATGGCGGCAACCGGCTGGGTTCCAACTCGCTGCTGGATCTGGTGGTGTTCGGTCGCGCGGTGGCGCATCGCTGCGCCGAACTGATCGAACCCGGCGCGGCGCACAAGGATCTGCCCACCAACGTGCTGGACAAGTCGCTGGCGCGCTTCGACGCGCTTCGTAACGCCGATGGCGGCACGCCGACGGCGCAGATCCGCATGGCCATGCAGCGCACGATGCAGAAGGACGCGGCCGTGTTCCGCACCGGCGAGACGCTGGCCGAAGGCAAGCAGAAGATCTCCGAAGTGTTCGACATGTTCCAGGACGTGAAGGTCAGCGACCGTTCGCTGGTGTGGAACTCCGACCTGATCGAGACGCTGGAACTCTCCAATCTGCTGGCGCAGGCGGTGGCGACCATGCATTCGGCCGAGCAGCGTCCGGAAAGCCGTGGCGCGCATGCGCGCGAGGATTTCCCCGAGCGCGACGACGCCAACTGGATGAAGCACACCCTGGTGTGGGTGGATGAAGCGGGCAAGTCGCGCTTCGATTTCCGCCCGGTGCACATGAACCCGATGACCGATGAGGTCAAGGCCGTGCCGCCGGCGAAACGCGTTTACTGATCCTGCGTTTGCAGGTGGCATCACATCACACGTTGCGCGGCCGGATAGTGGTTCCGGCCGCCGAACCGAAGGGTCGAGGACATGGGTGAATTCGCGCTACCGAAGAATTCCAAAATTCAGCCGGGCAAGCATTACCCGGCGAAAGATGCGAAGAAGCCACGCACCTTCCGCATCTATCGCTGGTCGCCGGACGACGATCAGAACCCGCGCATCGATACCTACGAGGTCGATCTGGCCGCCTGTGGCCCGATGGTTCTGGACGCGCTGCTGAAGATCAAGAACGAGATCGACCCCACGCTGACCCTGCGTCGTTCGTGCCGCGAAGGCATCTGCGGCAGTTGCGCGATGAATATCGACGGCACCAACACGCTGGCGTGCACCTGTGCCATCGCCGACGCCGGCAAGGGTGGCGGCGACGTGAAGATCTACCCGCTGCCGCACATGCCGGTGGTGAAGGATCTGGTGCCCGACCTCACCCATTTCTATGCGCAGTTCGCCTCGATCAAGCCGTGGATCCGCACCCAGAGCCCGGCCCCCGATCGCGAGCGCCTGCAGTCGCCCGAAGAGCGCAAGAAGCTCGACGGCCTGTACGAATGCATCCTGTGCGCCTGCTGCTCCACCAGCTGCCCGAGCTACTGGTGGAACGGCGACAAGTACCTGGGCCCGGCCATCCTGCTGCAGGCCTACCGCTGGATCGTCGACAGCCGCGATGAAGCCACCGGCGAACGCCTGGACGACCTGGAAGACCCGTTCAAGCTGTATCGCTGCCACACCATCATGAACTGCACGCGCACCTGCCCGAAGGGCTTGAACCCGGCCAAGGCGATCGCCGAGATCAAGAAGCTGATGGTGGAGCGGCGCAGCGCGTGATTCCTTCTCCCCTTTGGGAGACAAATCGGCAGGACTGCCGATTTGCGCGGCGCAAGCCGCCCGAAGGGCGAGGGCCATGGATGGCCCGAGTTCAGGTGCCCGAAGGGCGGATGAGGGGCGGTGCTCGCGGGGAAGCCGATCGAAGCTTTCGACGAGGCTATCTCGCAAGATTGTCCCCCTCTCCTCAATCCTCTCCCCGGTGGGGAGAGGAGGCAAACGAGGCGCTGCGCGCGGATTTGTTATGAATAAGGGCAGACTCCAATGGCGTGCCCGCCGAGGCACTCGCGAACTGGACGCCTTGTTCGGCGGCTGGCTCGACGAACGTTTCGACAGCGCCAGTGAGGCCGAACAGCAGGCGTTCGACGAGTTGCTCGACGTGCAGGACCCGGACTTGTGGGACTGGGTGATGGGCCACGCCCGGCCCGAGCGGCCCGATTGGCAGGCGATCATCGATGACATCCGCGCCCGCCATCGGCTTTGAATACGCACCATCGCGACTGCTGCGACGCTGCCTGATGGTGGTCGCGGCACTGGCCGCGCTTGCCGTCGCGCTTTCGGGCCTGGCCATCAGCCTGAAGCTGATGTTGATTGCGGCGGTGGTGCTGGCCACCTGGCAAAGCCTGCAGCCTGCAGCGCAGTCGCCGCTGGCCGCCGCGGGTTGGGACGCCGAAGGCGGCTGGACCTTGCGCACCGCCGATCACGAGGACATCGCCGCCACGCTGGCCACGTTCCGCGTGTTCGGCGGCTTCATCCTGTTGCGTTTGCTGACGGTGGAACGCGGCATGCAGATCCTGCTGCTGGCGCCGGACAACAGCGATCGCGACATTCGTCGTCGTCTGCGCATGCGTCTGGCCACTGTGCAGCCTGGCGAAGCACTGCCGCGAATCTGACTGGCGCGCAACGTGTCACAACCCCGGGTTTCGGCGCCCCTGCCGCCGCTGTGCGCCATGCGCTAACGTATACCGTTCCGGCGGCCGTCCGTATCGGCTTTCCCTGCCGCTCCCACGAATCAGGTTGCCATGTTCCGACCGTTAGAACTCTTCATCGGCCTGCGCTACACGCGTGCCAAGCGACGCAACCAGTTCATCTCCTTCATCTCCACCGTATCGATCGTGTGCATCGCGATCAGCGTGATTGCGTTGATCACGGTGATGTCGGTGATGAACGGCTTCGACTACCAGATGCGCGCGCGCATCCTGGGTGCGATCTCGCACGCCACCGTGTCCGGCGTGAACCAGAGCATGGAGGACTGGCCGCGCGCACTGAAAGTCGCCAGCGCCAATCCGCACGTGCTGGGCGCCGCGCCCTACGTGGAAAGCGAGGCGATGTTGCTGGCGCGGCGTTCCAGCGGTGCGCTGGTGCGTGGCATCGAGCCTTCGCTGGAGCCCAAGGTGGTCGACATCGACAAGCACATGGTGGAGGGCTCGCTCGATGCGCTGAAGCCGGGCAGCTGGAACATCGTGCTGGGCAAGGAGCTGGCGATGACGCTGGGTGTCAGCGTGGGCGACCGCGTGACCATGGCCGTTCCCGAATTGCGCGCCACACCGATGGGCGGCGTGCCGCGCATGCGCGGTTTCCATGTTGCGGGCGTGTTCGAGCTGGGTATGGAGCAGTTCGATTCGGGCCTGGCGCTGGTCAACATGAGCGATGCCGAAAAGCTCAACAGCCTCACCGGCCCCACCGGCATCCGGCTGCGCCTGGACAACCTTTTCAATGCCCGCCCGGTGGCGCGCGAGCTGGCCGATCAGCTGGGTCAGGTATATCGGGTGCAGACCTGGATGGACACCAACGCCAACCTGTTCGCCGCGCTGTCGATGGAAAAGATGGTGATGTTCGTGATCCTGTCGCTGATCATCCTGGTGGCGGTGATCAACCTCATCTCGATGCTGATGATGCTGGTCACCGACAAGCAGGCCGATATCGCGATCCTGCGCACGCTGGGTGCCACGCCGCGCAGCATCATGGGCATGTTCATGGTGCAGGGCGTGCTGGTGGGCTTCGTGGGAATCGGTTTCGGGGTGGGGCTGGGCTCGCTGTTGTCGTGGAAATTGCCCGGCATCATCAAGTGGATCGAGCACACCTTCCACGTGACCTTCCTTTCGCCCGACGTTTATTACATCAGCGAGGTCCCCAGCCGGCTGGACTGGCATGACGTGGGCTGGGTCGCCCTGCTCACGTTTACGTTCTCGCTGCTGGCCACCTTGTACCCCGCGTGGCGCGCTTCGCGCACGCAGCCGGCGCAGGCGCTGCGCTATGAATAAGGCCGTCATGAATTCCACGACTGAAAACGTGCTGCGTGCCAGCCACGTCGCCAAGACCTACCAGGAAGGCGGCTTGCGCACCGACGTGCTGAGCGACGTCAACTTTGAACTCAAGCGCGGCCAGACGATGGCCATCGTGGGCGCGTCGGGCTCGGGCAAGAGCACGCTGCTGCACATCATCGGCGGGCTCGATACCTTGAGCGCGGGTGAGGTGGAGGTGGATGGACGCCTGCTGTCCACGCTGTCCGATGCCGAGCGCGGCCGCGTGCGCAACCGCTCGCTGGGTTTCATCTACCAGTTCCATCATCTGCTGCCCGAGTTCACCGCGCTGGAAAACGTGTGCATGCCGCTGCTGATTCGCGGCACAGCGATTGCCGAGGCGCAACGCCAGTCGGCCGCGCTGCTGGAGCGGGTGGGGCTGGGCAAGCGCCTGCAGCACAAACCCTCGGAGCTTTCCGGCGGCGAACGCCAGCGCTGCGCGGTGGCGCGCGCGCTGGTGACGCGGCCCGCCTGCGTACTGGGCGACGAGCCCACCGGCAACCTCGATGAAGACAACGCGGCGCAGGTCTACGGCCTGATGCTGGAGCTCAACCAGGAGATCGGCACCAGCTTCGTGCTGGTGACGCACGACACGCGCCTCGCCGCCCGGATGGATCGCACGCTGGTGTTGCATAACGGCGTGTTGGTGGAGCGCTCCGCCTGATCGCCTGACGAACCCCTGTAGGAGCGCACCTTGTGCGCGATGCTTTTGGGGACTCGTGATTTGCAAGAGCAAGAGCTCGCGCACAGGGTGCGCTCCTACACGCGGGGCGGGGGCCTACACGTCTTTCGTCCGCTGTGTGGTTGGCGTCGCGCTACGCTCGATGATCCGACCGCATGGAGCGCAGCGTGGCACGAATGGGGGCAATGTCCGCGGCAAGCATGGGTCTCGCCTTGCTGGCGGGCGTGCTGGTCGTCCAGTGGTTGCCGTCGTTGCCGCCCCGTTGGTTCGCGCTGCTGCTGTTGGCTCTTGCTTTGTTGTTGGCGTGGCGGTGGCCACGGGGGCGGTGGGTCGGCTGCATCCTGATCGGCGTGGCGTGGGCGATGTTTCGCGGCGGCCTGGCGATGGATGCGCGCCTGCCACGTTCGCTGGAAGGCCGCGACCTGATCGTGATCGGTACCATCGTGGACCTGCCATTGAAGCGCGATTACGCCAGCAGCTTCGAGTTGCGGGTGGATCGCGCCACGCTGGATGGTCGGCTCATTCCATGGCGCGGGCGCGTTGCGGTGAGTTGGTACGACGATCCGCCAGTGCTCCATGCCTGCAGTCGCTGGCGCCTGCAATTGCGCCTGAAACGGCCGCGCGGGCTGCTCGATCCGGGCAGCGCGGACAGCGAGCGCACCGCGCTGCAGCGGGGCATCGTGGCGCATGGTTATGTGCGCGACGATGTCGACAATGCGCAGCTCGGCAAGCCCTCCTTGTGCGTGGATGGTGTCCGCGATGCGATCGCCCGTGGCATCGCGGCGCGGGTGCGCGACCCGCATGATGCGGCACTGTTGCGCGCGTTTGCCGTAGGCGACACGCGTGGCTTGCAGCAGCGTGATTGGGCGGTGGCGCGTGCCAATGGCGTATCGCACCTGATCGCGATTTCCGGCTTCCATGTGGGCGTGGCGGCGGTGTTCGGGCTGGGCCTGGCGACGCTGCTGTATGGCCTGCTGCCACAGTTGGGCCACCGCTTGCCGCGGCCGCAGGCGCAGGCGGCCGCCGCCTTGCTGGCGGCCACGATCTACAGCGCGCTGGCGGGGTTCGGCCTGCCCACCGTGCGCACCTTGCTGATGATTGCGGTGGTCACGCTGGCCCGCTGCGGGCGACGCGGCAGTACCGGCGCGCAATCGCTGGGGCTGGCCGTGCTGGCGATCCTGCTGGTCGATCCGCTGGCCGTGCTGGCGGCGGGATTCTGGCTGTCGTTCGTGGGTGTGGCATTCCTGATGCTGTGCCTGCAGGCGCGCGGTCGCGGCCTGCGTGCGTTTCTGCACGAGTTGTCGGCCGGGCAGATGGTGATGACGGTGGGGCTGTTGCCGTTGAGCCTGTGGTTTTTCGGGCAGGCCTCGCTGGTGGGCGCGTTGTCCAACCTGGTCGCGGTGCCGCTGGTCAGTTTCGCGATCGTGCCGTGTGCGCTGGGTGGCACGCTGTTGTTGGGGTTGTGTCCGCCTGCGGCCACGCCGGTGTTGTGGCTGGCGGCCAGGCTGGCCCATGCACAATGGTGGTTGCTGGAGCAGACGGCCGCCTGGCCTGGCGCGCAGTGGTATCTACCTTCGGTACAACCCTTTGCATTGTTGCTGGCACTGGCCGGCGCGCTATGGCTGTTCATGCCGCGCGGTGTGCCGCTGCGCTGGCTGGGTGCACTGTTGTTCCTTCCGCTGCTGTATCCCGCGCTGGCGCCGCCGCCGGCGGGTGCGTTCCGGGTGTGGGTGCTGGACGTGGGGCAGGGCTTGTCGGTGTTGCTGCGCACGCAACACCATGTGCTGGTTTACGACGCGGGCGCGCGTTATCCCTCGGGTTTCGATCTGGGCGAGGCGGTGGTGTTGCCGGCGATGCATGCGCTGGGCATCGGCGAGCTCGACATGCTGATGATCAGTCACGGTGACAACGATCACGCGGGCGGTGCGGAAACAGTTGCCACGGCGTTCCCGCAGGCAACGCGCTACGCCGGCGAACCGTCGCGGATGCAGATCCCGATGCAGCAATGCGTCAGCGGGCAGTCCTGGCGCTGGGATGGCGTGGATTTTCGCGTGCTGAACCCGGCACCCGGCCAGGGTGATCGCGACAACGACAGTTCCTGCGTGCTGCTGGTGCAAGGTCCGCGCGGCCGTCTGCTGCTGGCCGGCGACATCAGTTCGCGGGTGGAGCCGCAGGTGGCTGCGGCGGTCGGGCTGGGCATGGCGCCGTTGCTGGTGGTGCCGCATCACGGCAGCAAGACCTCGTCCAGCGCGGCGTTCATCGCGGCGATCCATCCACCCCTGGCGGTGGTTTCGGCCGGTTGGCGCAACCGTTTCGGGCATCCGAAACCCGATGTGGTGGCGCGCTATGCGGCGGCTGGCGTGCCGCTGTTCAATACCGCGACCCAGGGCGCCATTCCGCTGGAATTTCCGGCCGATGCGCCCGCGCGGCGCGAACCGGGCTGGCGTTTGCGTCAGCGCCGCTACTGGCGCGAGTGAGCCACTTACTGCCACCTGTGCCGCAGTCGGATGAAGCGGGACTGCTATCATGCGCGCTCTCGACAGGTCGTCCGATGGGGGCGCAACGTGCTGGAAATCCTGATGGCTGGTGGCTGGGCGATGGTGCCCATCCTGATCTGTTCCGCGGTGGCGCTGGCGATCGTGCTGGAGCGTTGCCTGACGCTGCGCCGCAAGGCCGTGCTGCCGCCCGGGTTGGGTGAGGAGGTACGCCAGTGGGCGCGCGCGGGACAACTGGATCCCAACCATCTGCAGACGCTGGCCAACGGCTCGCCGCTGGGCGAACTGCTGGCCGCGGCGCTGGCGGTGCGCAACCGTCCGCGCGAGCTGATCAAGGAGCGCATCGAGGACACCGGCCGCCATGTGGTGCACCGGATGGAGCGCTACCTCAACACGCTGGGCACGATCGCGCTGATCGGCCCGTTGCTGGGCCTGTTCGGCACCGTGGTCGGCCTGATCCGCATGTTCATGGAGGTGATGGGCGGCGGTATTGGCGACCCGGCAAAAATGGCCGGTGGCATCGGCGAGGCGCTGATCTGTACCGCGTCGGGCCTTACCGTGGCGATTCCCGCGTACGTGCTGCATCGCTATTTCCGCTCGCGCGTGGCCGGTTATTGCGTGGATATGGAAAAGCAGGCCACCGCGCTGCTGGACGACCTGACCCTGACCACGCCCGCCGCCACGCCGCGGCCACGCCGCGCACCGGCTCCCTCGGCCACGGGCGCGGGCTGAGGTCACCACGATGCGTATCGGCAACGACCGTCGGCAGGACGATTTCGAGATCAACGTGATCCCGTTGATCGACGTGCTGCTCACCCTGCTGATGTTCTTCGTGCTCACCAGCACCTTCATCCAGCACTCGCGGCTGCAGGTGACCCTGCCCAACGCCAGCACGTCCGATCGCGACATGAACGCGCCCACGCTGACCGTGATGATCGATCGCGAAGGCCGCTTCTATGTCGGCAGCGACGAGGTCATGGGCGAGGGCATCGACCCGCTCAAGCAGGCCATCACCAGCCATGCGGGCAGTGACCGCGATCGGCCGGTGACGATTCGCGCCGACGCCAACACGCCGCACCAGGATGTGGTGACGGCGATGGATGCGCTGGGCCAGCTCGGCTTCAGCCGGCTGTCGATCGCCACCACGCCCACGGCGACGGGCGCCACGGAGTGAAGCACCGCCCGGCCATGGCACCGGTGGCCGACAGCTGGGGCGTCTATCGCCGGCTGCTCGGTTACACGCGACGGTACTGGCCGGTCGCGCTGGTGGCGGTGGTCGGCATGCTGGTCGACGGTGGCGGGCTGGCGCTGTTCACCGGCCTGCTGCAGCCGATGATCGACACGTTGTTCACCCGCAAGGACCCGTACCTGATCTTCTGGATGCCGATCTGGATCATCGGGATCTTCCTGGTGCGTTCGTTCGGCACGTTCGTCAGCGATTACGGCGTCTCCTATATCGGCCGGCATGTGGTGCAGGCGATGCAGCACGATGTCTTCGACGCCTATCTGCGGCTGCCCGCGCCTTATTTCGGCAGCGAGCCCTCCGGCGAGCAGGTTTCGCGCGTCACCTATACGAGCGAGCAGGTGGCCGCCGCTTCCAGCAGCGCCGCGAAGATTGCCATCACCGACGGTTTCACCGTGATCGCGATGCTGGGCGTGATGCTTTATTACAGCCCCTATCTCACGCTTTCGCTGCTGGTGATGGTGCCGGCGATCGCTCTGGTGGCCACCGTGGTGAGCCGCCGTTATCGCCAGATCAGCCGCCGCATCCAGGGCACCATGGGCTCGGTCACGGGCACGGTGGAAGAGTCGGTGGGCGCGCATCGCGAGGTGCGGATCTATGGCGGCCAGCAGCACGAGGCGCAGCGCTTCGACGAGATCACCCGCCACACCCGCCGGCTCAATCTGAAGATCGCCGCCACCAATGCGGCGTCCAGTTCCACCGTGCAACTGGTGGCCGCGATGGCGCTGGCGGCGCTGGTCTACCTGGGCACGCGACCGCAGGTGCTCAACGTGATGTCGCCGGGTGTGTTTTTCTCCGTGCTCACCGCGATGGGCACGATGCTGCCTTCGCTGAAGCGCCTCACCAGCGTGCAGGCGAACATCCAGCGCGGGCTGTCCGCGGCCGACGACATCTTCCAGGTGATCGACCTGCCGCCGGAAGTGGACCAGGGTGTTCGCGAGCTGTCGCGCACCCGCGGTGACCTGCGTTTCGAGGCAGTGCGGCTGGTCTACCCGCGCAACGGTTTCGAGGCGCTGCGCGGCGTGGATCTCCACTGCGCACCGGGTAGCGTGACGGCACTGGTGGGCCGCTCGGGCAGCGGCAAAAGCAGCCTGGTGGGCATGCTGCCGCGCTTCTACGAACCCAGCGCCGGACGCATCGTGCTCGATGGCGAGGACTACCGCGATTACACGCTGGCCTCGCTGCGCCGGCAGATTGCCTGGGTCGGCCAATCGGTGGTGCTGTTTGACGACACCGTGGCCAACAACATCGCGTACGGCGAACTGGCTGGCGCCAGCGAGGCGGAAATCATCGCCGCGGCCGAGGCGGCCAATGCGATGGAATTCATCGCGCGCATGCCCGAAGGCATCCATACCCGCATCGGCCAGAGCGGCAACATGCTCTCCGGCGGCCAGCGCCAGCGCATCGCGATTGCGCGGGCGATCCTGAAGAACGCGCCGATCCTGGTGCTGGACGAAGCGACCAGCGCGCTGGATACCGAATCGGAGCGGCTGATCCAGCAGGCGCTGCAACGGCTGATGCGCGACCGCACCACGCTGGTGATCGCCCACCGCCTGTCCACGGTGGAGGATGCCGACCAGATCGCGGTGATGGATCAGGGCTGCATCGTGGAGCGCGGCACGCACCCCGAATTGATCGCACTGGGTGGCCACTACGCCGCACTGCACCGGATGCAGTTCAGCGAGCAGACCATCGCCCAAGGCAGCGACTGAGGGTTCGCCATGGCGCTGGTCGACACGCTCGAAGCGGCTTGGTACGGCGATGCCCGCGCCCCTTGGTGGACGCGGCCGTTGGCGGCGCTTTACAGCACGGTCATCCATCTGCGCCGGGCGCTCTACCACCTGGGCTGGCTGCGGCGCGTGCAACTGGATGCGCCCGTGATCGTGATCGGCAACATCAGCGTGGGCGGTACCGGCAAGACGCCGCTGACGATCGCGGTGGTCGAGGCGCTGCGCACGCAGGGCTATCGGCCGGGCGTGGTAAGCCGCGGCTATGGCGGCAGCCAGCGCGAGCCGATGTTGCTGGGCGACAAACCCGATCCGGCGCAGGTGGGTGACGAGCCCTGCCTGATCCACGTGAGCGGCGTGCCGGTGGCGGTGGGGCGCGATCGTCCTGCCGCCGCGCAGTTGCTGCTCGACGCCGGCTGCAATGTGCTGGTTGCCGACGACGGCCTGCAGCACTACGCCCTGGCGCGCGACGTGGAGATCGGCGTGGTGGACGGCACCCGCCGCTTCGGCAACGAGCGCCTGTTGCCCGCCGGCCCGCTGCGCGAACCGATGCAGCGCTGGGAGCGATTGAATTTTCGGGTATGCAACGGTGGCACGCCAGCGGCGGATGAATATCCGATGCGGTTGCGCGGCCAGGTGGCGATGTCGTTGACCGATGCGCGCAAGCAACCGCTGCGCGACTTCGGCGGCCAGCGGGTGCATGCGGTGGCGGCGATCGGTCACCCGGAGCGCTTCTTCGACAGCCTGCGGGCGGCGGGTATCGAGGTGATCCCGCACGCGTTCGCCGATCACCACGTCTTTGCGGCGGCGGAGCTGGATTTTGCCGATGGCCTGCCGGTGTTGATGACCGACAAGGATGCGGTCAAATGCCGTGCGTTCGCCCAGCCGCACTGGTGGCGCGTGCCGGTGCGCGCGGAGTTGCCGGCGGCGTTTTTCAAGGCGCTGGCCGCGCGCATGAGCCGGCTGTCACGCCACTGATTCACCGGCCACAAGGACGGTCCGCACCAGCGCGCCGCCGATCCAGTAGCACAGCGCCGCCGGCTGCTTCACGTTCCATATCACCAGGTCGGCCCGTTGCCTCGGCGCCAGCGTGCCGCGATCGTGCAGGCCCAGCGCCCGCGCGGCGTTGACAGTGACACCGCGCAGCGCTTCCTCCGGTGTCAGCCGGAACAAGGTACAGGCCATGCCCGCAGCCAGCCGCAGCGACAGCAGCGGTGAGGTGCCGGGGTTGCAGTCGGTGGCGATCGCCATCGGCACGCCGTGCTGGCGCAGCAGGTCGATCGGCGGGCGCTTCGTTTCGCGCAACGCGTAGAACGCGCCCGGCAGCAACACGGCCACCGTGCCGGCGGCAGCCATCGCCCGGATGCCGGCTTCGCCGAGGTGTTCCAGATGGTCGGCGGAAAGTCCGCCGTATTCGGCCACCAGCGCCGCGCCGTCCAGGTCGGACAACTGCTCGGCGTGCAGCTTCACCGGCAGGCCCAGTTGCTTCGCGCGCTCGAACAGGCGGCGGGTTTCCTCGCGGCTGAAACCGATGCTTTCGCAGAACGCATCCACCGCATCGACCAACCCTTCGGCGGCCAGCGCGGGCAGCATGGTGTCGCAGACCAAGCTGACGTAGCCATCGCGCCGGTCGCGGTATTCCGGCGGCAACGCATGCAGGCCCAGAAAACTGGTGCGCACGCTGATGCCCAGTTCGCGGCCGATGCGCCGGGCCACGCGCAGCATGCGGCGTTCGCTGTCCAGATCCAGCCCATAACCGGACTTGATCTCCAGCGTGGTGACGCCATCGGCGAGCAGCGCCTGGGCCCGCGGCAGCGATTGGGCGAACAGTTGCTCCTCGCTGGCGGCGCGGGTGGCGTTGACGCTGGCGACGATGCCGCCGCCGGCGCGGGCGATGTCCTCGTAGCTGGCGCCATTGAGGCGCAAGTCGAATTCATGGGCGCGATCGCCGCCGAACACCAGATGGGTGTGGCAGTCGACCAGGCCCGGCGTCACCAATGCACCGTCCAGCGATTCCACGGTCACCGCCAGGGCACCGGGCGCGTCGGGCAACGCATCCATGCGACCCAACCAGGCGATGCGGCCATGGTGCATCGCGATGGCGCCGTGCTCGATCAATCCGTATGGCGCATCGCCGGCAAACGTGGCCAGCGTGGCGTTCAACAGCAACCGATCCCAGCGTGATTCGCTCATGGTGGTGCGGACTCCGTGGCTGACTCAAGGCTTGTGAAGAAAACCACGTCCTGTGGTTTTCTTCTATTGCGTGTCCGATGGTTGGCGGCGAGCCGCGCTTTCGCCGGGTGCGGCCGGCTCCTCGAAGGCGCTGGTGCGCCCAACCGGCGTGGATTCGCTGCCGGCGTCATCGGCGTCGTCATCGCTTTCGGCGGCCGGGTGGCGCGTGGCGTGGCGTTGTTCGTAATCCTGTACCATGCGCTCGGCGAAATCGCGATAGACCGGAGTAGGGCAGAACAGCGATGCGGCCGCGCGTGCCAGCAGGCAGGCGGCCATGATCGGTATCACCATGTCCTGGTTGTCGCAGAGTTCCATGGCGATCACCGCCGAGGTCAGCGGCGACCCGGTGACGCCAGCCAGGTACGCGCTCATGCCCAGCAACACCACTGCGGCGGCGGGCACGTCCGGCAGGAACTGGGTGATGTTCTGGCCCAGGCCGGCGCCGACCGCCAGCGCCGGCGAGAAGATGCCGCCCGGGATGCCGGCCCAGTACGACACCACGTTGGCCAGCAATTTGGCGATACCGAAGGATTGCCCCGGCGTGTTGACGGCGTCCTGCACGATGGCGCGGGCCTGGTCGTAACCGGTGCCATAGATGGCGTTGTGCGAACACAGCCCCAGCAGCGCCAGCGCCAGTCCGCAGCCCACCGCAAACGGCACGGGCCAGCGCGCGCGCAGGCGTCCGATCCGGGCCAGCGGACCGTGACGGCTGAGCAGGATCAGGCGCGCGAACAGGCCGCCAAGCAGGCCGCAGATGGCGCCGGTAAGCAGCACCGCCAGCCAGGCGCGCCCCAGCGGCAGGCTGGCCTCGACTTCGCCGAAATACGAGTAATTGCCCATGATGCCCAGCGATACCACGCCGCCGATGATCACGGCGGTCAGCAGCAAGCCACTGAAGCGATGCTCGAAGGTGCCGGCCAGTTCCTCGATCGCGAACACCACGCCGGCCAGCGGTGTATTGAAAGCTGCCGCGATGCCTGCCGCGCCACCGGCCAGGATGAAGCGCGAGGCCGCCTTGGGATCGGTGAAGCCGAAGCGGCGACCGATCGAATAGAACAGCGCTGCGCCCACATGCACGGTTGGCCCCTCGCGCCCGATCGAGGCGCCAACCGCCAGCGAGATCAGCGTCAGCAACATCTTGCCCACCGCGATTGGCAGCGACAGCATGCGCGCGCGGAAGCCCTCGTCCTCGATGTGCAGTGTGCCGATGACCTGCGGAATGCCGCTGCCGCGGGTCGCGCGCAACCGCCCTTCGGTCACCCACGCCAGCAGCCCGAACACCAGCGGAGTGAGGATCAGCGGAATCCAC
Organism: Rhodanobacter ginsenosidimutans; assembly: GCF_042655685.1. Lineage (NCBI taxonomy): Bacteria > Pseudomonadati > Pseudomonadota > Gammaproteobacteria > Lysobacterales > Rhodanobacteraceae > Rhodanobacter > Rhodanobacter ginsenosidimutans. The sequence continues at coordinate 15,452 of NZ_JBHSMM010000002.1, read as the reverse complement.
ACGCCGAACGCGAGGATGTGCAGGAACAGGTGGTACGACCACACGCTCGCCTTGGCGAACAGGATCGCCGCCAGCGCCACCAGCACCGCACCCACCCACAGCACCAGTCGCCGTTTCCACTGGTGTGGTGCGAAGAACTCGTGGCCAAGCAGCGCCTGCAGGCGTGGATTCGACGAGGTGGCCACGGGTTCGGGAGAATCATCCATCGCGTGATTATCGCAGGCTGGCGTGGCCGGCGAGGTGGAGGCGCGTGTGTACGATCAGGTGGCGCCGGGAAGCGTGCGCCAGCGGGTCTCGTACAGATCGAAGCGGCGGTCCTTGAGGTTGGTCACCGCGCCCGCGTTGCGCGCGCGGGCCAGGCCTTCCAGGCGCAGGTCGGCAAACAGCACGGTTTCGATGTTCGGCGTTGAATCGGCCGCCACGCCATCGCGGGCGAAGCCGAAATCGCTGGGCGTGAGGATACAGCTCTGGCCGTACTGGATATCGAAATTGTTGACGCCGGGCAGGTTGCCCACGTTGCCCGACATCACCACGTAGCACTGGTTCTCGATCGCCCGCGCCTGCGCGCAGTACCGCACCCGCAGGTAGCCTTCGCGCACGTCGGTGCAGAACGGCACGAACAGGATCAGCGCGCCCTGGTCCACCAGGTGCCGCGCCACTTCGGGAAACTCGCTGTCGTAGCAGATCATCACCCCGATCGGCCCGCAGTCTGTAAGCACCGTGGCCGCGCTCTCGCCGCCGCTGATGTTCCACACATTGCGCTCGCTGGGCGTGGGGTGCAGCTTCTCACGCTCGTGGATCGAGCCATCGCGCAGGCAGATGTAGCAGACGTTGTGGATGTCGCCGTTGGCCTGCTCGGTGGGGTGCGTGCCGGCGATGATGTTGATGTTGTAATGGACGGCCAGACGGCTGAACAGCTCCTTCACCTGCGGCGTGTAATGGCTCAGCTTGCGGATCGACTCCACCGGCGACAACTCGGTGTTCTCGATCGACAGCAACTGCAGCGTGATCAGCTCGGGGAAGGTGACGAAGTCGGCGTTGTAGTCGGCGGCGATGTCGGTGAAATACTCGACCTGGGTGGCGAATTCCTCGAACGAGGCAATGCGCCGCTGCAGGTATTGCACCGACGCCACCCGCACGGAATCGGGCAGGTGCTGGGTGGAGGGGATCGAAGGTACGTCCGGCTGGTTCAGCAAGCGCGGATTGCGCCACACCAGGTGCACGGCGAAGCCCAGCGATTCATGGTCGGACGGCACGTAGGCACGCAACAGCCCGATCATCTCGAAACCGTTGGACAGCTGGAAACTGAGCGTGGGGTCGCGCCGCTGCCCATCCAGCACCGCCTGCACATAGGCGTCGGCGCTGCCATAACGAGTGATGTATTTGGCCAGCCCGGGAATGCGCCCGCCGAACACGATGCCGCGCAGTTTCAGGTCGGTGCACAACCGCTTGCGTGCGTGGTACAGCCGCTGGCCGATGCGCATGCCGCGGTAATCCGGGTGCACCACCACTTCCATGCCGTACAGCCAATCGCCATCGGGCTTGTGCCGCGAGGCCATGCCACCGCCGGTGATCTGCATCCACGTATGCGGTGCCAGCGCGGTGGCCTCGTCGATGCGGAAGGTGGCGCAGTAACCCACCACCTTGCCCTCGTACTCGACCACGAACTGGCCCTCGGGAAAGTGCGTCTGCTGGGACCGCAGCATCTCGCGCGAATGACCCCATTCGTCCGAATAGACACGGGCGGTGAGGTCGGCCAGTTGCGGCACGTCGGCCAGCACGGCTTGGCGCAGCGTCAGTTTTGGCGTGTTTTCATTGGGTTTCTTGGCCATACGGCGATTATGCACAGCGCGTTCCACGTGCGGGTGAAGACCGGTCGACGCCGCTACACTGCCGGCGATGCCTGTGGAGTCCACCGATGACTGATCACCATGGTTCCTATCGGGCCGGCCATTTGTGGCGGGCCGACGGCTGGCAGCAGGCGGCCACCTTCGGCGTCGACGGCGGGCGCGTGGCGCGCGCCGCGGACGCGACTGGCGAAGCTCTGGGTGACTGGGTGTTGCCCGGCATGCCCAACCTGCACTCGCATGCCTTCCAGCGCGCAATGGCAGGCTTGGCCGAGCGGCGTGGCCGCGCCGACGACAGCTTCTGGAGCTGGCGCGAAACGATGTACACCTGCGCCGCGGCGATCGGCCCGGACGCCTTGCAGGCCATCGCCGCCCAGCTCTACGTCGAGATGCTCAAGGCCGGCTACACCCAGGTCTGCGAGTTCCACTACCTCCACCACCAGCCCGACGGCACGCCCTACGCGCAGCCCGAGATCATGTCGCTGGCGCTGATCGAAGCCGCCCGTGAAGCAGGCATCGCGCTGACCTTGCTGCCAGTGCTTTACATCAGCGGTGGTTTCGACGGCCGTGCGCTGGCCGCGCGCCAACGCCGCTTCGGCCACACCGTGGAGAGCTATCTGCGGTTGCTGGAAACGCTGCGCCGGCATCAGAGTGACGACCTGCGCGTCGGCATCGCCCTGCACTCGTTGCGCGCGGTGCCGGAACACGCCATGCGTGAGGTGCTGGCCAGCGACGACGCCAAGGAAGCGCCGATCCACATCCACATCGCCGAACAGATTGGCGAAGTGCAGGATTGCCTGGCCCTGCGCGGCGCGCGGCCGGTGGAATGGCTGTTCGACCATGCGGACGTCGATGCGCGCTGGTGCCTGGTGCACGCCACCCACCTCACGGCGGCGGAGACCACACAGCTGGCCCGCAGCGGCGCGGTGGCCGGCCTGTGTCCCACCACCGAGGCCAACCTGGGCGACGGCTTGTTCCCGCTGGCCGCGTTCCAGGATGCCGGCGGCACGCTGGGCATCGGTTCGGATTCGCATATTTCGATCTCGCCGGTGGAGGAGTTGCGCTGGCTGGAATATGGCCAGCGTCTCGTCACGCGGCACCGCAATGTCGCCGCCCGGCAGCCGGGCGACAGCGTGGCCGAAACCCTGTGGCGTGCCGCGTTGCGCGGCGGTGCGCAGGCGTCGGGCCTGCCGACCGGCGAACTGCGTGACGGCGCGCGGGCCGACCTGATCGTGCTGGATGAAACGTCGCCGCTGCTGGCGGGACGCGATGCGCGCGCGTTGCTCGACAGCTTCATCTTTGCCGGCAACACGCCATTGGTGCGCGATGTGATGGTGGGTGGTTGCTGGCAAGTGCGCGGTTTTCGCCATCGCGATGAGGAGCGCATCGCCGCGCGCTACCGGCGCACCGTGGCACGACTCCCGTAACATGATGTAGGAGCGACTTCAGTCGCGATGCTCTTATCGGATGTATCGAAGAGCATCGCGGCTGAAGCCGCTCCCACAGGGACATGCGGTTAGGCCGCGGCCATCCAGGCGGTCGTATCATGGGTCGGATGGAATCCCCCACGACGCCTGTTTCCGTCGCTGCGTCAGCCCCACATGACGCGGCGCACGCACCCTTCATCCACCACGGTACGCCCGCCTTCCGCCAGACCAACCTGGCGCTTTTCGCGGCCGGGTTCGCCACGTTCGGGTTGCTTTATTGCGTACAACCGCTGATGCCGGAATTCAGTCGCGACTATGGCGTGAGCGCGGCGGGCAGCGCGCTGTCGCTGTCGCTGACCACCGGCGTGCTGGCGGTGGCGATGTTGTTCGCCGGGGCGTTGTCGGACGCGTGGGGGCGCAAGTCGGTGATGGTGGCGTCGCTGTTGTCGTCGGCGCTGCTGGTGCTGGTGACGGCGGTGATGCCGAACTGGACGGCGCTGCTGGTGGTGCGCACCTTGCTCGGTTTGACCCTGAGCGGATTGCCGGCGGTGGCGATGACGTACCTGGGCGAGGAAATGCACGTCGAATCGATCGGCCTGGGCATGGGGCTGTACATCAGCGGCAGTGCAGTCGGCGGCATGGGCGGGCGGTTGATCACCGGCGTGCTGGCCGACTTTTTCGGATGGCGCGCCGGTGTCATGGTGGTTGGGGTGATCGGCGTGCTGGCCGGCGCGATCTTCTGGCGCGCGCTGCCGCCCTCGCGGCATTTCGTGGCGCAGCCGTTGCGCTGGCGGCTGGTGATCGGCCGCTTTGCCGGCATGTTCCATGATCGTGGCCTGCCGTGGTTGTTCGTCGAGGGTTTCCTGCTGCTGGGTGCCTTCGTCACCGTCTACAACTACCTGGGCTATCGCTTGCTGGCGGCGCCGTACAACCTCAGCCAGGCGGTGGTTGGGCTGATCTTCGGCATCTATCTGGTTGGCACGTTCAGCTCGGCGTGGATGGGCCACCTGGCCGGCAAGCTGGGGCGGCGCAAGGTGCTGTGGACGGCGTTCGCCCTGATGCTGGCCGGGGTAGCTTTGACGATGTGCCGGCCGTTGCCGCTGATCATGCTGGGCATCGTGGCGGTGACGTTCGGGTTTTTCGGCGGCCACTCCATCGTCAGCAGCTGGGTGGGGCGGCGTGCCGGGGCGGCCAAGGCGCAGGCGTCGTCCGTGTACCTGTTCTGCTACTACATGGGTTCGAGCGTGGCGGGCGCCAGCGGCGGGCTGTTCTACGCCTCGCACGGATGGAACGGCGTGGCTTTGTTCGTGGGTGTGCTGGTGCTGGCCGGGTTGCTGATCGCGCTGCGGCTGGTGCGGCTGGCGCCACTGGTGAACGTGGCGACGCCGCCCACGCCGATGAGCCGGGGGGCGATGCCCTGAGAGCAGGGAATCGGGAATGGGGAATCGGAGAAGCGCGGGTCAGCGCGGCTTGGCGGGTTTGCCCAAGGCCAGGGAGATCTGTGCGGTACCCGGTTCGCTGGGCAGCAGTCGACGTACGAAGCCGAGCTCCTTGCACAGTTCCAGCATGGGGCGGTTTTCCAGCAGCACGTAGCCCCAGATCTCGGCCAGGTTGCGGCGGCGGCAATCGTCCACCAGACGCTGCATCAGCAGCGCGCCCAGGCCCAGGCGAGTCCAGTCGTGCTCCACCAGTACCGAGAACTCGGCGTTGTTGGCCGACTGGTCGACGTAGATGCGGCCGACGCCGCGCATCTCCGCCGGCGTAGTGGATTCGTCCATCAGCACGAAGGCGGTTTCCAGCGCCGGATCGACCTGGCACAGGCGCTGCGCCATCAGCGCGGGAAGCTCCGACATGGCGTGCAGGAAACGGCGCCGGATGTCCTCCGGCGACAGCCGCGAGAAGCAGCGTTGCAGGGCGGCCACATCGCCCGGTTCGATCGGGCGCAGTACCAGTTCGCGGCCGTCGCGGGTGGCGACGTGTTCGCCACGTGGTTCGTCGTTGGCGGGGCGGCGGGCGAAACGCTCGCTGCTGCGCGGTGGCAGCGGGGCGAAACGCAGCGGCGCGGAATACGTGATGGCAAGGCTCATGGGGAACGTCCGTACTTTCGCGTATTGTGTGCAATGCAGCATGAAATTGCAATGTCACTACAAGGCGTGACGAGCCAGATATGCTGCCGATTTGCTGCAGTACGGAAAGGTTTGAGCAGCGCCGGCGCGTTACCAGATGAGGTCGTCGGGCACCTCGAACTTGCTGTAGAACGCATCGTCCGCGTCGGGCGTGCCGCCCGGCGTGGGCTGGCCGTGATCGAGCACGATCACCGTGGCATCGCGCTCGTACACCTTGTCGGCCGCCACGCGCGGCAGCAATTCGTAACCCTGGCCGTGGCGCACGATCACCAGCGTGCCGGCGGCCAGTTGCGCGCGCAGCGCCTCGTTCACCAGCACGTCGCGGATGCGGTCGCCATCGGTAAAGCGGTAGGCGATCTCGCCTTCGCGCTTCACCTTGTGCGCGTCCACGATCTGCTGCACCTGTGCCCGCGCCTCGGCAGCGCGCAACTGCGCATTGCGCTCGGCGGCGATGGCGCGGTCGCGCGCGGCCTTTTCCGCCTGCAAGCGCTGCGCTTCCAACTGTTCGGTGCTCGGCGCTGACGGCTGCTTGCCCTTGTGCTTTTTCGCCTGCTCGCGCACCGCCTGGGCCACTTGGTTCTTCTTCACCAGCCCGGCTTTGAGAAGTTGTTCTTGCAAAGGGTTGCGCATGGGTCGCTTGCTGGCGTCGGAGGCCGCCATTGTAACGTGCCGCCTGCGACCGGCCCTGCGGCGTCAGGTCACGCCGGTCAATCCGCGTTGTCGGGCTCGAAGAAGCTCCACTTCACGTCGGTAAAGCGGGCTTTCATCGCCGCTTCCACGGTGTTGATCGACGCGATCAGGGCCTGATCGCCGGATGTCCGCTGCATCCGCGCCTTGATCGCCACCATCACGTCCGGGCCCATCTGCAGGGTGATCAGGTTCAGCACCTCGGCCACTTCCGGGCGCTGGCGCAGGAAGTCGAGCAGTTCCTCGCGACGACCGGGTTCCATGCCCTGGCCGATCAGCAGCGCCTTGACCTCGATGGCCACCAGTACGGCCACCACGATCAGCAACACGCCGATGGCGATGGTGCCGGCCGCGTCGAACATCAGGTTGCCGGTGAGCATGGTGGCGCCGACGGCGAGCGCGGCCAGGCACAGGCCGACCAGCGCGGCCAGATCCTCGCCGAAGATCACCAGCAACTCGCTGGAACGGGTCTGGCGAAACCACGTCCACAGGTCCTGCTCGCCGCGGGCCTTGTTCACCTCCTGCAGGCAGCCGCGCATCGAGAGGCCTTCGGCGATGATGCCGAAGCCCAGCACGCCCAACGCCAGCCACGGCCATTTCAACGGTTCGGGATGGCTCAGCTTGTGCACGCCCTCGTAGACCGAGAACATGCCGCCCACGCTGAAAAGCAGGATGGCGACCAGGAACGACCAGAAGTACAGCGCGCGCCCCCAACCCAGCGGAAACTCATCCGATGGCGGCCGCTTGGCCTGGCGGATACCCAGCAGCAACAGTCCCTGGTTGCCGCAATCGGCCAGCGAGTGCACGGCTTCGGCCATCATCGCGCCCGAGCCGGTAACGATGGCGGCGAACAACTTGGCCACGAAGATGGCGAAGTTGGCGCCCAGCGCCAGGAAGATTGCTTTGCGTGAGTTGGCGTGACCGGACATGCGTATCCATGCGTGGGAGTGGAAGCGAGGGCGGCAATTCTAGCGTCGCCCGACGGCGCTCAATCAATACGTCAGTCGTGGACAACGGACCGGGGGAACGTTGTCCCGATGGTCTTCGTCAGCGTATTCCCACGCCCAGCCCCACGCCGAAATGCACGTTGCTGTGGCCCTTGCACATTTCCTCCGCGGTCCACACGTGCGACTCGTTCACGGTGACCAGCGGGAACACGTAGCTGGCTTCGCCCACCTTGCCGCTGCGGCTGCCGTTGAGCGTGCCGCTCAGCGTCATCAGGGCGCCCGGCGGGTAACTGAGCGGCTCGACATAGCCGGGCATCACCGCGATGAAGCGACCGTTGCCGGTGTCGTTGGCCTTGGGTCGCTGGGATGAATCCAGCGGGTAGGCCAGCAGTTCGATCTCGCTGTGATCGGCTAGGTTGCTGACGGCGACCACGCGGCCACCCCAGACCAGGCTGTTGCCGGTGTAGCGCTCGGGCGACTGCGCGACCTGGGCCGGCGTGGCGGCGAGGGTGTTGGCGGTGTTCTTGTAGATCGGCGCCGGGGCGCAGGCGGCCAGCGCGAGCGCCAGCAGCGGGGCGGAAAACAACAAGGAGCGGGCGGCGATACGCATGGTCTAACTCCTGTGGCGTGACGGCGTGGTTTTCACGGACAACGGTATGGCGCAACATGTGGCGGAAATGTGTGGCGGCGGCTCAGCGTGGGCGCGACGGGCGCTCGCGGGTGGACAGGCGCGATGCGGGCAGCGGGCTGGGTGCCGGCGGCTCGGCGCCTTCCTGCAGGATCCAGTCCAGTCGCGTCGTGGCCGGTTTGTCCTGCGCCAGCAGCTCACCCAGGGCACGCAGCGGTTCGCGCAGCACGTCGTCCAGGTTCCACGGCGCGTTGAGGATGGCCATGCCCGAGCCGTTGAGGCGCAGCGGGGAATCGTCAGGGTGCACCAGCAATTCCACCCGCAGCACGCGACGGGCGCCGATGCGCTGCAGGCCACGCAGGAACGGTTGCACCTGGCTGCGCAGCTTGATCGGGTACCACACGGCATAGATACCGGTGGGCCAGCGCTGCAGCGCGGTCTTCAGCGCCTGCTCAATCACCTTGTATTCGGCTTCCTGCGCCTCGTACGGCGGATCGATCAGCACCAGGCCGCGCTTTTCCTTCGGTGGCAGCAGGGCTTTCAGCGCCTCATAGCCATCGCGCTGGTGCACGTGCATGCGCGGGTCGCGGTGCAGCAGGTGGCGCAGTTTGGTCGCTTCCTCCGCATGGAGTTCGCACAGTTGCGCGCTGTCGTTCGGGCGCAGCAGGCGGGCCACCTGCAGGGGGGAGCCGGGGTAGAACTTCAGCCCGTCCTCGTTGCCTTCGCCCGACAGGACACCGGCGCGCCAGCGTTGCAGCAGTGCGGGGACTTTCTCGGCCGGATGCAGCCGCGTGATGCCGTCCTTGTGTTCGCCGGTCTTGCGCGCTTCGAAACCCTCCAGCGGGTAGTTGCCACTGCCGGCATGGGTATCGATGTAGCAAAACGGGGCAGGTTTGGCCTGCAACGACTCGATCAGCGCGTGCAGCACGGTGTGCTTCAGGACATCGGCGAAGTTGCCGGCGTGATAGGCGTGGCGGTAATTCATGGGTGGTCACGGCAGGCGGGGAGTGGCCCAGTATAGGGGCGCGGACCAATCCTCTCCGTGACTTCACATGCGTGAAGACGCGTGTTTCCGGCGCATGGCACGTTACCTGCTTACACGGCACGTCTGCCTTTGGCTGAAGTGAAGGGATGGTTGATGAGGTTGTCCGGGCGCCGTCTGCTGCTGGCGATGGTCGCGCTGCTTTTGCTGGCAGGCGCGCCGCTGCGTGCGCAGCAGTATTCACTGCAGAACTACGACCGCAAGGCCGGGCTGGAAAGCCTGACCATCACCGCGCTGCTGCAGGATCGGCGCGGCTTCGTGTGGGCGGGTACCGAAATGGGCCTCTACCGGTTCAACGGCGGCAATTTCGAGCGGATGGGTGTTGCGCAGGGATTCGACAAGGGTGAGTACGTCACCACCATGGCGCAGGACCCGCGCGACGGGCTGCTGTGGGTGGCCACCCAGTCGGGGCTGCGACGGGGTGATGGCATGCATTTCACCAAGGTCGAGCCGAACGGCCAGCCGCTGGTGGTCGATGTTGGGCGCCCGCTGGTCATGTTGGATGACGGGCGCGTGCTGCTGGTGCGCAATGACGAGCTGATGGCGCTTTCGGGCGATGGCCGAGGGAAGGATGGCCAAGGACAGCCCTGGCGATTGCAGCCGATGTTCGACGCGGCGCAGCTCGCCGCACTGCCGGCGTTGCGTCGCATCACCACCGCCTATCTGGCGCAGGGCCGGTTGTGGCTGGGCTGTGGCACGGCGGTGTGCAGCCTCGATGCTTCCGGCCATGGGCAAGTCGTGTTGCACGGGCCGCGGCAGGGTGTGCCCGCGGATGGCTGGATGGGCATGCTGCTGGATCGGGCGGGCAACCTGTGGCTGCGCGGCACGCGGCATGTCAGCGTGCGGCTGGCCGGGGCGACGCGTTTCACTGCGCGTGACCTGCCCGAGAGCGCGACCGGCGTGGTCAAGGACGATGGCCGTTTCGTCGAAGACCGCCAGGGCCGCGTACTCACCACCGTCAATCATGGGATCGCGCGCTGGAGCGACGCGGGCTGGACGCTGATCGACAGCCGCAACGGCCTGCCCGACATCAACATCAACGCGTTGATGTTCGACACGCAGGGAAGTTTCTGGCTGGGCACCTACGGGCGCGGCATCGCGCGCTGGGCCGGTTACGGCACGGTCGAGGGCTGGGGAGAAACGCAGGGCATGCAGGGTCTGCCGAACTGGTCGATCCTGCGTGCCGACGCCACCCACATGTGGTTCGGCAACGAACTGGGCGGCAGCGTGCTGGAGCACGGAAAAACCCGGCTCCAACCCTGGCCGGTGCGCATCGATCCATTGCCGCGACAGGCGCTGTCGCTGGCCAAGGCGGCCGACGGCGGCATCTGGATCGGTTTGTACGATCACCGGCTGCTGCGTTTCGACCCGGCCAGCGGTGGCACCCGGCTGGTGGCGCGGCTGCCCGCTTTCATCAAGACGTTGCGCGTCGATCGGCAACAGCGTCTGTGGATCGCCACCGTCAACGGCATCTACTACCTCGATGGCGAAGACGCCGCCGTTCAGCGCGTTGCGGCGGCGCAGACCACCGATCGCCAATGCTCCGACATTGCCGAGGGCGACGACGGCACGCTGTGGTTTGCCTGCAATACCGGCGTGCTGCGCTATGCCGGCGGGCAATGGAGCCGCATGCAAACCCGCGGCAAGGGCCCGGTGGCCGGGTTCAGCGCAGTGGCGGTGGATGCCGATGGCAGCCTGTGGCTGGGCGCCAACGAGCCGGGTGTCTGGCGTGCGTCGGTGCACGGCGACCAACTGGATATTGCCCCGATCGTGGACGCCTGGCTGGACAACACGCTGGCGTATTTCATCCGGCGCGACCAGCGCGGATGGATCTGGGTGGGCGGTGGCGGTGGCGTGGATATTTTCGACGGCCGCTACTGGACCCACCTGTCACGCGACGAGGGCCTGCTGTGGGACGAGGCCGACCAGAACGCATTCTTCGAGGACACCGACGGCTCGGTGTGGATCGGTTCGCCCGTCGGCGTGAGCCACATCCTGCATTCGCAGGAGATGGTCGCGCGCAGCCCGCACACGGTCGCCATCACCTCGGTGACGCAAGGCGACGCGCCGGTGGAAGCGGGCGGTGAGGTGAACATGGATGGCCACGCCGCGCCGCTGACCGTGCGCTATGCCGTGCTGGGTGGGTCCGCCAACGGCAATCCGCGTTTCCGTTACCGGCTCAGCGGGTCGGACTGGGTCGACACGCATTCGTATGTCATCAATTTCACCGGTTTGTCCTCCGGCAACTACCGGCTGGAAATCCAGGCGCTGGACGACGACCATCGCACGACCTCGGCGTCGACCTATGTCGATTTCCACATTCCACGACCGTGGTGGGAAATGTGGTGGGTGTACCTGGTCGAAGTGCTGTTGCTGGCGCTGTTGCTGGCCATCATCTGGCGCTGGTATTCGCGCCGCCTGCTGCGCCAGAACCGTCAGCTCGAAGCGCTGGTGAGCGGGCGCACGGCCGAGCTCACCGAGGAGAAGCGCGAGCTCGAACGCACGCGTGCCGAGCTCTACCAGCAGGCCACCCACGACAGCCTCACCGGGCTGCACAATCGCCGCGCCATTCTGGAACGCCTCGCCGCCCGGCTGGAGTCGCCAGGGCGGCATGCCGCCGGGCTGGCGGTGGGTCTTGTCGACGTCGATCACTTCAAGCGCATCAACGATACGTTCGGCCACCAGGCTGGCGATGCCGCCTTGCTGACGATCGCCCAGCGCCTGCAGTCGCAATTGCGCGATGGCGACCGCGTGGGCCGTTATGGCGGCGAAGAGTTGCTGGTGGTGTTGCCGAACATCAGCCGGAAAGCGGCGATCGAGCGCATGGCCACCATCCAGTCGGCGGTGAGCGCCCAGCCGCATCGCTGGGGCGCGCAACACTTCACGGTGACACTGAGCATCGGCATGGTGTGGATCGGCGACGAAGCGGCGTCCGTCGAAGACGTGATCCGCCGCGCGGATACCGCGCTGTACCAGGCCAAGCACCGTGGCCGGGATCGCGTGTCGGAGTTCATGTCTGGTTGATGCGCCGGTACGGTCCGGCGGCTCAATCCACCATGCCGTGATGCTCGGCTGTGGCCAGCAGCTCCGGTTGCTTGGTGGCGCGTTGGCGCCGGTGCAGCAACGGATGCACGAACACCGCGGCCAGAATCACCACCACGCCCGCATAAAATCCGTGATCCAGCTCGCGCTGCTCGCCCAGCAGCACGATCGCCAGCACGATCGCGTAGACAGGTTCCAGGTTCGTCACCATCTGCGTGCCGAACGCGCTCATGTGCCGTAACGCCACCAGCGCCAGTGCAAACGGCAACAAGGTGCAGCCGAACGACAGCGCCAGCAGCAACAGCGAATCATGCAGGCCTGGCAGCACGAACGCCGGCCCGGTGTGCGGCAGCAGCGGCGCCAGCGCGGTCAGAAACACCGCGCCGGTACCCAGCTCGATGCAGGTCACCGTGAGCGGGTCGCCATGATCCACCAGCCGTTTGTTGAGCGAGCCGAACAAGGCCACGAACAGCGCCGACAGCACACCGACCGCCAGGCCAATGCGCATCTCGTGCGGCACGCCACCGACCACCAGCGCCACGCCCGGCACCACCGCCACGCCGATCAGCAGTTCGCGCGGGTCGAACCGGCGGCGTGCCAGCCACGGCTCGATGAACGCCAGAAACACCGGCCCCAGCGCAATGCAGGTGGCGCCGACCGAGGCGTTGGACAGCTTGATCGCGGCGTAGAACGTGAGCCAGTGCAGCGCCACCAGCACGCCGATCCCGGCGTAGGCCCAGCGCAATCGCGCCGGCATCGCGCGCAAGCCGCGCCAGACGCGCGGCATCGCCAGCAGCGCCGCCGCCACCAGCACCATGCGCCACCACACCAGCGGCAGCGCGGGCAGCGTGATCAGCTTGCCCAGGATGGCGGTAAATCCCCACAGCACTACGCAGAAGTGGATCTGCAGGCGGGCCCGGCTGACGGCTTGCATGGGGATTTCACAGGGAGAGGTGGCGGCATTCTAGCGCCTGGTCTGGGGGGTTGGCGGCCTTTTGTGGGAGCGACTTCAGTCGCGATGCTTCTGCCCTGGGACTCCAAAGAAAGCGCATCGCGACTGAAGTCGCTCCCACCGGGCTGGCCGCTATTTTGTGCCCTTGGTCGACGGCATCTTGCCCGATTGCCGAAGCTGTTCCAGCACCGCGCGGCAGGTGTTCTCGCCTTCCTCGTCATGGCTGGGCGCAATCAACGCCAGCAGCGCGGCGGCCGGTGCGGCCACCACGCCCAGCGCCACCGCGCCGGCACCGCGTGCCAGCAACGGTCCCGCGTGCACGCCCACGTTCGGATTCTTCAGCGTGCCCTTGACGTAGAGCGGCGAGCGCAGCGACAGGATGCGGAAACCCTTGGTGTGGGGTTTGACGTCCAGATCGAGTTGCTCGGTGGCGAAGTCCACCGTGCCGTCCACGTTGATCACCGCGTCGCTGGTGTCGAACACGAACAACCGCATGTCGAACAAGCCGTCCTTCGCCGCCATGTCGGCGGCGGCGCAGTTGATCTCCACCGTCTTGTCGCCGAAAAGTTTCGCGATGATGACGTTGCCAACGTTGAGGCCGGCCGTTTCCAGCAAGGTCTTGCTGATCGCGCCGTCATTCATCAGCAGCTTCAGCTCGCCGTCGGCGCTGCCCAGCAGCGCAGCCACCGAGTTGCCATGCGCCTTCAGCGCGGCGTCGCCATTGATTTCGCCGAAGCTGGTGCGCATCGGTTCGAAGGTGGGGAATAGTTGTTTCAGTTTCAGGTGGCGTGCGTTGAGATCGATCGCGCCCTGCATCGGCGACTGGCTGCCATCCAGCATCAAGGTGCTGCCGACGCTGCCGCCAGCCAGGCCGAAGCGCAGCGGGTTGAGCCGGAGCAGGCCATCGTTCAACTGCAGGTGCGTGCTCAGCGAATCGATCGGCAGGCTTTCGCCGTGCACGATGCGATCGGCGCTGAACTTCACGTCCGCGTCCATCGCGCGCCAGCGATCCGTGCGGAACGGTTCCACCGGCAGCAGCTTGCCCGCCGGTTGCGCGGTGGCGTCGCCACGCCGCTGCTTGGATGCGTTCGAGTCGGCGCCGACCAACGGCGCCAGATCGGAAAACTGCAGCAATTTCGAATGCAGGTCGCCGCTGAGCTTGGGCCGTTCGCCGCCGGTGACGAACAATAGATTGCCCGCCAGGTCGCTGCCGCCCACGCGGCCGCGGAAATCCTCGTAGCTATAGCGGCTGTTGCCCTTCTTCAACGTGGCTTTCAAATGGCCCTCGGTGGCGTAGGGCGGCGTGTCGGGCAGGGTGATGCCGGTCAGCGGATAGAGCTTGGCCATGCTGGTGCCGGAGAACCACAGCCGCACGTCGAGCGCGCCCAGATGCATCGGGTCGGTCAGCGTGCCGACCAGCGCGATATGGCTATCGCCGATATGCGCGTCGGCCTGCAGCGGAAACGGCTCGCTGGCGTCTTGCAGCGCCAGCACGCCGCCAGTCTTGCCGTGGCCCTTGGCCGGATTGCCCTGGTAAGTCCCGGTGGCCGTCCAGCCAAACAGATAAGCGGTGGAAGCGCGCGGCTTGCCGATCTTGTGGTCGGCGTCGTCCTTGTCTGCGCTGATCGCCAGGGTTTTCTTCGCGGCGGCACCAACCGTCTTGCTGGCTTGTTCGCGCGCTTCGGTGGATTGCTGGGCCACGATCTGGTCGTACGGGATCGCGTCCTGCAACGGCTCGATCGCCACCTTCAGCTTGATGCTGCTGACTGCGTCATCCAGTGTCACGTTGCCGCGGTCGAACCCGATCGTGCCCAGGTTCAACTGCCACGCCGATGGCGCACTGCTTTTCGGGAGGGTGAAGTCCCACGTGGCACGTGACTGCTTGTCGCGCTGCAGGTCCACGGTCGGTTGCACGAGTTGCAGCCACGGCACGTCGATGCGATGCGCCAGCAGCGGCAGCGGTGACAACCGGAAGCGCAACGCCTGCAATGTGGCGAACCGCGGCTGCTCGGCCCATTCGGGGTTGGCGATGGTGATGTCGCGCGCAGTGAATTCCGGCCACGGCACCCACGCGGCGATCCCGCCGCCATCGCGCTCACGCTTCCAGTCCACGGTGAGGTCGCCATTGATGGCGAACGGTCGCCCGATCGCCTGGCTCACCTTGTCGTTGATGAACGGCTTCAGCCGGTTCCAGTCGAACAGCGCGATCACGATGACCAGCACCACGATCAGCGCCAGCAGCACGCCCACGATCCAGGCCACGATTTTCCGGCTGCGCGTCATCGCCATCTCCTGTTGCCGGCCGCCGGCGAATGTGCCGCGGCCTGCCCAGGTCAACGAATAGCGTGCGGCGTGAAAAAATTACGTGGTGGCAGGCGAGTGGGCTCAGGTGAGATTCATCGCGCCGGCTTGTTGTATGCGGCCTTCGGATCGCGTGAACTCTGTAGGAGCGCACCCGTCCACAAGGGACTTCCTTCGGTCGTGCGCGATGCTTTTGCTGTTTGTAGGAGCGACTTCAGTCGCGATGCTTTTTGGTTGCGCTTCGGCGCAAGCAGATCAAAAGCACGAGCAAAAGCCAGAGCTTTCGATCGCCTACGGCGCTCGAGTTACTTTTCTCTTGCGTGGCCTGTATGGACCGGAGACACAGGTAACAGATGTGCCAGGACATGGGTTACACCTCGCTGCTGATTTCTGACGCGGTCGAGGTGCCACTTCATGCCCTGGAAGGAAACCACATCCATGACCCTGCGTACC